>JBMNIG010000007.1:0-214091 GCA_050950785.1 Eubacteriales bacterium | reverse complement strand
GCGGCTCCTTTATAGTGTTATCGTTTTTCATTTTTATCCCCTTTCGCATGCATCCGCATCAATCTGAACTCCATTTGTAATTCCCACAGTTTTAGGAATGCATGCTGCTAAGACTTATTGGCACTACCAGCTTTATTTGCTTTCTTAGCCTTATCGGCAATCTTTGCCTGCCTTGCCGCCTCTTTTCCCCTCTGCTTTCGTTCTTTGGCTTCTTTTTTTGCTAGGTACTTCCTATACTCCGTGTCGAAATCCAAGCCTTTTCTCGCGCACCGGTCCTTCAGGTCGCGAATTCGGTTTTCTTCAGCTTCCCTTTCCATTTTTTCTTTTTCAATGCGTTCGTGCTCCTCCGGATCGACCCAAACTTCGCCCCTAGCCAGGACCGCCTGCCGCTTTCTCTCAAGCAGATCAGCATTGATTTTGGGCAGACGTTTCTCGAGATCTATAAACGGAAGCACACACACATTTATTGCCGAGCAAACCAACTCTATCCCATAAAACGCAACACCAAGAACCGTGATAGCTATTGCAGGCTGGAAACCAGTACTGTTTGCATCAAACCCGACACCGGTCAGTATCTTCTCATATAAGCCGGCCATGGGGGCATATATAGCTTGCTGTAACATGCCTACAATGCCTACTGCCATCAAACCCTCAAGACGATAACCAGAACCATGCTCCACACTGTCAAAAACTGATATCGTCAAAGCCCCCAGCATATATGCTGCGGGGATATATCCCAGCTGTTTCAGAAAACCTGCAACATAGGCCACCACAACACTCGTGGGGAAGATAAG
This sequence comes from Eubacteriales bacterium, assembly GCA_050950785.1. GTDB lineage: Bacteria > Bacillota > Clostridia > Oscillospirales > JAAYOS01 > JAAYOS01. Next base: position 213,297 of record JBMNIG010000007.1, on the reverse strand, counting down.
TCCCAGGATGCTTGATATCAGAACAATACTGTACCCAACCAAAGTAGTGTTACGTATACCGTACTTTTTTGTGATTGGATAAATCACAATTGCACCAACACCCAGTGGCACACCGGTAAGGATCGTATAAGTCATAAATAATGAGGGGTCATTTATTCCTCCAAGTACATAAGACACAAAAAAGTACTGAACATTGGTTCCTCTGAAATTGTCTGCAATTGCTCCGATCGTCGTGGCAATCAGAATCAGTACGTAATATTTGTCGTGAAACAAGGCTTTGAACTGTTCCCGTATTGGGATATCGTTGGGGTTTTCAGACATTTCCCCGACATCCTCCATCACGCGCTCACGGGTATAAAAATACTCTATCAGCAGCAATGGAATCGCCAGAATAGTCAGTCCGCAGATGAGAATCCAGAAGGAGTTGAGGGTTTCATCAGGTTGGATGACATAAGGAAGCAGTACGCTGTTGACGACCATGCCGATTAGTGTACCTGAAATTAGAGTCCAACTCAGTTTTCTTGCATAAGCCACTTTACTTCTATCAACCATGTTTCGAGAGCTTAGGGAAACGATATTGTTGTTGAACAGGTAGTAGAAAGACGTTCCTAGCAGGTTGTACACTACATAGGTCATATATAAGTAAATCCAGAAGCTATATTTTGAGCTTGGAACAGGTTTCAAAAACATGAGAAAACCTGTCAGGATAGCAACGAATCCAAATATCAGGTACCAGGGGCGCATACGGCCTTGACGTGACCTGGTGTGCTGCATCAGGTATCCTGTAAAAATACCCATTGGCATTGCCGCCAATCGTGTTCCCAATGCTACCCAGTAGTAAATCGTGCCCAGATTTTTATAAGCATCTCCAGTAACATCTCCACCAACCGCCATAGACATCTGCCTCATTATGTATATCTCAAGCAAAGAAGCGATGGTGTTGATGAGCATGATCAAACCCAGTGGCCCGATCACATGACCCAGGATCAGCTCTTTTCTGGTCACCGACCTGGTTGTGACTTTACTGTCCATAAACGGTTTTTCAAACAATCCGCGGCTTAACAAGCTTTTCTTTGTTTCCATTTATTCTTCCTCCTTGTGTGTGCTTACACCTGCAATGCATAAATGCCTCTAAAAATGCCTTGCGTGTCGGGCACTTGCCTATCCAACAGGAAAATGCTCCTTATTGACTTATTGAATAATCAATCTGTATTGGACTCCAGGGATGGTCCCGTCCAGAATGATGCGTACACCTTCTTCACACCTCTGCCCTTCTATAGCTGTGATAACCTCTCCTACCGGATTCAAGACCTCCAATGTTGCGCAATCAGCCTTCACCAGCAGTTCACCTTCCATGGTTTCCGCATACAGCTTGCCGCTCATGTTAACTACAGTTGATTTAATGCCCATGTACTCCGGGCCAGGAGTGATGGTTGTCCCGTCGGTTCCGGTACGCCCCATAGCAGTGAGTAGATATTCCTTTGCTTTATTCAGTTCTTTGCTGTCTGCCGGGAGCAGTGAAACAGAGATGCGATCATTTTTGATTTTTGCTGAGATGTTATCTGACAACAATGTTATGTCCTCAGGTGCTCCGCTGAAAAACGCACAGTAAGGTGTATGTATATGGAAGCGTGCGTTTTGGGGATCCAGTATCAGCTCACCGGTGTCGGAAATCAGCTTTCCATCCACATAACCGGTGTTCCCGTCAATGACCCCCCATTCCTTCAGAGCTCTGTCGAAAACTGAAGCCAAGCGGCGATAATCGCCATAGTCGAAAACCTCCCGGATATTGTCGATAACAAGTGCCTGCCTGCCAAGACTCACTCCGGGCATGATCTCCATTCCATCTTTTGCGGCATTCTTCAGACGTACCGGATTTAAACTACACCGCCAAGCATCCCTGTATGGTGACCAGGAGTAATATATACCGTGCTTGGCGCAGCTCAAATCGCCGCAGTCAACAAACCCAGCATTGATCGCCACATCAGCATCGCCCTGATACTGATCGCCGCCATCCAGAAATACATTACGCATGCTTCCGATATACGGAAAGATCGTCGTGGGCATTGAGTGGAACGGGGGCAGTGTACGCAGATCATTTTGAGTGTATACTACGTCATAAGTGCTTTTCGCCCGCGATACCAAACCCTTCAGGAAAACAGTCGCCATAAATCCCCACTGGCAAATCATAGCCGGGTCATTGTACGCATCAAACACGCTGTGTATCTCGTCAGCGGGCTGATCGTCCCAGTTATCAGATGTGTGATGATTGTAAACTATAAGACCGTCCCAGTCATTGAGGCATGCATAAGCGACCGTCTGTACAAGACTTGTGGAATGGAAGGGATGCAGCCCATACTCGTTCCACTCGCTAAGTATGAATGGCTTGCCCTTAACTATAGCGACAGAGCCAAAACTATGCAGTGTCGTAGCCATGGATCCTATTCCCGTTTGCATGGTAAGAGGATTAACAGATACGTATTCAGCAGGTCCCACGCAGGAGTAAATCCTGTCTTTGAAGGGTGGGATAGGATGATTGAAATAGCTGTCGTTTTCCATGATGTCCCCGTCTATATGGCCATAGACATCGGCTGCTCCACCCAACAGGTTGCTGCACACTATCGGCACCTTTACACCGAGGCTGATCAGAAAGTCTTTCATCCTTTGATAGTACTTCCGGTTCATATAGATGCCAAATTCCATATAGTCCGCATATCTTGCCGGGCTGATAGTACCGTTCCACTGACCCATTGGATCATTTGTCGGTTGGTGGAAGCTGCCCGGCACCACCCTGACGGTATTTTCCTCCGGATCTTCATCATCATCCAGGGCGCATATACCCTCGAAGGTCCAGGCCTCCTTTAGACGCTGACGGGTATGGTACTTCATTCGCAGAAATGCATTGAACCTGGCTTGTCTCTCATCCCTATATGGCTGCATCTCCGGAATATAGTCGGTATCTTCAGTACCTCTGATAAAGGATTCTTCGTTGGATATCTGTATGGCAATAACAGCCGGATCATCAACAAGGGCAAGTCCGGTATATGGATTAACATGGCACAGCAGCTTACGGGCATACTCCTGCTGAAGCTGAATGAGCCGTTCGTTCATCGTTGGGTAGCACTTCGCAGTCGAAGGAACAGTTCCAGGGTAATCCAATCCATCCCCGGGCAGGAATGAACGTGCCACCAGCAAATCAACGTGCAGATATATGCCCTTTTCTTTCAGTTTTGCAACCAGATAATCGAACCTGTCCAGACCTTCAGGATGGAAATTCCGAGAAGAACCGCTTTCGTAATCAATAAGTGGCGCTTCCCTGGAACAGCTCCAGCTCAGTGGAGTATCGCTGATAATATTGTCTGCCGCATGCAGCCTTATCACATTTACACCCATAGTAGCAAATCGGTGTGCCATCTTTTCTGCCGTCTCATGATCGGGCATGTTCGAGCGGGCCGCAATGTTGAATCCTATAAACTTTGCCCGTGTACCATCTGCAAAATATAAGTGGCCGTTCCTCGCGGTCACAAAACCGTGCTTGCCTGCAGGTGCATCCAGAAGATGGGAAAAGTCCCAATGACCCACATTTGGTTCAGCTTTATGTATCCTTATCCTGTGCTGCATGATAACTCCTCCTTAAGTATGTACTTGTGTTTTTTGAAAATGGTATTTATACTAAAATGTAATACAGGATTACTGTAAGATTTATCGATGTTACTGCCATTTTTTTCGGGAATGTATGGGAGGTCCATATGAATTACATCAATTTCTGCCGAAACTATTTTGCGCTGACCAATATTCCCATTAGCCTGTTAAAAGGAAAGATACCTGTTTACTCTTCAGTGGGCGAGATGCTGTCGTTGGAGATACATGAGCCCCATGCTGTATTCTGGGAAACAGGTGAAGTCAAGACCAACCCAACATTCTGTCGCTATTCACCGGAAATCGAATACGGCTGTCTCCATGTTGAAGGCACAAAATATTACATCGTTCTGGGGCCTGTCTTCAGCGTGCCCGTCACTGAAGAAATCATAAATACATATCTGAATGAAAATCAGATCCCATTTGCACACCGGGAAGCGGTAGCCGATTTTCTGTACGCAATACCTCTAACTTCCCAGCAGCATTTCTATCGACACTTGATTTCACTTCATATGAGCCTTAACGGTGCGGATATAGATTGGGACGAGATTTTTCCGCAGATGCCCTCCGAAGATACATATCGTTCCAGGAGATTGGTGAGCAAAATGCTGTCCGATATGGACGAAGGGCAGGTGACCAGCAGCTATGATTCAGAACATCAGATGTATCAGGCAATACGGAGCGGCGATCTCCTTCTTTTGGATGACTTCCTTACCAATAATGTTAACGACATTTCCGAGGGGGTACTTGCATCTTCCCCTTTACGGCATGAGAAGAATCTTTTCATCCAATCTGTTACAAAAGTTGGTGTACTCGCTGGGATACCTGCGGGAATGGGCATCGATCAGGTATACAGATTAACTGAACTATATATTCAGGAATGCGAAAAACTCCAGTCCATAGGTGAGGTACGCTCACTATGGTATGCCATGCTGAAGGATTTCTGCCGGCGATGCGGCGAGGCGCGTCTACCTTCCGGGATCTCTACCGAGGTGTACCGTTGCCTTATGTATATCCGTTCGCATATTACGGAATCTGTAAGTATCAGCGATCTGGCAGATCATATCGGCCGGAGTGCATCATATCTTAACCACCTGTTTAAGGAAGAAGTGGGTATCAGCGTCAGCAAATATATCATGAGATATAAACTGGATATTGCTAAAGAGCTTCTAGCCAATACCGACAAAACCCTGGCGGATATAAGCTTTTTTCTGGGATTTTCCAGTCAATCCTATTTCCAGAATGTATTCAAAAGAGAGTTTGGGGTTACTCCCTTGCAGTTTCGCAAAGAGGTACAGCGAAGCTGATCGAGCAAAGAAGCATGATATAGATAACTGAAATATATCAAAATATTCTTAATCAGTATTGTAAAATTAGACAAATAATTGTAATATTTTGATTTCTGGTTTGTTGCCTGTCATGTTTCCGGATTATTTTCCGGCAATCGAAGGCTCTTACAATGGCTTATATAACAGTTGCAATATCGCAAAAAGAAGAGGCTGTCGTTTTGAACTGACAGCCTTAATTTGCATATAAATTTGAATATCAATTTTCATAATATTTTGTCCGATATTGATATACAGGGACATCAGGATGCATTAAAATAATAAAAGCACAAACCGAAAAGCAACGAAAGGAAGGTTGGAAGATGTCTGAAATTCGTTGTGATCCAGATAATTGTGAAAATCTGAAAATCGAGGAAATCAGGGTGGAAAACCTCACTTCGAACTGTGTTACAGATAAAAATCCACTGATTTCCTTTTCAATGTCTTCCGACATCCCCAATACCAGGCTGGAAAAAGCAATAATTCGCATAGGGGATTGGGAGAAAGAATCGACTGATCAGGTCTGTATTGTCTATGACGGGGTTTTAGAGCCGTTTACCGCTTATTCAGTGGGTATAACTGCTTATGATAACTATGGAAATACCGCAGCTGCAAGCACTTCCTTTCGCACCGGGAGGCTCAGCACACCCTGGAAAGCCAAGTGGATAACCATAAACTCATATACACCTCCGAAGGGAAATTCCCCCCTGCCCATGACTTTTAGGAAAACATTCGATATCGGGAAACCAATAAAAAGTGCATATTTAACAGCTACTGCCATTGGTATATACGAGCTGTTCCTGGGTAAGGAGCGTATAACCCGGGAATACTTTTCCCCGGGATTTACGAGTTATAAACATAACCTACAGTACAACTACTATGATGTTACGAACTATATAAATCAGAAAAACGAACTAGTAGCTGTTGTAGGTGGCGGTTGGGCGGTTGGAAGATATACCTATTCAAGTAAGAGCAGGATCACAGCCGACAGGCAGGCTTTCATGATGGAGCTCTTCCTGGAGTATGAGGATGGTTCCAGGGATGTCATTATCACAGACAAATCATGGCAGGTAACGCTTGATGGTAATTACCGCTTTGGAGATTTTTATGATGGCGAGGTTTATGATGCTAGACTAAGTTTGAATGATGCTGTATGGGCATATGCGGATGAGACCAGGCTCTCTTTTGCTCCCAATATCTCCGCTCAGTATGGCTGCAGGGTGACCGCTCATGAAAAGATGTTACCACAGGCTGTTTTTAGATCAAAAAGCGGAGAACTCATTTATGACTTCGGACAAAACTTTGCAGGGGTAATCTGCCTTGATATAGACGGGAAAGAGGGTCAAATCATTACCGTCCGTCATGCAGAGTTGCTACATGACGGCGAACTGTTCGTTGAAAATCTTCGCACTGCGAAAGCCACTGTTACATATATCTGCAAAGACGGAAAGCAGAGCTATTCTCCGAAGCTTACATATATGGGCTTTCGCTATGCCGGTATTTCAGGAATAGATGAAGACAAAATCCATGTCTATGCAAGGGCCATTTATTCTGATATAGATACCGTCGGAGACTTCACCTGCTCAGATAATGATCTGAACCGGCTGCAAAGCAACGTCGTCTGGAGCGCAAAATCGAACTTCGTGGATATACCTACCGATTGTCCCCAGAGGGACGAACGGCAAGGATGGACGGGAGATATATCCGTATTTGCTGGAACGGCATGTTTTAACTTCGATCTAAGTCGTTTCCTGAACAAATGGCTGGCAGACATGCGCGCGGAGCAGAGGAGAAGCGGCGGCATCCCGTTTGTGATCCCAAGGCAGGGAGCCTTTGATCCCATGGTCCCTACCGCATGCTGGGGAGACAGTTGTGTTATCGTGCCATGGATAGAGTACATGGCACGAGGAAACAAGGAGTTGCTTAGACAGCACTACCCTGCTATGAAAAAATATATGAAATCAGTCAGATTTTGGGCCGGTTTATTCAGCCTGGGGCATCATCGCTATATCTGGAAATGGCTGTTCCAGTTTGGTGATTGGTGTGCACCGGAGGGCTATGTCAGGGACTGGATGAAAAAAGGGAAGTGGATTGCCACAGCTTATTACTCATATACCACTTCCATTATGTCAAAGGTTGCCGGCGAACTTGGGTATCATGACGACAGCAAATATTATCAAAAACTTCACGAGAAAATCAACAATGCCTATCGTAAGGTCTTTACTGACGGCAATGGGAATTTGAAACAAGAATTCCAGACAGCTTATGCATTGCCCCTCGCCTTTGACATGGTAAGCGGCAAAGAGCGCCAATCAATGGCAGACAACCTCGTCCGTCTGATTGCTGACAAGGACTGGCATCTGAATACCGGATTTCCGGGTACTCCGTTTTTACTGTTTGCTCTATGCGACTCCGGAAAAAAGGATGAGGCTTTCAAGTTATTGCTGCAGGATACTTGCCCCAGTTGGCTATATCAGGTAAAATGCGGTGCTACTACGTTTTGGGAGCGCTGGGATGCGGTCAATCCGGATGGAGGTATAAATATATGCTCACTCAACCACTATGCTTATGGAGCGGTCGGAGACTTTCTATATCGCAGACTCGCAGGTATTGAGGCTACCTCAGCGGGATACAGGACCTTTAAGATCCAGCCTGTCATAGGCGGAGGAATTGAATGGGTTCATGCTTTTCATAAAACTCCATACGGTGTGATATCAGTAAATTGGAAAATCACAGGCGATACATTTACACTGGTGTTTGATGTCCCGGTATCGACAAATTGTCAGGTTATCATGCCGAGTGGTAAGAAGTATAGCTATGGAAGCGGTAGGTATATCATTTCCGAAGAACATGCAAATGGTAGTTGAATCATTTCCAATCAGAATCGTCGATGCATGTGGAGGTATTGCCTTGGCAATTGTCTCACGTGAGCATCCGGCAGCAAACTTTTTATCTTTGAACTTCTTTTTTAGGCTTGGAAGCTCCATATCTGATACACTTTTGCTGGGCTGTATTAGAGCAGCCGACCCTATTAGTCCGGTCAGCTAAAACACAAATTACAGGAAATCAACATGAACCGGCAATTTCTCAGTTATCAAACAGACTTCTTCAGCAAGCGATGGTATATTGGCGAACCTTCTTCTGCCTTGCTCACAACTTCAAGTTTTCCAGCACGTATCATTTCTTCGATACGAAATGCAACCCATGAGTCGCTTATACCAAGCCGATACTTGCCCAACACCCGGCCGATTACCATTGCTTCTTGGAAATATTCGTTTTCGGCTGATATTTCACGGAGAATAAAATCATCATAGATATGTTCCGGTACGCTGACCAACTGCCCATTTATCATTGCGCGTAATGGAGCATTTTCATTTTGCAATGCTCTCCAATGCGATTCACAGTACTTGCAAAATTTCATTGATGCTGGCTTTTGCAGCTCAACATAACGATGCCATTGTGAAGGAGACACTTCTCCCCAGCCGTTCTTACGGATCAAATCTTCATTATCATCAATATCCCATTCCGGTAATTTGATGAGATATATCTGATGGTCATGAATATCGAGCCTGCATAACTGAGTCATAAACCAATACAGGCCGCAAGCCTCGTCAGGCTGGTCGCTATACCAAACACGGACGTCTTCTCCCTTTGAAATTCGGTCACATATAGTCTCCAAATCCTCATTTGCTTTTTGAATCAAACCCTGAACCACTTCGTGCCAATCGGCATTGGGGTAAATGCTGTACATGCGTTCCAATACTTGTTGCCGTTTTTCTCCGGGTTTGTCCTCAGAAATATCGCCCACGCTAAGAGCCAGCCCGAACCCATACACATCTGAAGGATGTCCGCCTAAACGCACTGCTTTCTCCAAGTCAAGACGAAGCTTCTCTTCAGCATTTTGCAATGCCTTCCGGATTTCTTCTTCAGCAGGTTTTGATCCTTCAGTATTGCCAGCAAAAACACCAATGGCGCTGCCCCGGTATCCGTCCGGACCATAATGTGCTATTTTTAAGCTTCCGCACGCACTATCGCTGAAAACAACATCAATCATAATACACCTCTCTCTGGAATCCTAAACACCAACGCTTATATGCATCATCCCATGTGTCTTTCATAAGCGGGCGTCTTCCATATCTGTGTTAGACACAGATTTAAGCTTAAAGTTGTGCTGGATATCCCTCTGCTTCAGCTTTTCCGAGCAAATTTAGAAATGTCGCTTCCGGTATCCGCATAATAATGGGGACTTTTAGTAGTTCAACGATCACATCGATTAACCTATTGGAAGTTTAACTAAGGACGCTTTATCGCCGCCGGTGTATAACGTAATCGTCGGCGGGTTTTCATAATCAAAGCCTTCAGGCTGCTGATATGTCTTTTCCTCGGCGCAGACCAGGGTGACACGTATACTGTGCCCCGCGGCAAAAACATATGATATCGGGTCGATACAGAACTCGAGCTTTGCCGGGACACCGGGTTCCAGCGGCATGAGATCCTCCTTATAACTGCGGTGATATGGTATCCCCACCGAGTTGAAAGCCTCGTTCGGTGTTGTTTTGCGGTGTGACGCGCGGCAAACTCCAAGTGTTACAAACCTTGAATGTCCAGTTTCCGAAACATCCTCAACAACTTGCGAGTGGTGAAAAATGGCCAAAAGAATGATTGTCTTCTCATCATCCGAAAAGATGTTCATGTCCACGCTTTCGGTTTTTGCACTCATCAACCGATGATCCGATGATTTTCGGCGTAGTAAGAACTATTGTCCGGCTATAATATTGACCTTAAACTACTCTTGTCCTAAACTATGTAAAGGTAAGGAATTTACGACGCTTTGTTTCCCACTTTAGAATCAAAGGAGAATTCCATGTCTGATTTTTACATCGATCCTGTGCTCTACTCCGGACGTCCTGATAACTGTCAGGGTCGTATGCCGGTGGAAATCGCAACATATGACCTTCTTGACCGCCTTGGTGTGTCGTACACACGCGTCGACCATGCTCCAACACCTTCAATCGAAGCTTGTCAAGAGGTGGAAGCGCTTCTCGGTATCGAAATCTGCAAGAACCTTTTCCTATGCAATCGCCAAAAAACAAATTTTTATCTCCTAATGATGCCCGGCCCCAAGCCTTTTAAAACCAAGGATCTGTCCGCACAGATCGGTTCCGCACGGCTGTCCTTTGCAGACGAGATATATATGCAAGAGTTTTTGGACATTTCACCCGGGTCGGTCAGCGTTCTTGGACTTATGAATGATAAGGAAAACCGTGTACAGTTGCTGATCGACAGAGATGTAATATCAAAGCCGTTTATCGGATGTCATCCCTGTGTCAATACATCAAGTTTGAAAATCGCGACAGATGATCTTCTAAATAAGATACTTCCTTCAATATGTCATGAACCGATGTTTGTATCGCTTTAATTCTGCCTTTGGTCCTGCACCGGGTATTTCATTGCGTTCTTTACAGTCTTCTTTTCTACAGCCTTTGCCAAGTCCACATCAAAATGTTCACACAACCGACAAATATACCAGAAAACATCGGCAAGTTCCTCCTGCAAATGCTCATATTCTTCAACGCTTTCCTTAATGCTGTCGGCTTCGTCTGAATGCAGCCACATGAAGATTTCGGCGAGCTCGGCCGCTTCAACGGTCAGAGCCATTACAAGATCTTTGGCGTTTTGGTCTTTTCGCCAACCCCGTGCATCGAAAAAATCCGTATATGTTTTTTCAGTTCTGAAATGGTGTCCGTCTTATCGGTCATTTTTTATCTTACTCCAGGGGGTATGGACTTCCCACTTATATTTATTTTTCCTCAAACATGAAATGGTTTTTATTAGAAATCAAGTTGTATTTAACACTTCTGTAAAGTTATCATCACTTTGAAATCAACCTCAGTTTATCATTATTTGGCAATAAATTCAATTAAAATGCCGCTGCAGTATTATATGCAACGGCATTATTAAAGCATTTATAGGTTTATATGACCATTATTTCAAATACCCATGCAAGGAGACAACAACTCCACCAGGATTCAAACCTGCACCCGAAGTTGCACGAACTCCGAATAAAGTATTTGGTCCGATCTCGACTCCTGTAACCAGGCTGGCGTGCAAACCTCCCTCTCCACCGGCATCGGCTAAGGTAGTATCTTGGAATGGTGCCAAAGTATCCCCGCCAAACATGAGGAGCTGCACATATACAGCTGCGTTTGGGGCTGCGTCTGCAAAGGAAATATCCATATCCGTTACAACGAAGACCCTATTGTCAGGAATAGTAAACGGAGTGGTAAGTGTAGCATCAGGGTTGACGATTGAGAATGTTGTTACTTCATTACCTCCCGGATTTGTAGCATACAATGTCACAGGTTCTTTTTTATATATTAAATCGCATCCTGTCAGAAAGGCTGCCACAATCATCACCGCCAAGAGAATAAAGCTAAATGACTTAAGTATGCTTTTCAAATACATGCACCTCTCTATTAATAATCAATTGCATACTCCAATACATCATATGCAATCTAATTGAGAAGGCTGCGTTTTATGTAGAAAAACAGTAGTCATCCGCAAGGATGGCATAAATAGCGACATCGCACAGACCCTGGTTGTTTTTCCCACCTTGACGCATGGTTCCCTCATACTTCATGCCGCATTTCTGCATCACTTTGCCCGAATTGGGGTTTTGTACGTCATGCATGGCTTCGATTCGATTCACTCCCACTTCTTTGAAGAAAAACCTGATCAACTCAGCCAGAGCCTCAGACGTATAACCCTGTCGCCACCACTTTCGTCCGATGCAATATCCCACTTCAACTTTATTTATGTTTTCATCCATTTTCACCACGGATATGCTCCCAATCGGTTCATTGATCTCTTTAAGTACGATTGCCCAACTATAGTAGTTAAGTTTTTCATATTCCTTTACCCAGCTATCAATAACGAATTTGGAAACCGAAACATCCGAATGCGTGGGCCAAGTCAAATATTTCGTTACCTCAGGATCGTCTGCCCAATTTCGAAACATCGCATCAGCATCGTCGTTTGTAAAACGTCTTAAGACGAGTCTTTCAGTTTCGAGTGTAACCGTGCCTTTGTGTTCCATTATAATACCTTCTTTCCCAAATGATCGTATAGTTTAATATTAAATTCTTCGTTATACTAGCGTTTGCTGACCTACATTCATTGCACTGCAGGAAATGTTTATGCACTCTTAATGTAGTATAGATAAATGATACCCGTACCAAAAGTACGGGTTATCTTGGTTCTATAATGAATGTTGGGGTTCAAGTAAAATGGGCCTCAACATTCATTTTATATAAGTAAACTTTTCCCAAGGAATATTGACCGGTCGTTTCTCGGTAAGAATTTCATTGATATGCATCAATAGCGGAAAATCCGAGATATCCAGAACACCTTTTTCTGCATTCTTTATAACCGCACGGGCGACACGTTCTGTAACAACAAGAGATTCAAGTGTAACGCCGCTCAGCTTTTCCTTTGCCGTGTCTATATCGTCTCCCCTGCCAAGCAGAATGCCCAGAAGACGTGTTCTGCCGCCGTTAATGGTTACATATAAGTCGCCGACACCGACATAGAGACTTTCAATGCTGGCCGCGCCCAGAAAGTCAAGGAGTTTATGCATTTCTTTAACACCCTGTCCGAAAACCGCAGCCTGAGAATTGAAATGCAATTCGCTATCGATTCCGAATTCTTTCTGATTTACTCCGATGGCCAAAGCAACTGCGAGTGCATATGCGTTTTTTAGTGCCACTGCACTCTCTATCCCTCTGACATCAGTCGACAGGCTGATATGATAATAGTCCGTTGCCATGATTTTTCGCATTTTTCCCAGCACTTTGAGGTCTTTTCCGCAAAAAACAACTTCTGTCTGGTCGTGTGCCACCAACTCATAACTTGTGCAGGGCCCTCCGATTGCGTTAACCGAACGATGGATCCCTGCTTTTTCAAGCCTGCTTTCCCAAATTTCCGGATATGAGAGTAGCTTTCCGCCCTCGGTATCGTAGAGTCCCTTCGTAACACTGAGAACTGGTATATGAGGTGGAATTTCGGGCAGAACATATTCTCCGAACCAGTCTACACCAAAGCTGTTCACTCCACCGATAACCATATCAGCACCGGTGAGAGCCTCCCTGAGCCGCTCGATTTGATAGTATTTTACTCCTGCTGGGAAATCCTTTGTAAACTTCGGATGGCGCCCGGTACGCTCGCTGATTTCAATGATCTCCCTGTCCAGCGGCGTTCCGACCAGCCTTACCTCGTTATTATTCTCTCTTGCCGGAAATGCAAGGGCGGAGCCCATCATCCCCGCGCCCACAATCGTAACAACTGCCATTTTTTTCGTCTTCCTTTATTAAAATCAACTTTACTTAAAATCAACTGCTAATATGTATTTAAGTTTACTATGCCTGGAATATGATATCAAGGGACGAACCCTGTAAAGAACATACTGCATGTCCGCTACGAGGGTCTCTCAAAAACTTCAGTGGCCTGCTTCATCCTTTCGATCCTTCCCCTTTCTATTTATAATAACATAATACCAAAAATTCGATAATTTTTACACCATTTTATAAATATATGTTCAAATAAATAGTATACGATACTTAATAGAAGGGTTTGAAATGAAAATACTTGTTATCAATCCAGGCTCTACCTCCACAAAAGTCAGCTTGTTTGATGACGATACTTTGCTTTTTGAGGAAAGCGAGTTTCATGACGCGCCTGTCCTGCCGCAGTACACCTCGGTTAACGGCCAGGTCCCCTTTCGTAAGCAGGTGGTCTTGAACATTTTGAAACGAAAAGGTTTTACACTGAAGGATGTGGACGTGTTCGTCGGCCGCGGCTGAAGCGCTTATCTTCAACCGGAAGGAGTAGTGCCGATCGATAAGCGGCAATAAGAGCCAGCCCTAGTGGACTGGCTCTTATTGATTAATCCAGTTTGATAGATTTTCCTATGCTTACAGCCTGGGCCCAAACGTTGGTCTGGGGCTATACTTTTTATGAAGCTCAACCAGTTCCTCGTCGAATGCCTCACGCAGTTCACATTCGCGGTCGATGACCATCGTATAATGGTGGTCTGTCGTGAGAGGCTTCCACTCCGGCAGATACTTGTTATTCGGATCACCGTATTTGACAATGTTCAGCGTCATGGTACTGAAGATATTCGCAAACTTTTGACCATAGATTGCTTCGTTCAGCACAAACACTCTATCCTCATTCATGAAGATGTAGCAGACTTCACCGCCGTGCCACACCGGTATCCAGCCGTCCTCTGGCGTAGTGTAGGCAGCAATGAAAACATAGGTGTTATTGTTGCCGGCCTCAGCATGCCTCAACGCTGCCTTCATGGTTGGGATGCGGAACATGGAATCCATATATGCGAGATCAAGAATATCGTGCTTCGGATAAGCCTTTCTGAATAGCTCCATCATGCGGTCCGCACCTTCGCCGTATCTATCCTTGAGGAATGCTATTTTGTCAGCCTCTGTCATTGCTTCCTTCTCCTCGGCAGTGAGGTTCACATTCGAGAATTCGCCAAGCGTCGTACCGTAAATGATGGGCTTATCTTTGGACCAGGGCATGAAGCCGACATCACCCGGAAAACCTGGGAAATAATCATCAGCTATCGGACTCCAGCCCAGACGGACACCGGCCTCGGCCAGTGGACGTGCAACCTTTCTGTATGCACCGGCTAATTCGTTGTAAGATACCTCATACAGCTTGTCAATGTTATCCTTTGTGATGCCGAGCTCGTCGAGAATGGCTTTCGCGCCCTTCCGGCTGTCCTCATCCGAGCCTCCCATTCCGCCGGCACCGCTCAGAACAATACCGCGCTGGAAGTAAGGTGCAGCCTCCTCGATTTGGTACATACATTGTACTTTTCCGCCGCCGGAATGGCCGATGATAGTCACATTCTCAGGATCACCACCGAATGCTGCAATATTCTCATGGATCCATTTAAGAGCGGCAACTAGGTCCGCTATACCGACATTCACGGAGTTCTTGAACTCCTCGCCGTAGTCTGCCAGATTCAGATGCCCCAAGATGTTCAGGCGATGGTTGACGGAAACGAAAACAATATCGCCATAATGCGCCAAATTGAAGCCGTCAAACGAGTACTCTTCAAGAGCGCTGCCCGCAAAGTACCCGCCGCCGTGCATCCATACGAGTACCGGTTTCTTTTCTCCATTCATGGTTTTCGGCGCCCAGATGTTCAGGTTCTGGCAGTCTTCACTTTGCTTTTGCAGCATATGTAGACCTCTGTAATAAGGGGGCGGGTTGGGAGGCATCATTTGCATCGAGATGGGTCCATATGTATAGGCGTTCTTAACTCCTTCCCAGGACTGCTGCTCTACCGGCATATGGAAGCGTTTCGCCTCCGCATACTTGACACCCATGAAAATATTCACGTCGCCATAGGTCACGCCGCGAAGCTTACCGAATTTCGTGTCGACAACCGGCTTAATGGGATCAAAAACAAATTGATTCATATAATCCTACCCTTCTCCATGTTTTTTGCAATGTTTTTCGCAATGAAAACGTTTGACAATTATAATTGTACTGCATTATTGCGAGATGTCAATTAAAATTGTAAGAGAATTGATGATACCTTTTACCCCAAATATTGATCGTATGGTTTAATATCAAATCCTTCGTTATACTAGCGTTTGCTGACCTACATTTATCTCACTGCAGGAAATGTTTATGCACTCTTTATGTAGTATAGATAAATGATACCCGTACCAAAAAGTACGGGTTATCTTTTGTTATCGATAATGGGGTTGGTTTATGCTAGTATGCTTTAATTACGACGATTACGGTATCGTAATTTCCATAGAGGTAAATGGAACACCCCTATATACTCCTTTGGCCACATACGTACCGGACTCAGTGAACTCTTGATTCAAAACAAGATTAAAGCTGGTATCTCCCGAATTGCTCCACTCGCTGTACTCGAAATATCTGAAAACATGATCCATGAATGAAAATGGGACCTCTTCACCATTCCTCGTTATGACCAACTCGGTCAGATCATCCTGATAAAACTTATTTTGCTTTCCATCAAATGCGAAAACTAACTCGGAGACTCTTATCGGTTTTTCATCTCTTCCGGGATAGAAACACCAACCTACATTTTTAAGTTCGGACGGATCTGCCGGCGTATCGCTGATTGATTCTTCAATAATTTTATTGTATACCTTGAACCATTCACCGTTATACCTGCCTGTCAAACCATAAATACCCGGCTCGACGACATCATCATTGAAAGCAAAATAGAAATCGGTAATATCCCTATATTGGAATTGATACTGATCTTTCCTGGCGGTCAGGGACAAACTAGTTTCAACAGCAACGCCGTCATTTGTCAGAACGACATCCGTCAGCAGCGCAGGATCGATAGAGTCAATAGATCCTGCAAATCTTAAGATCAACCCTTCAACCTGTGCCTTTACATCGTTTTCGGTTCGAATATCAAAAAATGCAAAGTAAAAATCACCGTCATTTTCAGGGGGATACTGCCTTGGTCCGGGTATATCATCCTGTGCAGGCGAATCATTTGACCCGTCTGCCTCTTCCCTCTTGGGCTCTTCCGCGAGTTCATCCGTTTGCTCATCCGCGGACTCATCCATCGGCTCGTCTATCGGCTGGTCAGTTGCCTCGTCGGATATCGACTCATTGAGGTCAGTTTTGGGCTCCTCACAACCCTGCTCCTCTTCTTGTTCCGAATCCGTTTTTGGATCCTCATCAGATCCATCGTCCGGCATCCCAATAGCATCCTCATAAGGCGTATCATATTCTTCATCAAGTGTACCCGCATCCAGTATAACCGCACCTTCAGCCAAGGCCTCGAACTGGCTATATGCACCGGCATTCGTAAATGAACGACTCAACGCAGTACTGAATAATATGACACCGCTTAACACAACCAAAAACACTATTGCTCCTACAATAGAACCTACTGTGCTACGTTTCATATAAATTCACCTCAAGACCTTTCAATAGAATGATTACAAGGTCATCCCTAAATAGCGCTAACACTTCGAAAAGGTTCCGGATGTTGACTGCTGTTTCACTGGAGTGGTAGTGGCATTTAACATAATTCATCTAAAATACATTGGCATGTTTGATAAATATCTACTTGATTACTGTATATATATTATGCTCTTATTAGCAATTTTTGTAAATGTCTAATTACGTGATAAAGTTTATTTCTGATGCATTATTCCATTTCAGCATTCAACACTATATAATGAGAACTGGGATTATATTATAATGGCAAATTATATAATGTTCTTACCATGTTATCATACTATTAGATTTTCGTATCTAACTTAACTTATTTCGCTGAGTCTAAATGCTAAATATTTAAGAACCAGGAGGTCAACTATGGAATGGAAATATGAAAGCGGCCGTATATACAGCGTCGATGAGAATAATGAATTGCTGGCTGAGACTACTTTTGTCAACAAAGGCAATGGAGAGGTCGACATCGATCACACATATGTAAATCCGGCCCTTAGAGGTCAGGGCGTTGCCGGTTCAATGATGGAGGTCGTTGCGAAATATCTGCTAGAGCATGGCCTTAAAGCTTCTGCCAGTTGTTCATACGCAAACGCATGGCTAAAGAAGCATAGAGAGCGGTATCCGGATATTATGTCGAAAGGTCTGGATGACGATGATTATTATCCAGCATGCAGGATAGACGGAAAACACTGATAGTATAGGACATCCCGTATAGGGAGGGGGCTGAACAATGGTAAAAATCGTGGAAATTACCCCAGAGCACAGAAATGCAGTAAATGACCTGAGAGAATATTTGAGGTTAGTACGTTCAACGATTAGCTGATATCTAAGTATAGATTTATAATGAGCAAACGGGAAACTGCCTTTGCAGAATCCCATCGTCTATGATAAACTTGTACTTAATTCCAAACTTCATATAAGCAAAAGAGGGGAGCAAAATCATGAAGAAACTTTATGACGTAAAAATTACTTTCGATCCGAAGGATTATGACGGTGAAGTAAAGGGTGTTGCCGTACGCGGAGAATTTCTTTTTTACAAGAGCAACCTGACAGGCCACACCGACGAGACCGGCATGGTTGACTGTGACCGCAAATATACCTACTATGAATATGAAGACGGAATGGATAACATCGGCGGCGCTTATGTTGAAGATATGACATGGAATGAAGATGCAAAACAGTATGAACTTACACTCAAACTTCCCGCCGGTCTATATACCTACGGTTTTGTCATCAATCCCGAGTATTGCGAGAAATTTGAAGGTTTTGAAAGCGCTTTCTGCAATGTCTATACAAAAGACGGTCAGGTTAAGGGCCTGCTGAACATCAAAGAGCATTTTGAGAAAATTAGATCTGGGCAAAAGGGCAGTATCGTTGCCGACCCAAAGAATCTTCCGGATATCCCCACCGTTACCGGAAGCCAGCACTACTCTCAGCTAATTGTTGGTGACTGTACGGAATACTCATGGTTGCCCATTAATGATCGCCAGAAGGCGGGCACTGTTTCATACATATCTTACAAAGACATCAATGGTGATACACGCTCATTGGGAGTATACCTCCCCAGTAATTACAGCCGTGATAAGGTTTACCGCACGATATATGTATCCCATGGTGGCGGTGGCAACGAGGCAGACTGGTTCCACCAGGGCGGTATAGCTAATATCATGGATAATCTGATTTCCGAAGGAAAGACGGAAGAAGCCATACTTGTTACCATGAACAACTCCGTCTATAAATGGGACTTTGAGATGATCTCCCAGAATATGATCAAATGTGTAATACCATTTATCGAGAAGCTCTTCCCGGTATATACCACCCCGGACAAGAGAGCATTCTGTGGCTTATCCATGGGAAGCATGACTACACTCTTCATTTATATGCACCATGCCAGCGTATTTGATTATTATGGTGCATTTAGCGGCGGAATGGCCCCGGGACATGAAGGCTACACTCTGGACGATCCTCATCTGAAAAATGTCAAGTTACTGATAGGCTGCGCCGAAGAGGATATCGCTTACAACGAAAGAGAAATCGGTGTGCCGCCTACGATCCGTGCACTCAAGGAAAATAATATACCGTTCCAAACCTACTTCACAACAGCAAGCCATGACTGGTTCTGCTGGCCCCAGATGTTCGAGCATTTTGCAGCAGAAGCGCTGTGGAAGTGACGTAAGCATAGTCTTGACATTGAAAAAGTAACCGTTTCATTTGCGAAGCGGTTATTTTACTATCAGCTATTCATTTACGAAGTGTATTGCAAACCAGATAATCTTGGTCAACTATTTAGCTCGCAAACAACTAGGTGTTTGATTTGATCTCATGCACAACAGTGATCCTGTAAGGGCTGTTATTTTGTAGTGCAGTAGCAGGTATTTTTCATAGTCTTAATTGTAAAAAGGAGGTGCTTATATGAAACGCTATTATACACTATTGATTCTAGTAGCAGTTATTATCACAATAGCAGGCTGTTCTCTAAATAATTATAACAGCACCCTAGATCCTAGTGATTCTGCAGCCAACCTGGACAATCAGCATCTACCGGAGCATTCCGACTCAACGAATCGCAACGTTGGAACTGGGGAGCATGCGGAAACTACATCATCACAGTCGCCACAATTACTGTCTCCACCGCCGGAATCAAATCCATCGCCTGAAGAACAGGAACCCTTTTCAAATTTGCCCCCTCCGGAAAACGGAAGGCGGTATAAAGATGAGGAGATACTCTCAATATTTGAAAGCGAAGGCTTCCACGTCCTTGAAATACGCAATTTTTCAAACACAACGGTCGTTCAATATACCCCTCCCGGAACGTATGATAGCAACGAAGGCCGGTATCGATGGTCACGCTTTGTGTGGTTTGATCGTCTGACAGGTGAAAGAAAAATGATCTGCCCCGCCATAGATGCAGTAGACTTTGACGTCAGAATCAATAGAGAAGTCTGGATCCTCACGCAGGGAATTGTTAACGGAACGCAATACTTCCCGAACGTTTTTCACTCGCTTTATGAGAAACACGACGGTCTGGATTTTTTCCGAAACACAAATGAGGAGTACTTCATGCCAATCGATAGAAGTATTACCATAGGTGTTTCCAGGCGGGAAGCCTTGACCGGCATCAACTTCGGAGTTGATGAAATCGCTTTTACTTTCTCCTGGCAGCCCGGCTACGAAGGCGAATTCATGGCAGGCTCCTCAACAATACCCGAGATGAATATTGCCTTCGAGGATGGAAATTGCATTATTACAATGCACAAAACAATATTGGCGGAGGATTTCGTCATGCCGGATGTCGGTGAAGGCGATTCTATGAGAAGCTTTCTTTCCGCTGAATGCGATGGAACCGACACAGTTGTCACACTTAAAATTGCAGAAGATGTTACCAGATACAATATTGCCGCATCAGAGACCCCTAATGAATATTTTCCGTGTGCATTATTGAAGCTTATGCGAGGCGAATTTCATAAATATCCATCTGGTTGGTAAGCATTATAAATACCGTATTTCTACGGTATTTTCTTTTTTCAGCGCTTTTCGGGTGTCGAACAAGCAATATTTATGCCCAAAAAGTCAAGAAAAAGCTGCATGATTTTGGTATACTGAATATAGCAGGGGGTGAATGTGTGAGAAACTTCTTCGTACTGGCAGACGCTATCAATTTCATAGAGGAGAATATATGCAATCAGATAAATTCTCAGATGATTGCGGATTTTTGTTATGTATCACTCTCTAGTTTGCAGAAATTATTTCGATTTGCTCTTCACAGAAGCATCAAAGAGTATATAAACAAAAGGCGCATTTCACTTGCAGCTGATGATCTATTAAGAACCGAATTGACTGTTACAGAAATTGCGTATAAGTATCAATTCAGTTCACCGGAGACATTTTGTAGAGCATTTCGAAAGGTTTGGAATGTTTCACCCTCGGCTTACAGAAGACAGTGGAAGTTTTCCGGCATTTTCCCCAGGATCAATTATCAATATGTTGAAGGAGAGGATCAGGAAATGGCTAGAAAAAAAGTAGATATCGCAGATGCATATGACGTGTTTAAGAGCATGACAGGAACGTATGTAATTTGTTTTGATATTGTAAATCTCACATACATAAACAGCATATCCAGGGAAGCTGGCGACTTGGCCATAGTCGAATCTGCAAAAAGAATAGATGAAGCAAGAGAAGATGATATGCTGATGTTCAGGATCGGAGCAGACGAATTTGCGCTTGTTACCGGCTTAGAAGACTCGCGAGCTGCAGAAGGGATTGCCGATAAAGTACTTTGTCGGAATGGTGAAACAATCGAGTATAAGGACAAGAAAATTGAGCTTTCACTCAGAGCCGGATACACAAAGATCGCTGATAAACCCTTGAGATATAGCGATTTCTTTACCGATATGCATCAGGCAATCGAAGAAAGCAAAAGAAAAACGATATAATTGCCACCCATACTACGATCCCGCACTAATATGCTTCCATTCATTTAACATAGCTAATCGACGGTGGTAGCACTACTTCGCAATAAACAATTACAAAGAACTTTAGCCGAACGCCCTTGGCTTTAGTCAATGGGGAGTGGCAAATAGTTTCAGAACGCTCATCAGCCAAACTAAAGATGTTAGATAATCAACGGAATCTAACATCTTTTTTGTTGCTTTGAACTTTAGTGATAATCAGCACCATCAAAGCCTCAGCAATCAAAAAACACAAATTCAAAATCAGTGGAAACATTCTATTAAGCTGTGACAGTCGACCTGCTATCCAACCTACAGGGATGCTTATTAGCACTATCATTGATGTGATAAAGCTGATTATTCGAGCACGCTCGTTGTCCGGAATCGCAACAGAAATCATGGATTCGCTCGTGGGTAAAATTATGGCAAGGGCAAACGCTTCACAGATTGCCGAAAAGAATACAGCCAATATCCCTGTTTCAGCATAAGGCAAGCAAATCAATAACACGGTCAACCCTAAGAATTGTGCACCAAGCCCGAGCAAAAGAGGATGTCTGGTCTTGTTGAGACTTATTTTTGAGGTAATAAACAAATGAGCAAAAATCGTTATAACGGCTTTAACCATAGGAAATAACGAGAATAGTGAATCGTTCACCCCATAAAAAGCTTTAACAAACAATGGCCAGAATGTTGACTGTACTGTATTGAAACATGTTATAAGTGCCATTAATATTACATAGAGTATTAGCTTGGTTTTCTTAAGTGTGTCTAAAAAATTACCGAAACCACCAAAGGTTATCGAAAAGAGAGAAAGTCCCTTAGACTCTTCCCTTTTTTGTAGTCCTATTTTGCTCTCATCCATCAAACGGTACTGTAATACAAACTTAATTGTCATCATTATTAGCGCCACAAGATACATGACTCGCATGGTTGGCACAAGAGTGAACCGTTCAATGAATATCCCCATCACAGGCGACATGAATCCCGCAATTAAGCTGATAAGGCTAAAAATTGTATAGATATTGATAAGGTGTCCAGTTTCACCGTCTTCAATAATTAGACAGCTGTGACTGTTGCTGGATACCCTCCATATACCATTAAAGGCCGCAGCAACAATAAAGTACCAATAACTTTGTGCGCCCGCCCAAAGCAAACAAGGCAAGGCCCAGCTAAGTAATCCGAAGATCAACATTGATTTGCATCTTCCATATTTGTCAACAATTGCGCCCGAAAACAATGAAGCAAGAAACTGTACTGCTAAACCCACGCTAGTAACAACGCCAATATGTAGATCCAGCAATCCAATGGCCGCCATGTACATAGAGGCAAATGGAATGTATAAATAAACCGGTATCGCCCATAATGGCTCCGCTACAACGCAAGCTCTCTGATTCCCTTTCAGAGAACGTAGAGTTTGCCATAAAGGATGATCAATCTTCATATTGAATTTCTCCTTATATTTTGTTCTGCACATCAACTCCTTTCCAAAACACTGCACCGGCCATGGGAATAAGGATGATTTCATAAATCATAGACTAGCCCTTCCTTATCGTATAATTTGATTTCATAATATTATTCCAATAGATGGTAGTGTCTCAATAAGGGTTGGGCTTATTTGACATTTAAAAACACTACAAAAGGCAAGGGGAGTTCAATATTACTCAATTTCAAATTCGATTGATACCGATTCAGTCTGACTTGTAGATATGCAAAGGGTTGCCTTGCCGGGCTTTCCTATTGTACGCAAATAGGTGCCACACATGCCGCCTTCTGCTGTTACAACAGCGGGGCCTACTAGTTCTGCCGCACCTTCAAGGGATAGTTCTACCGGAAGCTGCGCATAGCAGGCAAGGTTATTATGCTCATCAAGGATTCTAATTCGCACAGCCGCCATATCATAGGTGTTCCCTTCACAAAGTTTTGTCTGGCTTGGTATTGCTTCTATATGTAAAACTTTGCCCGGTCCGCGAACACACGTAGCCACAACTTTGTCTTCCTGCTTTGCATCAAAACGCCACACGATTGCTTCATCGCCCCAGTTGCCGACATACTTACTGTACAGCTCGAGAGCTTTGTCAAAGTCAATTTTATATCTTTTCATACACCAGAACATTTTGAGCTTATATACCGACGGCAGATTCGCTATCCCATACTCAGCAACAGCGACCAAGCACTGCTTTAGTAATTTGGCTTGCTTTGGAGGATAACCTTCCTGTGTTTCCAATAAGCATCCTATCATATCATCGATCGGTATTGGTCCATGCTTTAATCCCGCCCAACCGTGAGGCTTAAAGGTCTTGACATAGTTTTCGTTTTTATACAGTTCAACTTCGTCCGCATTTGTAAATATATATGTTGTGCCAATTTTCCCTCCAGGGTAATCTCCAATATCCATGGCTGAACCAACCTCAAGGACGGGCCTGCCGTCACCCTGGCTTGCGTACAAAGCCGCGGCCAACTTTGGGTTGCGAAACGCGTCCATTACCCCATGGTAACACACCCTATCACCGGAACCGAAATCCTTGTGAGTAGGATAGTCAAACATGCACCAACCAAAACATCCGGCGTGCTCCCCACTGGCCATTGCCGCGTCAAGAACTCTACCATGTCGCAAAGCATGCTCCTGGCGCTTCTGCCACGGATCAAAGGACTTTGTGGGAAACATGTGCCCATTATGCTCTGTAACTATTAGCGCTCTAGACATGTCCGGTGTTACCGTGTTTTTCGGTTTGACGCCGGGGTTGTCACCTGTATGAGAAAAGTCGTTATATGAATATACGTCCTCAAGGAGACTGCTCTTCTCTATATAACGCACTCCTGAAGTGGCCCGGCTTGGGTCAAGCTCGCGGGCAATTGCGTTTGTGCGTTTGTAAAACTCGTCGTCATCTTGACTTTCGTTTATTCTGACTCCCCAAGTAATGATACTTGGGTGGTTGCGGTACTGTAGTACCATTTCCCGTACATTTTCACATGCCTGATCTTTCCAGGCCTCATCTCCAATGTGCTGCCAACCCGGAAGTTCAGTAAATACAAGAATGCCTCGCCTGTCACACTCGTCTATAAAGTGTTTGCTTTGTGGATAGTGGGAAGTACGAACCGCATTGCATTGGAGTTCTTCTTTTAGAATTCGAGCATCCTCCCGCTGCAGATGCTCCGTCGCTGCATAGCCAACGTATGGATAATTCTGGTGACGATTCAAACCGCGTAAAAAAGTGCGCTTGCCGTTCAAATAAAAACCGTCCGATTTGAATACCGCGGTCCTAAAACCAAATGTAACGCATTTACTGTCTGTCACAATTTCGCTGTTCATTAGTGAGATATAGCAAGTATATATCTTAGGGTTATCAACATTCCAAGGCTCTACACCGGGCACGGATATATCAAACTCAGTAAGTCCGTTTGACTTGGCAATTCCGCTTTTTTCAGCAAGGCATTCGTTACCATCCATTATGCAAACCAGTGCCTGCCTTGACTCCCCTTCTCCGTTGATTGTTAACTTCACATTTGCCCTGTCGAGGGTAGGTGTTGTAACATAAATATCCTCGATATAGATCTGATCCCTTACATCCAGCCAAGTCTCCCGATACAACCCTCCATAAGTCAAATAATCTATGACAAATCCAAAAGGAGGAATTGCGCTGTTCTCTGTTGAGTCGAGCCTCACAACAAGGGTATTTTCACCGCCATAGTTTACCAACTCGGTTATTTCAACTCTAAAGGCCGTGTAACCGCATCGATGAGTAGCTGCTTCAACGCCGTTTATGTAAACTGTTGCAATATGCGCAGCACCGTCAAATTGTAAAAACAGCCGCTTGCCCATGTAATCCTCAGGAATATCAAGGCTCCGGCGGTAACCGCAAGAAAGCTCGTAATCTTCAGGACCCGCGTAATGAATCGGGATCTCCTTCACTGTATGAGGTATGCGCACCTTTTCTGCTACGCCTTTACCCTCAAGAAACTCTGCAGTCCATTCGGGCGTAAACTCCCAGTTATCACATATGCTAATCATGTTCGTTTCTCCCCCTCGCTTGATACCGAAACATTTCACCTACTCCATGCCCGCACCTTCAACTAGAATCAGTATACAGTTCTGCACCAGAATTTGCAATGTTTGTCGTAAATATGTTACAAAATTTCCTTCATAAGTAAATTATAATATGCTTGGTGTCCAATTGAACGGACTGCTCATATCAATGTCCCTGCCCCTTCTGTTGCGGACTATGATACAATATGTTATAGACTAAGTTAAAGAATAATAAAACATCGAACGACATTAAGCGGGAGCACTTTTTAATGATACTTAATAAGTTGATTGGTTCAGAAGATGGTGGCAAAGAAATCAAAACCGTCTTAAAACATAAAATGGGATTATCAAAAAGGATGATTACTCGGTTGAAGTTGGTGGATGGCATTTGTGTTAACGGCACGCCTGTCTTTACAAACTATATTTGCCGGGAAGGCGACTTAGTAACTGCAAACATCGATTTGGTCGAATCACCTCAAGAAATTCCTGTTGAGTACGGAGAACTAACAGTTCTGTATGAAGATGATTTTTTGCTTGCTGTGTATAAACCCGAAGGTATGCTTACACATCCATCCCGTTCACAATTAACTGACACATTGATGGGCTATGTACTTGGCTACCTGTCTGATTCAGGGGGAACAACTTGCCACGCTTTGAATAGACTTGATAGGTACACTTCAGGAATTGTCCTTTTTGCAAAAAACGCGTATACAAAGTCACTTTTTTCACAGCCACTGGCATCTGCTAAAAAAACATATTTAGCCGTTACCCATGGAAGAGTTATAGGTAATAGCGGTACTATCAACCTACCCATTCTGCGTTTGCAAAGCGGAAATATAAAGCGCGGTGTTTCAAGTGACGGCGCAAAATCTATAACGCATTATCAGTTGCTAGATCTAGTTCAGTATAGTGGCTGCAATTTTTCAATATTGAAACTCGAACCCGAAACCGGCAGGACACACCAGCTTCGGGTACATTGTTCAGCTTTGGGCCACCCAATTGTCGGCGACCAAATATACAACAATGAGGAGTCAAAAGATATCTCAGACCGGCTAAATATCCATGGACAGCTGCTCCATGCAGAAAGACTTCAGTTCTTTCATTCAATCGATAATAAAAATATTGACATTCACTGTCCAATAATCAGAGAACCAATGAAGTCTTTTCTTGATCTTCGTAAAATGTGAACACCGCTTTTTTAGCCTCACGTGTCAATAGGTTCAAACTATCTACACTTCACGGCCTCTCTTCGCTTTTAATGATTCTTGTAGTTAATCAGGTGACGTACTCCCGCCGCTTAACGCTATGCAATTCATCCTCCACCTTAGAGGTGGGGGACTTCTTGCTTTTATATGTTAAATAATTGAATTTCTGGTTTACAAGTTCAGTCATCTGTGCTATATTATGTCTTAAAATATCTTAAGCTCTTCAAATTAAATTACCTTACTCTATAAATACCACTACATCAAAATAAAATGGAGAACAATATGATAACCCGTCTTGCAACAGCAGCATATTATTATCTCAGCCTTGTCTATTATTACTATTACTATGATAAGGCTTATTTGCGTTATGCTGTTGGAAGAGGATAGAGTCTTTGTATCAGGTCGCAATAGGTTGATTGTAACTCAGCCAAAGCAGACTCCACAGCTAACGCTGTGGGGTCTTTTTAATTCAATTTATATTCAACAAGTGGAGGTATGAAAAATGTCAATGAACATTGGAATCGTTGGTCTAGGGCTTATTGGCGGTTCACTCGCCAAAGCAATCAAGAAGAACACGGACTACACTGTGTGGGGGTACGATTTATCTGAACCAGTAACCCTGAAGGCGCTAATGCTAAACGCCATTGACGAGCGTTTAACTTACGAGCGCTTAGGCTATTGCGACATAGTAATCATCGCACTGTACCCCGGAGACACGATTGAATATGTGACAAAAAATGCTACTCGCTTTAAAAGAGATTCTGTAGTTATAGACTGTTGTGGAGTAAAATCGGGGGTTGTATCAGCTATCGCGCCAATAGCATCGCAGTCAGGCTTTTGCTTTATAGGTGGACATCCTATGGCGGGTATAGAGTATTCCGGATTCGAGTATTCAAAACTCGACCTTTTCCAAGGCGCATCCATGGTTCTTACACCGGTAACTGGTACAGCAATTGATGTTGTAGACAGAATCAGAAAGTTCTTTCTGAAGCTTGGCTTTGGACACGTCCAGTACGCAACTCCGGAACAACATGATAAGATGATAGCCTTTACTTCACAGCTTGCGCATGTTGTTTCGAGTGCTTACATCCTGAGTGATTCTGCTTTAGAGCATAAAGGTTTTTCTGCCGGCAGTTTTATGGATATGACAAGGGTCGCACGACTTAATGAAAATATGTGGACCGAACTTTTTATTGAAAATTCCGAATATCTTTCTGTTGAGATCGAAGGCTTGATAGAGCGCCTGCATTGTTTCAACAAGCTCATCAAAACTAATAATAAAACTGAACTCATCCAGATACTTAAACGCGGAAGCGACAGAAAAAAACTCCTTTCGGGAGAGGAAATTGAAAACAGCGTCTAGCTTTGCCTGCGCTCTTTTCAAAAACTGCGCGTATTCCATGATTTCACACCGACCGGAGAGTAATCTTAGGATTAAGAAACCTCTTCCCTGGTACTTTTTATCTACCATGAACCTAGACAAATAATAAACAAGTATTGATATAATCCTTTAGGAGGAATCGGGCATAATAGATGCACGGTTGCACGGTGAGTTCCGATAATATAAAAATGGACGTGTTTGTATGGGTTTTTTATTCTATTATACTAACCTAATACGGGTAATAGTGGTGATAATGACGGCTGTACAACTATTTAAGCGAAATTACAAAAAAATCTTTCTCGCCACCATTACACTAGCACTAACCTTTATCCCTTGGCTGCTCAGCCTGATTGATATCCAACTAGATACCCTAACGGTTTTTTTATTCCAAACTGTTCTTTTCTTGGCCGTTTTTCTTGGGACAGGTTATTGATATTATGATTCCCACCCCTGGTTGGATAGGATCGTACACTTTCTCTCAGGTATACTATTCTTCGGATTTGGAATAACTCTTGCCGATAAAGAACCCGATGTCGGACTTGCCGGTACTTTGGTATTTGGTTTTGCTTTGTCGCTAGCCTTACATCAAATTTGGGAAGTCTGCGAGTTTCTAGTTGACAGCATTTTTCACACCGACCATCAGCATTGGCAAAAGAACAGCCCCGTCGTTAACCACCAACCTGAGAAAGCGATCCAACCGCCGGGCTTAGTGGACACTATGAGTGATACCATTGCAAACATTATTGGCGCGATGATAGCCTGCTTAGGATGGTGGATCTATTTAACGCAGATATCCTCCTAATCTGCTAACCATTATAGAATGGCGCCGGGATTGACCGGCGCTTTATTTTATGGAAATAAGCCCTTAAACATATCATTCTAGCTACATATATTTGTAGTGGCCTATGGGCTGTAGGTCAGGCAACTCGAGGTTTTTCTCCAACACTAGATATTCACGTATATCGTAACAAAGGTCGCATTTCCCTTTATATAAATCCTTCGGTGTATACCCATGATGTTCTACGGCAAAATCATAAAGGCCTTTGATCCCGTTTGTGGCAAGAGCGCAAAATACCTTGTACTTTTCGGGATCCACACCCCTTACTGCATCTCTCAAATCTAAAGATAAACCCGAGCAAGCCGGGGGAACAAAATTACCATATAAATCAACGTGAAAATGATTGACTCCCAATAACTCTCTACAAGGGGACGAATGATCAAGGATATCTTCAATAGGCTGATCCTCAAGGTACTCCTTATATGTCTGCAACGCTCTTCCCCGCGGGTTTAATCCATATCTTTTTGCCAACATGAGCTTGTAATCCTTATGGAAAATCTCTTCATATTCCTCAAGGGAATGAACAACCGAATCATCACCGGCGGCTTCAAGATCACCCCAAAACTCCATCCGCCAAGGAAAGACTTCCATGCCATGCCGATTACAGGCAGCAATCAGACCCTTTACCTTGCTGAACGGAACATACTCATTATGAAAAGGATCAATGGAAATCAGCAGTGTATGTATATGATGCTGCTTAAGGTTTCTTATCACTTCTCCTGCTCGCCTGTCATCTTTGTACCAGGATGCGTTCGTTTCGATGTACTCTATGTAAACATTGTTTTTTGCGGCCGCATTCAAAACAGGCAGAAGCTTCTCCGGTTGAAGCAAGGGCTCTCCGCCACCTATGTGGACACTGCTGCATCCAAACTTTCTTAAAGTCTTGAATATTTCGTCCGCCTGCTTGGCTTCCATATAATCCTTTGGCCACTGCGGCGAACTTGCATACATGCAATGCCGGCACTTGGATGAACAGTAGTAATTGGTGATGATGCCGCAGTAGCCTAGTTTGTTGAGTTTTATCATAATACGCATACCTCCAGCCGGATACCGCCGTTTTTAGTATGTGCGGAGCAATATGTATTTCATATCTTCAAAGCTACGCTGAAGCTGATTCGAGTAAAATTCACTCTGCTTTACAAAAGTGAATCCACACTTCTCTATAACTCTCCGCGACTGGCTATTATCGACAAAGTGGCCGCAGGTAAAAGCATCGAGCCCAAGTGTTTCAAATCCATGATCGATCACCGTTCTGACTGCTTCCGGCATCAGTCCATGGCCCCAATAGTCCTTTGCGAGTACATACCCGATTTCCTTGACCTTCAGACTTTTATATCTTTCATCTTCATTTGCCCATGACGGATGAAGCCCCAGTGAGCCGATAACCTTTTTATCTGCCTTGTGATATATTGCAAAGACCTCTTTTCCGTCAATAAAGGATTTCAATATGCGCTCTGAAGTTTCAATCGATTCGTGGTGCGGCCATCCTGCCATCTCTCCGACACCGGGAACAGATGCGTAGTTATAGAAGTCCGATAAGTCCGACTCAATAAATGAACGCAGTATCAGTCGCTCGGTCTCGATAACAATCTGAGATGTATCAATGCGAACATCCATGATTATTAAGCCCTCCATTCCAATAATTCTACCTTGGTCCACTGTTCAAGTTCCAAAACTGTAGCGAATAACACGACTGGCTTGTCGGTTCTGCAAGGGGTTTCGATCCCTTGAATACTACGTAACTATAAGATGAGAGTAGCTCACATTACCTCTCAGCTCATAGTACATTTTTATCAAGAAAACGAGCCACACCATCTTCAGTATTACTGCCAATAACAGCAGTTGCCCTTTCTTTTAACTCCGGTTTAGCGTTTGCGACAGCATAACATTCATCACAACCATCAAACATCGGAAGGTCGTTTAGGTTATCTCCAAAACACACGAGCTTTTCAAATCCGTATTTTTGCCTAAGGAACTGTATCGCATTGTACTTGGATGCGGTTTCGCTGAAAATCTCCAAGTACCAAAAATCATCAGAATAGATGTCTTTGTACATCTCAACTCTCAGTCCGCCGATGTTCTTGATTTCATCATATAACCGACGGATATTCTCATAGCCATCTAAAAAACAGAAATAGATTATACCCGCATCAACATTATCAAAATCGCTTATCTGTTCAAAACGCT
This sequence comes from Eubacteriales bacterium, assembly GCA_050950785.1. GTDB lineage: Bacteria > Bacillota > Clostridia > Oscillospirales > JAAYOS01 > JAAYOS01. Next base: position 182,214 of record JBMNIG010000007.1, on the reverse strand, counting down.
TATTGTATTTTTGTATCCGCTCATCCACAAAAGCTTTCAGCGGCTCTTTTTCGAGTCTCTCATAATAGGTGTGGAGTTCATTGCCTTGTACAGCATACATCAAGCCGTTTTGTCCCGTTTTCTTTATAGCAGCGGTAATCTGTGCTGTGAGTGTTCTGCTCAGCACTTCCTTCTTGATGTATTGCCGGGACTGAATATCATATACAAGGACACCATTCATCAATATAATCGGCACATTGACTTTCACATCCTCGAGAATAAATAAAGTTGTGGCAGCAGTTCGTGCTGTTGCCACGGAAAAGTAAGCGCCGCTACTGATCAGCCTATTTAGTGTTTCAACGGTGTAGCTCGACAATTCAGCATCTGCATTAAGTAAAGTGCCGTCAAGGTCTGAGACATAAAGCGTTTTCATCTTTGATCCACCCATTTATCTATTTTCATCCCACGATCTGATTTTTCCCAAAAAACCAAAACAGTTTCTTGTCCATGAATATTCCAAATGATTTTGATATAATAATACGATTATATTTAATATCAATATCGGTGTCAAATATTACTAATATAAGTTGCGTATACTGTAAATATACCTTGCCTATTCAAGTGCAATAACAAAAGCACTTTACAAATATGGATATTACCGCTATAATTCAACTTAATATTGGAAAGCGATGACGGAGAATAGTAGTTTGGCTATTTTCAGATACAGAGAGTCCCGGAAGGTGAAAAGGGATGCTGAAAACCTTACGAACAGGCTCCTGAGCAGTGCACCGATACGATCCGCCATGTTAGTGGATAACGGCTGGTCGGGTAGGCTGCAACGGGCGCACCCGTTACAGTGCAAAAGTATAGGTAATCGAATCTTTGATTACATGTACTTACCGAGGCCTATGCTGTAAAGCTATGGTGAACCGGGGTGGCACCGCGAGAACTCTCGTCCCCAGGACAAAGGATCCTGGAGGTGGGAGTTTTTCTATACTTTTTCGTGAAATCTCAGTAAGCTAGTAGAATGGAGGACAACCATGAGTAATGTAAATAACGTAGAGCGACCGAGATTCCCAAAGCGCGCAATCGTTACCGCAGGAATGCCGTACGGAAACAAGGAGCTCCATCTGGGCCATGTCGGGGGCGTTTTTGTACATGCGGATACCTATGCGCGTTTTCTCCGCGACAGGATCGGAAAGGATAACGTGATATTTGTTTCAGGAACTGACTGTTATGGCTCACCTATATTGGAAAACTATAGACAACTCGTTGAAAAAGGCGAGTTTGATGGTACAATAACCGATTTTGTGCAAATGAATCATGAACTGCAAAAAGAAGTGCTTGATAAGTACGGCATCAGTCTCAACTTGTTTGCTGCATCGGCTCTGGAAAGGGCATCTGAAATCCACAAGGAGCTAACTTTGGAGATCATTACTGAACTGTATAAAAACGGCCATCTACGAAAGATGACCACATCCCAGTTCTATGATACCGAGTTCGACGTATATCTCAACGGCCGTCAGGTTGTAGGTCAGTGCCCTATCGACGGATGCTCATCCGAGAAAGCATATGCCGATGAATGCTCCCTTGGCCACCAATACATGCCATCCGATCTCATTAACCCAAAAAGTCTACTTTCGGGCAAAAAGCCTATCATGAAGGATGCAACTAACTGGTACTTCAAACTTGATGAGTTCTACTCTCTTCTGAAAAAGTGGATCGATAAAGCCGAGGGGAATGGGATTATTAGAGATTTTGCAATAAGTAGCATCAAGGAATTTCTTGAGCCTCCCGTGATATATATCAAGAAGGATCTACTCGAGTCCCTTGATGACTTAAGAAGTCAGCTCCCTAGGTTTGAATGCAAGGTCGAAGACAGAAAGCCCTCCGCTGTTTTGGTGTTTGAGACATTGGAAGACAGGGAAAAAGCCTGTCAAATCCTCGCTGATAATTCCATAAGATTCAGAACAGGTAAAACGCTTGTCCCATTCAGACTGACAGGTAATATAGAGTGGGGAGTTCCTGCTCCGGTTCTCGAAGATCTTGACGGTCTAACCGTGTGGGTATGGCCTGAATCGCTGTGGGCACCGATTTCTTTTACAAAATGCTTCCTTGAGATGAATGGCAAGGATGACGACGATTGGAAGGATTGGTGGTGCTCGAAGGATGCCGGGGTGTTCCAGTTTATAGGCGAAGACAATGTCTATTTCTACGGACCTGCCGAAATGGCTATGTTCATGGGATTGCAGGGCAAGCAACCAACAGCTGATCCGCCCGAAGGTGAAATGCAATTACCGCATCTGATAGTTAACAATCATCTGCTATTTTTGAACAAGAAAGCCAGTAGCAGCGGCAAAATCAAGCCCCCTACAGCTCGGGAGCTTCTTGAACACTACACGCCGGAACAGTTGAGGGCACACTTTCTTGGTCTTGGCCTTGGAATAAGAAGTGTAAGCTTTCAGCCGAAACCATTCAATCCAAAGGCTGGCGAAAAAGACAGTGATCCTGTCCTCAAAGAGGGAAACCTCTTAACAAACGTATTCAATAGGGTTGTAAGATCCTGCTTTTACACTGTGCAGAAATACTTCGACGGAAAGCTTCCTGTGGGGAAAATTAGCGAAGAGGTATTGACCGAGGCGAAGAGTACGATCCTGGAATATGAGAAGTTGATGTATAAGTGTGATTTTCACCTGATGATGAGTCTGATGGACACTTATATCCGAGGCATGAATAAGTACTGGGTAAAGATGATCCGAGATGCAGACAAAGAAGATGATAATGACTTAAGGGCTCAGACGATAATAGATACCTTCCATATGGTAAGAACGGCTGCTGTTTTGATGCATCCGGTTGCTCCGGAGGGGACTGAAATGATACTGGACTATTTGAATCTGAGTGAAGATTTTTGGAGTTGGGATAGGATCTTTGACTCGATATATGATTTTATTGAAAACCCGTCCGAGCATAACCTTAAGTTTTTGGAACCGCGAGTCGACTTTTTCGCAAAACACGAAAGCCAGCTAATGTAAGTTGAACATGGAATAAGCGCCGGTTTAACCGGCGCTTGATTTATTAAACTGCGTGGATTATTCGTATATAACTCTCAATCCTTGAGCGCTGTCAGTGGTACGACATAAACGCCATCATCACGTTGATATGCGGCGTTTGACAATCCACAAATGACGCACAATACTGACGGTGAAACAGCATTTTTCTCCTTTGCCAGTTCATCCCGAATCTTTATAAGGTTATAAGCAGCCTCGTCAATCTGATTTGCCCCAAGTTTTATCTCAAAAGCACACCAGCGTCCATCCGGCAGACTAACAATAGCATCGATTTCGCGGTTACGGTAATCTTGATAATGATATAACTGACCACCAAAAGATTCCGCGTAAATTCTCAAGTCTCTTTCGCACAGGGCCTCAAATAATAACCCAAGGGTTTCAAGGTCGTTAAGTAGACTTTCAGGAGTGACCTTAAGCAATGCGCAGGCAAGAGACGGGTCGGAGAAATGGCGCTTTTCAGCTTGCTTTATTCTAACAGATGAGCGGATATTAGCGGAAAATGGCGGCTGGTTGTCTATGAGAAATAGTCGTTTGAAAATATCGAGATAAGAAGCGACTGTTTCAACATTGATGTCCTCATCATCGACAGCCTTTATATCATTTTTCAAGGTTTTATTAGTAGCGGTCGTACTTTCATTTCGTGCAAGGGATCGCAATAGCAGCCACATTTTTTGCGTATCCCGCTTGATACCATCTATTCGGTACACGTCATCTTCAATAACAGCATTCAAATATTCAGATGGTAAAAGCGCAGCCTCATCAATCGGCAGATCAAGACTGCCAGGCCATCCACCGCGTACGATAAGCTCAATGAGTCTTTTTAAATCCACCTCTCCGGTCAGCGCAGGTTCCATCTTGCCATTACACAGCGATTGCAAAGAAACCTTACCGGAGGAATCGCCTGATTCGTATAGGGACATCGTACGCATACGCAACCTGGCAATCCGCCCCGCTCCGCTGTGAAGGATACCCTTATGATTTGGGGTTGCGGAACCTGTCAGGATGAAAAGTCCTTTATCGGTTGTCTGATCAACCTTGTGTCGAACGGCATCCCAAAGTTGCGGGACCTCCTGCCATTCGTCAACTAAACGAGGTGTTTCGCCCTCCAGCACCAAACTCGGAGATAGCCTTGCCAGCTCCCTATTTTGGAAATTCCCTGCAGGGTCACCTAGAAATATAGTACTTTTACTGTGAAAAAACGATGTCCATGTCTTTCCACACCATTTTGGCCCTTCAATACATATAGCACCAAATGTGGATAAATATTTATTAATACGCTTATCTATGATACGAGGACGATATTTTCGCATATCCATACAGTTCACCCCCACTTGAATTGTATCCCAATCCGATAGATTTTACAACTCGAATCCGATAGATTTATGTTTCCCGATCCGATAGATTTCATAAACTTGGTCTGATATATTTAATAAAATCAATCCGTTCAGTTTTATCTTTTCAATCCAATGGATTTCGCTTTATACATTTGACTTAGCTTGCCATGTATGGGTACTGTCTAATGGCCATTATCGCATTTGGGTTAATCAAAGCATGGTGGTTAATAATGTTCAGTATCATAATAACGCTGTATGTGACAATCAGCGAACCTCAAAGTCAAAAAAATTTAGACTCAAACGATAATTACGAATGCCTTTAATAATATGTGGTATAAGCATGGAATAGCGCCGGTTTAACCGGCGCTTGATTAATTGTGGATTGCATTATAGGCGTGTCAATCCTTCACGTGAGAGGATTATTTATTGGCCGCTTCATAAATTTTCAAAATGTCATCATAATCCAAAACCTTAAAGCTGCCAATTGTTCTGGATTTGCCGTATGTGCATTTGACGGCAAGCGCATCGAGTTCCGTATCGGATAAAATGCCAATCCCAAGCTCACTTAAGGTAATAGGCATTCCGATTTCACTGAAAAATTCAACGGTTTTCTCTATACCTTCTTCCGCTGTTTCAACTCCCCATACGTTCATGGCGTATTTTTCAAATCGGGAAGGGTTAGTTTTAAGCACATACCATGCCCAGCTTCCCCAAACAGCAGAAAGTGTTGCTGCGTGGGCTTTGTCGTAAATACCGCCTATCGCTTGTCCTAACTGATGGGCAGAAAAATCTTTCTCCCCGCCCAAGCCTGTAAGTCCATTATGGGATACGCTTGAACACCACATGATCTCACTCATGGCATCATAATCGTTAGGATCCTTTACAACACGTCTTCCATTTCGTATGACGACTCGCATTAGTGCCTCTGCTACTTCATCGGTGAAGTCATTGCCCGTTACTGGCGAAAAATACCTTTCCAGAGTGTGCATATAGATATCAGTTACACCACATGCAACCTGATAGATCGGAAGCGTAGTAGCGAGAGCTGGGTTCATTATGGCAAAAGCAGGACGGTTCAGTTGCGTGTTTAGGCCTCGTTTTTCTTGCGTCTCTTCGTTGGTCAGAACCGAGGAATCACTCATCTCGCTCCCGGCAGCCGGAATTGTGACAACGGCTCCGACAGGCAAGCTCTTCTCCAGAGGTTGCTTCCTAAGCCATAAATCCCATATGTCAATATCGGGATTTGCCGCGCCATGGGCTATTGCTTTGGCCGTATCAATGACGCTTCCGCCACCCACTCCGACAATCATGTCTGCTTTCATATCGATAGCCGTCTTTATCGCCTCGCGAGTCAAACCAACACGAGGATTTGGCTCAACACCGCCGAACTGCTGATATGAAAGCCCCTCTTCTTCGAAGGTCTTGCATACTCTGTCCAGTAGACCGCTCCTGACAACACTTCCCTTTCCGTATACGACTAATACGCGACTCGCGCCATATTTTTTCGCCGCCTGACCGGTTTTGAGCTCCGCGTCACGCCCGAAAATCACCTCAGTGGGAGTGTGAAAAGTAAAATCTCTCATAATGTTCACCTCTAGTGTGTTATGTACTACTAAGTTCATTATTATTAGTAGTATAACACGCTTCGCGATAATACTCGATATGCATTATTCCCCTCGACCCGATGAAATAGTAGATGCTAATGGTGGTAGACGCAATTATTAACGCTATTATTAACGCTTTTCTGTCGCTTGCATTGCTTGCAAAGTCTGCTCTAAAAGCTCATCAAGCTCCCAGCCAAGCATTTCTGCTCCCTTGGCAATAGTCTCCCGAGAACAGCCGGCAGCGAATTTCTTATCTTTAAATTTCTTTTTCAGGCTGGAAAGTTTCATATCGGATACACTTTTGCTCGGACGCATCAAAGCTGCGGCACCAATCAACCCGGTCAACTCATCAACGGCAAAAAGCAGTTTTTCCATAATACTTTCCGGTTCATATGGCGTTTCAGTCATGCCCCATCCGTGACTTAGGGCAGAGCGGATGATACTCTCATCGATTCCTTCATCTCTCATTAGCTCAATGCCTTTGACACAGTGCTGTTCAGGATAAAGCCCAAAGTCAATATCATGAAGCATACCGACAGTACGCCAATAGTCGATGTTTTCTAGATCGTATTTCTGAGCAAACCATCCCATTACTTCTGATACCGTTTCACCATGAAGCAAGTGGAACGGTTCCTTGTTGTACTTTTCCAGGATTTCTCGTGCTTGTGTAGGAGTTGGTATCATTCTATCACCTTTCATTTCTATATAATATTCATTTGATCGATTTACTTTTTTACACCCGGGTATTTCATTGCGTTCTTAACCGTCTTCTTTTCGACTGCCTTTGCTAAATCTATATCATAATGTTCGCACAAGCGGCATATATACCAAAAAATATCGGCAAGTTCATCCTGCAAATGCTCAAACTCCTCAGCGTTTTCTTTTATGCTGTCGGCGTCGTCTGAATGCAGCCACATAAAGATTTCTGCAAGCTCGGCTGTTTCAACGGTCAGTGCCATAACAAGGTTTTTGGCGTTTTGGTCTTTACGCCAGCCCCGCGAGTAGGAAAAATCCTCTATATGTTTTTTGAGTTGTGCAACGGTGGTTGTCCTATCGGTCATTTTCAATATTCTCCTTCAGCCAGCTGAAAATAGTAGCTTTCATTCTTTCATTTTCGCCGGTGCAGCGTCGGTTTTGACGTCACGATAAGAAACAAGGGTGCAGCCTTTCTTTGCTATAAGCTCCTTGGTTTCTTGTTCACTCTCAGGGGCTTCGCCGCCGGCGGAGCAAAAGAAAAGTTCCACTTCTTTTTCTGTGGGGAGCAGTTCAATGATGGAGTTGAAGGCAGGCGCCGGATGGCCCGCCCAGACCGGGCAGCCTATAATGATTCGGTCATAATCATTCAAATCGACATTCAACGGTTTGATAGGTACAGTTTTGCGCTTTATCGCCTGTAAAATACCGGGTATAAAAGAAGTCAACAGACTGCGACGTCGGGCTTCCTCTACACGAAACAAAGGTGCACCTAGATTTTCACTGAGGCGTTGCGCCTCTTTCTTTGTGGACCCTCCAAAGGTGTAATAAATAATTACGGTTTTCAAGCGATCATCTCCATCCTATTTTATTTGGTGCCATTATCTTGTTTCTTGTTCTTGGCTAAATGTTGCAGTCATTGTTCCAGAGTTGAACCTCGATATAGTAATGCTTATCTTTGATTTCTTTCATATAATCATCAATAGTTCCATCAAACCTGCTGATGGTATCTATATGCATATCCTTTGTTATCAGCATGATACTGCCGGCTCTCTTTAGAGTTGAAGTGCTATCACCATGTGTAAAACTGATAAACTCAGATGTATTTTGACTTCCACATCAATCCGCATCAATATTTCTAAATTATAACATATTTAATGGAAGTATAAAACAAAAGATTTGGCAATAAATTATACCTTAGTGTAAAATAATCATTGGGAAAAAGAAAAGGGAAAAGCTAAAAAAGCCCTTCCCTTTGCATACAAACCTTGTTAAGATTAGTTTGAAGAAAAAATCAGACAGGTGGTGTATGCAACTATGATTCTAACCGAGAACGGGAAAGAATTCAAGGTAGATTTACAAAAAATTGAAAGAAATATTTACGATATGTGTATGGCGATAGGCCGTGCACAAATGGCTGAGATACTGACAGAGCTAGATGAGCAGATATTTAGCCAAAGAGATGTCAAGGAATACAAGAGTGAGGGGCAACGTAAGACAAGCCTCAAGACAATCATGGGAGAGGTTGAATATAGCCGGAGAGTGTACTGGACACGTGATGAAAGCGGAGGAAAAGAGTACACATACCTTCTTGATAATGCTTTAGGAATTGATGCACCGGGAAAAATGAGTGAGCTTGTGTCAAGCCTTATAGCAACTGCAGCGTGCGAAAGTGATTATCGTGAAGTGGCAGAGAAGATAAGTGAGACAAGCGGTCTAAAGATATCCCATACAACAGCTTGGTCTGTTACACAGGCAGTTGGAAGTCGGGTTCTGGGATATGAAGAGCAACTTGCAGAAAAGGCTGTGCAGAATAAAGGCACAGGCCAACTTGAAAGCAAGGTGTTATTCGAAGAACAAGATGGTGTGTGGCTATCGCTGCAGGGGAAAGCCCGTAAAGAGCACGGCAAATCCAAAGAAATGAAGGTTGCAATTGCTTACACCGGTATCAGCGAGACGGCCGGTGGCCGCCGAAACCTATCTGATAAGGTTGCCTGTGCAAGTTTTGAAAGCGCTTCGGAGTTTGTTGAACGCAAGGAAGGGCATATAGCCTCTGTTTACAACGTAGATGAAATTGAAATGCGCATACTCAATGGAGATGGAGCTAAGTGGATAAAGGGACAAAAGGGGGCGGACACAGTGTACCAGTTAGATATCTTTCACCGGAACAAAGCGATTCGAGAGTACGTAAATGACCCTGATCTTTGTAGCCTTATGATGGATCTCCTTCTTAACAAGAGGATTGATGATCTATTGGATGTAATTGAAGCCTCAATAAATAGCACAGTTGATGAAACAGAGCAAAAAAGAAGAAAAGCTCTACTAAGCTATTTTAGCAACAACAAGGATGCTCTTATTCCGTACCACGAGAGAGGACTTGAGATACCTGACGTAAATCCTGGCCTACAGCGTGCACCTTTAGGTGCTATGGAGAGCAATATATTTACTATGGTTGGTAACAGAATGAAGGGCAGACGTGCCTCCTGGAGCATTGATGGAGCCAATCATCTGGCTGCCTTGATCTGTCTGAAGCAAACAGGTCGTCTAAAACGTACACTCTCTGTGATAGGCGAAGTAATCCCAACCACATCTCTTCATGCAATAACCGGATTTAGCTCCGCTAAGACGCAGCAGGCCGTTGGCAAAGGATACAATGGCTTCAAGCGCGCAGAAATCCCTAACATGAAGTGGAGCAAATCTCTTCTAGGAATGAGAGCCTTAAGCAACATACGTTTCGGCTCCTAAGAACTATGCTCATACAAGTACTAGCGCACCGGTATGATACGGTGATGCTTTGCAATCCTAAAAATAAGTCTTATCTTGATTTGATGCTAATTTTCTAACTCAGAAATATTTCCCAACGATTACTTGACACATACAAATTATACTCTAATATTGATTTTCCTGGAACTAGATGGTATACTAAACGAGGCGATGTCTTCGCGACATACATTTTTTACTTTACAGAAACGAAAGGAGTTGTTTCTAATGACAAGGATCCATGAGGTGTCTTTCGTCTAAAACTGAATATTGGGCAAAGTGATAGGTAAGGTGCAACCACCATTTATCGCTATGCCGTTTCAAGCAACCTTTCGTGAATACTGTAAACTTGTACGGGTATACGAGCGGGTATGCTCGTGTTTTTATTTCATCGCTTGCATTACCTGAGACGCACCGCAGTTTGCAGCTATCGATGGCTGCTGGCTGCGGCATTTTTGCGCCCAAAAACATTTGAATAGGCGAAACGATTATATAAACCCACTCTTAACACATTATTGTGTATACCAAGAGCACCATATTGTTTTGGAGGGAACAAAAATTGATATTATTAGAAGACTACGGGTTTTTCGAGACTATGCTTTACTCTCTCGACATGACGCAATACGATGCATCTGTTATTCCTGCAAGAGTTACAGCCGTTCACAAGGACCGCTATGAACTAATATGCGAATACGGAACCATTTTTGGAAGATTGAAATCCAGTGTTTATTACACCGATGGCAGAGAGAGTTTTCCTACAACAGGAGATTTTGTGCTGATAAGCTTAAATCAGAGCGGAGATAGCATAATTATTAGAACGCTTCCTCGAAAGTCTATGTTTGTACGTAGTGACTTTTCAGGGCATGCGGCAGGATTTGTCAAGACAGTTCTGCAACAGACCATTGCGGCGAATTTTGACTACGTATTTATTCTGACTTCCTTGAATCGCGATTTCAACGTAAGTCGCGTCATGCGTTATTTAACGATGGCAAGGCAAAGCGGTGCACAGCCCGTTGTGATATTGACTAAAGCTGATTTGCAATCAGATTCTAATCAATACGTGGCTGATATCCGAAAAGCTGCACCACATGTACCTGTACATGCAGTTTCCAGTCACACGGGTTTCGGACTTGATGAGTTGGAAAGCTATTTACAGCCAAGAAAAACAATAGTTTTTCTTGGAATGTCCGGTGTGGGCAAATCGTCATTGCTAAATGCTTTGATGAAACAGGAAGTAATGGCTGTAAGTTCCATCCGGGAGGGTGACAGCAGAGGTCGCCACACCACAACCCATCGTCAACTTTTCATGCTGCCATCCGGTGCAATGGTTATAGATACACCGGGGATGCGTGAACTGGGGTTATTTCACGCAGACGAAGGAATCAGCACGGAATTTTCAGATGTAGAGGAGTTATTCACAGAATGCCGATTTACCGACTGCCGTCATAAAACCGAGCCGGGATGCGCGGTCCTTGCGGCGCTCAACGATGGTGCTTTATCCCGAGAGCGTTGGGAGTACTACTTGGCTCAGAAGCAGGAAAATAGATTTGTGGACGACAAAACTGGTTATCTTAAAGAGAAAAAAGCACGGCACAAGTCGATCTCCAAATGGAGTAAGCAAATGAAAAAAGGGAGTTTTTTTGATGAATATTCATCGTAAACAGGTACTTAAGCAATCCTAAATGTCTTAACATGAGCAATTCAAACCTATAAAACGAAAAAAGACAAGGGAGACGACATTAACTCCTTTGTCTTTTGTTTTGGGAGATTACCTCTCCATATTAATCATGGATTGTTATACCATTATGTCTCCTATATAATAAAAGTGAAAATCATCTTAAGTGGACATGGAGTCTAAAAAATTTTAGATATCGGTATAAGGGAGTAGAAAGTATGCGAGATGAACAGGAAATTATGAACCTGATTTTAGGGGTGGCTCGAGCCGACGAACGAATTCGTGCTGTACTGCTGGTCGGTTCGCGGGCGAACCCATCCGCACCGAAGGACATCTACCAGGATTACGACATCACCTATTTTGTTGAAGACATTGCACCATTTTATAATAATCCTGCATGGGTTGATGAAGGCTTCGGCAAGCCTCTGATTATGCAGATGCCGGAAGCTATGCGTTATCCGGACGGAGACGGTCATTTTAACTATATGATGATTTATCCTGATGGAGTTCGCATTGACCTCTCTTTTGAGTTTACAAAGTACATTGATGACGGGGAGCCTGCAGTAGTTCTGCTGGATAAAGACAATGGTCATGGGTTTTTGCCAGCTTTGCCTGCCCCAAGCGATAAACACTGGCATATCAAGCCTCCCTCCCCACTTTTCTATTACTCATGCTGCAATAATTTCTGGTGGTGTCTAAACAATGTCGCAAAAGGAATTGCGCGGGATGAGTTACCTTATGTAATGCATATGCTCAATGATGTGGTTCGGTCTGAACTTCATGATATGATCAATTATTATCTCGGCACACAATACGGATTTGACATATCTACAGGCAAGAACGGGAAGTATTTCAAAAAATATCTCTCACCTGAATTGTACGATCAATACGCCGCCACTTATTCGGGCAGTGACTATACCGACATCTGGGCATCGGTCGATGTGATGTGTGACTTGTTCCACACTCTTGCAGTAGCGGTAGCAGATCACTTTGGCTTCACATACCGTCACGACGAAGAAGCCGGTATTCGAGAATATTTAAGGATGGTTCGTTCGTCCATGCAATGATTTTGAGCCCACTTCTTTGTCTACGTACAAGAAGTGGGCTCTCATTTATAGTTTAAAACATGCTGGTTATATCTGAACATTCGTTATTATAAATGCAACAGTGAGACCTAGCAGTCAAACCTTTTGGATGTTGTCCCCATAAGCAAAATTCGCCTGTGGGATACGCGTTCAGGATAATAGAGGTTAGTGCATAATCTTGTTATTCCATCCTGAATGTCGGGTCGGTTATTGGCGGCATCCCAGGGAAGCGCATCATAGTGAGTATGCGTTCAGGACGAACAGAGACGCCCTCATCATCAAATACGAAGTTTATCATCATACCCTGACCAGCCTCAGGAGCGTGGACCTCCATCTCAAAGTGGATCGGTGAGCGCCAGTGCCCTCTGCAGAAATACTTTTCTCCGAAGTAAGTATTTTCCGAGTAGTCCATACCAAGTTGCACGGACAAAACAGCTTCGCCTTCACCCTCATCTATCGTTATCTCCGCAATATCACCGCCGAACTTAAATCCTATCGACTTCAAATCGGATGGTTTGGTGCCAAATCTCATAAATCCTGCAAGGTCTCTTAGACCTAGCGAACCACCACCGGCGGATTTGTACGTCTTATTGTACTTGGAATCACCTTTGATGGTACCCGCGGGGAAACGTGCAAGTGTGAGCCTGCTCAAGCGAGCTTTCAGTGCGGCTTCAGCACAGCTGTCTTCCGGCAGGGGTTCTCCCATTGCGGGGTACAAATGCTCCCAAATAAGATCAAGCGTCCCCTGTGTGTTGCCTGTGGTCTCGGTTATGACCACCGCTGCGTTCTTTGATGGAATGATAACACCAAATTGCCCAAATAATCCGTCGGCTCGGAAGGTACCCGGCTCCTTGCACATCCAATACTGATAGCTATAGCCCAATAGCCATTCAGGACTCTGGTTCTTATAAACATCGTTCTTCGTTTCGATTTGTTTTGTGCCAATTTTATCAAACCACTCTTCGTTCAGTAGCCGCTCGCCATTCCATATTCCGCGGTTTAAGATAAACTGACAGAGCCGCGCCAGGTCTTCGGTACGCAAGCGATAGCCTGCTCCCCCCATTTCTGTTCCGTCAGGCATATATGTAGTTTTAAACTCACCAATACCAACTTTATCAAAGAACCTTGGACGGAGGTATTCTGAGAGCTGTTGACCGCTTACGCGATAAAGTGCCGCACAAAGCATATTTGTGCCGGCGGTGTTGTACTGGAAAGTGGTTCCCGGCTCATACTTGAATTCATGGGCAAGGAAATTCTTTATCCAATTACCCTCTAAATTCATTAATGCCGGTTCGGTTTCGTGCCCGCAGCCCATGCACAGCAAATCATGAATGGTCGCTTTTTTCAGATTTTCTGATGGGTTTTCAGGCAGACAATCTGAAAAGATATCTACAAGTTTGGTGTCGAGTGACAAAAGCCCTTCCTGTATTGCAAAGCCAATTGCGGTTGAGGTAAAGCTCTTGGTTGCTGAGTACATCGGATGAAGCAGCTCGGGCGCATATGGTGCCCACCAGCCCTCGGCGCAGATTTTTCCGTCCCGCAGTATAACGAGGCTGTGAAGGTCAATGCCACGGTTTGCTGCGCCATCAAGAAAAGACTCTATCGAGGCTGATGGTATGCCCACACTTTCGGGCGAGGTTCGGACAATTTGATTGTTCTTCATAATATATCTCCTATGTGTTATTTTTTGGCTTTAATAAGCTTATAAAATTCAAAAACAAGGCGGGACTCCTGCAAACACTCAAACGAGGAAGCGACATAAAGAAGTTACTCTTTAGAGAAGTTGGCAAAGCAACATGTTCACCTATATCAGAGGATTAAGGATTTTTTATAGCTGTTTCCCCAGTCTTCCATTGCCTTTAGAATTGGGCGCATAGACTCACCTACGTCACTTAGTGCATACTCCACACGGGGTGGTACTTCTGGATAAACAGTGCGAGTTATAATTCCGTCCTTTTCCATAGCTCGCAAGCTGTCAGTTAAAACTTTCTGACTGATCCCACCTAAATCTTTCCGCAGCTCATTAAATCTCCATGGACGATATAAAAGATTGCGTAAAATAAGCAGCTTCCATTTACCGCCTATAAGAGATACAGTTGTGGCAACCGGACAATCGGGTAATTCGTTTTTTCCCTGCATATTTACTCACCTATTTGCTAATGGTTCACCAATAAATCCTATACTCAAATTATAGTATTGCATACGAATTTAATCAATAGGTTACATAAAAGAAACCTTCTAATAAAATGGTGCGTACTTGTTGGTAGGGTCAAAATCTACTAATATAGACATGGTGAAGATAATTTATGAAAAAAGGGAGGACAATCATGAACCTATTAGATTTGATGAAAACAAGAAGGTCTATCCGAAGGTACTTGCCCCGAAAGGTTGAAAAGGAAAAGCTGGACATGGTTTTGGAGGCAGGAATCTATGCACCAAGTCCAGGAGGCGGACAGGGAACAAAAATCATTATGCTGGATGATGCGGATCTGATCGAGAAGATTGGAGTGATCAATGCAAATTGCGAAAACAGGAGTAGGAACGTAACCGTTTCGGCGGATCAGCCGTCAATACTTGATGACAAAACAATCAAGAGTGGTTTTTATGGTTGTCAGGCACTTGGAATTGTTTGTGTGCCAAAAGCTTTAAAAACACACGTAAATTGTATTGGTTCTGCTTTTGCATGTGCACAGAATATGATTCTTATGGCTTATGATTTAGGGGTTTCAAGCTGCATTGTTGGCAGAGCTGAGGCCACTTTTTCAAACCCCGAGATGGCTGAGTTACTTTCGAAATGGGGACTAGATGAAAACTACATGCCTCTGGTCTTTGTATGCCTTGGTTACATTGACGGAGATTACCCCGCAATCATAAAGAGAGCGGAAGGTCGGACAATCTACATCCCCGCAGAAGCCACCTGTCTTTCTTGAATATAGCCACTGAGAGCCAGTCGCATAGATATTTTCCACAATAATTTAACCGCATCCCAATCCAAATTAGCTCTCTTCCCGATTTTTCAATTTACTCTTTTCAACTGTAAAATGCTGTGATATAATCAGCCCGACTTCAAAAATGTAGAATATTGTAAATAACATCTATATATGTCTGTGAATATGGCGCAGATGTCTCTACGAAGCAACCGTAAATTGCCTCGCTATAGGTGTGTTATACTCGTTTCTATTACAGCAAAATTGCACTCTCATATAAGAGTTTAAGAGTTGCCTTTTTGCATACCTTGTGCTGTTGTACTATGTGTATAATGGTCCATTTTGAAACGGGCAAAGCACCTATAATGCTTTGCCCGTTTTTTATTATTCTCCGCGTGTCCACATCTTACATATTTTCTTTTAGCCTTTGATATCGTTCCTAAATTATTTCTAATAAAGCCGTATTTTTACTTACAGCGGCAGAAAGAGGAGAAAAAATGATAGTAAAAGACATTCCTAAGGTTGATTATGCCATAATTGGCGGATCAGGCACATGGGCCGGTGACTTTCCTGAGAACACCGGAATCCAGGGGGTCAATGTACTTCAAAAGGATATGGAGTTTGAAACCCCGTTTGGTACGACGATGCCTATGAAACTGTTTGAGCTTGACGCAGCTCTTACTGCAGACGGCAAGCCGAGACAGGTTCTAACCGTTCCTTTTCACGGATTTCACGGACTGAGCCCCTACAACACTCCCTCTGAGCAGGTTTTTTGGGTATTTAAGCGGGCAGGCGTTAAATTTATCATCGCGGAGGGCAGCGGCGGAAGCATCAACCCTTTACTCGATCCGGGCGACGTAATCATTCCGCATGACATTATCGATATGACTAAGCGTCCTTCAAACGTCCATCACTTTACTTCAAATATTGTCCGTATGAGGGATCCCCTCTGCTCCGATCTGCGTTCGCTGCTATGTAAGTTCGCGAAGGAAGAATATCCGCGGGTATTCACACGAGGCGTTTATGCAAATACAGAGCCTCCCCGCTTTGAAACCGCTTCCGAAATCCGAATGCTTCGCACGGCAGGTGCTGATATCACCGGGCATACAATCGTTCCCGAATCCTACCTGGCACGCGCAATCGGGGCCTGCTATGCAAGCGCCTATATCGTCAGCAACTTTGCCGAGGGTGTGGAAGACGCAAGCTGGAAGGGTTCTTCGATTTTTGATTACTACAGTGACTGTGCTAAAAAGTTCGGAACAATAACCATAAAGGCGATTGCTGCAATCAATCCGGCAGACAAGAAATGTACCTGCATGGAAAATATAATCGAAGTTCCAAGCACAGTAAAAAAACGTATTGCCATTGAAGACTGATCTTGAATAAAACTCAAAATTGATTTAACTCAATCACTTGGAGGATATTTATGAAAAAACTTTTCTCTATTCTATCAGTAATCCTGATCCTAACCATGATTCTTGCAGGATGCGACTCCTCTGCACCGGCTTCCAACCAGAATGAAGGCAAATCAAATGATGAAATCAGCGTTGCAGTTGTGTTCGGTCTGGGCGGTTTGGGCGATAAAGCATTTAATGACAGCGCATATGCCGGAATCAAAAGAGCTGAAGATGAGCTCGGGATCAAGGTTCAGTATGTCGAGCCTAAGGAAATCGCAGAATTTGAAGGACATCACCGTGAATTTGCTAAATCCGGCAGCTATGATCTGATCGTCGGAGTAGGTTTTGATCAGGCAGATGCTATCAAAGCTGTAGGCGAAGAGTTTTCGGACCAGAAATTTGTACTCCTTGACGGCGAACTGGACATGCCAAACGTCGCAAGCATTACCTTCAAAGATAACGAAAAAACCTACCTTGTCGGAACAATTGCAGGACTTACCACTAAAACCAATAAAATAGGCATTGTTGGCGGCATGGATATTCCGCTGATCAACTCAATAATTGCAGGCTACAAAGCCGGCGCAATGAGCGTAAACAAGGATGTTGAGGTTCTCGTTAAATATGTTGGTGCATGGAACGACTCTAACACGGGCAAAGAGCTCGCAATGTCAATGTACAACGAAGGCGCTGACATTGTAATGGGTGCTGCCGGCGGTTCCGGCCTTGGAGTCTTTGTAGCAGCGAAGGATACCGGTAACCTTGCGATCGGAGCCGATGTCAATCAGATTCCGATCGATCCATCCTGCATCTTCCTTAGCGCCCTGCGCAACCTCGATGTCTGTATCTATAACGAAATCAAGGATGTAAAAGAAGGCACCTTCACCGCCGGAATGAAGAAACTCGGTTTGAAAGAAGACGCAGTTGATTATACAGTCGAAGGCGCTCAGGTCGAAACCCCCGAAGACGTTTTGCAGAAAGCAGAAGATGCAAGAAAAGCAATCATCGACGGCACAATCGTTCCTCCAACCACACTGGAAGAAGTTGATTCATTTATCGCTGGACTAAAATAAGATTTTTATTACTCTGCACTAACATACAACCGCTTAAGGAAATCTGCCGCCTAGTGCGGCGGGTTTCCTTTCCGGATAACTGCGGCAAGGGGGCTAACTGTGAACCATTTGGAAATGCGAGGCATTACCAAGATCTACGGATCGGTAACTGCCAACGACGGGATCGATCTGACAGTGCGCTGCGGCGAGATTCATTCTTTGCTTGGTGAAAACGGAGCCGGCAAAACGACGCTAATGAGGATTCTCTACGGAATGGAAAAACCGGACAGCGGAACCATCTATATCAAAGGTAAAAAAGTAAACATCAAAAATCCGCAGGATGCGCTAAGGCTCGGGATCGGAATGGTGCACCAGCACTTCATGCTTTCCGGCCCTATGACCGTGGCCGAGAATATCACGCTTGGCAATGAGCCGAAAAGGGGCTTCTTTTTCAACAAGGAAAGGGCAATCCGCGAGGTCGAAGCGCTCTCAAAGAAGTATTCTTTTCAAGTTGATCCGCGCGCAAAGATAGAAAGCTTATCGGTAGGAACAAAACAGCGTGTTGAGATCATGAAGGCTCTTTACCGTAATACAGACCTGATAATTTTGGATGAGCCCACTGCAGTACTCACCTCACATGAAGTACAGGAGCTGTTTAAGGTTCTAAAGGAACTTCGTAACGACGGAAAAACCATCATTATTATCACGCATAAGCTTAAAGAGATCATGCAGATATCCGACCGTGTGACCATTTTGAGGAACGGTAAATATATCTGCACAAAGGATACCTGCAGTACAAACCCGCAGGAGCTTGCCGAAATGATGGTTGGGCGAAAAGTAGACCTTACGGGGGAAAAAACAGAGGGCGTCTCCGAAAACGCACCTGTTGTACTGGAGCTTCGTAATGTCGTTTATCGAAAGAATAAGACTGAGCATCTTTCAGGATTAAGCATAAAGCTACATGCAGGAGAGATACTGGGGATCTGCGGGGTTGAAGGTAACGGACAAACTCAGTTAATTGAAGCGGTTACGGGCATCTGCTCTCTGACCGAGGGAGAAATTCTTGTAAATGGTAGCACTGTTGATGCCTGCTCACCAAGGAAAATGATTGAACTTGGAATAGGCCATATCCCGGAGGAGCGGGGCACACGTGGACTGGTAAAGGATTTTTCAATTCGCGACAACATAATGCTCGGCTACCAAAAGCGAAAAGCTTTTAATAAAAAAGGCATTATCAATACTAAATTTCTAAATAAACATGCAGAAGAAGTGTTTAACAACTATGCGGTCAAGGCGGACAGCATAAGTGAGCCTACCTCATCGCTTTCCGGTGGAAATCAGCAGAAAGTAATAATAGGGCGAGTGTTGTCTCAAAATCCGGATATCATTGTCGCTGCACAGCCTACCCGCGGAGTTGATATCGGCTCCATCGAGTATATCCATGAAAAGCTGTTAGAGATGAAAAAAGCCGGAAAAGCTATCCTTCTAATCTCGGCTGAGCTTGATGAAATTCTAAAGCTAAGCGATAACATCGCGGTAATATATAACGGAAAAATCGTGGCGGAAGGCAACAAGGCTGATTTTGATGAGCAACAGCTTGGATTGCTTATGACAGGTTACCGAAAAGAGGAGAAAAAACATGCAACAAACTACTAATCGAACTGCTTTGATTATGTTGAAAAAAGCAGGAAAGCAGATCATCTCACCGCTACTATCGTTGTTGCTTGTATTTCTGGTTAGCAGTGTAATATTGTTGTTTTCCGGCTATTCACCCATCGCCGCATATGGAGCCATGTTCCGCGGCGCGTTTGGTGACATCGGGAAGATTGCGGACACGCTTGGAACCGCCACACCTTTAATTTTGACGGGCCTTGCAGTAGCAGTTGCAATGAAAGGCGGAGTTATCAACATTGGTTGCGAAGGCCAGCTTTATGTTGGCGCTATGGCGGCAGCAGTGACAGGCATCTATGTAGAAGGACTTCCGGGTTTATTACATATCCCACTCTGCTTACTGGCTGCAATGGTAGCGGGCGGCTTGTGGGCAGCGCTGGCGGGCTGGCTAAAAGTTAAACTGCAAACAAACGAGGTTATTGTTACAATCATGCTCAACTACATCGCCATTTATCTCACCGATTACCTTGTTACCTATTGGGTAAAGGCAGATGGAATGGTCGTAAAAACCCCTAACGTACAAAACAGCGCGCTGCTCATGAAACTATTCCCTCACAGCAGGCTGACCATTGGTTTCATTATCGCCGTTGCAATAACCGTCTTTTTGTATTGGATGCTAAAAAAGACAGTTTTTGGTTTTGAACTGCAGGCCATGGGCTTTAATCGTGCAGCCGCCGAAACAGGTGGAGTAAACCTGGGAAAGTGCTTTATGGCTACCATGCTGATCTCAGGTGCACTGGCCGGGCTTGCGGGAGCAGTCGAGGTGTTGGGCATACATAAATACTTCATCAAGGGATTTTCACCGGGCTATGGATATGACGGGCTGAGCATTGCAGTTCTCGGACATAACTCACCCTTCGGAGTGGCTATATCAGCTATCCTTTTTGGAGCTTTACGTTCCGGCGCAACGATGATGGACCGCGCAACTAATATTCCCGGTGATTTCGTTGTGATAATGCAGGCACTCATCATCTTATTTGTGGCAACACCGCGTATTATAAAGGAATTACGCAGACGGGGCATTGCTCTCTTCACACGCAGAAAGGATGTAAAAAAGATATGATGGAATTTCTCAGTCAGACGGGTATCCTTTTTTCCGGTGCGATTCGAATAGCTATCCCCATTATTTTCGGAGCTATGGCATGTATGATCTGCGAGTGGTCTGGGATCGTGAATATTGGCGTCGAGGGCATGATGCTGGCCGGAAGCTTCGGCGGTGTGGTTGGAAGCTATCTTACCGGCAACGCGTGGATAGGGCTCCTGTTTGCAATGGCATGTTCTATGCTTTTCGCATTGCTTCACGGTATATTAACCATAAAATTCAAAACCGGTCATATCATAAGTGGGTTAGGTATCAACCTGTTGGCAAGCGGTATCACTACCCTTCTGCTTACCTCTATTTGGGACAACCGGGGAAAATCCGACTCGGTAGCCGGCCTTGGTACTATCCAGCTTAAATTCCTTGAGGATATTCCTTTTATAGGCGAGGCCTTCAGCAACCTTTCACCCCTGTTCTTTTTGATGGTACTGCTGATCGCCGGACTCTGGATCCTTCTTTATAAAACAGTTTGGGGGCTCCGGCTCCGAACTGTAGGTGAAAGTCCAATGACAGCAGACTCTGTCGGTGTTGATGTAACAAAAATGCAGTATACTGCGGTACTTATGTGCGGAGCGCTTGCTGGTATCGGCGGTGCTTATCTCTCAATCGGCGACATTGGATTATTTGCACGCGACATGGTTGCAGGTCGAGGATATATCGCTATGGCCATCAATATTTTTGGAGGTTGGAATCCCCTTGGAGTATTAGGCGGCGGCATGATCTTTGGCATTGCCCAAAGTACTCAGTTCCGCTTGCAGGGAGATCATTTCCCTGTTCAGCTGATACAAATGCTTCCTTACCTGCTTACTATTTTTGTGCTGATTTTGGTCAAAAACCGTTCACGCGGACCTTCTTACGCCGGCAAATCATTTGACCGCACTGAAGCTTGAAAGTGAAATCATATAAGCCGACACAGCTCGGCAGAACGGAGTTATATCATGTACATTGATAGAAAAACTTATGAAGGGTTAGATAATCTGAAAAAAGCCAACGAGCTTCTTTCGCAGTTTCTTCCCATCGGCAAGGATACTTATGAAGATATGAGCAAGGTCATTGATAGAAATCCGGAACTGGTCGATAAGCTCCGGGAATGCTATACTCTATATAACAACAAGCAACCGATTCGTCCTATGCTCGGAAATGAGATGCAAATCCTTTATATGAGAGAACGGCAAACTATCACCGCTCTTCTCTTTCCGGAACTATTAAAAATGCAGTATGAGGTTGCGAGGATAATCGGCGAGAAATTCATCGCACCTTATCTTACCGGCAAGACCCTCCCAGAAATAATGCTGAGCAATCAGCCTATTGCCGAACAGCACGGATATGCAATACAGGAAATCGTGGAGTGCGGAGAGGACTTTGCAATCTACCGTCACTATGAGTGCGCCGATTGCTATGGCCTGCCAAACATCGGAATGAAAATCTGTGCATATGAGGCCGGAACCGCTGCAGGATGCTTTGAGCTACCTCTCGGCAAACGGGTAGAGGTTACAGAAGTTAAGTGCTGCGCTAACGGAGATCCCTACTGTGAATTTGAAGTGCGTGTAATAGAGTGAAACTTATAAAGCCGCTACACAAAAGCTGTAGCGGCTTTATAAGTTTCACTCACAATATGTTCGATTTGCTAATTCTATTCATTACAGTATGCAATTATTCTTATATATAGTGCTCTTTATCAATGCTGTCTGTTTCTAAGTCTCCAAGGCAATTTGAGTTGTACCCCTGATCTTTTTGTCCACGACAAACCCATGTGACTTTGTCACTGTCATCTGATTTGATCCTATGTATGATTTATTCATCAAATCATGGAGGTGCTTATGTGCAGACAAAGGTCAAGGGCAAAAGAAAGGCGGCTGTGGTCCAAGAGGACTGCGTAGCCTGTGGATGCTGCATGAAGATATGTCCCAGATCGGCAATTAATATCGTAAAAGGCATATTTGCTGAGGTGGAGTTTGAAAAATGTATAGGCTGCAGTAAATGCGTCAAGGAATGTCCAGCATCGATCATCACGATCACGGAGGTGCCCGCATGAAAAAGCGCTGGTACGATTATCTGTGGATCGTCTCCCTTATCTATCTTATCCTCGGCTTCTTCAATATCTTGTTTGCGTGGTTTGGGCTTTTGTGCTTCTTTATACCGTTGATCATTGCCATTGTGGGTGGAAGTAAGGCATACTGCAATCGCTATTGCGGCCGTGGGCAGTTGTTTGAATTATTGGGTGGTCGCTTCGGCCTTTCCCGTAAAAAGAGTCCCCCCGGTTTTCTAAAAAGCAAATGGTTTCGCTATGGCTTCCTGATCTTCTTTTTGATAATGTTTATTCTCATGCTCTTGAACACATGGTTGGTCTTTGCAGGAAAACAGGAGTTACGCCAAGTTGTAAAACTTCTCTGGACCTTCAAGCTACCATGGCATTGGGCATATCACGGAACCGCCGTCGCTCCATGGGTTGCGCAATTCGCTTTTGGCTTCTACAGTGTAATGCTCACATCCACGGTTTTGGGCTTCATCACCATGATCCTATTCAAGCCTCGCTCCTGGTGCGTATACTGCCCGATGGGAACCATGACACAGCTTATCTGCAAAGCCAAATTCGGTAAAAGGGTGAGTTTGTCACAGAACGAAGACAAAAACCCCTGTATAATTCAGTCAGAACAGTAAACATGATTCGAAAAACCTTCACATTAGAAATGGAATAAGCTGACGTAAGCGCGAATAAAAACTACAAAATCAAACTTGCATAGGAGGATATATCAATGTCTGTACTTACGATAACAAAACATAACTTTCAAAAAGAAGTGATGGAAAGCGACAAACCCGTGTTGCTGGATTTTTGGGCCAGCTGGTGCGGTCCCTGCCGGATGATATCACCTGTGATTGACGAGATTGCGGAAGAGACGCCGATGATCAAGGTTGGGAAAATCAATGTGGATGAACAGCGTGAGTTGGCTGAGGCCTTCAATATCATGAGTATTCCCACGCTAGTCGTAATGAAAAACGGCAAGGTTGTAAATCAGGTAATGGGGGTAAGACCAAAACAGCATATCGTTTCCATGCTTGCATAATCAGCAAAGCGTCGCCCAGTGATCGGACGACGCTGTTTCTTTATTCCGAGAGTGCCCGTAAGCGCTCTACATCTGTTAGTTTTACTTTTCCTCTAGTGAGAGCAACCATACCCTCCGACTGGAAATGTCGTAACATCCGTGTAACGACCTCACGTGCTGTTCCCATGTGAGCGGCGATCCTGTCATGGGTGATATTCAACACATTGCTGCCCTCCAAAGAACTCTCTTCAAGCAAAAAGGAGGCAAGTCGTTTGTCAAAGCTCTTCCACATGATCTGCTCCATGAGCCACATAACTTCTGAAAAACGCGTGGCCATAAGCTCATTAGTGTAATTTGCGACAGCGGCGGAGCCATCCATGATTTGTTTATAGACCTCCGCAGGAACGATCCACAGCTCGGTATCCTTCTCAGCTTCGATCGTGATATCAAATTGGATACTGTTGATCATACAGGAGGCGGAGAATAGGCACATATCGCGCTCAAATAGTCGGTAGATGGTGACCTCCCTACCCTCATCCGATAGGATAAATGCCCGAAGCTGGCCGGAACGGATGATGAATAGTCCCACGCAGTCCGCTGAGCTGTTGTTCAGCAGCGTCCCCTTTGAAGCAGTGCGCTTGACCGCCGACTTTCTCAGCAGCCCGCGCTCATTATCCGTTAATTTATCCCAGATAGGAAAGTAATTTTCAAATGCCATTTACATCGCCTCTTTTATATACTGCGCTTATAATACCGTAAATTTCATATTAGTTCAACAACCTGTGTGCGCGTATATAAGCAATAATCTATCTGCCGGTGGATTTTTTATTTTATAATGCAATTAGATGGATAAAATCAATAGCTGCAGTGGTTTTCTCTATTTAATACTTATTTTTTTATGATAATATTATGCTAGGTTTTTGTTATGTATCAATTGAATTCCCAACCAAAATACCCACAATGAGAGCCCACAAGGTGGTGGAAGATACACCGTTTAGGAGGGATTGCCTATGCGAACGAAAGAGGAATACTGCGAACTTGTTCTAAAAAACAGGGAGTTAGCGGCTGACCCTTGTGTAACAAACTGAAATCTCATGTCGGTACTGTTGAAATGAAATTATCGCAAAAAGATTGCACTCCAGTAAAATATAGATATTATGTCAAAATGCGTGGTGAATAACCCAGGAAAAGTAATATATACACACTTTTATGCAATCAAGGGAAATTGAGGATCTAATGCTTATTTTTTGAAACTAATATTTTACATAATTAAACATAGTGTAAAATAAATTGTGTAAACGCCAAATTCTCTCTAGGCATTTAAAAAGAGGACCAAATCTTGTAAGATTGTAGTAGTAACAAAACAAATCACAAGATTACAGGAGGTCCTCTCATGAATGATTTTACCACAAAAGTGCTCGAAGGTATAGAGGCTGGCGTCTCTTTTGATGAAGTTATTCGTAAAACTGTAGAACAAACAGTCAACACTCTAATGGAAGCAGAAAGAACAGCCTTCCTAGGCTACGAGCCTCACAATGTCGCTGGTCATCACTGTGGCAACTCAAGAAACGGCTACTACCCGCGCTCAGAAAAGACAAAATACGGTGGTTTAAATTTGAATATACCCAGGGTTCGAAAAGGAAAGTTTGCGCCCAGAACGCCTGTGCTTTTCAAAGAACAAGACAATCAGCTAGAGGACTTCATCATTCTACTATATCAAAAAGGTGTCTCTACCCGTGAGATCGGTGATATTATCGAGAAGATGTATGGACATCACTACTCTCCACAGGCTGTCTCTAACATCACAGAAGTAATGGTTGATGAGCTACAGGCCTTCTCTGAGAGAACGGTGAAGGACCGCTATGTTGTTCTCTACTGCGATGCGACGTTTATTAACGTGCGCCGTGATACGGTCGCCAAAGAGGCACTCCATGTTATCCTCGGGATTGATGAAGAGGGGCATAAAGAAGTCTTATCCTTCGCGGTCTATCCAACTGAAGCTGCCTCCAATTATCAAGAGATGTTGGTCGATTTACAGGATAGAGGTTTGAAAGAAGTATTGCTCTTCGTATCCGACGAGTTAACGGGTCTCGGCAATGCAGTAACTGACATATTTCCAAAGGCAAAGCATCAAACCTGTTGGACCCATTTAATTCGTAACCTTCTCAATAAAGTTCGTGCCAGCGACAAAGCTGCAGTAGCTGATGACTTGAAGACCATTTATCAACAAACGGATGTAACTATTGCCATACAAAATCTACAGGCTTTTGTTGAGAAGTGGGGTAAGAAATATCCGAAGATGACGAGCTCTTTGCAGAGCAAAAAGAATCTCTTTTCGTTCATGAGCTTTCCAAAATCAATTCAGTCATCTTTATACACAAACAACATCTCTGAAAACTTCAATAAGCAACTCAAACGGCTCACTAAATCTAAAGAGCAATTTCCCAATGAGGTCGCACTAGAAAAACTTGCTTATTGCTATGTTGTAGAATACAACGCGAAAGGTGCTAGCCGGACACATAAAGGGTTCAATATGGCACAATTTGAAATTGCTGAAATGTTTGAACAACTCTCGTTTTCAGATCGTACCGTGGAAAAGCCAACCGACACAGATAATGTCGCCCACACTTTAGAACAAGTTTCTTAAAGCTTAACCATTCTTATCTTACAAGTAGGATTTACACAAAATTATTGACACTACCTAATTAAATTGATTTTTATTTAACAATTGATACAATATATATAAATGTCAAACGTTTTCAGTAAAAAGAAAAACATAGAAAGGTAGGATTGTATGAATCGGTATGTTTTTGATCCTGTTAAGCCGGTTGTCGAGACAAAGTTCGGCAAGCTTCGAGGTGTGACATACGGCGATGTCAACATTTTTATGGGTATCAAGTATGCGGAGGCGAAACGTTTCCATATGCCGGTTGAGCAGCAGCCTTGGGAAGGGATAAAAAATGCCTATACCTATGGTCCCATCACGATGCAGATGTTGCCTCCCAATCCCCCCTCTTACTATAGGGGTCTACATATGCTGCAGAAGCAGAGCGAAGACTGCCAGAACCTGAACATTTGGGCACCAAAAACCCTGAACGGCGAAAAGAAACCTGTGTTAGTTTGGATGCACGGCGGCGGATACTTTGCAGGCAACGCACTGGAGGAGTATTCGTTCGATGGCTTCAATTTGGCGCATTATGGCGATATCGTTTTTGTTTCCATAAACCATCGTCTTAACATTCTGGGTCATCTGAATTTGGCGGACTACGGAGAGGAGTTCAAGAACTCCGTTAATGTCGGCATCGCGGATCTCGTTGCCGCTCTCAAGTGGATCCATGAGAATATTGCGGCATTCGGTGGAGATCCTGAGAATGTGACTATCATCGGCCATTCCGGCGGCGGCGGAAAAGTACAGTGTATGTACCAGATCGAGGAGGCTGCGCCCTACTTCCAGCGTGGTATCGTTCTGAGCGGTGCGATGGGACGCGTTTCTCCAACCGCAGACGAGGACAGCAGGAAGGGTGCGAAGGCCATTCTGGATGAGCTCGGCATCACAAAGGATAACATCGAAAAGCTATACGAGGTATCTTTTGAAGAATTGGCGGCGGCATACAGAAAGGTTTCCCGTCCGCTTGCCGAGGCAGGTGTCCGTATAAACTGGAGCCCAATTGCTGATGATTATTTCCATGGCTTTCCGGGCGATGTCGGGTTCATGCCATGGTCCAAGGATAAGCCCATCATCTATGGCTCGACCCTTGGTGAATTCCCGCTAGTAAAGCTTACCGCCGAGGAAAAGGAAGCAATGACCGAGGACGACAAAATATCCTTCCTCAAAGATAGATTTGGTGCAGAAGCCGATCGTCTGATGGAGCTGTTCAGAAAGGCTTACCCGAAGCATGACATTCTTGATCTTGCATACATGGATTCCATGGTTCGTATTCCTACTCTAAACGCCGCGTCGAAGCATGCCGAGGCTGGCAACAATAACACCTATGTTTTCCTTGCCTCCTACAATGCGCCGGAGGACGGCTGGATACCGCTGTGGCACGGCGGCGAGGTCTGCTACATCTTCATGAATGAAGACAAAGTGTATGTGCTCAACGAAGCAATCTACGGTCAGAAGCTTGCAAATATCTTCAGCACCATGACATTGAATTTTGTCAAATACGGCGATCCTAATAATAAGTATCTACCGAAGTGGATGCCCTTTACAAATGAACATCGTTATACGATGATCATCGACCGCGAGTGTGAATGCCTTGAAGCATTTGACGAGGAATTGATTGAGCTGCACAATAAGGTGAGCCCCAGACCAACGTTTGGACTATAAAGATAATCCTTATCATAATTGTCCATGTATCGACTTTTCGATATATTTTCGCAAGGTAATTTAGAAGAAAACATACGCTTTAGGAGGCTGTCCGTCTAATTGGACAGCCTCCTTATCATTCACTTAGCGATATTTCCATTATCCACATCACCTTTGAAAACCTTGCGGCCATGATCTCATTGATGAATAATGGTGCAAATTGACCAAGCGGAGTATTTTTGATAGCTTCAACGACTGAAAATCAATTGTTTATTCGTAAACTCAATTGCCAACTGGTTTTTGATTAACACCAAATTCTCTTGCAAATCGCTGGATTTCATTTTCAGAAATCGGTAGTGTTTTCACTTCTGTATCTCCGAAATACATGTTCACCCTATTGTCTTCGGTATAGGGCATCCATACCGGCAAACCTTCGCCGTTCGGGTCACCTGAACGGGCAAAATTAGCCCAATAGCGTACCATTTTTGATGAAATGTCATAGTCAATACCGGTCATAGGACGCCAAGAGCGATTTAGTGTACCAAACACATACCACAACTCGGATGAGTGGAACGAACCATCGTTGCTACCGGGAAGATTGTGGTCAAAGAAATAGAGATATGCTGGTTTTCTACCGTTCTTTATCTGCAATTCTGCAAGTATTCGACTGTTGACGGTAAGTATATGAAGTTTTTTCATTATATTAATGACATCTTCGGATGTATCGACCTCTCCCACGATCTCAAGCAAATCATCAGCGTGGTCACCATAGATAGTTCTGCAACTTTCAATCCATTTATCGGGTTCACGTCTTGAACGGAACATAAGTAGACTCTCGTCACGAGTAGTACCAAATAGATAAGGAATGTCTGGATAAGTACCATCTAGGTACTTATTTGTTATTTTATCACAAAGTAAATATCCATCTACTGCTGTACCAAATACAAACCTGGGGTTGAAACCTTGGCCAAACTGCGCCTTAATTAGCTCATCATAGCTCAATTCCCGAAGCGAATCGATTGAATCACAACTTGCGGAATTTATATATTCCACTCCGCACTCCTCAAAATAGCTTAGAGGTCGCGTTCTAGGATAGTCAGTTAGGACATCCATAAATACGCCACTCTGTAGTATAACCTTGGAGATGTCTCCTTGTGTGAGAGGAGAATTCATGATTGTTTGTATACTGCCTGCTCCTGCAGATTGTCCAAAGACAGTAATATTGTCAGGGTCACCACCAAATACGGAAATGTTGCGGCGAACCCACTTCAATGCAGCTACCTGATCGAAATGACCATAGTTGCCACTAATACCATGTTCACTTTCCGCTGAAAGCTGAGGATGCGCAAAGAACCCCAAGATGCCAAGACGATAGTTTATTGTTACAAGTATAACATCTTCGCGGCAAAATGCTTCACCATCAAATTCCATTTCATGGCCATAACCTCCGACGTACCCTCCGCCGTGGATCCACAACATTACTGGGAACTTTTCGTCACCTGTTCGTGCCGGTGTCCAAATATTTAGATATAGGCAATCCTCACTCATAGGTTGTGGACATGGATAGAATTCTTTACCATAGAATGAATCTGGTTTGTGTTGCATCTGCATTGGTATTGGGCCAAACTCTATTGCATCCCGTACACCGTTCCATGGTTCAACAGGTTGTGGTTCCCTCCACCTTAAATCACCAACAGGAGGTGCCGCATAAGGGACACCCTTGAAAACAGTAAAAGCAGGATTATTACCTGCAACACCACGAATAAGACCGGCTTCGGTCTTAACTATTCTGTTTATTCCCGGATAAGATTTTTCTACGATATTGCTCAACTCTAATCTGTCTCCTGTCATTATATTAGTCTTTCGTTATACTTTATTTGTGAGTTTACAGTTTATGCATACCATGGTCAATATGTTAATTAACCAAAAAGAGACTTGCATTTTTGTTAATTATTTGCATTGAAATATTTGGTATATTATTTTATACTTGTCTAGTATATCGTTATACTATTGAAAGGGGATTTCTATGGTCAAGAAATACTTAGCACTTACACTTGCGTTGCTCTTTGTTATTGGTTTACTTGCAGGATGCAGTGAGACTAGTAACGAGGATAGTCCAGAACCAACACCTGTTCAATCTTCCATTCCCACTGATACTGATGAAAGTACCACTGAACCTGTCGAAGAGAGGGCACTCGCTGTTGCAGAGGGGGGAGAGTTTAAGTTACCGCTGGCAGATTCCAAGACTTTTTCTATATGGGTAGCATTCTCGTCTAATAATATGATGTCTTTAAATGACAGCTACGCGTATAAAGAATTTGAGAGACGTACCGGTATTCAAATAGACTGGCAACACGTTTCATCAGCAAGCGCAGTCGAAAGCTTCAATTTAGCTATGGCCTCTCAAGACTATGCAGACAGCTATCAGGCATCAATAACTTATTTGACAAATGGTGCAGATTATTATGTAGAAAACGGTATTATCGTTGATCTCGAACCATATATTCCTCAGTATGCACCAAATTATGATTATGTTAGAAATCTCACAGAGGGCACAAAGGTTGCTACCCTTACAGATAGTGGCATGTGTGTAGCTTTCTATAAAATCATGCAAAAACTCCAATGGGCATACTTTGGCCCCTTGGGGCGCCACGATTGGCTAGAAGACCTTGGTATGGATATTCCTGAGACATATGATGAACTACACGATGTCCTTGTTGCTTTCCGCGACAACTATAACCCTGAAATGCCATTATCAATACTTCCTCATGGTATTGATGACTGGCTACTTGCCGGCTTTGATACGATGTATAGCACATCAGTTACAGGCAACGTTTTTATCCAGAAAAATGGCGTTGCCAAATTCGGTGCTACAGAACCCGGATTTAAGGAATACATTCAAATGATGGCAAATTGGTATGATGAGGGACTAATAGACAGAGATTTCTATACCCGTGCAGGCTATCCTGGTCTCAATCCAGAACATGTATTAAATAACAAGATGGGGCTGGCCATATCTCTTTACACATATCCAGATTATTTTGAGAGTCTAGCGGCAGCCGGCGGTGATGAAAATTTGAAGTGGCGAGGGTTTAAATGCCCTGTTAAGGAACATGGAGATACTCGAAAGGTGACCATGGGTGGAGGACAGCTTTATTATCGCGGAAATCTCTGTGCTTTTGTAACAACCTCCTGCGACGATATTGGACTCATGATGAGATGGTATGACTATTTCTACACTGACGAAGGAGCTCTTCTGTGCAGCTACGGAATAGAAAATGAGAGCTTTGTATATGACGACACTGGTAAGCCTCAGTTTACGGAAGTAGTATATAAGAATCCGGATGGGCTATCTCTAAATGATGCAATTGCACTCTATGCATGTCCGCCATCACAAGCTTCTTGGTATAACTGGGAGAGAGAACTTGTGCCGACTACCAGTGAAAATGTTTGGAACACCAAAGAGCTATTTGAAGGAAACTGGGAAGATGAGTATACCATGCCTCAGATCACCTTAACTGCTGATGAAAGCATGGAATACGCTCAAATCATGACAGATATCAATACCTATCTATCCGAAAACATTGTTAAGTTCATCACCGGTCAGAAGTCTATGGATGAGTACGACTCAATGATCGATGGGTTGAAATCAATGGGCATTGATCGTGCTACTGAGATACAGCAAGCTGCACTTGACCGCTACTATGCACGAATGGACTAAACGCTGAAACTTTTTGAAGCTATTCAAAAATGTTCAAGAACTATATATAATCGGATGGGAGGCTGCCCATTAATTGGACAGTCTCCCTCCCTAGCCACTGTATGTACCGACCGGTATACGGCAGCCTTAAGTTTACGCCCCACCGTTTTGTAGTGGTCTGAGAAAAATGTATACCCTGCCTGCTTTAAGCGGGCTTTGGTAATAGTGGTATTGAGAATTTGGCTATTGGCAACCCGCTAATAGCCTTTTCTCGTGCTTGCAAACATACAGGCTTTGTTATGGTCAAGACCGAGTTCTATAGGGTTTTCCGCCGCGATAAATAAAAGGGCAACTCCTATTGCTATTGAGGATATTAAATAAGATTGAATATGGCTTCATTTCTACTAATAACACGCTTCATTCTACACATCCTTGCCCCTGCCTTTTGCCATCCAAAGGATATGGACTGTTACCGCCAATCCGACAAAGGTTAGCAAAACCTGTAACCACACTTTACTAACAAAATACATTGAAATCAGCAGCATACCCCACAGCCAAATCAAACTTTGCATTGTGATTTTTTTCGATAACCCTCGTCTATGTTGATAATTTTCGTAGTGTTCTCTGAAAAAGGAAATTGCATTATGAGGGCTCTTACTCGGGGTGCTGATGAACAGCACGCTACCGACAGCAACACAAAAGGTGTCGTTGGCCATACAGGGACAAACAGACCGATTGCCCCTAAAACCAGAAATAATAGTCCAAGCGCGGTCAGTACGATAGACTTTAGCTGCAACTTATCACCACACCTATCTACAAAGTTTATAATTTCGGATCAATATAAAGACCGTATTTTAAGTATCGCTTTTTCCTTTTCTTTTGTAGGGTTTATTGCGACCATTGCTCACACTAAATGCTTACAGCCTCATAATATTTTATTATATAAATTCAATGCAATTCGACATTGATTCTAAGCATATTAATTTTCGTTGACAATGTGACCACCCGGTCATATAATATCAATAGTATTGTGACCACCCGGTCATATTCCAAAAGGACAAGGAGACAGTTATGCCAAAAGAGACCTTTTTAAACTTGCCCGAGGACAAAAGGAGCTTGATCATTGCAGCCGCTACGGAAGAGTTCTCTAAAGCCAACTACGATACGGCCAGTGTTAATCAAATATGCAAAAATTCAAGCATTCCCAAAGGAAGCTTCTATCAGTATTTTACAGATAAACTAGACTTGTACGTATACATTATGACTTTAGCCATTGAAGGAAAAATAAAGTTTTTCTCCACGGCTTTGGAAGAATTTCAGTCATTTACTCTGATAGATCAATTTCGAGCCCTTTTCCTTAAAGGTGTAGAGTTTGCCATCAAACATCCCCAATATGCTGCCTTGGGTGAACAGTTTTCCAAGGAAAGCAATGAAACGGCTAAATCTGCAGTTGTGAAGGAAGGTAACAAACAATCAGAACCGCTATTTGTCAAAATGATAAATAATGCAAAAATAAAAGGAGAGATAGACAGTCAGATTGATTCATCAGCATTAAGTTTGCTGCTTCAGTCTCTAAACAGCGCAGTTATTAGCTACATGCTAAATACACTCGCAGCGCCAGCTATGAAAACAATGCAAAAGACATTAATGCCTTTGTTGATTCACTGTTAAGCATTATTTTCAACGGTATTCGAAACAAGGATTATTAGATATTTATATCGATTACGGAGGCTTGTCATGAAGAAAAAATTAGACTTTATTATTGGAATGTTATTTGCAGTTGCCACCATAGTATTTATCGTATTGTTTCTTAGAAACGACGCATTTTTTAACTGGGCTTTTGAAAGGCATCATAATATATTGAGTTGGTATATCAGACCCCTATTTATAATACCCATGGTCATATTTGCCTTCAAAAAGAGTTACACCGGCATATTCGCCTCAATATTTGCACTGTTTACAAGTATGTTTTGGTTCCCGGCTCCCACATCAAGCAGTCCTCAAGTTCTGGAGTTTTTAGCCTTTGAAATGGAGTATCTTAAGGGCACATGGACTGCTCAAAAAATAGTAATCAGCTTGGCGGTTCCACTGTTTTTCGTCATGCTGCTTATAGCGGCATGGAAAAGAAATTGGAAATGGCTCTTAGGTGTTATTATTGGGGCGGCGGTTCTTAAGGTCATATGGAGCGTTGTCTTTAGCGGTGAAGCGGGTATGTCTATAATAGCTCCGGCAGTATTTGGATTGATCGTGTGCGTAGCCGGGATTGGTTTTTACTTCAGGAAGCATAGAAAGAAAATCAAAAAGTAGTCAATTTATTAAACTTGCACAGAACATCGATTCCATAGTCAGAATATTTGAATCTAAAAATCTTTAACAGATAAACCCAAAATATCCGCCAAGGCCCCTCCTATAGGTATTGACCACAAAATACCCGAGAGCCCAATTCCTGGCACTGAATAAAGTGTGTAGGCCAAAAGCACCCATGTGCCAAGACTTATAGTTTAGACAATCGATTTTTTGCAATCTCATTTTGTTCTTTAAGCGCTTCTAGTAACAGGCTGGCAAGTCATTCGGGCTTACTTCGCTTGAAATTTTCTCTCATAATCAACGTATTTGAAGCGCACACCGGCTTTACTATCCTGCCATTCACCCTGGTGCGTGATGGTCCAGTCTGGAGCTTTGTCCAGATCCTCAAGAAACGTATCCGCCTCATAGTATGCATCAATTTTTGTAATCAGTGCTTTGCTGCAATATGGCAACAGCTGGCGGTAGATCGTTCCCCCTCCAGCTACAAATACGGGTCCCTCGTGATCCTGAATAGCCGTAAATAAGCTTTCCAGAGCGTGCACAATAACTGCCCCTTCGCTTTTGAAATCCTCGTTGCGTGTAAGGACTACATTTATTCGACCTATCAGAGGCTCTTTGTCAGGAAATGTTTCCAAGGTTTTACGGCCAACAACAATTAGGTTTCCCCGTGTAAACTGGGCAAAACGCATTAAATCCTCGGGGATAGGCTTCAACATCTCATTTTCCTTACCGATTCCCCAGTTTCTGTCCACCGAGGCAATAATAATCAAATCTTTTCTCATATTATACACCCTATATCTCCTTAACTCTTCATAAGAAGTTTTTATGAGCTATCATTTTAGGAGATTTTCGCAACATAAATGGGCTGATCACAAGAAGTATGAACAAAAACTTCATTGCTATAAAATTTCTCATTTCATGTTAAAGAAAAAGAGCAGGTTTCCCGGTTCCCTTCAAGATGCCTGATTTAATCTTATTTCTAGACAAATGTTGCCAATGTTTGTGAGAAGACAACTGCCTGTTTTCACTTCATACTCTTTACTATCATCAAGCTTGCGTTGTTCCGGTGGTAAGATATCGCAATTCATTTCGCTGTCAGAGAGGACAGAAAGAACGTTGCCGCTTATGATGTTGGCGATCTCTGAAACGGCAGAGGTTACAAAGGCATCCACTTTCTCAAACTCCATACCACTCATGATCTGCACCATATTGAGAGAAGTGGGGACCGGAAAACGGTAGACTACCTCACCTTGAAGATCACCGACAATGCCGATGGAAATATCGACCACATCTTCATGATTGAATTCTTCAACCGGATGATCGGAAATATCTGAAATGTTAAGCATCAAATTAAACACATTACGCGTCGCACTAACAAATGCCCTGTATATTTTTTCTTTCATTTTCCGCTCATCCCCTTCTTTTTGGCACAATCCGCTATTCTTTGGTCTTCAGCGGCGACATGGTTGATAAGCCAAGCCAACAATCTACCCCCGAACTGTTGCATCAGTTCCTCGTTTTCCGCGGACGCCTCGTATTGTTTGGAAACTTCTTGCACATAATCGACCATACCTCTATGTATCCCTTTGTGATATTCATACCCGGGATAATCAATGCTTTGCTGATACTCTTCTTCATCACGAAAATGTTCGACGACGTAATTTTTCATGAACTCAAGCGTTTCATTTATCTTTGGAATTTTCTCGTCCCAGCCACCCTCTGACCGCAAAACCTGCAAAAATGCTTCAACACGCCGAAACAGTTCCTTGTGCTGTGCGTCTATCCGGGGAACGCCGAGTTCATATTGGTCTTTCCACAGCATGATGTCAACATTCCTTTCCTGTTTTACTCATACAAGAAGTTTGTCAAGTTATGCAACATTTTACACTTCTTCCGGAAAAGTTGCAATACATCTTAGACCTGTTACGTCACAAAATAAACCCTCAATATGCCTTTTATTAGACATATCGAGGGTTTAATACTATAGTTGCTTCTGATTTTAAACTTACAGCGTCAGGGTCAGCATTTTTATTTATGAAAAGCATTTCTCCAGTTCTAAAGTGTGCAACCACTTATCACCTTTATAAGCACGCATACAACCTGGTGAAATTTCATCGATCAGTGCCACTTTGCCATCGATTCGACCAAACTCCAATTTTATATCATACAAAGTCAATCCCTTATCATTTAGATCATCACGGACAATCCTAGTGATCTGTCTGGTCAGGGCTCGCACTTCCTCATATTCAGCTTTGCTCATAATGCCCAGCATTTCCAGAGCATCCACGGTTATCATGGGGTCTCCCCGCTCATCATCCTTAAGACTGACCTCAACATAAAAATCAAGATCCCGACCTTCAGCGCAGTAATCTCCATATCTGCGTATAAAGCTGCCTGTAGCCTTTAGGCGACAGATTACCTCTACACCTTTTCCAAAAAATGTGGCCGGCTTAACCGTCATGGTTCCAGCTTCCAAGTCACTGTCAATATAATGGGTCAAAATGCCGGCTTGATTGATTTTTTCAAAATAGTACTTACTTATGCGCAAGGAAGCCTGTCCCAATCCTTCGATCGTGGCACCTACTTTGTTGCCACCCGGGTCGAGCTGACCATCCTCGCCAACAGTCGCATCGTCTTTAAACTTGAGAAGGATGTTGCCGTTCTCTAGAGCATACACGTCCTTTGTCTTGCCTTTTCTAATCAATTTCATTTATTTGGCCTCCTCAATTATATATCATATCATCACTAGACGAATATCAAGCCATAATAACGAAAGCTCAGCTACAGCCTGATCCAGCCTAATATATACAGCTTTGGTGATAGTCTACGATGCCCTTGCTTTTGGTGGACAGCCCTTTACGCACTGTTAAAACCTGATGTGCAAACCTCAATACCTAACCCGTCGTGCAGTTTGTTCTTAAATCCCTGACGAGGTATACTTTTCCTTCAATCTATCCAAATACCTTTCTCATTCAATCTTTCAAGAGCGTAGATAAGGCCTCCATACGTATAAGCTTGGTTGTCTATATATTACAATTTTACATTATATAAAGTCAACAGAACACAAAACAAACATTGAACACCCGTTATGCCTGTTAATATGCAAGGATGACAATTAGGCGTGATGAGTAAAAGGAACGAGAAAGCATGGCATGGTCTTGGAAAAGAAAATGATGTCATAACCTAAGCAGTGGTAATTGATTTATAGGTACAAGAAGGAGCTGTTTTGTTACAGCCCCTTGGTTCTCAGATCTTCCTATAATATTTCTATAATATTTCTATTCAACTTGAGTCGACAAAAAAATAGCAGGGTCATTTACTCTATCTCGTCTTGGAGTTCAACAATTTCATCCACATGACTGTCTTCATCTTTCAGAATTTGATTGAGAGCAAAGCTCCAATTGGTCCATTGAAAATACGGCTTATTTTTCTAGCGATCCTTTTACCATGAACGTCCCGATCATCTCTTCGAGTAGGGCTGCCTGACTAGATAGTTCTTCACTTGCCGCCGCGCTTTCCTCGGAAGTCGCTGAGTTGGACTGGGTAACATGGGACACCTGTGCGATTCCATCGTTTACTTGTACTATCGCGGCTGCCTGCTCATTCGAAGCGATGTTGATACTATTTATAAGTCCTGATGCATCCTCTATTCCTTCAACGATCTTTTCCAGAGCCTGCGCAGTCTCTTGTGCGATCTTGGTTCCGTCAGCCGCCTTATTTATTGAGTCTTCAATCAGAACCGTTGTCTCCTTGGCCGCATCGGCGGACTGCCCGGCAAGGTTTCTCACCTCTTCCGCCACAACTGCAAAACCTCTACCGTGTTCACCAGCCCTGGCTGCTTCAACTGCTGCGTTGAGAGCCAGTATATTTGTCTGGAAAGCTATGTCCTCAATTACATGTATGATCTTGCTAATATTCCCGGAAGATTCATTGATATCTTCCATTGCCTTCAACATGTCTTGCATACGAGCATTGCCTGCAACCGCATACTCCATAGCCTTTTCGGCCAGCTCATTTGCGTTACTTGCGTTGTCAGCATTTATCCTTGTCTGAGATGCAATTTGCTCTATAGTAGCACTTAATTCTTCGATCGAACTTGCCTGTTCCGTGGCGCCCTGAGAAAGAGTCATGCTAGTATCAGATATTTGCTTTGCGCCAGCAGACACCTGATCGGCTGCTTTAGAGATATTCTGTAACATGCTTCCAAGTTTTTGAACCATTCCTGCCAATTTTTGGCCAAGAATGTCCTTTTCGGATCGCACTGTTACATTTACGGTCAGGTCGCCATCAGCAATTCGTTCAGCGGCAATGGCCTGTTCTCGCGTGCTATCTATTAATTTTCTAAAGGATTGTGCCAACTTCCCGATTTCTTCCTTGGTGTATATGTCCACGTCAACATCAATGTCACCGAGTGAAAGCTTGTCAGCCGCAGAAACTATTTTCGCTATTGGCCTGCTTATACTCCTTGAAATATAGATTCCCAATAAAATAGCTATTGCAATACTTATTATAATTATTGTGATCATCAATAAAATAGAAGTGTTTGCCATACTTTCATTGGATTTGGCTGTCTGGGCAGCGATGTCGTCGTTATAATCAACTAGTCTTTCAAGTGTGTCAAGAAAAGACATTCCTACAGCATCCGCTTCCCCGAGAAGCTCATATTGTGCAAGTATATACTGTCCTTCATAGGCAAGACTCATCGCCTTGAGCATATGAGTTCTATACCGTTCCCAAAGGGGTTTTAGTTCGTCAAAAATCTGGCGGTCATCCTGGTTGCTAATTCTCACCTCGTATTTTTCAAGATTGTCTTCAACTGCAGCAATATAGCCGTTCAACTCTTCCAAATAGTCATCTCTTAGGCTATCATCCTTACGATAAATCATCTCAAGGGTGTTATACCTCAACATTTGGAAATATGTATTCGCTTCACCCGAATATTTGATACCAAGCGCATTTTCTTCATATAGGCGTTTGTCGGCTTTAGTAATCCCCATGATGTTTACCAGGCCCAAAATTCCCACCGCACCTGCGATTAATGCAACGATGAGGAAGCCGATTATTAATTTCGACGATATTTTCAGATCATTATACCAACCCACACGAATCCTCCTCCATTAAATTTGGGAGATTGACCTAATTTATTACTTAATTGCATTATAGCACCAAAATCTATATTTGACTAGATTAAATAAAATTTTTAGTATATTCTTTGGAATTTTGTCGTTTTCTGCCGAAAGTAATCTCCATCATAAGATTGAGTCACAGTAAAAGCAAACTATTTGGTGGGAACAATCTTAGAGTCAAAGCTAAAGACAGACTATTTGTTATTGTGTAAAAAAGTGTTATAATTAGATTTTAGTAGGTATAAATTGGATTCCGAAATTTATGATCAATTTTCTCTGCTCATAAGCTAGAATGGTGAGGTTGAAATGAAATGATACATAAAGAGAAAATCAGGCGCACTATTTTCCTTATTACAACAGCTCTTTTTTGGTTTTCACTGTATGCTTACATTCCAATGTTTCCGGGATATGTTGAAAGCTCAGGTGTATCACACAGCATGGTTGGGTTAATAATTGGCTCTTACGGCTTCTCCCAGATGATTATACGGATCCCTCTGGGGATCGCTTCGGACAGGCTGAACAAAAGAAAGTTTTTTATCATTCTAGGTATCTTTTGCTGTTTCTTAAGTGGACTTGGGTTGTGGTTGTTTGACAGTGCATATTCAATGCTTGTCTTCAGATCGCTGGCAGGAGTTGCAGTATCCTCCTGGGTCGCGTTTTCTGTCCTCTTCTCAAGCTATTACAGAAGTGAAGAGGCCACAAAAGCCACGGGATATTTGCTGTCTGCAAACAACTTTGGACAGGTTATCGCTATGTTTGCGGGAGGTAGCATGGCTCAAGCTCTTGGGGTAAAAAGCGCATTCCTGTTAGCGGCTGCAGTAGCAGTCCTTGCGCTTGTTTCCGGAATGTTTATAAGTGAAAATAAAGCAATAGAAAAGAAACCTTTGTCCTTTGCTGAACTAATTTCAGTTGGGAAGTCCGGCAATCTTGTTGTCGTTTCTTGTCTGGCAATTCTATTGCAATTTGTTACCTTTTCAACTGTTTACGGTTTTACGCCCATAGTGGCAGAATCCTTGGGTGCAAGCAGTGTTGAATTGGGGCTGCTTTCTGCAATGTCGATCCTTCCCGGAATACCTGCAGGTGCGCTAAGCGGCTCTTTCTTTTCAAGAAAATTCGGCGATAGGAGAACATTGTTCGCTGGTTTTATCGTATCAGCCTTATCAAGTCTTGTAATACCATTTATAAATAGCGTTCCGGTTCTAATAATGACCCAGACTATTGGCGGTTTCGGCAGGGGTGTTACTTTCCCCCTGCTCATGGGACTTAGTATT
This sequence comes from Eubacteriales bacterium, assembly GCA_050950785.1. Taxonomy (GTDB): domain Bacteria; phylum Bacillota; class Clostridia; order Oscillospirales; family JAAYOS01; genus JAAYOS01. Next base: position 142,116 of record JBMNIG010000007.1, on the reverse strand, counting down.
AAAAACGTTGAGGAAAACAAAAGGGGAAGCGCCATGGGCTTCTTCCAGGCCATATATGGATTGGGTATGTTTACAGGCCCAATCGTGGTAGGGTTCATAAGCGACATCGCAAGCCTGAATATTGGTTTTTACTTCACCGCTTTCATCAGCATTGTGGCAGCTTTTACAGTTAAGTTTTTTGTAAAGGACAAAACTCCTGAAACATGACACTCCTATCCTGCTGCAGGTACCCTTGATTATTAGTCTTGTTAACTCGTTGAAAATAAAGTGAGACATGCTATAATTTATCCTTGGCAGTATTATATACCGTCTTAAATTCTGAGATATTTGGAAGGATCAATGATGATAAAAATTCTCGTAATAAACCCCGGCTCAACCTCCACAAAAGTCAGTCTGTTTGAAGATGATACCTTACTTTTTGAGGAAAGCGAGTTTCATGACGCTCCTGTCTTATTGCAGTACCCCTCAGTGAATGACCAAGTTCCATTTCGTAAACAGGTGGTTTTGAACATACTGCAGAGGAACGGTCATACTCCTGAGGATGTAAATGTATTTGTGGGTCGAGGTGGAAGTGCATACCCTCAGCGTGCAGGTGTAATGCCAATCGATTATTGGCTCTACCGCGATACGTTGAATGCAGTGGGCGGTAGCGAGCATGCAGCAAAACTGGGTGTACTGTTGGCTTATGAGCTCTGCATGGAGTATGGTGGAAAAATGTTCACTGTTAGTCCCACCAATGTTGATGAACTCTGCGACTATGCCCGTATGACCGGCATCGCCGGATTATACCGGAACGCCCAGACACACGCCTTAAATCAAAAGGCAGTAGCCCATTACCATGCAAAATCCATGGGTAGGCGCTACGAGGCCTGCCGCTTTGTGGTTGCCCATATTGACGGCGGTGTGACGATAAATGCCCATGATCGTGGAAAAATGGTGGACGGCAACATTGGCTCCGGCGGAGACGGTCCCTACTCACCCACCCGCATCGGTAATGTTCCGATACTTGGCCTGTTGGACTATCTTGAACAACATTCTATAGAAGAGGTACGACTCATGTGCTCCCGGGCCGGAGGCTTTGTCAGCCATTTCGGCACCTCCAATGCAGATAAGGTACACCAAATGGTGGAAACCGGAGACCGGAAAGCGGTTTTGGTGTGGAACGCCATGATATATCAGATCTGCAAAGAAATCGGGGCAATGAGCACCGTACTCTGTGGTAAAGTGGACGGCATTTTGTTGACCGGCGGGCTTGTCCGTTTTGATGACATTGTGGAGGGCATCCGCAGCCGCTGCGGCTGGATTGCGCCAATCACCGTCTACCCCGGAGAAATGGAGCAGGAGGAAATGGCAGGAGCCGTACTGCGAGTTCTACGTGGAGATGAAGAAGCGCATCCATATACCAGAGAACCAGTATGGAAAGGCTTCGATTTCTGAGACAACACGAAAATACCGTACATTCCTGTACGGTAAAATCCCTAATTGACATAATGAAAGCCAGCCCTTTTGGGCTGGCTTTCACTGTATCTATCTCGGTCGATAAATCATGGTCGAGGCGACAGGACTCGAACCTGCGGCATCTTGGTCCCAAACCAAGCACTCTACCAAACTGAGCTACGCCTCGGAGTTCGTGACTGCTTATTCTAAAACAGTCACAAAAAGTATTATAGCATATTTGCACAACTTTGCAAGACTAAACATGCTGCCTTTTTTTCGCAATGAATTGTTCAAATTGTACGTATTATCGTCTTAAGCTTTCAATCGCTGACACGATCAAATCGCAAGCCTTATGTACAAGTGCATCATCAAATCCTTCAACCATGACCCGAACCAGCGGCTCAGTACCTGATGGGCGTACAAGAATGCGCCCATTCTTACCCAAGATATTTTGCGCTTCAGCAGTAGCTTTCTTAACAGCTTCATCCTCAGCCAAAATATGCTTTACATCCGGATGAACCGTCACATTTTTCAGAACCTGAGGATACTGTTTTATACCCGCATCAAGTTCGGACGCCTTCAATCCGGATTCAGCCAATATCTCCAAGTACTTCATAGCGGTAAACTGGCCGTCACCGGTTGTCTCTTCATCCAAAAATATCAAGTGCCCAGACTGTTCTCCCCCGAGCACATATCCGCCCTTCTGCATCTCTTCTAAAACGTAGCGGTCACCAACAGCTGCCGTTATCGCTTTTAAGCCATTCTCTTCAAGAAACATATGGAATCCCAGGTTTGACATGACAGTGGCTACGATAGTGTCTTTAGCAAGCTTACCGGCTTTTTTCATATGTAGGCCGCAAACAGCCATTATGTGGTCGCCGTCGACGATTTCGCCCTTTTCGTTTACTACGAGGCAGCGGTCAGCGTCGCCGTCAAATGCTATTCCAATGTCATATCCACCCGCAACAACCATTTTTGCCAAGTTATCGAGGTGCGTTGAGCCACACTGATTATTAATGTTTACACCATTCGGTGCGTCGAATAAAATTTCTGTTTCGGCTTTGAATCGTTCAAATATGCTTCTGGCAGTGACAGAGGCCGATCCATTAGCGCAGTCCACCAAAATGCGAAGACCTTTCAGATCGCTCTTAATGCAGCCGGCTACATGGTCTATGTACTGATGTATCGCTGTACTGCTTCTTTTTACGGCACCAATACTGTCGTGTGTTTTCAACTGGACACCGTTATTAATGCGTTCCTCGATCCTGTCCTCCAGCTCATCTGAAAGCTTGAATCCCTCTGAATTGAAGATCTTTATACCATTATGCTCATAGGGGTTGTGGGACGCAGAAATCATTATACCGGCATCTGCGCCGAGTTTTCTTGTAAGGTATGCAACTGCAGGCGTGGGAACGGTGCCAAGCAGTAACACATCTCCACCAACCGAACATATACCGGCAGTAAGTGCTGCCTCAAACATATCCGAGGATATGCGTGTATCTTTTCCAATTAATATTAGCGGCTTGCGGTGCGATGCCTCGGTGAGTACTTCAGCTGCCGCCTGTCCCGCACGAAGTGCAAGATCGCAGCTCAAATTTTCGTTGGCAACGCCGCGGATCCCGTCTGTTCCAAACAGTCTGCCCATAAGCCCTCCTGCCGATAAATAAAATATATCTTATTCAAATAGTGATTGTTGTTGTGAATCCTGATCACCACTGTAAGGTATTTTTAAGTGATCATATGCCAGCTTTGTCGCGCATCTTCCACGCGGTGTCCGGTTCAAAAAACCTAACTGCAGCAAATACGGCTCATACACATCCTCAAGTGTTATAGATTCTTCACCAATCGTTGCTGCCAGTGTTTCAAGTCCCACCGGACCCCCACCAAAATAGTTTATAATGCTTTGGAGCATACGTCTGTCTGTGGCATCAAGTCCGATATCATCAACCTCGAGCATATTAAGTGCCAGATCTGCCACATCCTTTGTGATGATGCCGTCGGCTTTGACCTGCGCATAGTCGCGAACACGTCTAAGCAGCCGGTTGGCAATACGCGGTGTGCCCCGTGAGCGCCTTGCTATTTCATATGCGCCTTCCTTTTCGATGTCGATCTGTAGAATAGAGGCACTGCGGCACACTATCTGCAGTAATTCTTCCGACGTATAAAGTTCCAACCTCAGTATGACCCCAAACCGGTCGCGAAGTGGAGCCGATAGCTGACCTGCCCTTGTTGTAGCTCCGACAAGAGTGAACTTGGGAAGATCAAGCCTAATCGAGCGGGCCGAGGGGCCTTTTCCTATGATGATATCAAGGGCATAGTCCTCCATTGCAGGATAGAGGATCTCTTCAACTGATCTGTTAAGACGGTGGATCTCGTCTATAAACAGGATATCGTTTTGGTTGAGATTTGTAAGCAGAGCGGCTAAATCCCCCGCTTTCTCAATTGCAGGGCCCGAAGTGATACGAATGTTGGCGCCCATCTCATTTGCTATAACTCCGGCAAGCGTTGTCTTTCCAAGCCCGGGAGGTCCGTACAGAAGTACATGGTCCATCGATTCACCGCGCATTTTCGCAGCCTCGATGTACACCGTCAGGTTTTCCTTGGCTTTAGTCTGACCAATATATTCAGTGATCGTATGAGGTCTCAGCGAAACCTCAGTTTCATCTCCTCCGGTAAGGGTAGAGGATACGATCCGCTCCTCCAGACTATCTCGAAATTCTATACTCATAACTTGCCACCTGCCATATTTTTGAGAGCAAGCCTAACTATCTCTTCCACAGGTATACTCTCAGTATCTATTCCTTTAAGAGCGGCAGCCGCTTCCTGAGAACTGTATCCAAGAACGCCGAGAGCAGCCGCGGCTTCCGATGCCTTGGATCGTATTGACATATCTATGCCAGTAAATCCTTCTGCTGTTGCGGCCTGGAGCTGTTCCTTTTTCATCTTATCTTTCAACTCGAGTATAATACGCTGTGCGGTCTTTTTACCAATTCCCTGTGCTCTTGTAAGTGTCTTTTCGTCATCAGTAATCACGGCCATCGCCAACTGACCGGGTGTTACTGTTGACAACACTGATATAGCCGCTTTCGGACCAACACCGGATATAGAAATCAACATCTTAAAGCAATTGAGTTCTTCACGTGTCAGAAAACCGTATATATCAAAAATGTCCTCGCGAATATGTACATAAGTATACAGGCGTGTACGAGTACCTGTCTCAAGTTGAGAGAGTGTGTTGAGCGACGTATTGCATGCGTATCCCACGCCACCTGCATCAATAACGGCAAGGCCGCTTTCCTTATGAGCAATATTGCCTTCAATATAATAAAACATAACGGCCCTCCATTTGGTTTGCTATAAATTGCTGTATTATAACTCTTGCACCCAAAATGTCATACAGCGCAAGAGAAAAAAACTTTCCCATATCTAATAACAGGTAACAAGTTGATATTATCTAGCGCTCAGATTGAGGAACCATCCCCTTGCCCTTGAGTGAACTCTAAGACAGGTAACCGTCCCCTTGTTTTATGTAGAGTTATCAATATGTATGCCCTGAGCACCGGATGAATGTCCATGGCAGATTGCTATGGCTAGTGCGTCAGCCGCGTCGTCAGGCTTTGGAACCTTATCCAAATTCAAAATAAGCCGCGTCATTTCCATGACCTGCTTCTTTTCTGCCCTGCCATACCCCACAACTGCCTGCTTTACTTGTAGGGGGGTGTATTCATACAAAGGAACATTCCTTCTACAGCACTCTAACAATATTACGCCTCTGCCTTGGGCAACCTGTATTCCTGTCTTGCGGTTATTCGTAAAGAACAGTTCCTCCACCGCTGCGCAATCAGGTTTATAGGTTTCAATAAGTGTGCCGATATCGTTTGATATCTCGAGAAGTCGAGTGCTTGCGGGCAGGCCCGCGGCGGTCTTTATTACCCCGTACTGTATCACACTGAAATTGTTCCTGTTGTAGTTTACAACACCGTAACCTACAGTTGCGATCCCAGGATCAATACCCAATATAATCATAAACTAAATACCATAAATGACGTAATCTTCATTCTATCAAGAATTTTTCTGCTCTAATATTCTGCTAAGTGCAAGCATGACCCCAATCTTGCCCGATTCATAAGTGAGACCGCCCTGCAGGTAAGCAACATATGGCGGACGCATCGGTGCATCGCAACTCAGTTCGATCGAGGCACCTTGAATAAACGTACCCGCCGCCATAATAACATCGCAGTCATATCCGGGCATTGGCCACGGCTCAGGTGTTACATATGAATCAACCGGTGATGCAGCCTGAATACCTTGACAAAATGCTTTTACTGCCTCCGGATCTCCAAACTCGATCATCTGAATGATATCGTAACGATCTTCGTCCCATCTCGGAGAAGAATCAAAACCGGCCATCTCTGTCATTTTAGCGCAAAATACAGCTGTTTTCAAGCTGTTAGCAACAATGTGGGGCGCCAAGAACAGACCCTGATACAGCAACCTGTTTTGTCCAAACGTGCTGCCGCACTCGCCTCCGATACCGGGGACGGTAAGCCTAAATGCGGCACGCTCCACTAAATCCGCCCGACCTACAACATATCCACCGGATTCCGCAATTCCCCCGCCGGGGTTTTTGATCAGCGAACCACACAGCAAATCACCACCGTCGGGGCCACCGGGTTCTTCGGCTTCCGCAAACTCACCGTAGCAGTTGTCAACAACGATATTTGCATTGCTGACCTTACGTATTTGTCTGCACAGCTCCTTTATCTCGCTTACCGACAGTGACGGCCTTGTGGAATATCCGCGCGAACGCTGTATCAAAACAGCTCCAACATCTTTCGATGCAGCAGCCTGTAAAATCCCGTCAATATCAGGTTTGCCGTCCTCCAGTGTTTCCACCTGTCTGTATCCAATTCCATACATTTTCAAAGAACCGAAGTGTTCTCCGCTTATTCCAATAACGCCGTGCAAAGTATCATACGGTGCACCTACGGCCGAGAGAAGCACCTGGCCCGGCTCCAAAGCTGCAAATAGCGCAGCGGTTATCGCATGAGTGCCATTTACAAAACCAAGTCGCACAAGACCTGCTTCGCATCCAAAAACATCTGCGTAGATCTTATCGAGAGTGTCGCGGCCGCGGTCATCGTAGCCGTAGCCGGTGGTGCCGGCAAACAGGGAATCCGACACAGAATGACGGCGGAACGCCGATAGTACTCTCTCGGTGTTGCGTTCCGCCGTTTTATCGATCTTTTGAAATATACCGGCAAGAGAGCGCTCGGCCTGGTCTGCCATTAGCCGAACTTCTTTGCTGATTTCGGTCATCATATTACCTCCAAGGTGGTTGTTAGCGGTTAAAGAGAATATATTTCGTCATCCTCAATTATTTTTACACCGCAGGATTTCAAATATTGCGCTGCCTTCTCATTGTCTTCTACGCGCAATATCACAAAGGCACCGTTGGCCTTCCGCGTAATAAACGCATACGCGTACTCGACTCCAATAGACTGCTCATATAGCTTTTCAAGAATGGAGTGCAGCCCTCCCGGCTTGTCATCTACCTGTACAGCCAATACCTTCGTGGTGCTCACGGTAAACCCGTTGTCACGCAATACCTTATCTGCTCGAACAGGGTCGTTTACGATAAGGCGTAGTATACCGAAATTGGTTGTATCGGCAAGCGAAAGGGCACGGATATCAATATTGTTATCGCTTAGGGTTTTCGTTATCGCGTAGAGTCTGCCCGGACGATTTTCAATAAAAACAGAGATCTGATTAATAAACATCGCATGACCTCCTCAGGCAGCAAATATTATCATATTATTACTTTCCTATTACTTTTTAGTATACAGTAATTCATATTTTTTTGCAACAACACAATGACAGCACTGCATGCAATGGCGTAACATAAGCTTTCTCAGACATAGCATCGTCACTGTCGCGAAAGTTATGTTGCCATCCTTTTTGCATGTGCTGTCATTGTTAAGCTATGTTGCTATTTTACTAAGATCGTGCTGTATCAACCCAGAGTGGGCTATCTTTTCTGAGCGCTTACAACTATTGTCGAGCTTGTACTGAAATCGATCATAGCACCTTGAACTTTTTGAACTAGCACTTCTCATCTGCAATGTTTTTATTACCTTGCTATTTAAGACTCTGCTAAGTTCGCAAATTACCTTCATCAGGCTATGGGAAATGGTAAATGCGATACCCGTTATAAAGGCTGCATATCAGAGGCTTACTGAGGTATATCAAAACAAAAGTTTGCTTATTAGTAATCGCTAATCGCTCAACAAAATCGACTCAAGCTCTTGAAGGCTCTCATCAAACACCTTCAACGCGTCCGCCACAGGTTCAGGCCTTGTCAAATCTATACCAGCCACCTTGAGCTCTTCAAGCGGATAATCACTGCCGCCCAATGATAGGAACTTCAGATAATCCGATGCATCCCCTGTTTCCAGAATCCTGTCTGCTATCGAAACGGCGCTGCAGAAACCGGTAGCATACTGATACACATAGAACGCTCTATAGAAGTGTGGTATCCTCGCCCATTCAACATCCATAAGTTCGTTTACTTTTGCTCCTTCATAGTAGAGCTCATTGAGTTCCCTGTAAACCTTATTCAGCGACTGAGCGGTCAGGGAAATACCACTCTTGTACATATCATGAGCCTTCTTCTCAAACTCTGCAAAGAGCGTCTGACGGAATACAGTCAGGCGGAATCCCTCAAGGAAATGGTTGAGAATAAAAGCTCTACGCTTTCTATCCGTTTCAATGGAAAGCAGATACTTTGTAAGCAATACTTCGTTTACAGTAGACGCAACTTCAGCAACTAAAATGCGGTAGTTGTGATTGACATAGTCCTGAGCGTTACTGGACAGATATGAATGCATAGCATGCCCAAGCTCATGTGCAAGTGTAAAAGCGTCGTCAAGAGTGTCTGTATAGTTTAAGAGCACATACGGGTGAACTCCATAAACTCCGCAAGAGAACGCACCAGTTGTCTTACCTTTGTTCTCATATACATCGATCCAATTTTCTGAGTAGGCTTTATCAAGTAGTTTCTGATAATCCTCGCCCAGCGGTTTCAGCGCCTCTTTGACAAGCTCCTTTGCCTTTTCGTACGGGACTTTGTAATCCACATCATCAACGATTGGAGTATAGAGGTCATACATGTCTAACTCAGCAAGGCCAAGCACCTTTTTTCTCAGCTCGAGATAGCGGCGCATCGTTTTCAGCCCTGAATGGACGGCTTCAATCAGCTGCTCATAGACGGAAACGGGAACATTGCTTCCAAACAGCGCTGCTTCACACGGATTATCAAAATTGCGCACATCCGAATAAAAAGTGTCAAACTTTACAGATCCGGAATACATTGCGGCAAAGGTGTTGAGATAGCGCTTAAACTCACCAAAATACTTTTCGAATGCCTCTTCACGCACGCGGCGATCCTTACTCTCACGGAAAACACTGAAGTTTCCGTGTGTCAGTTCAACTTCATTGCCATTCTCGTCAACGATTTTGGGGAATGTCATGTCAACGCTCTCGAGCATCTCGAAGCTGTCGCTTGGAGTTTGTGCTGCGTCACCGAGCATTGCAAGCATACGCTCTTTCTCGGCATCAAGAGTGTGAGCCCTTGCTCTTGCGATATTGTGAATCTTATGGCGATAAGTTTTCAGACCTTCATATTTGAGGTATTCGTTCAGCTTATCCTCAGGAATTGCGAGGATTTCGGGCTCGGAAAAAGAAGCCGCAGTCTCAAGAGCTACAAGAAGTTTAGTAGCGCGAGCAGCCATATCTTGATACTCCGGATCACCGTTGTCCCCCGACTTGTGCAGGAAGGCATAAAGATATACAAGCTCTGCCTTCTCATATGCCTGATAAATAGTATCCAGGCCGTTTTTAAGTGACTCGGCAGACTGTCCCAAAGTTCCTGCCACACTCTGTACCTTGCTTATAAAACCTTCTGCTTCATTGAACGCTTTTTCCCAAGTCTCTTTGTTCTCAAACATGTGGGAATAGTCCCATTGAAACTTAGGATCCATTTCTTTTCTTTTCTTTACTTCCATATGTGCTCCTCCTAACTGATCAATAGAGTTTACGCTTGTCAATTACTCTTACAGCTTTTCCTTCGCTTCGCTCAATCGACTTGGGCTCAACCAAAGTAACAACTGCTGACAATCCAAGTGATGACTCGATTTCCTTAGCTATCCTGCTTCTCAATCTTTCGATCGCGCGTACCTCGTCCGAGAAAAACTCCGGTTTCATTTCAACCTTTACTTCCAGTGAATCTAGATTGTTTATCCGGTCAACGACCAACAAGAAGAAGGGTGATGCCTCAGTGATACCCATCAATACACTCTCGATCTGCGATGGAAATACGTTGACGCCACGTATGATAAGCATATCGTCCACCCTACCTCTGGGCTTTGACATGCGCACAGAGGTACGGCCGCATTCGCATTTGTCGAAGTTAAGGGTTGAAATATCTCTGGTGCGGTAGCGCAATAGTGGCATTGCCTCCTTGGTCAAGCAGGAGAAGACCAGTTCTCCCGATTCTCCCGCGCTCAACGTTTTGTCGGTTGCGGGGTCAACTATTTCGGGCACAAAATGATCCTCAGCCACATGCAAGCCATTTTTCATCTCGCATTCACAAGAAACTCCGGGACCAATAATTTCAGACAGACCATATATATCATGCGCAGACAAACGCAGTCTCTCCTCGATCATTAGCCTCATTTCCTCGGTCCATGGCTCAGCACCGAATATTCCGACACGAAGTTTTAATTCATCCAGTACGCCTGCTTGTTCAATAACCTCCGCAAGATAAAGCGCATAGGACGGTGTACACATCAGAACAGTAGCTCCAAAATCACGCAACAATTGTACCTGACGTTTAGTATTCCCCGTAGATACAGGAACAGTTACCGCACCAACACATTCTGCCCCATAATGGGCACCGAGACCTCCGGTAAAAAGCCCGTAGCCGTACGAAACGTGAACTATATCATGCTTTGAAATTCCCGTCATCGCCAGAGAACGGGCCATGACTTCGCACCAGAGGTCGATATCGTTCTTAGTATATGCAACGACTGTCTGCTTTCCGGTCGTACCTGAGGACGCATGTACGCGGACAACCTGTTCCATAGGCACGCTTATCATTCCATAAGGGTACGCTTCGCGAAGATCATCCTTAGTTGTAAACGGGAGCATATGTAGGTCGTCTATCGACCTGATATCCTCGGGTTTCAATCCTATTTGATCCATTTTTTTGCGATATGATCCCACAAATTCATAAACGCGCTTAACAGCCGAGCGGAGATTTTCACTCTGTAGCTTATGCATCTCATCCCGCGACATGGTCTCGATACGTTCATTCCAAAACATGATCAGCACCTCAGGCATAACAGATTCAATCAACACGAAATTATCTGTAATAATATTACTTAGTAAACAAATATTTCTGTTAAATATAGCATATTACCAAGGGAAAGTAAAGGTGCTGAACTCCTCAACATTCTTCGAGGTATCGCTGTTTTATAATACATTTTTTGATATAATAATTAAACAGTCTGGTCGTTTACAATTCTTTGGTACGATTGTTTTGATTACATTTAGGTGCAATGTCACTAGTACATATGTTAAATGCTGCAAATACTAAGGCATATCCCCCTTTATAGTTTTATAACCAATTGTAAATATGTAGTTGCAAAAATTTCAAGATGGAGGACGTTGATGAGAACGATTACAGAATTGAACGATCTGTGGCTGTTTAGCAAAGAATGTACACAGGCACCTACTCAGTTCAAGGCCGAAGATGGATGGGAGTGGATCACGCTTCCGCACACTTGGAACGCCGTGGATGGTCATGACGGAAGTCAATATGACCGTGGCGCATATTGGTATGTAACCGAATTTGAAACCCCAACGCAGCCACTTCCCAATGGTCGTGTTTTTGTCGAAATAGGAGCAGCTTCACTGCGCAGCGAAGTGTGGGTAAACGGACAGTTTATCGGTGAACACATCGGCGGTTACAGCGCTTTCCGCTTTGATATTACTGAGGCCTGTAAAACAGACGAACCTAATGTACTTGCTATCCTCTGCGACAATAAATACAGCGATAAGATTTACCCCCAGAGGGCCGATTTTACCTTCTACGGAGGATTATACCGCGGTGTACGTCTGATCAGCGTCGCGGAAAGCCACTTCTCCCTTACCGACTTTGGCGGATGTGGGATATATGTTGACGCCACTCCCTGCGATGGCGGTGCTAAGATCAAAGTAAAAGCCCTACTGACAGGGATCGGTGAAAAGCAAACTGTCGGTCTACAAATCAAGGATGCAAATGAAAAGATCGTTTCAGAAGCATGGGCATTTGCAGAGAACGTAACAGAGCTTGACCTTTTCTTACCGGACGCACGCCTTTGGCAAGGTGTCGATGACCCATATCTGTACACAGCAAACCTGCAACTTGTGTCCTATAACGAAGTTTTGGATGAGATTTCAACGACTTTCGGCGTTCGAACCTTCTCAGTTGATAAAGAACAGGGGTTTATACTCAACGGTAAGCCTTATAATCTGCGTGGAGTCTGCCGCCATCAAGATAGACTTTACAAAGGCAATGCCCTTACCAAAGAAGAACACTTTGAAGATGCGCAGATCATCGCCGACATGGGTGCAAATTGCATTCGTTTGGCTCACTATCAGCAAAGTCACGATATCTATGATGCCTGCGATCAACTCGGGCTTGTAGTATGGGCTGAAATACCCTATTTTGTTCAAAGTTGGGATGATGATGCACACGCTGCGGCAGTAAACGAGATAAAAGAGATGTGTGTCCAGAACTATAACCACCCATCAATCTGTTTCTGGGGCTTGTCCAACGAGATCCTCATGGGAGGCAATGACCATCCAAAACTCCTGAAATGCCATCAAGATCTATCTGATGCAGTTCGCAGTATCGATAGCACTCGTCTTACCGTAATTGCACACGAATATGGTACACCGTGGGATCACAAACTCCACGATCTATCGGATGTGGAGGGCTGGAACCATTACTTCGGATGGTATCGCGGACCGATGTCCGATCTAGAGAAGTGGCTGGATGAATATCATGCTAAATATCCGGACAGGCGAATCTCAGTCAGCGAATACGGTTGCGATGCGATCCTCACCTATCATTCCGAAAATCCTGAAAAAATGGACTATAGTGAAGAGTACCAGGCGCTGATACATGAGCACGCCTGCGAAGCATTTGTCGCTCGTCCCTGGATCTGGGGCACATTTGTATGGAATATGTTTGATTTCGGAAGCAGCTTCCGACGTGAGGGCGGCACCCGCGGCCGCAACAACAAAGGTCTGGTCACCATGGACAGGAAGATCAAGAAGGACTCCTACTATGTCTACAAGGCCTGGTTCTCAAAAGAGCCTTTCGTCCACATTGCGGGGCGGCGATTCTTTGCAAGGCCGGGCACGGAGACCGAGGTACGGGTGTACTCAAACCATCCACAGGTCAGTCTATATATAGACGGAAAGCTGCATCAAACTGTTACAGGCAGCCACGTCTTTGTATTTCCTAGTGTTCCTCTGAAACCCGAAGGCTCTTTCCTGACAGCAAAAGCAGGCAACTGTACAGATACAATAACTCTCCGCAGTGTACCTGAAAAGCCATCTCAGTATGTCTTCCCCGGATTTAAGCACGCTCAAGATGCAAAGAACTGGTTCAACAGCATTGAGGAAATTGCAGCAGGGCTTGAAGCCGCGCCCGGATTTTACTCAACTCATGATACAATGATCGACCTGGTAAAATCCGCCGAAGCAAGGAAAATAATATATGATAGTTTGGTTGCTGTAATGGAGCGGAGTTTACCGGAGCAGATATTGTTCGGCAACCCAACAGATAAGACCCTTACCGAAGTACTTTCAAGTGGCTTCTTTTCATCAATGGCTGATGAAAAGAGAGCTTTGTTCCTGCGTAGGGTAAACGCGGCCCTTCATAAAGTAAAAAAGCCTGACTAAAAGGCGGTCATACAATTGGCATAGCCGCATGTAAAATGCACTTCGCAGAAAAACAACGAAAGCGCCCCGATTGCCGTTCAGTCGGCAATCGGGGCAAACAATTGATCAGTCAGAGCTTTTATGTCGATCCTGCAATTATCTAACACTCAGGCTTACAGGCTATCCGCTTTTGCTGCGGCTTTGCAAGTCTTCATCAATGTCATAATCAAACACTTGACCGCTGTGTAGTCGTGACAAATCCACAACTCCATATCGTCTTTTGAATGTGCGGCTTGTTTGAACCCATGTGACGAGCAAAAGGTCAAATGAGCCTAGGTTAAATGAACCTAATGATCTTCTACTTGAGAACAACTTTTTCTTTTATATCAAGTTTTGGTTCACTATTGAGTGCGCGTTTTGCAACGGAAAGCATAAGCTTGAGGCGGTTTTCCTGGTTTGCCGGAGCTGTGCCAGGGTCGTAGTCTATGGCAACAATGTTGGATTCGGGATGACGCTCGCGAATTGCACGGATCATTCCCTTGCCTACGATGTGGTTTGGTAAGCATCCAAAAGGCTGTGTACAAACAATGTTATGTACTCCCGAATGGATAAGTTCCAACATCTCACCTGTGAGAAGCCATCCTTCACCCATCTTGTTGCCAAACCCCAGGTAGTCCTTAACTAATCTTTTTATATCTTCAAAGCCTGCAGGAACAGGGATTTTTCCGCCCGCACTAGCTATGCATTCACGCATCAAATCCTGATATCCAATCAGGAACTTCTTAAGCAGTCCCGCAAGTATCTTCTTGATATATATGTCACCATATAGATTCACATCTTCCACACGGTTATCTGTTTTAAATATCAAAAAATCCATAAGTCCCGGCACAATGACTTCCGCACCTTCTGCTGCCAAGAACCTCTCAAGATTGTTGTTACCTAGCGGAGCATATTTTACATATATTTCGCCCACGATCCCTACCCGCGGCTTGATCTCCCCGGTCTGAGGAATAGCTGCAAAATCCCTTACGATCTTAAGCATGTTTTCACGAATCCGCTTTTTTCTCAGCTTTGAGGTGTCTCGAAACTCCGAGCTTATACGATCGATCCATTTTCGCAGCAGCCTGTCAGTCTCACCCTCGTTTACCTCATATGCGCGGCACCTGTTAGAAAGCCACATCAACAGGTCACCGTATACCACACCGTAAATCATCCGCCGAATCATCGTCAGGTTCAGTTTGAACCCTTCGTTTTTCTCAAGTCCGGACAAGTTCAGTGAGATTACAGGTATAAACTCAAGCTCCGCCTTTTTCAACCCTTTTCTAAGCAGGTGTATGTAGTTTGAAGCTCTACAGCCACCGCCTGTCTGGGTTATCATAAGTGCGATTTTGTGTTTGTCATATTTACCGCTCTTTAGTGCGTCTATCATCTGGCCGATTACAAGCATTGCCGGAAAACATATATCGTTGTGCACATGCTTTAGCCCCTGCTCTACGATCCCTCTATGTGTCGTGTTGATGACTTCAACCTTAAATCCCTCCAACCGGAGAGCGTGGGCAATAAACTCAAAGTGGATCGGAAGCATTTGGGGCACTAAAATCGTATACTCCTCTTTCATCTCTTTTGTGAACAGGAGTCGCCCGGTTTTATCATATTTCAGTTCAGCCATTGTTGCCGGACCTCCTTTGTGCTGCGTCCATAGCCGCAATAAGTGAGCGCAGTCTGATCTTTGCAGCGCCAAGGTTTGAAATTTCATCGATCTTTATCTGAGTATACAAGCGGCCTCTCCGCTCAAGCATGTCACGTATTTCATCGCCGGTGATCGCATCAGTTCCACATCCGAAGCTTACAAGCTGTATGAATTCAACATCGGGCTGTTTTGATACAAAATCCGCAGAGTTGTACATTCGGGTATGATATGTCCACTGGTTTAGAATCTTCAGTTTATCAGCTTTCCCGAGATGCGCGACAGCCTCTTCCGAGATAAGTACCAGGCCAAGGGATGTGATCAATCTGTCCATGCCGTGGTTGACCTCAGGGTCTATATGATAAGGTCTCCCCGCAACTACAACCGCCCTTTTGCCGTTCTTTCGGGTAAACTCAAGTGCCCGCTCACCTTCTGCACGTATATCAGCACGGAATGCAGCGTCAGCCTTTCGTGCCGCCCTTGTGGCCGCCTTCACTTCCCGCAGAGTCAAATCAGGATAGTATGGTTTGAGCGCTTCGAAGGCCTTCCTAACAAAGCTGGGCTTAGTGATGACAAGATAAGGATATATATAGTCGATCCGATCGGTCTGGGGCATATTAGCTTTTATAAGTTCAGGATAGTAGGCAACTACAGGGCAATTATAGTAGTTGTCAGCTACCTCACTTTCCACATTGTTGTATGGCGCACACGGGTAGAACACTTTTGTAATGCCGCGCTCTACAAGGTCTACTATATGCCCATGCACTAGCTTTGCAGGATAGCAGACAGTGTCAGACGGAATAGTGTTTTGCCCCCTCTGATACAGCTCATGGGATGACCTTGCCGACAGTTCAACACGGATAGATAATCGATTGAAGAATTCCATCCAAAAGGGAAGAGTGTCAAAGAAGTTTAGGACCATTGGGATTCCGATCGTTCCCCTTGTGGGGTTTTCGATGGATTTAAGGGCCATGAGCTTTTCATATTTATACTCGTATAAGTTGGGAAGCTTCTCAGCATTACGCTTTTGTCCGGCTCCCCTCTCGCACTTGTTGCCTGTGATAAATCGGCGTCCGCCGCTAAATCGGTTGATAGTAAGTGTGCACTGGTTGGGACAAAGCCTACAGACTGCTGCAGAAGAAGTGTGTTCAAAGTTTTCAAGCTCTTTCAGAGTCAGTATGCTGGAAACTTTAGTAGCTTTCTCCTTTGCATATAGAGCGCAGCCAAATGCGCCCATCAGACCTGCAATCTGCGGACGTGTCACATGGCATCCAAGTTCACGCTCAAATGCACGAAGGATCGCATCATTTAGGAATGTGCCGCCCTGCACCACAACATGCTGGCCCAGCTCTTTCGGGTCGACAACGCGAATGACCTTATATAGCGCATTCTTTACTACAGATACTGAAAGGCCAGCCGAAATATCTTCAACCGTGGCACCCTCTTTTTGAGCCTGCTTTACAGATGAATTCATAAACACTGTGCAGCGGGAGCCCAGATCAGATGGCTTCTTGCTGAAAAGGCCCAGCTTTGCAAATTCCTCAGCGCTGTATCCAATTGCCTTTGCAAATGTTTCAATAAAGGAACCGCAACCCGATGAGCATGCTTCATTGAGCATTATGGAGTCAATAGCTCCGTTTCGAATGCGGAAGCATTTCATGTCCTGTCCGCCGATGTCTATTATATAATCCACTTCGGGATCAAAATATCTTGCAGCATAATAGTGGGCCATGGTCTCAACAATGCCGAGGTCTGCACCAAAAGCGTTGACCATCAGCTCTTCACCATAGCCGGTAACAGCCGTTCCGGCTATTTGTATTTTGTCCCCACACAATCTGCGCACCTGTAAAAGCTCATCATGAAGCACCTGAACGGGGTTGCCTTTGTTTGGTGCATAATAGGTGTATAACAGGCGGCAGTCGTCAGTCATCAAAACAAGTTTAGTTGTGGTAGAGCCTGCGTCTATTCCAAGCCATGCAATACCCTCATATTCCTTTGGATCTGCCGTAGGAGCTGTGGCTTTGCTATGGCGCTGAAGGAAATCTTCGTATTCCGCTTCCGATTCAAAAAGCGGCTGCAGTACTGCTGTTTGACGATCATCTTCAGCAAGCTCTAACTTTTCAATGATGCTATCCAATGACTTTTCATCAAATATTTGCGCCTCTGCAGCACAGCCGAGGGCAACAAAATACTCAGCGTTTTCGGGAAAACGTACCTGTTCATCCGTCAGCTTTAGCGTCTCAATAAAACGTCTGCGCAGTTGCGGAATAAAGGCCAGGGGACCTCCCAAAAACGCAACATTTCCTTCAATTTTTCTACCTTGAGCAAGCCCTGCTATGGTCTGATTTACAACTGCCTGCAAAATGGATGCGGCTATATCCTCTCGGCTTGCACCTTGGTTTAGTAAAGGTTGGACATCCGACTTTGCAAACACTCCACACCTTGATGCTATGGGGTATATCTTGCTGTGCTCTGCAGCAAGTTCGTTTAACTGATCGACTGTGACATCCATAAGAGTTGCCATCTGATCGATAAAAGCCCCGGTTCCACCCGCGCAAGTTCCGTTCATTCGCTGCTCCGGGACACGACCAAAGAATATGATCTTTGCGTCTTCTCCACCAAGCTCAATGGCAGCATCAGTTCCGGGCAGCAAACGCTCGATGGCACTGGTTGACGCCACAACCTCCTGCACAAACGGCAGATCGGCGCGCTGGGAAATGCCGAGTCCGGCCGACCCGGTCACAGCGGCTTTCACCGAAACAGGCCCAAATTCCTCCCTGATCTCACGCAGGATTTCAAGCAGTATCTCCTGCACACGAGCATTGTGCCGTTCATATCTTTTATAACGGATATTTAGGGAACTA
Source organism: Eubacteriales bacterium (assembly GCA_050950785.1). Lineage (GTDB taxonomy): Bacteria > Bacillota > Clostridia > Oscillospirales > JAAYOS01 > JAAYOS01. The sequence goes on along the minus strand of JBMNIG010000007.1, from coordinate 124,137 downwards.
TCCGCAACGACCGCCTTTACGGTTGTTGATCCAACATCTATACCTAATAAATTTTGCATCGATTTCCCTCGATCACAATATATTTTTCTAAAATCATAGCTTACCAATCTTATGTCGGTAAGCTTGAACGGGTGTTAATATAAATACACTTTTATATACAACAGCTTATCAACTGGTTCAAAAATAGCTCAACATATAGCAATATTATTGTATGATTGCCGGGCCAAAGCTGTTCTGTAATCACTTTATGTAACATGTGACCGGTCAATATCATCTGTCCAAAGTATATAGTAAAAAAGTTATATACATAGAGCCTACTTCTAGAATCCTTTTCTATTATATAGAACTTGCACATGCAAATCAAGCATGAGAAATTGTTACTTGCTTATTTTTTCGCCACATAGTTAAGTAATATGCGACATTTTAGGGAAATATAATACCTTTTTCATCAATATTATTAAAATAATATCCTGTCCCACTTGCATTAGTTGTCTCACTCGCTGTAGTTTGCATTAGTTTGAAGTGACACAGGATAGTCGCAAATGTTACAGGATATTTTATTGATACTAAATAAATGATATCAAAATATTATCGGGGCACACTATCGAGGTATACTGAGTATCTTTAGATTATCTTTAATGGTGGAACAGGCGCATTCCCGTAAAGGCCATAACCATTCCGTATTTATCACAAGCCTCAATTACAGCGTCATCTCTGATAGATCCTCCGGGTTGTGCAATAAAGCTTACGCCGCTTCTCTTTGCTCTTTCTATGTTGTCGCTGAACGGGAAAAATGCATCCGATCCAAGAGATACACCGCTGATATTTTTGAGCCACTCCCTCTTTTCCTCGCTAGTAAATGGCTCAGGCTTCTCTTCAAAAATATCCTTCCATTCCTTGGTCAAGAGTAGGTCCTCCCAGTATTCCGACAGATAGACATCGATTGCATTGTCGCGGTTGGCACGTCCTATGCCCTTCTTAAACTTCAAGCTAAGTGTTTTTTCATGCTGTCTTAGAAACCAGGTGTCTGCTTTGCTGCCAGCCAGTCTATTGCAGTGGATTCGAGATTGCTGACCAGCTCCAATACCGATAGCTTGTCCATCGTAAGTATAACAAACTGAATTTGACTGAGTATATTTCAGAGTTATAAGAGAAATGATCAGATCCCGCTTAGCCTCATCAGTCAAGTTTTTGTTCGATGTGACAATGTTCTGAAACGCGCTGTCGTCAATCTTATAATCATTGCGCTTCTGCTCAAAAGTCACTCCATATACATCCTTGTGCTCGATAGGTTTGGGTACGTAATTTTCATCAATTTGGATTATATTATAGTTTCCTTTACGTTTACGCTTCAGTATGGCCAGTGCTTCATCCGTGTATCCGGGTGCGATAATGCCATCTGACACTTCGGGCGAAATAATAGTTGCTGTCTCCTTATCACAAATGTCGCTTAGTGCGATATAGTCACCATATGACGACATCCTATCCGCTCCCCTTGCGCGTGCATATGCCGAAGCCAAAGGCGAGAGCTCTTTATTCTCAACAAAATATATCTTTTTGAGTGTATCGGTTAGCGGAAGTCCGATAGCAGCGCCTGCAGGGCTTACATGTTTGAATGATGTTGCAGCCGGATAGCCGGTGGCTTCCTTTAACTCGCGGACAAGCTGATAGCCATTCAGCGCGTCAAGCAAGTTGATATAACCTGGTTTTCCGTTAAGCACTTCTATTGGAAGATCACCTTTCGCCACAAAAACTCTTGCAGGCTTCTGATTGGGATTGCAGCCATACTTCAGTGTCAAGCTGTTCACTTTTGCACCCTTCCTTTCAGCTGTTTATAAATGATTTTCATAACTGCTTTTATCAAAGCATTATAGACATCCAGTGTTTTTATATATGATACCGGAGTAAATCGTCACGAAGGAAAATTTGATTGGCTACAAACAATCAGCAAATCAAAAAATAATCCTTCAAATTAAATCAATCGACAAACCTATTGATAATTCGAATATCTGCGCTTCCGGTCTCAATATCTATATACTTAACAAGCAGCGCCACTCTGTTATCTTCATTTAGCATGTTCCAATAGCGCTTGGCTGTAACGTCGGGATCGTTGCCTAATGCAACTTTGTACGGTTCACCCTCAAAAGATGGTAGGGGATTTCCATCCTCCATATATGTGTGGATACATCTTCCTTCGCCCGGAACAAACTTGCTGTATGTGTAAAACTCCTTTTTTTCGGCAGATGGGTCGTTTCCTACCGTTTTCAGTATTGACATGACAAACTCTCGAGCTGTCCCCGTTGTATAATATGGCCGCTGATATACGTGGCGTATAGTTTGGCACATCAGGTTCATATTGTCGAGTAAGGAGCGCTTCCTCGAAAGTCTTTCCATCACTTATGTACGATGCTATCGTATCTGTTTGGTCTCCGTTTGTAACAATGTGAACGTTTCCGACTGTGCGCACCGGATAATAGATAATAAGCGAAGGATCGGTCATTTTGCTTTCAACAAAGGCCCTGGTCTTTACATTATCACCTTCACGCACGAAAATCCTGTTTCTGCTGTTTTCGCTCCTGCCCATTATCCAATAGATCTGGACAAGGTTTTTGCCGTCAGGTGTCATACCCACAACGATCCCGCGGCCCGGGTAAGTATTTTCCGCAAGCCTTCTTTCATTTGCGTTCATATTGCTTACAACCCTCCATTTATTTAATAGTGTTTCAACAGTATTCCCCAACCTATTATAACAGTATGCTTCATTACTTGATGCGATTTTTGTTGAAGTTTGCATATTCGTTACACTTTATTATGTAAACAAATATAACAAAACGCCTGAGCTGCTTGATGCTGCCCAGACGGTCGGCGTCTTCAGACCCATACTCCATGTGGTGCTCCACTTCCGTCAGTCATATGGACCTCTTATATTGTCGAATATATTATACAAATCAGGACATGCTTTGTCAATCGAACGAAGTGTTAAATTACAAGCAATTTTGTTATCTCAATTTTTTTGATCATACTGTGCGCGGCTGCCGCCAATCAGTTTTCTCCTTGTCTTCGCACAGACAAGATTTGCTCGTCCGATTGATTTAATACTTACCCTGACCGGGACAGCTACAGGCGCTAAGTGCATTCCAATCAGTGTATCACCAATATCCATACCTGCTTTTGCCTGTATTGCTTCAACCGCAACTGGGTTTTCTAGTCCTTTATATACAGCAGTTGCAAATGACCCGCCAGCACTCGGCTGTGGTACTACATTTACTTCGGGATAACGATAGAAACTTGCTACTTCTTCCTCTAGAATCAGTGCCCGGTTTAGGTGCTCACAGCACTGCGCAGCCAGATATATGTCCCGTTCCTTGAGTATTGGGTATATCGCTGAAAAAATTGCTTCCCCTATTTCTACACTTGAAGCAGACCCAATTTTGTGCCCTGCAACTTCACTGGAAGAGCATCCCACAACAAACAAATCATTCTCTTTCAGATTTGCAACTTCTAACAGCTCAAGCAATGCCTTTTCAACGTCTTGCTTTATTTTATTTAACATATGATCACCCCATATTGATTATACACAGGTGTTTGTCGAAGGTCAATTTTGTCCTTCTTTTGTTTTACCACCTTACATTCTGCATAACGCAATGCGCATATACATGGTATTATATCTTGCAACAAGACCGGGTGGTCAAAATTATAGTTTCCTCGCAGGAAATAAAGAAATCGAGTTATCGCCTGTATACGAAAACTTATCGCTATGGTCTCAATGTGAAATCTTCAAAAGACTAAGGTCAATATGTATTATTAGACAACATAGGTCATTGCTATATCGTGCTATAAACACTATAATTGATACTATCTACTTATAATACGAGCATAATACAAGGGGGATAACCATGAAGTTTAAGCTTGCTTTCGACGTTCCTGAATCAAAGAAAGTTAGAGTCATAGTCCACACCGACTGCGCAAATGAAGCAGATGATCAGTTCGCCCTGGCACACCATCTCATGACTCCAAAGTTTATAGTGCGTGGGATCATTGCTGGCCACTTTGAATTAAGTCCCAGATATGGGAAAGGTCAGACAGTGCAGGCCAGTTATGATGAGATCATCAAAGTCATGGATCTAATGGGGATAAAGGGCGAGGTTCCTGTTTATAAAGGAGTATCGAGTCCGTTGCCGGATGAAAAAACTCCGCTTATGAGCGAAGGTGCACAATTCATCATTGACGAAGCTATGCGCGATGATGACCCACGTCCTTTGTATGTTGTATTTCAAGGTGCGATCACCGATCTTGCAGCAGCAATTCTTACAGAGCCAAAAATTTGCGATCGCATGACGGCAGTTTGGATCGGCGGCGGAGAATATCCGAATGGCGGTTTTGAGTTTAACCTCAAACAAGACATCAACGCGGCAAACGTAGTAATGGCATCAACAATGCCTTTTTGGCAGGTTCCCATTAATGCTTACAAGTCCATGTCGGTAACTTTGGCTGAGCTTCAACACAGAGTCAAGCCCTACGGAAAAATCGGAAACTACCTGTTTACACAGATGGTAGAATTAAATAATAAACTGGCTAACATCCCACATTGGCCTCACGGTGAAAGTTGGGGCTTGGGTGACCAGCCAACAGTAACGGTTCTACTGGTAGAGCAAGAAAAGACCGACATTTTTGATCTCATTCCTGCACCCCGCATTGCGCCGGATATGACATATATTCATGACACCGGATACCGTGAAATACGTGTATATAATACAATCGATTCGCGTATGACTTTGGAAGATTTCTATGCTAAACTCGCTATTAATTTCCCGGATAAAGATTCATAACTGATACCAACTATAATCGAGATGAATGGGCTGCCACGTTTTATTTGGCGGCCCAAATTTAAAACAATAATTGCTCACGAGAGCGATGTAGCACCAACCTTCACGCTTTTTACACACATTAACTTGAAGCTGTTCGGAATCAACTATCCCCGCAAATGTTTTGCTGCTTAAAAATAATCGGCCGCAAAATGACTTGCAGCCGACTGTTTTTTTATGACTTAAGTTGTTTAAAACCGTGAAACAGACTTATTTGTTATAACCTGCGGTGCGTGGGGTTTCTTCAAAATATTGTCCGGATCGTATGCAATGTTGAAGCTCTTACCATCAACACGTCGTCTTGTCTGGGGATCATTCTTTGCACCATATGTAAACATTAGGTTAGCAATGCCGGGTCTTACTTCTCGGTCATCTGTTCCGGCTATTACTCTGGCACAAAGTTCGATGCCTTCATCGACTATACTGGCGTCTAAAATCTGATGTCCTCCGTACATTACATCAAACTCAGGCTGAAACTTCTTAAGATGAAGCAAGTTTTTCAGGTATTCTTCCACTGATAATGAAACTCCAAAACCGAGCAAAGTGTTTGAGTTGCATGCGTCACCGGAATAAACAGCCCGGATTTTACGGTCCAGTAGTACTATACTTCCCGGGGAATGACCGCCAACTCCAATTACTTCGATCTGCCTGTCACCAAGGTCAAAAATGTCACCATCATATATTGGATATACCTTGATAGGGCGTTCCGGTGTGAAGTCATCTGTTGTGAGCAAATCTTTGTATTCCGGTCGGGATGCATTTCGAGCACGCTCCAGCAGCTGTTCTTTTGTCGCCGGTTGATCGGAATACAAATACGGAATATCTAGTGGATGAATATAGCACGCATCGAAATCATAGTTACCACCCGTATGATCGAAGTGGAAGTGCGTATTTACCAACTTCAACGGCTTATCAGTTATTGTTTCACAGAAAGCTCGCAAGTTCCCATAGCCATACATGGTATCTATAACAAGAGCATAATCCTTGCCTTCTAATAGATATGTAAAAACAGGAACTTCACTTTCAACAATAAAATCATATTGTATCTTCCATACGCGGGGCATGATTTCTTCTGCTTTGAAAAACGGAACTTTTGACATAACAATCTCCTTTCAAAATTGCCCTTTCACACCTGCGAACAGTACTCCGCTTGTTCGATTTGTCATATCGATTATCCTTTTGTCCAAATCCTCACCGGTCCAACCAAACCCGTGGGATCCAGCACCGCATATCTATGGAACTGGAAGTAGCCTCCAAGAACTCCGCGCACCTTGCGGTCTAGCGTCGTAGCCACTTCTATACGCAAGTCATTTTTACCCTCTTTTACCGCATCGGTGAGGTCAAAAATATGATCAGGGCATATGCTCATGCCTATATATTGGCCATTGCACCAAACCTCAACACCTTCATAGGCATCAGTAAGTTCCAGTACGCACTTTTCACCCTTTGTATATTCAAAGCTCTTTTCATAGCGTATAAATCCGCTGAAGTTAGGATCGATCGTAGCTATACTATTCAGCTCTTCCATCTCAAAAGCTTCACCAAAGGCCGGGTATTGCTTTCCTTCACACATAGATACCTTCCAGCCCTTGAGCTCGACCGGTGTCCCTTCGGCTTTCACTTCAGGTATCAAGTTCTTGCCCTTATCTCCAAAGACAACAATCACAAGATTATATGGTTTCAGATCCAAATGCAGCCTGGTGCCTTCATCACAAGGGGTATAATCCAGCGGTCTGAGCACATTGTCCCAGGCATCATAGATACAGGCATCTCCCTTAGTGGGTACAGTAATATCTCCTACGTAAGCTTGACCGGTATTTTCGTTGGAGAATATATAAATGTCGTTGTCCTGTACATAGTGATAATATCTAATATCAATACATGCCGGCTCTAAGGTCACTTCAAATGCCTTTGCTTCTCTAAGCTTTGCTGCAAGTTCATCAAGCGCTACTGCAGTGCCCTCAATTTCACCTGCAACTCCGTATTCCGAGATATACTTCGGAAGCGAATTGACGAAAAATACAGGGAAGTTCTTTTCTTTCGCCTGCTTGACGAAATCTGCAACATTCTTTGTTATAAATTCAAATTCCGGAATCACTAGAGCAGAGAATGTTTCTCCATTGATGTGCATTTTGCCGTCAAAGGAAAAGCGGTCGGTTTGGTCCAGGATGTCGGATGGAATCACATCGAAGTCAATTTGATTTTCAGTCAATACCCTGGCCGGAACCTCCGCAGGCATGCACTTTCCAGCCCAAAAAGCCATGTCGGAATGCAAAAGTGCAACCGGAGCTTTATGCAGGCCACCATCAATCAAGTGGCAGATACGCTGGATATAGGACATAAGTCTACCAAAGTGACGATACTGAGGATTTTCTCCATGTGCATAAAAATGCGGTGGGCAGTCTCGGTCGGGAAACTCCTTAGGAGTAAACGCATGTGGTACATAGCGATTAACTCCGCGCACTAGAAAATGATCAGTAAGGTACTTCATTCCCTTGATTCCAAAGTTCCACCCATACGCTCCGTAAAGCTCTACCATGGCACGGCCTTTTTTCTTTGGATCTATATGTGCATGACTTGATGCAAGCTTTGCAAGCATGAAATGGTGGAAGTCTCCGGCATTTTTAGCGCCTGGCATACGGCCCATCCTATTTTCTCCAGCTGGCATAATGCCACCGCCTATGCTGTCGATCCCCGCCATATCTTGCCCATCCAAAGAACGGAAATAGTGGCCCAGTGAGCTGCTGATCGTTGCACTGGCATTATGATCTTCAACGATATGTCCGATGTATTCCACGCCGCGAGCACGACACCAATCGCCCAACTGATTTGAGAAGTTTTTCTGAATTAGGAGCGTGATCGTATCCATATATGCATGTCGAACTTGGCCGGTGAGTTCTTCAGAGCTGTTCACATCCCAAAGCATTGGCATTAGCCTCAGCCAGTCCTTGCCTAGACGCTCTTCCAACATCTCCGGAACCTCTTCACACCAAGGCATCGGCATATACTTAGTGCCAATGAGTCCACCATGTTCATAGTTATTGGGAAAGTTGCCCATGAGGGGCTCATCCGAGAAAAATCCGCGGAAGGTCTTACCGAAATCATCCTTATAGCGCTGATAAACAGGCTCATACACCATGTCAATCAAAACGCGCACACTGTCACGACTAAGTACATTGATATAGTCTGTACGACCGCCACCATTCTGGGTAAAAAACTCTATGTAAATTCTCCACATCCCATTTGGTACATCCCAGGTCAGTATGCCATCCTGCACACAATTGGTTATATCTATACCCTCTCCCTCTAGGCGGCTGTTTCTATCTACCTTATATGCCATTACCTTCAAAAGCTTGTCTGTGTTAAACCTCCGCAATGGGGGATTCCTATGTCCCGGAAATCGAGAAATGACTGGTGCTGGTTCGCCTCTGAGTTCCATCTCTTTATATACATCTAAATTGACCTGACGCATTGGACCTGCAACATCGGCAGTTGCAAAATTCAGATACTGCTTACAGATATGCGGATCTGCATCAGGTGTAATACCGCCATTTGCAAAACCTGTTGGAAAATGAGAGTCGTCCAGCAGCCATACCCTCATACCGCGTTTGCGTGCTTCATCCATGATGACATCCATGTCTTCCCACCATTTAGGTCCACAGAAGTCCGGATGGGGACGCGACTCAAGACATACTTCATAGATATTTGCCTCATATATCGCCTTCATATACTCCCGCAGCACTTCCTCACTCTCTCCGTGCTGCCAGAAGAAAGGAAAGATATAGCTACCACCTTTACCGGATAATAATTGTTCTACTCGTATTTCCATAACATACCCTCTCTTCACAATACAACTTGCGCACAGTCACTTCTATAAAAAATAGATTACGCCATAATTGATTATATTGCATTTGTGTCTATAATTATATAACGTATTTTGTCACGTACTTAACCAATTTTGTTATTATTAAGTCAAATTTGACTACGACAGTAATATGCCACCCATGCCAAAAACATTATTGAACACTTCGTCAAATGAGGGGCTGCCAGCATAAATGCTGCAGCCCCTCATTTCATAAAGGTTCTATAATAAATGTTGGGGTTCAGGAAATTGAACTCCAACATTTTTCAATAAATTTGGATAAAAATATAGAGCATAACGTGAAAATCCTGTAAAATGTAAAGCGATCAAACCCACATCTAAGGAGGTTCACATTATGCCCTACACCGATTATATTACAAAAGTTCTAGGATTGGAAGATGCAATTATCTTAAAGGTTGAGGAAAATAAAAAACAACATGATATCTACTTAATGATGCAAAGACGAGCACACACTTGCCCAGTATGCAGTTTTGAAACAATACGTGTTCATGATTATAGGTGGCAGAAAGTAAAGGATCTAGCCGCGTTTGGGAAAACAACAGTTCTTCACATCCGGAAAAGACGCTATGTTTGTAAGCATTGCAATAAGAGGTTCTCTGAAACAATCCCATTCTTGCCCAGATATCATAGAGTCACGACCCGTTTAGTAGCACACGTAATTGGCTCCTTTTCTGATTTGAAGTCCATAAAGGACATAGCAAAGGAACATAATATATCTTCTACAACTGCAGCAAGATATTTTTCGTTAGTGGAATACAAATGCAAATCACTTCCCGAAGTCCTATCCATTGATGAATTTAAGGGTAATGCCGGTGGTCAAAAGTATCAATGCATTATTACTGATACAAAGAAACGCAAAGTGTTAGATATTCTCCCAAATAGGAAACAGGAAGCCCTTTTAAGATATTTCAGCTCATTTAGTACAAGAAATAGTGTGAAGTATGTTGTAATGGATATGAATCGATCCTATTTGGAAATAGCCAAGACTTGCTTTCCACAGGCAACAATAGTCATTGATAAATATCATGTGGTAAGGCAAGTAATTTGGGATTTTGAAAAAGTTCGTAAGGCTGAACAGCAGAATTTTTCTGACTATCGACGAAAGTACTTCAAACGAAGCAGGCGGCTGCTATTAAAAAATCCAATGTACCTTAAGCCGGAAGAAGTTGCTCAAATAACTGAAATGCTTAAAATATCCCCAAGGTTACGTGAAGCCTATTTTCTAAAGAACAAGTTTCTCGAATTTATGAGGTCAGAGAATCGTGTGCAAGCAAAAGAAAGATTGGCTAAGTGGTTGCTTCTTGCCGAATTCTCGAATCTACCTGAATTTAAGACAAGTCTTACCGCTATACATAACTGGGATCAATATATCTTGAATGCTTTCGACTGCAGATACACTAACGGTTTCACAGAAGGTTGCAACAACAAAATCAAAGTATTGAAAAGAATATCATTTGGTGTTCGTAACTTTTCTCGCTTTAGAAATCGTATCCTTCACATAATGAATTCTAAGGTTGCCTGACGAATGCATTAATGACATATATTATTCCCCCTTCCTCCCGCCCAAAAGTAATCTTCTATCACCAGCATGTACAAGGGAGATGGCGAAACGGGTAGGCGGAATGGGGATGATAGTCATGTGCAAATTTCTAAATTGTGTATCTTGATATCTTCATAGGTCTATTTCAAGGTTGCTTTACAAAGCAAAATCCGGTAAGCAACTATTGTTACTTACCGGATCATACTTTTACTTATGCTCTACCCCAACAATTGACATAGAGCCAAAAATGTAAACGCCCTGGGGATCCCTCCGATTGTTTTTTGTATATAGAGAGGCATAGCTTAGAAGCTATGCCCCTTCTAAATTGTATATTTTTACTTCGGCAGCTTCTTTTTTGTTATTGCGTATTCGTATAGCATCTTATCCAGATCAGAATCAAGGCCGGAATGTCCTTCAAGCTTATCGCCGAGAACCATATAGCCATAATTCTCATCGCTCTTCGGCCACTCAGGCAAGCCTTCGCCGTTGGGGTCACCATTCTTCATAAAATTCGCCCAGTAGGAGCTGATCTTATCGGCCAGTTCAAAGTCCAGTGCTGTCCACGGACGTGCCGGAGGTGTGCCCTCGCGCAGAGACGCAAAGGTGTAAAACAGCTCAGAAGAGTGATACGCCAGGAGTTTATCGGGATCACGATCTGTGCCCTTGTCTTCGGGTCTGACAGGCATAACATGAGAGAAAAGATAACTATATGTATTTCCCTTCATACCATGGGACTTTCTGTATGCTCCAAAGTAACGATTGACGATCAAGCCGCCAAAGTCAGAGAGGCCAAGAGCAGCATACCAACGGGAAACCTTATCTGCTTCTTCATCGGTGCAGGGGCAGAGTTTCTCGAAATCATATTTTTCATACAGATCCCCGAGATGCGCTTTTGCGAGATCATAGAATTCTTTCGCTGTAGCAACTTTCGGAGAATCAAACATCATACCGATGCGCATTGAGCTCTCACCATAGTTTCCGCCGGAAAGATAATCGCAATCTCTTGCAAACTCATCTACGCCTTTATATAGCTCCAAGTACTTCATATATTTGCCGTCGAAAGTCATTGCGCCGATTCCCATATCTAACGGACCAAGCTTTTCGCCGTAAAACATATCGGAGGGCACTTTTCGGAGGTCCTCAGCCGAAATGTTGGGGTCGATGCCCTTGGATTTCAAAAATTCAACGCCACGCTCTTCGGCTTCTTTCATGGTTTGAAGCGGACGTCCAACCCAACAAAGATTTGACTGATTGATGACTCTCTTGACTCTGCCCTTCTGCATCGGAGAAGCGGCAAGAGCACCGGATTTCATCGTGCCGCCGGACTGTCCGCCGACAGTAATGTTCTCAGGGTCACCGCCAAAAGCAGCGATATTCTCATACACCCAATCCAGCGCTTTGACCTCGTCCATAAAGCCATAGTTACCGCTGGTTCCGCCCTGTTCAGCTGACAGCTGAGGCAGAGCCAAATAACCGAAGACGTTAAGGCGCTGACCAACAGTAACGACTACGATGCCTTTGCGTGCCAGCTCACTGTTTTCAAATTCACTCTCATAGGAATGACCTCCGCCGAGACCGCCGCCGTGGAACCACATGAACACAGGCCGTTTTTCATCAGCGCTCTGTGCTCCTGTCGTAACATTAAGGTAAAGGCAATCTTCGCTGACATCGGGATATCCCTCCCAGTAAAAATCGGATGCGTATGGCTCTGCTGCGAGACCTTTCATTACCGGCTGCATCGCGCGAGGTCCGTATGTATCGCATATCTTGACTCCGTCCCACTTTTCGGGATCGACCGGTGGTTTAAATCTCAATTCTCCCACAGGGGGTGCTGCATACGGTATCCCTTTAAAATAGGTAATCCCTTCATACTTTTTTTCTGTAGCCTCGGTACCGGACATTTTTCCGAACTTAGTCTGAACTATCCCAATTCCTTTTTGCATTGTGTTACCTCCTTCGTAATGCCTTATATTAAAGCTTTCTAAATCTGATTATAGTTTTCTCATGTTCATAACGCAATAGCCAATTTGCATTCACATATGCCATTCCTGACATTGGCACATTAATATTACTGTACTAATATTAAAATCCAAGACAAATATGCTATCTCCGAGACACCTCGCAAATGTTTACTTCCTAGTCATTACACCTCTGACAGAGCCTTTTGCGTCAGTTAAGAGTACTGGTTATTGAGTTTAAAAGAAAAGATGACCCTTCAATCTCACTTTTTTGCAAATTGTTCAGTTTTCTTTTGTTGGTTCAGCAACTTTGCAAACGCACTGTTCAGCATAATTAGCAGTGTTCTTTATCGTGTCATTGATATACCTGCACACCTCATATATAATTAATATTGTGACATCGCAAATCTTTATTAAAGAAAGTATGGTGATATCAAAGTATTTCTCAAGTGTATTTCTGCAGGTCATTATTACTTAAACAAATTTAGAGAGGAGTCAAAAATGAAAAAAGTGTTTTCACTAGTCCTGGCGATGCTTATGCTTTGCACGTTGTTCACAGCATGCAACAACAGCGGTAATTCGGCTGCAACCCCTTCGCCCTCAGTGGTTGAAAGCCCGGTTGCTCCATCGGTAGCCCCACAAGAGGAAATCGATTTAAGTCTTCCGATCGTGACCGATGGAAGTATTACTCTTGAATGGTGGGTATCGGTAGCCCCTGAAGTTGCAGCCGTTACTTCCGATTTTGCCGACGGCAAAAACTATTCATGGACCGAATTAATGAAGCGTACCGGCATAAATCTAAACTTTGTTATGCCGTCTTGGGCCACAGAAAAAGAACAGTTTAACCTCATGATCAATTCCGGAGACTATCCCGATATTGCCAATACAAATAATTCTGCTTACGCCGGGGGTGCTGACAAAGCAGTAGAGGACGAAGTCTGGCTTCGTCTGAATGAATTAGCAGAAAAATATGCTCCGAATTATTTGGCGCTGGTAAACGCAAATGAAGGCAATGTAAAGAATAATCTCACAGACTCGGGAAATATGATATTCTTCTGCCAAATCTATGATCGCAATCAACCTACGTTTGCCGGATATGGCATTCGGCAAAACTGGTTGGACGATCTTGGGTTGGAAAGACCGATTACCTACGATGATTGGCATAAAACTCTGACCGCCTTTAAAGATGAAAAAACCGGCGGTAAAGCTCCATTGGATATGGCTGCAACCGGCTTTGCCGGCATGAACTGGTTCACTGGCGGCTTTGGTGTTTCAACGTCGACTGACGGTTACGCAATACAGAAAGATGGTGTAGTATCCAGTTCGATTATCTCGGATGGCTATCGGGAATATCTCGAATTGATGTCTTCTTGGTATAAAGAAGGTCTTCTTGATCCTGATTTCGTATCCGGTACCGGTTATTACGCCATGGGCTTCGGCCCAGACGGAGCTCGCATGGGGAACGACATAACAGGTGCTTGCGCTATGTTGTACTCTTTCTCCGGCACATTCCTTGCCGATTCAGGTCAAGCGAAACCCGGTACAGTGATGACCCTTTGCCCACTGCCTCGTAAAAATGCAAATGAAGATCCTAAGATAACGGGCAAGGGAAAGTTCAGTACAAATATGGCTGGCGGTAGCGGAGCGGTGATATTTGCTACCTGTGAATATCCGGCTGAAGCGACACGTATGATCGACTATTTATACAGTCCCGAAGGTGCGCTTTTGGCGAACTACGGAGTTGAAGGAATCACCTTTAACTATGATGATGCCGGAAAACCAAAACGCTCCGATCTTATAATGAAAAACCCGGATGGGCTTAATCCCAATATTGCACAGCAAGTTTACATGATGCACACCGGACCATTGCTGTTTATGCTGGATCGCGATGAAGAAACCATGACAGACTATGGTCGTGAATATTACGATTTGTGGAACATTGCCGGTGAATGGAATATTTCCGGTAATCTTACCTACACAGCGGAAGAGGGCGAGAGAATAGCTACTCTCGCAACCGATATCAAAACCTATGTTGAAGAGTTCAACTGTAAGGTCATTACAGGTACACAGGAACTGACTGATGACTCGTGGAACGCGTTCGTCGCGCAGGTCAAGAGCATGGGAATTGATGAGCTGATAAGTATCATTCAAGGTGCGTATGACCGCTATATCGCAAGATAACATAACAACTTAACGCAAAGCAAACATCCGATGACCGGCGTATTTTCCGGTTATCGGATGTTTGTTGAATTATGTTGAATTACTTTATATTATTGGTTATATATCATCCGATTAAGTCTATATAATGGTGTAAAAAGGAGTTGAGCCAAAGCTCATACCTCGGTAAAATATAGTTGCTAAACAAATACCAAACCGAGGAGGATGAACCATGGCTCAGTTTAATATTACTATAACCGAAGAACTTTTGCACGGATTATTTTTATCAAATGGTAGGGATGAAGCATTCTCCAAATTGTTGGAGGAAATCTTCAACCAGATACTTTTAGCTCAATCTACAGAGCAAATAGGTGCTGAACCCTATGAGCGCACTGAAGAAAGAGCCGCATACCGCAATGGGTTTCGAGATAGACAAATGACTACGCGAGTTGGCACACTCACATTACGGGTTCCCAGGCATCGCAATGGACAGTTCTCTACAGAGCTTTTTGCCCGATACCAGCGCAGTGAACAAGCGTTGGTGCTGGCTATGATGGAGATGGTCATCAATGGTGTTTCCACTCGAAAGGTTGAGCTAATTACTGAAGAGCTATGTGGAAAAAAGTTTTCAAAATCGACCATCTCAGAACTTTGTAAGAACTTAGATCCAATAGTAGAAGCATTCCGTACAAGGCCTCTGCAAAGCCATTATCCCTTTCTCATGGTGGATGCCATCTATGTAAAGGTGCGGGAAAATGGACGTGTACAGTCAAGAGGTATGCTGATCGCCATTGCCGTTAACGAAGATGGCTATCGTGAAATCATCGGGTTTCAATTAGCCAACAGCGAATCAGAAAGCAGTTGGGGTGAGTTCTTTTCTTCACTCAAGGATCGTGGGCTAAAGGATGTTCGCCTGGTTACCTCTGATGACCATAAAGGGCTGGTTAATGCTGTTAGAAAGCATTTTCAAGGTGCTAGCTGGCAGCGTTGTCAAACCCATTTTTCCAGGAACATACTGGATCATACGCCTAAAGCATTACAGACGGAAATCAAGGAAGAGCTGCGCCAGCTTTATGAGGCTGTTGACCTTGAGAGTGCTCGTAAAATCAGAGACCACATTATCCAAACATATGAAGTCAAAGCACCAAAAGCCACAGCTCTCCTGGATGAAGCATTTGATGATATTACTGCTGTTCTTGCGTTGCCCCTGAAGTATCGGAAACGGCTTCGTACTACAAACGGTGTGGAAAGGTTGAATGAGGAAATTCGTCGTCGAGAGCGAGTCATTAGAATCTTTCCCAATGCTGCATCCGTCATCCGGCTCATGGGGGCTCTATTAATAGAGCAGCATGAGAAATGGCAGACCGGTCGTAAATACCTTGATATGCAGCTGTACTATCAAGTGCAGGATAAGGAATCAAAGTCTGGCACTGCTGCATAGAAGACGCATTTATTCCACGGTCTGTTGACAATGAGCCTCCCATGGCATGTTTTCAGGCATCAGGGCCATCCCCCTTATCTTTGAGGAGAAGTCTTGCGCTAGTATGGTGATGCCCGGCCAACAGCCTAACATGCCATGTACTCATCGTCAACAGCTTTCGCGGCATAAACGCTTAGGCTATTGTCTCATTAGCTACCGTTTGATGACCGAGGTAATTTACACACTAATTTGGACTTGACTATATCATGTAGGTTTGTCAAACATATTGGACAGTCAACATTTAAGGAATTGAATAGGAGAAATATAGCCTAGAGGGCGCATAGGGATCGAATTAGATCTGCGAAGATAAACAGCAAGCTGGTCTGCGAAGTCTTGAAAAGAGTAGAAGGAATGACAGGAGTAAAAACGTTTCTGATCTTCGCGATGACTTCGCTCGACCTTTCCGTTATGACGAGGCGTGTATGGGCGGATTAGTTTATGCAGGATGTCCATTTGGGCTGCAGTAGCATCAAAAAGTGTGGGGCGGTCCTTCATAGATTTAGAGAATCTATTTGTAAATTCGGGACCATTATCGGTTTGAACGCATTCGATATCAAATCCGAATTTTTTGAAGAATGCCACTGCGTTCTTCAGAAAACAGGACGCAGAATATGTAGAGTTCTCTTCAAAAGCTTCGAGGTAACGTAAACGGGAATACTCATCGATCGCTGTGAATTGATAATATCTTTCACCTTTGTTGACAATGCAGGATGAAGGGACGAACTTCACGTCGATCTGTACTCGTTGTCCCGGATACTGCATCTGCTCCATTGGTTTCGGAGTATACTTTTTCTTTTGTTTTCCTGTCTGAAAATATCCAAGCCGCTTCATGACTCGGTAGAGGCTTCCTAGTGGACGTGTGTAACCATTTATCGTAAGCCGATGCCAGAACTCTATCATCCCCAGCTTTGGATTTCTGCGCCTTACGTCACGGATCAGCTTAAGCTCCGCCTCTGTGTGAGCTCTAGGATGCCCGTGTGGTCTGCGTGATTTGCATGCAAGTGATTCCAGTGTGCCATCGTAACGATTCAGCCAGAAGTAGATATACGACCGTGCCTTGTTGTATTTTCGGGATGCCTTTGATACACCATGCTTCATCGCATAATTAATTAGGGATTGCCTGTACTTCATGTCTTGTGTTATTCTATTCATGCAGGAGTAGGCACTTCCTTTCGGTGAAATTTGTTGTAGTAACATAATTCTACCTTATGTGCCTTATTCCTGCTATTATTTTTTCCCCTCACTGTCCAATATGTATTGTAACCCTACAACACTAATTTGGACTTGACTATATCATCCCTTGTCCAAAACATTAAACTAATGTATACTATTACTAAAAACCTTCTCAACGATTGGAGTTGATGAATTTGTGTACAAGCATTTGAAAAGCATACTCAGGAGTAAAACGTTTAGAGCCATGCTTATTTCATACGCTATTCTGCTAATAATACCTATTATTAGCAGTGTCATAGTGTTGGGCAATGCAATCAGGATCATCGATTCACAACTTAAGGAGATGAGCCGCTTCTCGGCAATGCAGATCCAAATGCAGGTCGATTCCGTCCTGTCCGAGGTAGTTTTGTCTGCGAACACAATTGCAAGCAACAGCGATATTAAAAAGCAAATTGGTCTATCTATTAATACAAGTCTGGAAAACCGGTATGCACTGAGCAAATTTACAAAATTGCTTTATCAATATGAGCAGCTCGATACAATTGATAGCGCTTTTCTGTATATATCTGGCAGCAAAACGATGGTTACAACAAAGTATATATACCATGACGGGCAAACAAAAGACTTGCTCGAGGAACTTTTTGATTTCGATTTTGATGGGATAGTCACGTTCGCAAAGAGAAATTATCAAGGTACCTTTTACACCAAAAGAACATCTTCAGGAATTGACCTTTATTATTTATATCCGGTTGTTGCGGAAAAAAGCTCCAGTATAGATGGCGCGGTTATTATAAAAGTAAGTGACGATGTAATAACCGGCGTTATTGGCGACCGGATTTATGCAAACAGCGCCGCTTTCGTCATGGCCGAAGACGGATCTCAATACCTTGCAGTTGGCTGGGACAGTGAAACCGGGAATGATCTTATCGGTCACCTCGGGAATGGATATGAGACCGCCGAAAGCAATTCTAAGGTCAGCAACATGCAGTACGTAACGGCAATCTCCAAAGGTGATTACTACAAGCCTGTTAAGCAGCTTATCGTATATATTATTATCTATATTATTATAGTAATCTCTTTTGGCAGCTTCTATTCCGTTACGCAGACTCGAAAAAGATATGCTCCGGTTGAACGGGCGCTTGCTGCAGTGAAGAAGAGTCATGATGGAGGGGATGAATTTCAGATTATCGAGAATGCCCTAACAGAGCTGAACAGGGAAAAAAGCGAACTTGAAAACTACAGAAAGAAACAATATGAAACCGAAAGAGAAAACCTGCTGCGCGGTCTCCTTACCGAAAATGTATATCAAAAAGAAAATTTCGTTGACCAACTGCAGCTGCATGATATTTCTCTCGCAAAGGGATATTGCCTTGTCGCGATATTCAATGTGGAAAACTACTCCGATCTTTTTTTTGGCACCGAAGACTTAGGTGAAACGGAGCTCTTTGAATTAACATACGTCATCATACGATCTGTGACAGAGGAACTTCTTTCTTCATGTTCCGTTTCCTATGTGATAAAGTTCAACGGGTCGATAGTCAGCATTATTTCCATGCGTGACAATGAACAGCTTGATTCCGTCAAGCGAAATTTAAATGATATTTTTGTGCATATTATTGATTTTATCCGCCAGAACTTCGGCATTAAAATTTTTGTATCGGTGAGCCCTGCCGTATCTTCTCCCAGCGAACTGCCGGTTGCCTATACCATGTCGCTTGCGGCATCGGATGCAGCCTTACTGCAGAATCTCGACGAACCCTGTGTTTTTTATGATGAAGTTACGATTTCTGCGGATTCCGAATGGAATGATTTTCTCAACAAGTATAAAGTGCTTTCGGGAATGCTTCTCAACGGCAATTATACCGGAGCTTTAGCTTTAATTAATGAAGCTGCATCGCAGACCTTCTCCAAGGAAGGGGTCAACCGCAAAACAGCTATAAATCGCTTGAACATTATCATCAACATTCTATTTGAAGCACTTGAAAACCTA
Organism: Eubacteriales bacterium; assembly: GCA_050950785.1. Lineage (GTDB taxonomy): Bacteria > Bacillota > Clostridia > Oscillospirales > JAAYOS01 > JAAYOS01. Next base: position 105,091 of record JBMNIG010000007.1, on the reverse strand, counting down.
TTTGCGGGTGACAGCAAAGCGCTGCTTGAATTCGAAAGAAAGAAAGCTGAGCTTTGCAGTGCAAACACGCCTTCCCGATTTATAACCTCATCTGACGGCATCGCTCAAATGATCAAAAGGTATACAAAAGCGGACAATCAAGGCAAAAACGAGATCAGCCGGAAAATCTGTAAGTATATCGATGAGAATTTCAGCAACCCCGATCTCGGCATTCCCCTTATATCAGACAAGTTTGGCTTAAGTGCATCCTATATATCCCGTATATTTAAACGAAGCAATAATACGACGATCCTTGTCTATATCAACACAAGGAGGATCGAAGCTGCAAAAGAATTGCTTTCGACTACGAACATGAGCATAAAAGACATTGCGGGGAAAGTTGGGTATCGAACCCCGTATACCTTAACAAAAACAATTCGGAAAATGGAAGGTGTTTCGCCTGACTTTTACCGCAAAAATCCCCAAAATATGAGACAAGGGAGTAGATAAGGATGAGAAGAGCTTTGTTTTTCCCCCTTGCAGTCGTACTTTTGGTTTCTCTTTGTGCCGCTTGCTTTATTGGGGACCTTCCTAACGGGGCCACTGCAATTCCGGCTGCCGAATCGCCTTCCGACTCTGATACTTCCCAAGACTTCAGCAGTCCGATTGTCAGTGATGGAAGTGTGACGCTTCGGATCTGGATGCCTATGGCTGAGGAAGCGAGGCATTTTATAACCAACTTCGCTGATGGCACCAATAAAACTTGGATAGAGGTGATGAAGCGTACCGGAATAAATCTCGAGTTTATTCAGCCCAGTTACTTTGAAGATGCCGAAAAGTTTAACTTGATGCTGGCCTCGGGAGATTACCCCGACATCTATAAAGGGAGCGCAAACGCTTATCCTGGAGGCGGAGATAAAGCGATTGAGGACGGTATTTTTTTACGCCTGAATGAGCTATTGGAAAAACATGCCCCTAATTATCTGAAATGGGTTAACATAAGTGAAGCAAACCAGCGTGAGAGCAAAACCGATACAGGTAACATGGTATGCATGAGTCAAGTTTATGATCGCTTTCAGCCGCCTTTTGCAGGATATGCTGTTCGTCAGGATTGGCTCGATGATCTGGGATTGGAGAGTCCTAAAACATACGATGATTGGTATCAGATGTTGTCAGCGTTTCGTGACAAAAAAACAGACGGTGCTGCCCCTATGGAAATTACATCCACGGGTTTAACAAATAACAATTTTTTTAACGGCGGTTATGGAGTAGCCTCAAATAATTGCTATATGATACAGCGAGATAACATAGTTTCCTGCTCAATTATAGAGGACGGCTTTCGAAAATATCTTGATATGATGGCGGCTTGGTATGCCCGCGGCCTTATCGACCCCGACTTTGCGGCCGGGATCGGATACAGCGGCCAGGGATACGGTCCTAATGACACCCGTGTACGATTAAATCAAAGCGGCGCTGTCGCAATGATGTATACCTTGGCAGGCACTTATCTGGCTGATGCAGGAATAGCCGAACCCGAAGCCGTATTTACGCTCACTTCGCTCCCTGTTGAGAAAGCCGGCACCATCCCAAAAGTCACGGGAATCGAAAAAAACAACGCTACGATGATTGGGGGTTATGGCGGAATTGTATTTGCTTCGACCAGGCATCCGGTTGAAGCTGTCCGGTTTATGGATTACTTCTACTCCCCTGAGGGCATGATTCTTGCCAACTATGGGATTGAAGGAGAAACCTTTCGCTACGACGAAAGCGGTCATCCCCGCAATACGGATCTGATTACAAATAATCCTGATATGCAGATGATCATAGCAATGCAGGTATATCAGATTCATACCGGATTCCTTGTATATATGCTAGACCGCGAGGAGGATACCGCCAGCGAATATGCGCTCGCTTACCGCAAATTGTGGTCTCCCCCAGGCGAATGGAATTTACCCGGCAGCCTAACCTACACCTCTGCTGAGGGCTCCCGGCGCTCCGAGCTCGTAGCTAACATTGAGCCATACGTTCAGGATTTCACTTGCAAGGTTATTATGGGTATTGAACCGCTAAACGATAAAACATGGGAAAGTTTTGTTGACACAATAAAAACCATGGGCATAGATGAGATTGTAAGTATTACACAAGCTGCGTATAATCGATATCTCTCCCGATAATGCTGCCCGATAAATATAAACACAAACCGCAGATATAAAGGTACTTAGGTTATACTCATTAATTTTTTGCTTAACTATACCACAGAAAACGAGGCGCTCTACACCCAATTATGTAGAGTGCCTCGATTACTTTCTCGCTCTTAACTCTGATGTGCAATACCGGATTACGGTTTTTTATACGTGTTATTGTGCAGATATTATTTCAACGTCGTATCAGTTCTGGTTATAGAGGTTGTTACGGAATTATTTTTTGCTTTCCATCATTTTTCTGAGTTTTTTTAGGATTCGGTCCCGGAAATCACTTAGTGTCCGCCTTGGTATCCCCAATTCTTTTGCCAGAGATACTACCGTTTCTCCGGTAAAAAAAAGAGCGTGAATCAAATCACGCTCGGCAGTCGGCAGCAAGGCCAGACACTTATGAAGTTTTTCTGGTTCTATAATAAATGTTGGGGTTCAGGAAATTGAACTCCAACATTTTTCAATAAATTTGGATAAAAATATAGAGCATAACGTGAAAATCCTGTAAAATGTAAAGCGATCAAACCCACATCTAAGGAGGTTCACATTATGCCCTACACCGATTATATTACAAAAGTTCTAGGATTGGAAGATGCAATTATCTTAAAGGTTGAGGAAAATGAAAAACAACATGATATCTACTTAATGATGCAAAGACGAGCACACGTATGCCCAGTATGTGGTCTTGAAACAATACGTGTCCATGATTATAGGTGGCAGAAGGTAAAGGATCTAGCTGCATTTGGGAAAAGCACAGTTCTTCACATCCGGAAAAGACGCTATGTTTGTGGGCATTGTAATAAGAGGTTTTTTGAAACGATCCCATTCCTGCCCAAATATCATAGAGTCACGACCCGCTTAGTAGCACATGTAATTGAGTCATTTGCAGATTTGAAGTCCATAAAGGACATAGCAAAGGAGCATAATATATCTTCTACAACTGCATCAAGATATTTTTCGTTAGTGGAATACAAATGCAAATCACTTCCCGAAGTCCTATCCATTGACGAGTTCAGGGGAAATGCTGGTGGTCAAAAGTATCAATGCATTATTACTGATACAAGAAACCACAAAGTGCTAGATATTCTCCCAAATAGGAGACAGGACGCCCTTTATAAGATATTTCAGCTCATTTAGTACAAGAAATAGTGTGAAGTATGTTGTAATGGATATGAGTCGGTCCTATCTGGAAATAGCCAAGACTTGCTTTCCACGGGCAACAATAGTCATTGATAAATATCATGTGGTAAGGCAAGTAATTTGGGATTTTGAAAAAGTTCGTAAGGCTGAACAGCAGAAGTTTTCTGACTATCGCCGAAAGTACTTCAAACGAAGCAGGCGGCTGCTATTAAAAAATCCAATGTACCTTGAGCCGGAAGAAGTTGCTCAAATAACTGAAATGCTTAAAATATCCCCAAGGTTGCGCGAAGCCTATTTTCTAAAGAACAAGTTCCTAGAATTTATGAGGTCAGAGAACCGTGTGCAAGCAAAAGAAAGATTGGCTAAGTGGTTGCTTCTTGCCGAATTCTCGAACCTGCCTGAGTTTAAGACAAGTCTTACCGCTATACATAACTGGGATCAATACATCTTGAATGCTTTCGACTGCAGATACACTAACGGTTTCACAGAAGGTTGTAACAACAAAATCAAAGTATTGAAGAGAATATCATTTGGTGTTCGTAACTTTTCTCGCTTTAGAAATCGTATCCTTCACATAATGAATTCTCAGGTTGCCTGACGAATGCATTAATGACATATATTATTCCCCCTTCCTCCCGCCCAAAAGTAATCTTCTATCACCAGCATGTACAAGGGAGATGGCGAAACGGGTAGGCGGAATGGGGATGATAGTCATGTGCAAATTTCTAAATTGTGTATCTTGATATCTTCATAGGTCTATTTCAAGGTTGCTTTACAAAGCAAAATCCGGTAAGCAATCATTGTTACCTACCGGATCATACTTTTACTTATGCTCTACCCCAACAATTGACATAGAGCCTTCATAAATCACTCATACACTTCAATTTGTAGAACCTGTGTTTCCATGTCGGTTCCGGTTACACTAACAGTACATACTCCGGCTTCTTGCTTTGATCGAATAGTCAACAAAGCTCTACCATTGAATAAGCGCTTTTCATTGGTCCTATATCCGCTGGAGTCTCTAGGGTCTCCATTGTCAAAAGCCAATAAAGTGCCTGCCCCTTCGACATCAACATGAATATTGGTATCGGCATAAGGAACAAAATTTCCATCCTTGTCAAGCGCACTTATTTCTATCTGGACTATATCCATACCATCTGGCTGCATCTTCGGCTCTTCATATGTTGAAATATCGAGCTTAACAGGTTCGCTTACAGTTTTCCTAACACAACGGGCGACCTCTTCCCCATCAATATAACCTACCACTTCGATAATTCCCGGTTCGTAAGGAACGTCCCAACTAAGGTGGAGATCATCGGTGGTGTAATTTTTAATCTTTTGCATTCCAAACTGTGTAATCGCTCTACCATAAGCAGGAAACTCGTATGACTTAACTCCGTATGACTTGCCATTAAGGAACAGTTCCACCTCTTCGCAAGAAGTATACGCAATAACAGGAATTATGCGTCCGTGTTCAAGATTGAGAGACCAATGTGGAAGTACATATACAAAAGGCTCATCTTTTCTCCAAATGGATTTATAAAACCAGTAGTTGTCTTTCTCAAATCCGCATGTATCAAGAAGGCCGACAGGTGCTGTAACTCTAGGCCAGCGACACTCACCCAAATGATCGATTGCAGTCCACATGAAGTCTCCTGCAACAAAATCGCGTGTCATAAAATATTTGATCTGTCTTTCCGCTGTTACCTGGTTAAGCCAATACGGTGCAGGCTTACCTAGCAATGCCAGCGGTGTCTCTCCCTTTTTCAAAGATGGTACTTCAAATGTATATTCTCCTCTGATACCACCTCTTACTCCTCCGGTTTCAGTGCCAATAAAAATCCATTCGGGATGTTTCATTTTGTCTATATCATAAAAAGTTGCGGACCTTTCCCTCCAACGGTCAGGATAGTTATAACCGACAACATCAAGCGCATTAAGAAACTCTTCATATGTACCGATTGGTTCAGCAGCAATAAAGTCACAACCAACCGTAACGGGACGGGTGTCATCAAGATTATGACATATTTCTACAAGTTCCTTAGCTATTAAATGACCATCTAAACTTATCTGCTCAACGACCTCGTTGCCGACACTCCATATGACAATTGAAGGATGATTCCGATCTCGACGTATAAACATCTCTGTATCTTCACGGTAATTTTCAAAGAAGTGCTCACCATAGCCATGGCTTATTTTGTCTTGAGCCATGAATGCTTTTGTATCCTTGACAATAGTCCACTCGTCAAACACTTCGTCCATTACCAAAAAGCCCATTTCATCGCACAAGTCAAGCAGTGCCGGATCTGGTGGATTGTGAGCCATTCTAAGGGCATTCATCCCCATTAGTTTTAATTTTTCAAGTCTGCGCTTCCATACTTTTATAGGAACAGCGGCTCCTACTCCTCCGCCATCATGATGTATACATCCTCCAAGTAACTTTGTTTGTTTCCCATTTAATATAAACCCTTTATCGGGTGTCCACTCTATTTCACGGATGCCAAAACGAATGGTCTTTTCATCGAGAAGTTCATCTCCGGAATACAAAGATACTGTAATCGAATAGAGATATGGATCATCGACCGACCATAATCGCGGTCGAGGGACGCCTACCGTATGACTGACTTGGGCTTTGCCGTCAACCACAACACCTCTACCCAACCCATATACGTTAACTTGTTTACTGTCAGCCGTGCGCATTACTGTTCTGACGTTTATAGATCTTGCCACTTCCGGTCCCTCTATCTCCGTCATCACTTCGACTACAGCCGAATTTTTTGAAACAGATACTGTCTTTGCAAATATTCCATATTCGGCAATATGTATGGGGTTAAGTGCTACAAGCCACACATCACGAGTTATGCCTGAACCGGAATACCACCGCGAATTGGGCTGAGCACTATTGTCCACCTTCACACACAGGATGTTCTCTGCATCAAAATCAATATATTCACTAATATCAATGGTAAATGGAGTATATCCGTAATAATGTCCGCCTATCTTCTTTCCGTTTAGATAGACTGTACTATCCATATATACTCCGTCAAAGCGAAGATAAAATACCTTATCCTTATCAGCTGGGTTGATATCCAATTTTCGCCTGTACCAACCAACTCCGGTTTTTACATATCCTCCGGCACCACCACACTCAGCATCTTTGTCAAACGGGTAGTCCATCGACCAATCGTGCGGCACCTGTACGGGATAAAATGAGTCTCCTCCGTGTAGAGCCTCCTCCGGAGTTTTATTGCCCAACGAGAATTCCCAGGAGTGGCTGAGTCTTATTTCTTTTCTCGGCATTGATTATCCCCCTTATAAATCAAAGCTGTCATTAGCAATTCACAGATGTAAGGAACATTACACTTATTCTATGAATTATTATTCTGCAAATTATACAATAGATAATAGTGCTTTGCTTGGCAAGGCCCAAAACATAGATTGTCTAACTAAATCAAGTCTTTTACGAAGATAATTTTCATTTAGTCGCAAACACTATGAGCCTCCCTATATTCTCGTGGGGACATTCCTGTTTGCTCAAAAAACAACTTATAGAAGTATGAGCTGTTTTTATATTCCAACTTACTAATAATACCGAGAATACTCATATCAGTTTCTCGAAGTAGGCGTTTTGCCTCTTCAAGACAATATTCCTTACCTAACTGGAGCATGCTCTTGCCCGTATGTTTTTTTACAATCTGGTTTACATAGGATGCACTGTAATTCATTCGCTGTGAAATCTCCTCCCAGCTTACTCTTCCATGTCTTTCAGAAAGATAATTTATAACCCGTGACAGTATAAAATCCTCAGTACTTGAATCCAGTTGCCTGTGCGATATATGATAGTTTTGGGGCAGTTCCATAAGATAAATGAGCCGTAGAATCCCACTCTGCACCCATTGATTGCTACCTGAAATCTGATTGCTCAATTCATCTGAGATGCTTTCAAGAATTTGCATTACCTTAGGGTAAGATTCCGATATTATAGTAGGGGTTATGTCATAATACTCTCGGCGGGGATTTTCCTGCTCATTTACGCTTAACTGAAGAAAACGATAGAGTTCGCCGCCAACGTAGTCATGTTTTTGACCCCAATCATACAGAATGTTGTTCTTAAATACAGCCCTCAGATAATCACAGCTTACGCAAAGATACGCAACCTTGCAGTTTGTGCTTTCATTGACCATCTCACAATGACGCACACTTCGATTGAGCAGACATATGTCACCTTTCTGGTATCGATATGAGCTGCTTTCTATTTTTTGAATTATTTCACCATCAAGTATAAACATGAACTCTATGTAGTCATGATAATGCATTTTGGGAACTATAACATGACTGCCCTGAATGTTTCCTCCGGGAAAATATATTGTATGACTTTGCTCTCCGTTATTATAAGTATCATATAAGACATGTATAGGAACAATTATGCTGTTTTGTCTGGTTATGTCGCTGTCGCTGTACCGCTCCTCCATGGCAACCTTAATATCTACTTGGTTCATTCGACCTTCCTCCCCAAATATAGCATCGTTATGTGGATGTATAAAATAATGCATTTAACCTGATTTGTACGGATTGGTCGTATCTATAATTTAGTATATACGTTTTCGATATATTATTATTGATTTTAGCACATTATACTACCGTTATAGTATCCTTAGCATTAATGTTTGTCAAACACGTATAATGCACAGATACTAAATAACCTTATTTTTAGGAGGAAACAATGAAACATATTCGTACAATGTCATTTCTGCTAGCGTTTCTCTTGTTGTTTGCGCTTTTTTCAGCTTGTTCAAACAACAGAACAGAGCCAACAGCTACCCCTCCCACAACGTCAAACGAGGTGAAAACTCCAGATGGAAATGACAATGATGGTGACACCCTTAGCTATCCACTTCCAGGCGAAAAAACCACATTTGAAGTGTGGACAATAGGATTTAACTCGGCAAACAAATACGGATACACTTCTTTGAATGATTATCCTGCATACGCTGAGCTTGAGAAAAGAACTAATGTCCACATAGAATGGATGCTGCCCGCTGATACTGGTGATGCCATGGCAAGCTTCTCATTGGTCATTGCATCCGAAGACTATCCGGATTCATTTCAAACCAACATTGGCTATTATTCAGGTGGATTGGATTCATACATAGAAAATGAGATAATCATCGACATCAAGGATCTGGTTGAACAATACTGTCCGGATTATTATAGCTATTACAATAGCGATGAAGAGTTCAGAAAAGGTTTCGTTACTGACAGTGGTTATATGCCCGGATTCTATGCAATAATGAAAGAGAAAGAAGGCTCATGGATCGGCCCGGTAATTCGAGCTGACATGTATGACAAGTTTGGACTCCCGGATCCTGTCACTCTTGAAGACTTGCACGACTATCTCATGCTTATGAAAGAGCAGTATAATCTGACAAAAGGTCCTCTTCTTTTCAACCAGCAAGGCCTTCAGCAGTTTATCCTTGCAGCGTGGAATATCGAGCCCAAATTCTATGTTGTCGACAATACCGTGAAGTATGGCATCGTTCAGCCCGAGTTTAAGGAATACGTTACTTTGATGAGACAGTGGTACTCTGAAGGGCTTATCGATCGCGATTTCATCTCAAAAAATACGATGTGGTATCATTCCGACTATGTAACAAGCGTCACATCGGACGATTATGTATATTTTGATGCCTTCTACGGTGCCTTCGAGGGTCTGTATGCTTCTGCCGAAAACCCAAATTACAAGCTGCGGCCAGTCAATGTTCCTGTTCTTACAGAAGGACAGCAAAGGCTTGTTCGTGACCATAGTGCGCACGATGTAAGCAAAATACGTAACTCGGTTGGTACTATTACTGTAGACTGTGAACAGCCTGATATTCTTGCCCGTTGGTACAACTATATGTACACAGACGAGGGTTTTCTTCTTGCAAACTACGGTACTGAAGAAAACCACTACATCGATGAAAACGGCAAGCCACAATATAACATGGACCTAATAACTAACGTCCCAGAAGGCTTTATCGCGATGGATGCGGTCAATCAAATCAGGCTACCTGTTAGTGTCGTGCAGATATATGATTGGTCACACCAAATACTACCGATATTAAAGCCGGAAGCTGCCGAAGCTAATAAAACATGGGACGCAAACTACACTGAACAACGTACGATGCCAAGCATGGTAAGTCTAACCGCGGAAGAAAGTAGCGCCTACTCAGCCATAGCAACTGATATTGATACATTTGTAGCAGAAAATGTTGTAAAGTTCATAACTGGACAAAAAAGCATGGATGAGTATGACGCGTTCATAGAGCAGCTCTATACTATGGATCTCGAAGAGATGATTGCATATCAACAAGCAGCACTTGATCGTTACAACGAAAGATAATGTAATGAATCAGAGATTCATCTACTAAAAAACATAAAAGGCGAAATCAGTAATTCTATTTAAGACTGATTATCGCCTTTATGTTCATTTTATTACAAAATACAGATACTATTTATGGTTGCTCGACTCACAAACTTAGAACTACCATGGTTCTCTAGAATAATTTGCTCCGAAATTTTAACAACATTGACAACTTCAATTTGCTGGAGATAAGGTTCTCCCAAATTAGGATACCTTAAGCTACCTATTTATTTCGCTCACGGGGACGGTTTCTCTGTTCTGGATTGAACCCAAAGACATAGGCAAGGTTATTGCCTTCATTAGATTTTTCTAAGAATTCGTACGCCTTGAAAATCCAGCAAAGATATGCTATTATGCAACTTGTCCATATCCCTGGAAAGGCGGTGCAAAATTGGATGATCTAAAAATAATTACGGCCAGCAATATTATTGACTTGCGCACAAAAGCGGGAATGACACAGTTGGAATTGGCGGAAAAACTGAACTATTCCGACAAGTCCGTGTCCAAATGGGAACGAGCCGAGGCAATCCCCGATGCTTATGTCCTCAAGCAAATAAGCGAAATCTTTGGTGTTACGGTTGATTATCTGCTTACCTCACACGATAACTGGAAGCCGGTTGTCATAAATGAGTATCACCGCCACCGGACACAAACGATTACTACCATCGCCATTGTTGGTATATGGACTTTAGCACTCTTGCTTTTTATTATATTTTGGCTACTGGGTGATATCCTTTGGCTCATATTTATATTTGCGATCCCCGTCTCTCTTGTGACACTGCTCGTACTAAATTCAATCTGGCAGAAAGGGAAATATAATTACTTCATAATAGCGGCACTTGTTATCAGTATAATCGCAACAGTTTATTTTTCCTTTTTCCGATACAACTGGTGGCAGATCTATATTTTGATAATTCCGGCTGAAATCGTCGTTTACCTCTGCTCAAGGCTCCATAAAAAGAAAAAATAGGCATTTCTACAGACAGTAGAGTCCGTATTTGCGGACTCTACTTTTTTTGCACGAATAGTAGAGCCGCAAAACCGAGGAGTAGGTTGGGTTTTTAGCGCCGATGATATACCATTTTCTTGTCAATACTCAGCCAGTACGCAAAAGGAGTGATTTTTTTGGCAAACTATATAGTAAGCTGCAGCTCAACTGCAGATTTATCAAAGGAACATCTACAGCAGAGAAATATCAAATATATCTGCTTCCATTTTAGGTTGGACGGGAAAGATTATCAAGACGACCTCGGGCAATCCATCCCGTTTGAGGAGTTTTACAGTGCTATGGAAAACGGTGCTGATACTTCTACCAGTCAGATAAATGTTTCAGAATATCTTGATTACTTTTCAAAATTTTTGGAGGAAGGAAAGGATATCCTTCACATATGCCTATCCAGTGGTTTGTCCGGCTCTTATAATTCTGCAGTAAATGCTAGCAGGATCGCGCAGGAACGATATCCGGACAGAAAAATAGTTGTGATCGATTCACTGGGCGCATCCTCAGGATATGGATTACTGATGGATCGCATTGCCGATCTTCGGGATAGCGGTATGTCGATTGAAGAGCTGCGTGACTGGATAGAAGAACACAAGCTTAATCTACACCACTGGTTCTTTTCAACTGATCTGAAATTCTATATCAAGGGCGGACGCGTATCGAAGGTTTCCGGCACCATTGGACAAATGCTTGGGATTTGCCCTCTTCTAAATGTAGATGAGAATGGCAGATTGATACCCAGAGCCAAAATTCGCTCGAAAAGAAAAGTCATTTCGGAAATCGTAAGGCGAATGGAACAGCACGCGGAAAACGGCCTTGAGTACTCCGGCAAGTGCTTTATTTCTCATTCCGCATGTATAGAAGACGCTAAAGCGGTGGCATCATTAATTGAGGAGCGTTTCAAAAAGCTCAACGGAGAAGTTAAAATAAACTATATCGGAACTACGATCGGCAGCCACACCGGTCCGGGTACCGTTGCCCTGTTCTTTTGGGGAGATTCAAGGAAGGTAATATGATCAAACTATACACAGATACATCAGCAAACCTGCCCCTCAGTTTGACTCTGCAGCATAATATCACCGTAGTGCCTTTTTCATATAGTGTCAATAGCATAGAGGTCACGTATTCCGACAAAACAGACTTTGACGGAAAAGCCTTTTACGATGCGATGCGAAACGGTGCAAAGGTCAGGACCTCAATGATCGGGGTCGGGACATTCATAGACTTTTTCACGGAGAGTCTTGAACTTGGTCACGATGTTTTATACATTGGAATGTCCGGCGGAATAAGCGGAACCGCAAACGCAGCATCAATTGCTGTGAAAGAGCTACGTGAAAAGTATCCTAATGCGAACATTTCTGCAATCGACACCTGTGCCGCCTCTCTTGGCGAAGGGTTGTTGGTATTAGAAGCCGCCAAACTTATTTCACAAGAAAAAACATTTGCCGAAATAGAAAAGCGTATATTGCAAAGAAAAAGTACCATGTGTCAGTATTTTACAGTAGACAATCTAGAATACCTGAAGCGCGGCGGCAGGATTTCAAGTGCCGTTGCCCTTGTCGGTACGATTTTGAATATCAAGCCACTCCTAACGGGCGATGAGAATGGCAAAATCATTATGTGTGGCAAAGTACGGGGAAGAAAACAAGCCTTGAATTCCTTGGCTGAAAAGTATGATCAGCTGGTCCTGGATAAAAAAGAGGACATTGCGATTGCACATGCAGACTGTGAGTCTGACGCAGATTATTTGATAAGCAGGCTGCGCGAAGTGGGCTTTCAAGGAGAATGCCTGAGCGCATGTTACGAACCGGTCACCGGTTCACATGTTGGCCCCGGTGCGGTAGCCCTCTTCTTTCAAGGAAAAAACAAATAAAGACACATCCCACTAACTAAAGTTATGGGCTTTCGGCTAGAGCCCTTTGTAGTACATTAGCATTACCTTGCCTAAGTATTTTGGGGATTTCAGCATAAACGCTTTGTCGGTAAATCGACAGAGCGTTTTCGCTAGTGCAAAGGAAAACCCTTCACGGTACGCAATAACAGACAACAGAACCGGCGTTGTGTCCTTGAGTTAGACAAATTCAAGAGAAAAGAACCGCCCCCTCTCGGATTCTTAAGATATTTTTAAGAATCTTGTACACCTGTTTGTAAGAACTACAGTGTATTATCATTTCGTGCCGGCCAAGGATGTGATAAAATGGTTTACACGGGGTGATAACGATAAGTATTAAGTTAGGTGAATATTATGAGCAATGAGATTAACAACCGTAAGCCTTTAGTACTTGTGGTGGATGATGACAAAGAAATCGTTAGAGCAATCTCCATCAATCTAGAGCGTGAAGGTTACCGTGTATTATCTGCTTTTGACGGCGAGAAAGCCCTCCAACTCGCTTCTGAAAACGGGGTCAATCTGATTATCCTTGATATTATGATGCCAAAGCTTGACGGCCTGTCCGCATTGATGAAAATCAGGGAAAGAAATAATATCCCTGTGATCTTGTTGTCTGCAAAAAGTGAAGACACCGATAAGATTCTCGGACTTTCCATTGGTGCTGATGATTATGTCACAAAGCCGTATAATCCTGATGAGCTGATCGCAAGAGTCAGGGCGCAACTTCGTCGGTATATGCGCCTTGGAGATATTAATTCATCCCGTAGTGACGAAATGATCCGCTTAGGTGACCTTGAATTGTATGTTATGAAACGTCAGGCGTATGCTTATGGTGAACCTGTACATCTTACAGCTACCGAGTACAAAATCTTTGAATTGCTTTTGAGAAATGCGGGCAGAGTTTATCCTGCCGAAGAGATATATGAACGTATCTGGAGTGAGCCTGCGTATAACGTTGAGAACACTGTGATGGTACATATACGTCGAATCCGGGAAAAAATCGAGATCAATCCAAGTGATCCGAAATATTTGAAGGTTGTATGGGGCATTGGATATAAGATCGAGAAGCACAACCATACATCCAAATGAGTGAGATGAGGTGATGATCCCATGAATACGATTGTCAACAAGCCCCTACATGGGTTTCGGGCATGGATTTGCTTTTTTATTGGCTTAAACATCATTTTTGCAATGTGTGCAGCCGGACTGGTCATCCTCATAAATGCACCGGATGCCCAGCTTCAATATATAGATGAATACTTCGATCTGGCTGTGCGTGCAAATTTACAGGACACGATCCTGTTCAAGTCCGTAGTCGCTGAACACATATCCTATCTGCAGCGTCTTTCTAAAAACACAAAGCCCGTTAGTCCAAACCCATACGGACAATTGGAAGTTGAACTCACAAACATTGCTTGCCATGTGAAAAATAAAGATGGTGTTGTTGTATATGATACACTGCCGGACTATGAGCCCGATTACGGCAGTGAATATCAATATAACTATCTCATACTGATTGAAAAAGGTTCGCTATCCCTCTACAGTTCACAAAGTGATGATGTAATCAAGAAGTATCTTTCAGGTGACATATCCGGATTTGAAGTATCACTTGATAATAGTTATGCTCAAATAAAACGCAACTTTGATAACTTTAAAGATGAGTATCAAGACAGCAGCGACGTATCCATAGTTTACGCAGTACGTTCTGAACCGGAAAATTTCACCCACTCCATCCACTATTTACTTAAGCAAGTCCGTCTGTGGACACGAATTGGCGCAATAGTTGTATCGATATCTTTTATCACCGCGGTTCTACTGATCATATATTCATCTGTAAAACGGGAAGATAAGCGCTCATTTTTCAAAAAGTGTGCGAGGTTTGTATCCCGGATTTGGTTTGAAGTCAAACTTGTTTTTATTGCACTTGTGGCTTTTGTAGTTGTTGTCTTGTGCAAAGAGATACTCTACTACTGTGGCCGCTTTTCTTACTCTGACCTCGCATTGGTTTTTGCGATCTTGATCTTATGTTTCTGGTTTTTCTATCTTATTATCAAAGATTTGCAATATAACAAATCTGAGTTCTTTAAGCAAAACAGTATTCGTGCACTGATCAGAGCGATTCAACGTCTCTCAAAGCGCCTACCGTTTGTGCGCCGTATGATTGTAGGCTTCTGGCTCTTGATAGTAGTCGAACTTGTATTGATTTTCTTATTTGCGGTTTCATTTGATTCAGGTTTTGCGTCAACCCTCTTTTTTCTGATTGGTGTAATGCTTTTTGTTGTGGCAACGATTTTATATCATAGGTTTATCTCTGACACCGGCAAGCTGATCTCACAAATCAACCGTATTAAGTCCGGTGACTTAACAACTCGGTTAGAACTAAGAGATAATTCCGATCTGTATGAATACGCACATGACCTTAACAGTATCCAAACCGGCATGTCAAAGGCACTGGAAGAACAACTCGCCTCAGAACGCCTTAAGGTGGACCTTATCACCAATGTCTCCCATGATCTCAAAACGCCTTTGACCTCAATAATCAGCTATATCGATCTGCTAAAGAAAGAAAATTTACCTGAACAGGCAGTTGAGTATACCGAGATCCTTTCAGAAAAGGCAGACAGGCTGAAAACTATGATACAGGATATTTTCGCTGTGTCCAAAGCCAGTAGCGGCAACCTTGATGTGGAAATGGAGCTTCTGGATTTGGGGAGGCTCGTGGATCAGACACTTGCCGATATGCAAGAGAGAGTTGACGCATCCGGTCTGACCTTTCGGGTCCATCACGTTGATGATCCTCTCTTTATCCGTAGCGACTGTCAAAGGCTCTATAGAGTCCTGCAGAACCTCATCGACAATGCTCTATGCTACTCCCTGGACGGTTCCCGAGTCCATATACGCTTGTGGTCGGAAAAGGAGCTGGCAAAAGTCGAAATCAAGAACACATCAAATCTTGAGTTTGATTTTTCACCTGATGAAATCGTAGAACGCTTTGTTCGCGGTGATATATCCCGAAGTGGAAAGGGTTCCGGGCTAGGTCTGTCCATAGCCAAGACCTTCACAGAGGCATGCGGAGGAAGCTTTAGGATAACCATCGATTATGATGATTTTAAGGTTCGTCTTGCTTTTCCTCTGGAACCTAACCCAATGGGTGCTGCTGATGATGTTCATACTGCTACCGATGATGATACTGTTATTGAAACCGAAGATGTACGTATTGACCCAACCATTGATATTGAAGCTGATACTAAGCCTGATGATGTAAATGATGGCTCCAAAACTATTGCTGATGATGATAATGATACTGATGTAAACCATGAAACAGTTGTTGACGCTGAACCTCATGTAAATTCAGAAATGTCACCCATTTCACCACCAGCATCAGAACCCGATACTGTTGAACTGGATGACAAGAGTTAGTTCTCTCACACATCATGCATGCAGCTTTTACTCCCCCGCGTAAAATGGGGCTGCCTCACTTCGAACTATTTAATGAGCCGCCCCCTATCAAGTAGACAGGGAGCGGTTCAACTTTTAGTTCTTAGTAAGATAGCCCCTTCTCATTTCTTATACCGTTGTTTAAGTTGCCAATAGAACGGACTTATAACAGCACCTGAGTACATCAAGTTATAACAATCACTCCGGTTACTCAGAAGATACCACCATTTTATTAGTTTCAGCAGTTTTGCCATGCCTGAACTTGACGGAATTGAAGTTTGCCAGGAACTTCGAAAATCGATTACTGCCCCGATAATTTTCCTAAGTAGCAAATCAAGCCTAACTGAAAAATCAATTTGGCTTATAGCAAGGGGAGATGACTATATTGGAAAACCCTTCGAGTCTATCGAACTCCTGGCAAGGGTAAGAGCTCATCTTAGGCGAAACAGGATACTGACCGATTCTGATAATGTTTTAAATTGGACACAGGAAGGCACTATTGATTCCGGAGAAAAACTCATTTGCCATCCCGGGTTACTGATAGATCTTGAAAAGCATATTGTAGTGGCCAACGGTAATGAAATCCCCTTTTCACCAAAGGAGTTTAAGCTGCTTGCACTACTTGCACAGAATTCGGGAGTGGTATTTGAGAATGAAAGGCTCTTTCAGACTATCTGGAACGCTGATAGTTTTGGCGACTATCGCACACTTGCGGTTCATATCAGTAACATCCGCAAAAAAGTTGAAAAGAAACGATAAAAGGAATCGGATATAAATTCTCCTGCGACAAAACACAATAAATATACTAAGGGGTGTACCTCTGTCTTGAAATTTACTCTAAGACAAGAAAACACAGCCTTTTCCTGTGATATATCAAAAAAATGAGCGATGAGGATATTTCCCCATCGCCCAATTTGTTCTGTAACAAACTTTCTTACTTAAGCTCGATCTTTGCGCCGGCAGCTTCGAATTTCTTCTTGAGCTCTTCGGCATCCTCTTTGCTGACGCCTTCTTTGATCGGCTTCGGAGCTTCGTCAACGAGAGCCTTAGCTTCCTTGAGACCAAGGGAGGTAACTTCGCGGACAACCTTGATGACTTCGATCTTCTTGGCGCCAACTTCGGCAAGGATCACGTCAAACTCGGTCTTCTCTTCTTCAGCAGGAGCGGCAGCAGCTGCAGGAGCAGCAGCAACTGCTACAGGAGCAGCGGCGGATACGCCAAACTCTTCTTCGAGAGCCTTTACAAGCTCGCTCAGTTCAAGAACGGTAAGTGCTTTTACATCTTCAATAAGTTTTGTTACTTTCTCACTCATTATAATAGCCTCCATAATAATCATAAAATGTAAAATAAATTGATTCGATAAAATGTTTTAAGTTATACTGCTTAGAATAATGGTTTGCCCGTTTATGCTGCCTCGGATTCCTTCTTTTCACGAATTGCATTAAGCGCAATAGCGAGACCACGCAGATTTCCGTTGAGCACATTGACAAAACCACTGATCGGCGCATTCAAGCCGGCAAGGACAGTAGCAACGAGGACTTCCTTCGATGGAAGAGCTGCAATAGCCTCTACTTCCTTTACGTCGACTACTTTACCCTCAACAAAACCAACCTTGACTTCAAATTTACCCTGGATCTTCTTTGCATAATCAACGATTATTTTTGCTGGGGCTGTAACATCGGTCTCACTCATAGCGATAGCTGTGGTTCCGCTAAGGAATGGCTCGAGGCCTTCGAGTCCTGCCTCTCTTGCTGCCAACCTTATCATCGTGTTTTTGTAGACTGAATATTCGACGTCAGCCTTGCGCATGTCGGCACGAAGCTTTGTATCGTCTGCTACGTTGATACCTTTGTAGTCAACCAGCACTCCCGATGTAGCATTTTTCAACTTCTCAGCGAGAGCTGCTACGAGAGCTTTCTTTTGCTCCAATATTTTGGCGTTTGGCACAGTTTCACCTCCATGGATTAATATGCCGCGTCCCTAAATCAAACGTGCCTGCATGTACAAAGACATACAGGCACGGAATAAGTCAATGAGAGTACTTCATTTCTTCTCTTTGCTTTTCCTCGGCGGGACGGCTATTCGCCTTTTAAAGCCTGTGGGCTTCCTGCTGTCTTTGGAACGCTAAACAAATATATCAATTTCATTCGCAAATGTCAAGCAAAAGTTATTAAAACTTAGACGGCACGAGTGGCATTGACTTTAATACCCGGGCCCATTGTGGACGCAACAACGCAGGAACGGATATACTGTCCCTTTGCAGCTGCGGGCTTTGCCTTGATGATGGCATTCATGAGAGTATCAAAGTTCTCTGTCAGCTTGTCGACTCCGAAGGATACTTTGCCGATTGGGCAGTGGATGATGTTAGTCTTATCAAGACGGTATTCGATCTTACCAGCCTTCAACTCGGCAACGGCTTTTGCCACATCCATGGTAACGGTGCCAGCCTTCGGGTTGGGCATGAGGCCCTTTGGTCCCAAAATACGACCGATCTTACCGACAACACCCATCATGTTCGGGGTGGCTACGACGACATCGTAATCGAAAAAGTTTTCTTTCTGAATGCGCTCTACCATTTCCTCGGCACCGACAAAGTCGGCTCCTGCGTCAATAGCTTCCTGAGCCTTGTCGCCCTTAGCAATTACCAAAACACGGACGTTCTTACCGGTTCCGTGCGGCAGAACTATCGCACCGCGGACCTGCTGGTCAGCGTGACGGCTGTCAACACCGAGCCTTACATGAAGCTCGACAGTCTCATCGAATTTAGCTTTTGCTGTTTTTATTACGAGATCAAGCGCTTCTCTAACTTCATAAAGCGCAGTTTTGTCAAATAGTTTTACGCTCTCTTTGTATTTTTTGCCTCTAAACATAATGACCCTCCCTTACTCTTCCACGAGAATGCCCATGCTGCGTGCGGTGCCGGCAACCATGCGCATGGCAGCCTCAACAGATGCGGCGTTCAGATCGGGCATTTTTAACTCGGCAATTTTGCGGACATCCTCTTTTGAAATGGTAGCAACCTTGTCCTTGTTGGGAACCGCTGATGCCTTTTCAATTTTGCAGGCCTTCTTTATAAGAACGGCTGCGGGAGGTGTCTTTGTGATAAAGCTAAAGGAACGGTCTGCATATACGGTGATGACGACCGGAATGATCAGTCCGACATCATTTTTTTGTGCGCTCGTTGAATTCTTTTGTAAAAGCTACAATGTTAACACCGTGCTGTCCCAGTGCGGGGCCAACAGGTGGTGCGGGAGTTGCTTTTCCCGCAGGAATCTGAAGCTTAATATATCCTACTACTTTTTGAGCCATGTAACATGGCACCTCCTAAATATAATGTGGTGGGGCGCGCATTGACCACCCTGCGGCTGCGCGCTTTGCGGAGGGAACTCCTCCCACGTAAACGACATCCGGCGCACCTATTTTCTGCGCAATATATAAACCTCTGCTGCTATCGCTCTTGCCAATTTTTCGGCTCGCAGCAGTGTACATCAGTTACGGTTGCCGAAGTATACGTCTAAATAACAGGTTCAACCTGGTCGAGAGCAAGCTCAACGGGTGTTTCCCGTCCAAACATGGACACAACGACGCGCACCTTGTTCTTTTCCGGCGCGAGATCCTCCACTGTACCTATAAAGTCCTCAAGCGGACCATCGGTTATCTTCACGCTGTCTCCAACACCATAGGACACCTTTATTTCGTGCTTTTCCACGCCAAGCGACAAAACTTCCTCGTCTGTCAGCGGAATCGGTTTCGACCCCGGTCCGACAAACCCGGTGACACCGCGGGTGTTCCGTACAGCATGCCAGCTCTCGTCAGTCATAATCATCTTGACAAGTACATACCCCGGGAATATCTTCCTCTCGACCTGCTTTGTCTTCGAGTCCTTGATCTCT
The DNA here is from genome assembly GCA_050950785.1 of Eubacteriales bacterium. Classification (GTDB taxonomy): domain Bacteria; phylum Bacillota; class Clostridia; order Oscillospirales; family JAAYOS01; genus JAAYOS01. The sequence goes on along the minus strand of JBMNIG010000007.1, from coordinate 85,155 downwards.
GTGACAATTTCGGTGGGGACATTTACATCAAGAATCAGATCGTGGAGCTTCCTGTTTTCGACAATCGTCTTGATCGTCGCCGCGACCTTGCTTTCATATCCTGAATATGTGTGTACTACGTACCATCTCGCTTCGTCTGCCATTGTCTGCTCCTAACCCTTACCGTCTAATCTTAAAAATCAACAGTATTATTTTGTGAGACCAACTAAAAGTGAAATTCCCTGTGTGGCCGCTAGACCAAAAAGAGAAATAACCAGTCCCACGATCAGTACGGTTATGATGACAACCCACGTGTTGTTCAGAACCTGCTTTGGAGTAGGCCATACGACCTTTTTGAGTTCAGCCCTCATCTCACGGAACCACTTAGCGATCCTCTTACCGGTACGTGCAAAGTAGTTCTGCTGTTTACTTTTGCTTTTTGTCTCAGCCATGGCGTCCCCCTACTTAGATTCTTTGTGGACCGTGTGTTTGCGACAGAACCGGCAGTACTTGTTCATTTCAAGTCTCTCCGGATCATTCTTCTTGTTTTTCATTGTGTTGTAGTTTCTTTGCTTGCACTCAGTGCAGGATAGTGTGATTTTGACACGCATGTGCGGCACCTCCTTATAATATGGACTTTTTGCCTCCCTTATCACAGAGTGGTTCTACACTGTTTTTTCGCAACAAAAAAAGAACCCCTGTTGAAAGGTAGGATAACTATATCACATTACAATCCGCAGGTCAATAATTATTTTCAATTATTTTCTTTATTTTTGTCTCTCTTTTATTGCCTATATGTTACTTCTTCATAATGTTTGCCTATCCAGCATTTTAATTTAGGATACTTCAGATTAAAGTAATCTTCAAATTTTTGTGGATCCTCGCTGTTATGTTTAAACATGTCATAATGTCCTGGAACCGTCAAATCAGGCTTAAGAGTTCCCGCGAGATCGACAGCTTCCTGATAAGTCATGTTCCCAATACAGTTCGCCCTCAGACGCACTGCATCACGTCCGTTGATGGGGAGAAACGCAACGTTGAGGTGTCCGTTCCGCCTTATTTTCGAAATCATACCTTCGTATATACAGGTATCACCTGAGTGGTAAAACCTCACTGTCCCGTCACTTACCGAGTAGCCCATATAGGGGTAGAGACCTGTTTCAGGGTCAAAATCTAAAAATTCATGTGCCGCCGCTATTCCGGTAATCTCAAGCCCCTTGCAGTTGACTGTCTGTCCATCGTTAACGCCGATGAGACGCCCGCTTAAAACTGGAAGCTCCTTCTCAAGGGTAGATACTACACCTGCAGGTACAATGAAGACAGCCTGTGGTGATGCTTTTGCGATATCTACCCATGCTGCTCTGTCAATATGGTCTAAGTGGTCATGGGTGCCCATAATGATGTCTGCATTATTGATCTCATTCCCATGTATCCTTGGCGGGATGCTCCTTCCGGGAACGTCGGTAAAGAATCCATCGATATAGATAATCAAACCTGAGATTTTTATTGCATAGCCCAATTGACCCAGCCACCAAAAAACCATTTCGCCCTCTTTACACTTTGCCCTGCTTATAGCTTCCACTAAACAATTCATAAAAAGCATCCTCCACTCTCCAAAATTAGCACGCGGGAATTAGCATAAATATCCAGTCCGACGTATACTCATTTCCTACTAAAAGCTATAGAGAAATACTACATATGTTTGCTCCTCCCAAAGCAGAGTAACATACCCCATACCTACTGACAAATAATTGTTACATTCCCGGTTAAAGCAACAGATGTTTCTTTAATGTATCAATATATGGTTGTACAAAAGAGAAGAGCAAATATCTTACGGTTAGTAAGCAGACTAATGAAGATGCAAGTAGAATAGATCCATAGTACGACACCTGGTATGATGCACTTAATGGAATATTTAGTGTTGAGTTTTGTGCACGGCTATACATCTGTAGGTTGTCTATCCACTGTCCTATATCAATAAGGCTACTTGGTATAATATCTGGGTCAAGGATCAAAGTGAAGCTAACTGCTCGGAACCATAGCACATACAGGGACACAAGAGCCAATACACCTAAAATATGTAATATAATAACCTTACGATATTGCTTCAGTAAATCTATAAAGAACAGCTCTTGGAGCTCTTGGCGTACCTTCTTTATTAATAGTTTGGCATACCAGTAAAGTATGCTTAGGACAAAAACTAAAGCCATAAGAAATATCAAGAACTGTGATATATGTCCGGTCATAGACCACATGTTAGATTTCATATCAAGGTTTTGAGCGCCAAGCATACGCCTTGTAGAAAGTATACCTCTCTGCAAGGCAAAGGTTACAGATATGTCATCAGAAGACCTTAGAAGGCAGCCTCCCATGGTGTTATATGAAGTGAATGAATCAAGAGGAAGGTATATGGCGTACTCATCCACTGAAGTAAATACTCCGTCCTCTGCACCGCAGACACCAACAATTTCATACTCTGTCCTGTTTACGAGTATTTTCTCACCAATACAATCCTTTCCGGCAAATAGGTGTGTTGCAAGGTTTTCATCTATAACTGCTACGTTGCGTCGTTCAATAGAATCACCGTCCCAAAGGAAGCGGCCGCTAATACGTGGCAGTTTAAGTATGTCAAAATAGCTTTCACTACAGGTGTACAGAGTTACCTGTACTCCTCTCTGAAAATCGTTAAAAATATATACTCCATCACTTCTGGAAAATGCAGCTGTGCCCTCAATTCTACGTGCATTTTTATTAATTTCTAAACTGTCCTCCCATGTCATACCGCCATCAAAGGTAACGAGTGTATAGTCATAATCCTCAAGTGCATTCATAGAACGGTACTGAAAAACAACCCCCAAAACTAAAATAACTATAGAAAGAACCAGTCTCTTAATGTTTTCTACATTCATAGCTACTTACCTATAACAATGTCAATAACTGCACCATCACTGAGAGAGCGGTCCCAGGATACAATGACATCCTCATCCTGCGCAAGACCACTTATTATTTCAACAGTACCGCCAAAGACTTCACCGGTGGTTACCTCACGGAGCACTGCAATGTACTCACTACCCATAACACTGTTCCTTGTGCCTACCACGTACACATAGTTTGAACTCACCATAGCACTTGCAGGAACAGATATAGGTATGGGTTTAGAATCTAGTGTTACCTCAGCATAAAACGGTTGTGCCTGAGCAAAAGTGCTGCTAATTTCATATGACTCGGCCATTGCATAGCCCAAGCCAACCTCCTTGATTGTTGCGTTTGCTTTGACTTTACGTCCGTCTATATATCCATATACACTGCATTTCTGTCCCTCTTCAACAGAGGATAACTCTCCTGATGTAAATACAATGTGATATGATGAATTCTCCGGAGCAACCCCATACAGAGTGCCACCCGCAAACCTCATTCCCGTTTGTACAGATAATGAAGAGATCATTCCGGATGTTGTAGCTATAACTTCACCTGTCTCCTCCAGATTTCTAAGTACAGTAATAGCTGCCTCTACTTCATCCAAATTGTCCTGTAGCTGTTTTTCAGTCCTGCCGTTGTATATACCTGTGGTGAGCATGTAGTTCAGCTCGTCCCTTGTTGCTTCACCATCTGGCAGCTCTATCTTCATTAACGTAGCTCCAGCGGAAACATGCTCATACAAGCTTACATTAACATCAGCAACATACCCTGAAGTATCCGCAAATATGGCAGACACATTGGAGTACTCCAACTCCCCTGACTCCATTGGTGCTATGCCCCCTTCAATGGTAGCAATAGCTTCTGTACCTGCGGTCAATGTGCCCGGATTTACAACTTCAATACTCACCATGCGTCCCTTTGAACCGTGAGGTGTTGTAACCTCTCCACCTATTTCCTTTACTGTACCACTTACAACAGTCATGTGGGAAGGTATTGAGACATCCGCACTCATACCAATCTTGATATCATATGATGTAGCAAACGGCAGTTTAAGCACTAAACGGGTACTGTCAGCCACTTCAAACAGGCGTGCCCCGGACAATACAGTATCTCCCTGTTTGGCACCAACAGATATGACTATACCACTCTGTGTGCTATTCACACTAACAACACCGCCACTCATGCCTTTAGGAATGTGGCTGCTCAAGTCTGCAACACGCTGGTTAAAATTGCGGACAAACTCAGAAAGAGCTATTTCAGCACTCTCCTTTGTCTTTTCAAGTGCAACTAACTGCTTCTTTATTTCACCTGTATTCAGGCGCAGTATGGTGTCCCCTTCAGTGATCCGCTGCCCTTTCTTTACCAGAACCTCATCCACAGTGATAGCCGCTGGCAAATCAATCTCCACGACTTCACTTCCTTTAATTTCAGCAATACCTTGAGAAAGGTTTACAACCTGGTTATATGTACTGGCTCTGGGGCGCTCAACAGCAACTTTAGGCAGTGTAAAATAGTAAATAGTCTTAGCTGAAAATGAGCATATAATGACAACCACAAAAAATATAATAACAGCCCTCACGGTATATTTCTTTCCAAACACGACAAAAGCCTCCTTCAATCAGTCACTTCAGCCCTGAGAGTTCAATCCCTTTAACCAGCTCATCCCTTCCCACAAGAAAGAGAAGCAATGGTGGTGTCATGGCAAGCACACTGGCAGCAAACAACTCTCCAGACATCCCGGCACCTGATAAAAACACGCTGATAGGACTCATGGTTTTGTCAGATAAAAACACCAGAGGCGTCTCAACCATTCCCCAATTATCTACAAAACATAGTATAATAACACTCACAAAACCGCCCTTTACCAACGGTATAACTATTTGAAACAGTACACGTATAAACCCAGACCCCTCAAGCCTTGCGGCCTCTATGTATTCACGAGGTACTGCCAGCATGAACTGCCTAAGCAGTACAACACCAAACGCTCCAAACATACCCGGAAATATAACAGCCTGGAAGGTATCAATAAGTCCTAGCCTCCGTACCATAATAAAGTTTGGCACAATAGTGGCCTGAGATGGCATCAGCATAACAGCTACATATATGAAGAATATTACCTCTCTACCCTTAAACTCAAAGCAAGATAAAGCATACGCTGCAAGGGATGCAAAGAAAACCTGCCCTGCAACAATTGGCACTACCATCCTCATGGAGTTCCAAAACACAATGAGATAGGCAGGATCCTCAATCATCACCCTGTAGTACTGCTCTATAGTAGTCATTTTGGGGATAAAACGCAGTACAGCATAATCATTTGAAGCAGCGTAGAGGCTGTTGACCTCACCGCTAGACATCAATGAGTTAAATACCACCAGAATAATTGGAAGTAGAAAGAAACCCGATGTCACCACAGCAAAGACAGTAGGAAGAGCACGTATGACTTTCTTTATCATCATACCTCCTCCTTCCCGCTGCGTATGTAAAACCATACCGGTACAAGGATAATCATTACTGTCATTACCGCAGATGCACACAGGCTCTGGTAGTCCAAACGTGAGAACAGGTTGTTCATAAAGTTCTGTAGCATATAAATACTTTCATGAGGATATGCACCGGAGATTGCATAAACCTCACGGAACACCTTAAACCCGCCCATGATAGACATTATTAACACAAAGAACAAACTCTCTTTAAGACAAGGTAGCGTAACATAGTAAAAGTTCTGCCATGCACCCGCCCCCTCTATTCGAGATATTTCATAATACTCACGCGGAATAGCAGCAAGCCCTGCAGTAAAGATAATCATGTTGTACCCAATATTTCTCCAGAGATAAAGAAGCATTACAACCATCCTAGCATAGGACGACCCAATCCAGTTTGCCGCCTCTCCACCAAAGGATACAATAATCCCATTTAGCGCACCAGTCTGAGAGAAGAATATATTCCAAACAACAGCTACAGACGATGCCGGCAACACCAAAGCAGCCAAAACAGCAGTCTTAAAAAAGGTAGCCCCACTAGTAACACGTTTGAACATAAGCGCCAGAACAAGCGCACCACCTGCACTCAGCGGCACACCCATCAAAATAAACAGCAGTGTGTTTCCCATTCCAGTAAGGAACGTAGGATTCCCCAACAAACGCGCATAATTGTCCAGCCCTACAAACCTCCGGCTAAACATATCAGATAGCAGAGAATACCACACACTCTCCGCAAAAGGTATTATGTAAAATATAAGAAACCCTACAAGCGCGGGCCCCAGTAATAACCAAGCAGTAAGTGTTTCACGATTCTTCATAGTAATATACTTGCGCCACCTCAAGACTTCACCTCGTATTATATAAAAGTAGTAGTTTTTAGAGTTCCTCTCCAAGAACTATAAAAATGCTGCTATACTGTAATGGATGCTGTGGATTGGTTATTTCACCTACCGCTTGACGGTTTGAAGGAGGCTCCAACCACAGACCTTTACGAGTTTGTTAATTAGTTAGATACCGCCCGACGGTTTATTTAGAACGAGGTTACAAGACGTAAAGTGCCCTGTGGGTCCGTACAGCATCAAATAAATATTGGGGGTATCATATTATGGTTTATGTCGGTATTGATGTAGCAAAGGACAAGCATGACTGTTTCATTGTAAACTCCGACGGAGAAGTTCTGTTCGACGTATTTACCATACAGAACAACATAGAAGGGTTTGAAGATTTGCTATTCAAAATCAAGAGTGCAGAAAAAGATTCGGACAAAATAAAAGTAGGACTCGAAGCCACGGGACACTACAGCTGCAACATTCTCGGATTTTTGAAAAACAAAGGTCTAACAACCATCGTAATCAATCCGCTGTACACCAGTCTAAGCCGGAAAAGCATCAGTCTGCGTAAAACTAAAACAGACAAAGTAGATGCTCGTACAATTGCAAGTATGATAATGTCTGACGTGAGCTTAAAGCCCTACTCAGACAAATTATATCACAATGAAGACTTAAAGTCATTAACAAGATACAGATTTGATAAAGTTCGCAAATTGCAAGTTAAAGTGAAACACTTTTTCTCTGTCAAATGTTATCTAGATATCTTGTAGTTTTCACTTGTTTCTGGCGGTTTGGGTCTGGGCGGAACGGGAAATGCTTTCGCTATGAACACTTTCTTAGTTCTTCTTTAACTACCTCGTTTGCGCATTTACCTTCTAAAACCTTACGTGGGTAATCATTAAGCCATTCTTGGATCTTTAATATTGCTTTTGTACTGTATTTCGCTATCGAACATCCCTTGGGGATAAATCGTCGTATGTGTCCATTTATCTGTTCATTGGTACCTCTTTCCCATGAATGATATGGGTGACAGTAGTAAATTCGGGTGCGTGCTTTACTGCTTATGCAGGACCGTTCTAGCTTGCGCCAATCTAAAAACTCACTTCCATTATCAACTGTTATTGTTTTAAACATCTTTCGAAATCGCTTTGCACCTATCTTTTTCTCTAGTTGGTCAAGTCGTTTTAGCACTTCTTTTTGTGTTTGGCTACGCAACTTAAATATCAGTGTCTTTCTAGATAGCCTCTCAACCAGTACAAGCAAGCATGCCCTGCCTTTTCCTCGACCTGGTTCAACGCAATCCATTTCCCAGTGACCGAGCTCACTGCGGTCATTCGCCTCTTGTGGGCGCTCATCTATGCGCTTGGCGTCTACATCCCGTATTCTGCGGGTTACTCGGGTATACTTGCGTTTTGAACTCTTGCCTTTTCGAGGTAAGTCCTTTTTTGTTACATTGAGTAATAACTCACGGTCTATATAATTATAGAGCGTTCGCTTAGATATGGGCGTTCTTTGATAGTCAGGGTCATCCTTAAGTTTCTCTATGGTCGCATAAGGAGAGAACCTGCCATTTATAATACAGTTCTCAATTTTTTCTGCTAACTCATAGTTCTTACCAATTTTTAGATGAGCCCCTTTTGCACTTGCCTTCTCATCATAGTCCTCTTGGGCTTTTAAGGCTGAATAGCTAACCACTTCACGCCATTGGCAATCCCTTAAGATTACCTTCCCACGCCTCAGCTCCCTGCTTATTGTGGCTGGGCTTACTCCCATTCGTTCTGCTATTTCCCGATGGCTAAGCCTTGATTTCTTAGGCAAGTAATTGTTCTTAGTTACTATCGCTTCTAGCTCTTCACGCTCTTCGAACCTTAGGTGTTTACCTTTTATGCGAGTTCTGATACAATAGACTTGGCTCATGAAGCTTCTCCGTTTCTGTTTGTTGTTGGAACTAACATTATAACAGAGAAGCTCTCGTGGGCCTATTTATTTCTTTATTTGTGTTTCATTTAATTTTACAACTCGCCAGATTTGATAAAGTTATGCAAAGAGCAAAGTTGAAGCAATCGGTATCAAGGCTTGTAAACATACTCTTTCCTGAACTTGAAACTCTTGTATCCACGCTGCATGGAAAGGCTGTTTACGAGCTTTTGTTGGAGTTCCCGAGTGCACAGCACATTGCATCCGCAAACCTAAAGCATCTTACACATTTGCTGAACACTTCATCCAAAGGTCGCTTCAAAAGAGTTACAGCAGACGAAATTCGTGAAGCTGCGAGAAAATCTATTAGCTCTTATCTTCCAGCCAAATCATTGGAGCTTCGCCATACCATCAAGCTCATTCGTGAGATTACCTTAGAAATAACCGAAATCGAAGCTGAGATTAAAAAGATTATGGATGCTATCGGTTCACCTATCTTATCAATTCCAGGTATTGGTCAGAATCTTGGAGCAATGATTATTGCCGAAATTGGTGATTTTTCTCGCTTTGACAGTCCGGACAAAATACTTGCTTTTGCAGGTTGTTCTCCATCTACATATCAATCGGGGCAGCTTTACTCTTCCCATGCAAAAATGGAGAAACGCGGTTCAAGGTATCTTAGATGGGCACTGCTCAATGCTGCTGCTTATGTTTGCAATTGGGAGCCAACCTTTGCGGCATATCTTCAAAAGAAACGTTCTGAGGGTAAGCACTACTACGTTGCACTTTCACATGCAGCAAAAAAACTTGTTAGAGTTCTCTACCATCTTGAAACAACAGGAGAAACATACAGTCCAACTGCTTAATTCTCTCTTGAGCCAGAGCTAAAAATTACACACAAGCCAGCCGGCGCAGCGTACCCTTGACAAACCGAAGCATTCAGATGCTACGATTTTTTTTTGCGAGGGTTGGTGGGCTTGCTTTGCTATTCTCTCCGTCGCCCTCGATGACTCTTTTCAAGCATTTGAATGCTGTTTGTCAAGGGCGGCGTATTTTTTGAGAAATATTCATTTTAGGTCTTGACTTTTAATAGTTAGTCTCCTTGACAATCAAGTAAGCAGCAACAGTCGGTGCGGCAAAGCTGTTTGTTATGCCCGTGATTATTGTATTTCCATCTGGTAAAATCAGCTGATGACGACTAGATGCTGGAATCAGCTTTTCCGAATCAGGGTTAATACAAGCACCTATTTGATCGTCACAAAGCTTAGGGTCTGCCACAACTCCGTAGACGCCAGGGAGAGAAGCCGGTACTGTGTACTTCCCATTATTGTTGGTAGCTGCTACTATAATTTGCCCTTGCCCTATCATCTGCTCAATTATTGTTCTGACTTCATCAAAATCCTCAGGGTCGGTTGTCCCCAAACTGAGGTTTACTAACGGTATTTTCATCCTCTTACACCATTTAAGTGCTGAAATTAGGTGTTTACAAGTTGTTTTGAGAATACCTCCGCTAAATATTCTTACACTACACAGCTCTACAGTTGGTGCGTACTTCTTAATAATGCCCGCTACGGTTGTCCCGTGATAGGTTTCAACACGCTCTGAAGTCTTACGTTTACGCACCATCCCCCATTTAGTTACAGTCATATCATATTTTAGCTCACCAATGGCAAAACTTCCAACATCAATACCATCATCAATTACCGCCACTAGCATTTCCCTCAGCCTCCCTAAACTTATCCTGCTGGTACTTATATAATGTTGCAAACCTCTTAGGATTCTTCAACAGTTCAGCCTGCGTCCCCTGCTCTATAACTTTACCATCCTCAATCACAACAATTCTATCAGCTAAACCAACATTAGATAATCTATGGGACGTGAATATTGTAGTTTTTCCAGAAGTTAACCTGCCCAATGCCTCAAACACTTTGTGCTCTGCCTCCGGATCTAAGTTGGATGAGGGTTCATCCAATATCAAAGCTGAGTGCCGGCGATAAAATGCGCGAGCAAGAGCTATTTTCTGATGCTGACCCCCCGAAAGCTCTATACCATCCTCATCAAACATTCGGGTTAAATATGTGTCAAGTCCCATTTTCGCATTATTCACAATATCATCAGCACAGCTCTCCTGATAAGCCTGTAAAACTTTTTCCTGACCTACCTGCTCAAGGTCTGCTATAGTAAGGTTTTCACTTAAGGTAAAGCTGTAGTTCAACATATCCTGAAAATACACACTAAAGCAACTCCTCAGGCTAAACAAGTCATATGTCCTGATATCCTCACCGTTTATTCTGATAACCCCTTCATCAACATCATAATACCTGAGCAGCAGTTTGATTAGAGTTGATTTACCCGAACCATTCATTCCAACAAGCGCAACCTTTTCCCCTTCTGCCACATTAAAGCTAATATTATTAAGTACTTTTCTATTACTCCCAGGATAAGCAAATGACACTCCACAGAACTCTATAATCCCCACTCGGTTGATTCTTTTTGTTCCCGTTTCCTGTACACGGTTCTTAAAGTTCTCCAATGCTTTTACATTATAGCCGTTTGTAAAACTCAAAAAAGCCGCACGGCACAAGGCTTTTTCGTGAAATATACTACTGATTTTTCTCCGCTTTTATGGTATAATTTGGTAGGTAAGAAAACAAAAAACCATAAAAGCAGGAGAAAAAATCATGCGAAATAAAATGCAAATGTCATTGTTTGACATCTACAACGATGTGTCCGAAGCGGTTGAAAAGAAGAAGCCGAAGTTAATTGCCCTCCTTGAAGAACACATCGATTTTCAAAGAATAATTCCCGCAAGTTTTTACCATGCGTTCTATTCTCGCTACGGCAGAAACAATATTTATCATCTCGAAAACTACATCAAAGCATTGCTTTTGCAAAAGATCCTCGGTATCCCGACAGACAAGCTCTTACTTGACATACTGAAATGCTCTCGTGAGTTAACCGATTTCTGTGGCTTTGAAAAAATACCTGACGGTTCGGCCATGACACGGTTTAAACAACGCTTTGCCGATTATCTTGCGGAAATGTTTGAATGTCTTGTTGCTTTAACCGAACCAATCTGCCGTGAAATTGATGAAAAGAAATCCGATTATCTTATCTATGATACTACCGGAATCGCTTTTCCCGTTGCCGAAAACAATCCGAAATATCTGAACGGCATACTCAAGCAAACAAAGAAACTTGTTAAAAGCAATCCGGATTTCAACCCTTACGGTGCAGCATATAATCTTATGCCGCCTGCTTCAAAAACGAACACGAATGCCCGCCAGCAATACATCAACGGTCACTTCTGTTATGCCGCTAAGGTGGGTATTCTGACAAACGGTCTCGGCATCCCGAGACATATTGCATTCTTTGATGAGCAATTCAAAAAGAGGCATCCGGAAATTGAAGGGGAAAAGACCCTGAGCCCCGATTCCGACAAGGAAATCGGTGATTCTAAATCACTTCGCCCCGTTTTGTCTGATTTTAAACGGCTTCATCCGTCTTTCTCTTACAAAACCTTTTTAGGCGATTCGGCTTTTGATTCTTATGACAACTATAATATGCTTCACAAAGAATTTAAGTTTGAGCGTGTCTGTGTACCGATGAATGCAAGAAATTCCAAAAGTTCCAATGCTCAATTTGATGAAAACGGTACGCCGGTTTGTCCGATTGACCGCTCGTCATTCACTTTTTTAGGTGAATCCGGTGGGAAAAACCGTTCAAAGCGCTTTAAGTGGGTTTGTCCGAAATCCGTTCGTCTAAAAGGCTCTTCCAAAAGAATTTGCACTTGTGAAACTCCATGCACTTCTTCGCCATACGGCAGATGCGTTTATACATATCCCGATAAAAACTTCAGACTTTATCCCGGCATCCCGAGGGGAACCGAGCATTGGGATAATCTTTACCGTCACAGAGTTGTTATTGAACGGACTATCCATACGATGAAAGACACTTTTGTCCTTGACAGCAGAAAATCTCATAATACTGTTACGGCAAAAGCAGATGTTTTCCTTGCCGGTATTGTTCAGCTTGTCACTGTCCTTTTAGCAAACTCCATGCACAAGCCGGAACTTTTCAAGAGCACTCGCAAGCTGATTGCATAAGTTTTCCACAATCTAATACTTTTTCAAAGAACGGCTTTTGTGTCGCTTTAGTTTTTTGCTCCCTTTTTTACTCTTCAAAGGGACTTTTTTCTTTTTCTGCTTCCTTTTTCTTCGCTTTGCTTTGTGCTCGCTTTTTTCTTCGGACTTTTACAATCGACTAATGAATTATTTAGCCGTTTGTAAAACTCAAAAAAGCCGCACGGCACAGGGCTTTTTCGTGAAATATACTACTGATTTTTCTCCGCTTTTATGGTATAATTTGGTAGGTAAGAAAACAAAAAACCATAAAAGCAGGAGAAAAAATCATGCGAAATAAAATGCAAATGTCATTGTTTGACATCTACAACGATGTGTCCGAAGCGGTTGAAAAGAAGAAGCCGAAGTTAATTGCCCTCCTTGAAGAACACATCGATTTTCAAAGAATAATTCCCGCAAGTTTTTACCATGCGTTCTATTCTCGCTACGGCAGAAACAATATTTATCATCTCGAAAACTACATCAAAGCATTGCTTTTGCAAAAGATCCTCGGTATCCCGACAGACAAGCTCTTACTTGACATACTGAAATGCTCTCGTGAGTTAACCGATTTCTGTGGCTTTGAAAAAATACCTGACGGTTCGGCCATGACACGGTTTAAACAACGCTTTGCCGATTATCTTGCGGAAATGTTTGAATGTCTTGTTGCTTTAACCGAACCAATCTGCCGTGAAATTGATGAAAAGAAATCCGATTATCTTATCTATGATACTACCGGAATCGCTTTTCCCGTTGCCGAAAACAATCCGAAATATCTGAACGGCATACTCAAGCAAACAAAGAAACTTGTTAAAAGCAATCCGGATTTCAACCCTTACGGTGCAGCATATGATCTTATGCCGCCTGCTTCAAAAACGAACACGAATGCCCGCCAGCAATACATCAACGGTCACTTCTGTTATGCCGCTAAGGTGGGTATTCTGACAAACGGTCTCGGCATCCCGAGACATATTGCATTCTTTGATGAGCAATTCAAAAAGAGGCATCCGGAAATTGAAGGGGAAAAGACCCTGAGCCCCGATTCCGACAAGGAAATCGGTGATTCTAAATCACTTCGCCCCGTTTTGTCTGATTTTAAACGGCTTCATCCGTCTTTCTCTTACAAAACCTTTTTAGGCGATTCGGCTTTTGATTCTTATGACAACTATAATATGCTTCACAAAGAATTTAAGTTTGAGCGTGTCTGTGTACCGATGAATGCAAGAAATTCCAAAAGTTCCAATGCTCAATTTGATGAAAACGGTACGCCGGTTTGTCCGATCGACCGCTCGTCATTCATTTTTTTAGGTGAATCCGGTGGAAAAAACCGTTCAAAGCGCTTTAAGTGGGTTTGTCCGAAATCCGTTCGTCTAAAAGGCTCTTCCAAAAGAATTTGCACTTGTGAAACTCCATGCACTTCTTCGCCATACGGCAGATGCGTTTATACATATCCCGATAAAAACTTCAGACTTTATCCCGGCATCCCGAGGGGAACCGAGCATTGGGATAATCTTTACCGTCACAGAGTTGTTATTGAACGGACTATCCATACGATGAAAGACACTTTTGTCCTTGACAGCAGAAAATCTCATAATACTGTTACGGCAAAAGCAGATGTTTTCCTTGCCGGTATTGTTCAGCTTGTCACTGTCCTTTTAGCAAACTCCATGCACAAGCCGGAACTTTTCAAGAGCACTCGCAAGCTGATTGCATAAGTTTTCCACAATCTAATACTTTTTCAAAGAACGGCTTTTGTGTCGCTTTAGTTTTTTGCTCCCTTTTTTACTCTTCAAAGGGACTTTTTTCTTTTTCTGCTTCCTTTTTCTTCGCTTTGCTTTGTGCTCGCTTTTTTCTTCGGACTTTTACAATCGACTATTTTACATTAGAAATGCGCAGCTTATCATCATAAATCTGTATGGCAGAGCGTGTTAGTAACGTAATACCGGCAAGTAACTGTCTTGATAGTCCTGCATAAAGCGTATAGTCACCAATTGTGGCATCCCCTCCTAAAACACCAAAAGAAATATTTAGCGCTATCCCCGCTATAACAATTTCAGGTAAGCACTCTAATATACCAGTTATTATACTTCTCTTCTTTAGCATTCCTTGGCGTACATCATACAGCGTCTGCCATAAACGCGTATAGCGCTCTTTTAAGTGTGTACCTGCATTGAACAGACGCATATCCTGAGCATATTGGCGAGAGGTAGAAAGACCCTGTATGTAGGCCTTCTGCCTCTCGCCCTTAATTTGATCCAAACTGATTTTATAAAGTGCCTTAGTATAATTTGCACCAGCAACAGCTGAAGGAAATGATGCTCCAAGCACAGCAATACCATAAAGCGCATTACTTCCACACAATACAGCAAAGGCTCCTATAAATGTAATACAAGAGCTTACGCATTCAAGTACATTCCATAGCAAGTTAACAATAGATAGTGAATCTCGGGATGCCGCCGTTAACTTATCAAAGTACGCAGGATTATCAAAGAATTCCAAGTCCACACTAAATCCCTTTTCCATAAGCATCATGGCTATATGCTTACTCATTATTTCACTATGCATTGTTTGGCTATACTGAACCACCTTTGATATACCAGCAGAAAATAAAACTAATCCTAAACTCAACCCCAACAGTATGGTTAGCGCTGATACCTTGTTTTCCACTATCCACGCATCTGAGAGTAAATCCAGAATATGCTTCAGCACAAAGGATGTAGCCATGCCACACACCGGCATAGCTACACGCCCCACAAGACGCACAACCGTATAAAAATGCGAAGCTCTCCAAGACAGCGCTAAACAATACCTAACCGTTGATAAAAATGCTCCAACACCAATGTTTTCACTGTTATTGTTCACGTTTAACCCCAGTTGATTTCCGTTTTCTAAGAATTGACAATAATATTCCTACCGCTGCTATTCCAATAATAACGCCTATAACAACATAAATCACCGTGTAGCCCGATTCTATATCTCCACCTTCTTCACCAAAATATACATTGGCTATTCTGGTCATTTCTTTCCTCATCTGCGATACATTTAGTTTTGGCGAACTCGTTATGCTAGAAACAATATTTTCCTTCAGGTTTATATCGTTAAGTACAGGTGTTGTGAGATTAGCCCTGAGTTCAGTATAAATATCTATATACCTGTTCATTAATGGCACGTAATCATCAGCACCGTGTTTAGAGCCTGCAAGGCGTCCGTTTGGATGCCCGCCCTGTCTTTTAACCTCAGCTTGCTCCTCTATCTGCTCACGGATAAGTTCCATACGCATGTTAGATGCACGTATGTTTACAGGATTTCCAATAACATATAAAGGTTCACCTTTTCCTGTCTGAACTTCATCCGAGAGCAGATACTTCATCAAATCCCAAGAACCATCTTTATTACCACTTTCGTTTATGCAAAATGCAAGCTTGGGGGTATATAAACATTCTCCCTTATTATCTTCATTTCGTGGAAAGTTCCTAATCTCATAATGGTTGTTTTCAAAAATAATCATTGTAGCAGGTTCTAAATATGACGCCAGATTCATGTCATATGTAAAATAAAGATAGTTTGATATGTCATAAATTCCTACAAGACCAGCCATGGCAAAGCCATACTCGCTTGATATTATTTCCGGATTATGTATGTATTCAATTATCTGATCACTAACCCTATCAAACTCAGGGGTTTTGTTTGCAAAGTCAATTGCAGACATTAGTTCATTCTGTACTGCTTGAGAAAGATATTCATTTCCCCACGACATGGCATACGTACTGGGGAATTCACTGGACATTTTAGTAAAGTCAATACAGTCTTTCATTATAGTCTGAAGTGTCCATTCTCCACCAGCAAGCCCTGCTCTTTCCAGAAGGTCATCATTTAATGCTACATAGAGAAAATCGAAAGAAGCTGGCATAATATAAAGTTCTCCGTTTACACCTCTCAGAGGTTCAACTATATTGGGTAAAAAGTCACTAATACTAATATCCGGATCGTTTTCCATAAGCTGTGCAATATCCGCAAACACACCTCGCTCCGCAAATGTCCAATATGGTATATCCGTGCCTTGAATTAAGTCCGGACCCTCACTTGACATCAACTGCGTATTCATTACAGCATTCAAATCCTCAACACTGTCATAAAAGTCTATAGTAACTTTTACACCTGTTTCCTGCATATAGCTATTTACAAGCGACTGAAACCCTAAACTATCATGATCACTCAACATAGCTATTTTAATGCCGTCATCAGCAGCAAAGGCTGGCTGTACAGATAATGTAAGCATCATAAGAACTATGAATATTATACCTATTCTTCTCATAGGTGGTTCAAACCTCCCTTATTATGTAATGATAGGCGTTTGCGAAACGCCGGAATGCGCATAAATACTAACTTTTTTCAATGGTAAAAAGGTGTAACTCCTCACCGAAATATGGTAAAATTGGATTGATTAGAAACAAATCCACCATATATCAAGAAAGGAGCTACATGTATATGATAACACAAAAACAGCTTTCTTTGGCAGATATTTTTTCGGATTGTCAAGATAAATTTGAAAATGACAAACCTGCGTTTCTATCGCTTCTGGAAAAGAACATTAATCTCGATGAGTTCATTTCGATTTCTTTCAGAAATCATTACTATGCATCTACCGGAAGACCCCGGAAATATCCTCTTCAGGCGATGCTCTGGGCTTTGATCCTACAGCGTATTTTCTCTATCCCAACCGATTCACTGCTTATCTTTTTCCTGCATTATTCAAAGGCTCTAAGGGATTTCTGCGGGTTCCGGAAGGTTCCGGATGCCTCTAAAATCACTCGCTTCAAGCAGGATTTCCTGATGGACTTACAAACGTTTTTCGATAAGTTAGTTGATGCCACCGAACCGATATGCCAGAGTATTGATAAAGAACTTGCCTCCATGACCATTTTCGATACCTCCGGTATTGAGGCTTTTGTTACTGAAAATAACCCCAAATTTGCAAATCGCATCATCAATCAGTTAAAGACATATGCAAAATCAATGGGATTCGACAAATCCTACGACCCTTACAAAGCAGCCTACGGCTCTATGCCTTCTCACGCCTCAGCTAATGCTGATATCAAACAGCTGTATATCAACGGCCACTTCTGCTATGTCTTCAAATTTGGCATGATCACAAACGGTCTCGGTATCGTTAGGAATATCCAGCTATACAATAATGAGTTCTTTAAGGACCACCCCGAGATTGTGCTTTCCAAGAAAACCGACTCACCCAATGAAGATAAACTGGCCCACGATGCAAGGCTTTTAATACCGACTTTGATTGATTTCTTCAAAAAACATCCGGTTATTGATCCGAAAACATTCCTTGGTGACTCTGCATTTGATTCTATCGCCATCTACAAAGCTTTGTTTGAGGATCTGCACTTTGATAAAGCATATATACCACTGAACAATCGCTCAAAGCTTGAAAATGCAGATTGTACTATCAATGAAGACGGCATCCCTTGTTGTCCCCGCAACCCCTCCCTCCCCATGAAACACGAAGGTTCTTCGAAACGGAAAAATGGTCTTAAACGTTTCAAGTTTGTATGTCCCATGATACGATGGATAAAAGCTGATAATGGCAAGTATCATCGGGTTTGCCAGTGTGAAAACCCATGCACCGACTCTCTCAGCGGACGGATGGTCTACATATACCCTGAAAAGAATCTTCGAGCCTATCCGGGCACGGTTCGTGGAACTGAAGTGCGGGGCAAAATAAGCTTCTTAGAACTGCCTTCAGGTTCCATTCTGTACAATCCTTCAACTGTCAGTACATACAACTTTCCCCGAAAAACCTTAAAACTCTGCCACTTACCATCAAACACACATTTTAACCCAGAACCATCCTGACGCACACACATTATTCCTACATCAGATTCAAGATGATATCTGGCAAAATAAAGATATTCTTCATTTTGGTAAGACGCAATAGCCGGCATAAAATATATGTCGACTATTGCGTAAAGAATACACAAAGCTGCTACCACAGCAAAAACAAGCACAACTAATTTCTTACTCATTTCACATCACTAGGGATTCAAATTAATTTTGCAAAACTGAGAAATTAATAATGCATTATATGATTCCGCAAGAATTTCATTGATCTTTTCTTTTAAACGTAAGCCGCTTTTAGAATTGTCTACAACTCGAACAATTAGAGTACAATCATCATCAATATATGAACCGCCAAACGAATCTGGATAAATGTATTCACCATCAACTGATATTTCAAATAAAGACTCAATTGCATTATATGCTTGTTTTACAGGCAGCATTTTTTCGAATAGCTCAAGCTCTAGTTTGGTTAATGAATCATCTTCATAAACCAAATTATGATTAGCCGATGACAAAAGCAACGAACCAACAAAACAGCAAATCATTAGCATCAATATTACCCTAGACAGAAACCTTTTCATATTGCATATCTTTTCAAACAACTGAAATCGCACATCAAAAAATAAAGATATAGAATAAAAATGACTAGTACTTTTAACGTCCCATTGGCCTCAACTCCTTGTTTGCTAACTTTATAACAATCACATTGTATCACATGCAATACATCTAGTCAATCACATAGTATATTTATTTATTTTGTGCAATTAGTCAAGTAGCTTATATCTTTTTTGCATATACTGGAAAAGACGATCGGAGACTGTATAAACTTTCGTGTAATTGGAAATAATCTCCACAAAGGAGATGAAGAAAGATGCATGAAAGGAAACGCGAATTAGTAGGTCTTCTAGCGCAAGAATGCACAAGTCTTGAGGAGGTGCAAACCCTTCTGAAAAGTCTGTTCAAAGGCACAATTGAGCAAATGCTTGAGGCAGAAATGGATGAGCATTTAGGTTATGAGAAGCATAATCCTCAAGGAGATGGCAGCGGAAACAGCCGAAACGGTTACAACAAAAAGACAATTAAAAGTGAATTAGGAGAAGCGGAAATAAGCATTCCCCGAGACCGCAACGGGGAGTTTATCCCTCAAATTATCTCTAAGCACCAAACAAAAACCGATAATCTTGAAAAAAGGATTATTGCAATGTATGCAAAGGGTATGTCAAACAGGGATATTGAGGACCACCTAAGGGACATCTACGGAGTAGAAGCGTCAGCTAGTCTCATAAGCCGGATAACTGATAAAATTATGCCTGCAGTTGTGGAATGGCAGTCACGTACACTGGAGAGCATATATCCTATAGTGTTCCTGGATGGAATAGTATTCAAGGTTCGTCAAGATAACAAGGTGATAAACAAATGCGTTTACACCGTTTTAGGAATTGATCTTGAA
Organism: Eubacteriales bacterium; assembly: GCA_050950785.1. Lineage (GTDB taxonomy): Bacteria > Bacillota > Clostridia > Oscillospirales > JAAYOS01 > JAAYOS01. The sequence continues at coordinate 65,603 of JBMNIG010000007.1, read as the reverse complement.
GGCAGCAAAGATATTTTGGGTATATGGATTTCAGAAAATGAAAGTGCTTCATTCTGGCTGTCAGTTTGTAACGAACTTAAAAATCGGGGTGTAAAGGACATTATAATAGCATGTCGTGACAATTTAAGTGGTTTTTCGGCAGCAATCGAGACGGTATTTCCCAAAACAGAGCAACAATTATGCATTATCCACCAAATAAGAAGTTCAACAAAATATGTTGCTCGCAAGGATCTTCAAGTAATAATGAACGATTTACGCAAAGTATATGGAGCTATCACTCAAGAGGAGGCCGAATATTACCTGGCAGAGCTTGAAGAAACTTGGGGTAAGAAGTACCCGCAACTCATTAAATCTTGGCGGACAAACTGGGCAGACATTATTCCATTCTTCAAGTATCCGGAAGAATTAAGACGATTGATTTATACCACCAATACAGTAGAAGGGTTCCACAGAATGCTTCGAAAATATACAAAAAACAAAACCATTTTCCCATCTGACGATGCAGTAAAAAAATCTGTTTACTTGTCCGTTAATGAAATTTCAAAGAAATGGAATCATGCCGTTAAGAATTGGGGCGTTATCATGGGACAACTGATGATTTTCTTTGAAGACAGGTTTCAGTCACAGAAAGTCGGATAGTATTGGGGGCCAGCCCCCAAACCCCCGAGGTTTATCGAATGGTTTTCCAAGGCGGCAATAATTTAAGATCGTTATGTATGGGACGATGCTCAAGCATGAACACCGCCGCCTCGCTAAACCTCAAACGCCTCTCGGGTTGCTCCTCAGCATTGCCCTGTCCTGCACTTGAGTAAAAGCATTAAAAGTATTCCCAACTATTATGGAGATAAATCAATTACACTAAATTTGTTACACTCCCGACGATCGTATTTTTATAGGAGGATGATATCAATCTTCTCAAACGGGACAACTAAAGTGAACGTCCTTTTTACATAAGCATCAATGCTTTTATAACTTAACAACTCACAAATACGTCACATATACTAATTATAGCATACTTCGAATTATAAATGGAGGATGATATCATTTGGTCATATATGTTGTACGGCAGGGGGACAGTGTTTATTCAATTGCAAGTAGGTACGGCGTCTCTCCCCAAGAAGTAATAAATCAGAACCAAATTGAAGATCCGCAAAGATTAGTTATAGGTCAAGCATTGGTGATACCAGTTGAAAGCTTCCAATACACAGTTGCTTTGGGAGATTCTATTTACTCCATAGCCCGCAGATTTGGCGTCACTGTAGATCAAATTGCGGCAGCAAATCCGCAGATAACAAACCCTTCGCTCATATATGCAGGTCAGAATATCAATATCCCCACAGCAAATCCGAACAAAAGAACGATTGATGTCAATGGATATGCCTTCCCCAACATCAGTGACATTACGCTAAGAAGTACACTGCCGTATTTGACGTTTCTCAGCATATTTAGCTATCAAGTCAGAGCGGACGGTTCACTTGTCATAATCGATGACCAGCGTTTGATAGACACAGCAAGGCAATATAATGTTGCACCTATGATGGTGGTCACTAACCTTCTTGAGGGTGGAGGCTTTGATAGCGATCTTGCCAGCACAATACTTAGTTCTCAAGACGTGCAGGACACACTTATACAAAACATACTCAGCATACTGAGCAGCAAAAACTATTCCGGACTTGATATAGACTTTGAGTACATCTATCCATCAGACCGTGAATTATACAACGCTTTTCTGGCGCGTGTTGCCAACACTCTGCGCCCACTAGGATATATAATAACGACTGCTGTTGCACCAAAAATCAGTGCCACACAACCGGGACTCCTGTACGAAGCTCACGACTACGCTGCTCACGGCGAATTGGTGGATCATGTGATAATAATGACATACGAATGGGGGTATACATATGGGCCGCCTTTAGCAGTGGCGCCTATAAATGAGGTTACACGGGTGCTAAACTATGCGGTAACTGCCATTCCTCCGGAAAAGATATTAATGGGCATGCCGAACTATGGGTACGATTGGACTCTACCATATACTCCTGGAACGGCAGCAAGGACGGTTACAAATATTGGTGCTGTAAATTTAGCCGCAAGAGTGGGCGCTAACATTCAGTACAATACCACCTCCCAGGCACCGTTTTTCAATTACTACGACAGCAGCGGCCGGCAGCATGAAGTGTGGTTTGACGATGCAAGAAGTATTGATGCACGCTTGAGACTTATAGACCGCTTTGGTTTAGGTGGTGTGAGTTACTGGACAATTAACTCGTTTTTCAATCAGCAGTGGCTAGTGCTTGACTCGCTGTATAACGTCAACAAAATACTTTAAATTTGAAACATATACAAGAAAAACACAATATGCAATGCGGTTTTTCCTGGTACTTGGCAAAACTTTACGTTTTATTTACAATGCATGGGCACTCCCTAAAAGATGTATAGCATTAGGGCTTTGACCCAATTGACATCATCCTATGGGAGTGCCACTTCATACCCGCTAGCTGATAGGATGCAAAAACCTCCTCTTGATAGCTGTATATAGACACCGCACTTGCTTCATTTGTGTGTTTTTATAAGTTCTATTTCACAGCATTCTTCGCAGCTATTTTAGCGGTTTTTAGATTTGTGACATTTTCTATTTTAGCAGCTTCTTGTATTGCTTTATCCGCCCACAAGACATTACTATCTTTATAAATTTTGTTTATGCCATTAATGGCACATTGTAAGGTTGAGTGGAACATGATATACTAAAGCAAATCTGTATCGAAACGAGGTGGCAGCATGCGCGTCATGGCAATTGATTATGGCGATACACGCACGGGCGTTGCCTTATCTGATCCTACAGGTACTTTAGTGGGCAATTCATATGTAATTATGAGCTACAGCCTTGAACGGACACTGAAGCATATTTGTGACGCGATTGCAGACAAGCAGCCCGAAGTGATTGTAGTCGGATACCCAAAAAATATGAATGGAACAATCGGCCCCCGGGCTGAAAAAAGTGCGTTGTTTGCCGATGCCCTTAGGGAAATAACCGATGTTCCCGTAGTTTTGCGTGATGAGCGCTTGACCACGGTAGGCGCCCATAGAATACTGTCCGACGTTGGAAAGCGTGGTAAAAAGCGCAAGGAAACCGTTGATGCGGTCGCCGCCTCGCTAATATTAGAAAATTACCTTGCAGAGCTGAAGAACAAAACGGAATAGTATTTATATACATTAATATAGTGCCCATAGCATCCCATAGTACCCTCATAACATCTCAATACGATAGTCTTAAATATGTATTATAATAAGCTCAGCATCCCAGATATTTTTACAGACGGATGCTGAGCTTTACTGCACTATTCTTGAAACCATACAGATCTTCGCAGTTAAAACAGAAGAACCTGAAATTATCAAAAACTATCTACTTGTCTTAGTCCCCCTGTCTTATCAGATCTCGCAGATACAAGACAGCCTTCTCAATATCCTCTGCAGGATATTCTCCAACCTCTCGCTCAACAGTCAAAAATCCCTTGTAACCAATATCCTTTAGCGCTTTTAGGTATCTTGGGAATGATACGTCGCCCTCACCCAAGGGAAGCTCAACAAATGACCTTCCGGATTGTACTTCATCCTCAATAATGCGGTAGATGATTTCAGGGTCTCTGTCCGCAAGTTTGCGCCCGTCCTTTGCGTGTGTATGTACAATATAATTACTAAGAGTATAGACAGCCTGTACCGGATCGTCACCGGTTACCATAACAAAGTTGGCAGGGTCCATGTTGACAGCTATACCCTTTGAAGAAAGGTCATCCAAAAATTCCTTCAGCGTGACTGCTCTCTCCGGTCCTGTTTCAACAGCCAGTTTGGCTCCGATATTTTCTGCAAATCGGCTAAGCTTATCACAAGCTTCCAGCATAACTTGGTATCTGGGATGATTTCTATCCTCCGGAATCACCCCGATATGTGTCGTTACGATGTCGGTGTCAAGCTCACGAGCAAGTTCCAGAATTCTTTTTGACTTATCAATAAGTAATGGGTTCTTCTCTCTGTCACCGAAACCCTGTCCCAGATCACCGCAAAGCGCCGATATAGTAAGTCCATGGGAGCGAACCATGTCTAAAAACTCGCTTCGCTTTGCCACTGTCATATTCTCCGATGATAACTCACCGCGAGTTGCATACACCTGTATACCCTGTACTCCCAGTTTAGCTGCTTCACCAAGTGCATCCCGTACAGGTAGTCTATACGAATCAAGAATCACCCCAATCGGAAACGAAAACATATGCATCTCCTCTACTAAAAAAATATACATTTACTTAACTGTTCATTCGCAAAAGCTCATAAATCCCTTTTTAATACCCACGGGAAAAGTCAACTTGATAGTCAAGTTCCTCTCCGGCAAGGAATTTCTCTAAAAGCTGCGCAAAGCACTCAAAACGCCGTTTGTCCGTGATATCCGAAAAACCGGAGCTATGAGGCGTGATGATCACATTTTCCATGTCCCAAAGAGGGCTGTCCTCAGGAAGTGGCTCAGGGTCTGTCACATCAAGACCGGCGCCTGCTAACCTCCCGTTATTGAGCGCATCTATAAGGGCAGCGGTGTCCACAGTAGCGCCTCTGCCTACATTGATTAGCATTGCACGGCTCTTCATCACTGCAAATTCGTCGGCTCCCAAATACTTTTCAGTCTGTGGAGTAATGGGTAGCGTGTTTATTATATAATCTGCTTCGGCCAGAGCTGAGTGCAGTTCGTCGGATGCATATATCTTGTCGTATCCCTCCACCGCTGTCGCCGCATCGCGCTTAACCCCGGTTATCCTGCACCCGAAAGGTTTGAGCAGCCTTACGATCTCCGCTGCAAGACTTCCTGTACCCAACATAAGTACATTTGAATCGTGCAACTCATATCTTTCAATTCCCCTGTGCCATATGTGGCCCACCTGATTGCGCAAATATTTAGGGAAGTTTCGGTTGAGCGCCAGTATCATACCAAGTGTGTGCTCGGCAATGGCAAAAGAAAAGACGTCTGCAGTACGGGTAACAATGATATCTGGATTTCCGTAAATGTCCTTGTCGGTGTACCCATCAACACCTGCAGATTGTATATGAAACCACTTTATGTTTTTGGCTTCCCGTAGCATTTTTCTTGAGGGATGACCGGTGACGATATCCGCCCATATCATGTCCTCTAGCGTTTCCTCGCCCCTCCTATATACTCGAAACTCGCAGTTGGGAAAACGTCTTTCAAGTTCCTTGTGTGCCCAACCACCGGACGTAAATAAGTCAACTTCCCTGTTGTATCCCAAAACCAAAACCTTCATTATCTCACTCCTACAGCTATGTTACATGACAAAGGGATCTTCGACATCGTTTGTCGAAAGGCATGCAAACCTATCCTCATGATAACAGCATTTTTTTATAGTAATATATTACTATATTACTGTACATCAGTAGAGGATATCAAGAGCAATCTATATTTTTAGCGCTGTCAAAGTGAGATTGCGTTTTACACCACCTGCAAAGTCACTTTTTGAGCTAACACTGCAAATCTGCGGTGTTTTATTTATGATAAAATTTGCTTAGATAACTGAGAGCCGGGAGTTAGCCTTTAAAGCTGGTCTGTCTTGAAATGTCATTTACCTCCGCCGGACCGGTGATGCGCTTGCCGTCATATGTGAAGCGCGAACCATGACAGGGACAGTCCCAAGACTTTTCATCAGGGTTCCACGACAGTTGGCATCCAAGGTGTGGACACCTTACCGAGACAGTATATACTGTTCCATTCTCGTCTCTATAGAGTCCGCGCTTCTTACCATCAATAGTAACTATCGAAGCGCAGCCCTTTGGTACCGCCTCCGGATTATCCTCTTCAGAAGGAGCTATTCGCAGTGCAAAGCCCTTAGTGATCTGTCTTACATCCTTTGATAACCCTTTTCCTGAAGCCTTTGGATTGAACCTTAAGGGACTGAACATATCTTGGTAGTCTAGCCTCTCGCCAGCTATCATGGAAGATATTATTATTGCAGAAATCATTGACCCGGTCATGCCCCATTTACGAAAACCTGTTGCCACATACATATTAGGCGTAAACATAGAGTACTCTCCGATGAACGGGATCTTGTCTTGTGTAACACAGTCTTGAGCTGACCATCTGGCGATTTCCTTTGACTGCGGATAATATTGCATAGCAGCTTTTGCAAGTCTATCATAACGTCCGCTATTGTTGTTGCGGCCCGTACGGTGTCCCTCTCCTCCGAACAGGAGTATATTATTGTAGCCACGGAATGTATAGCCGCCCTCATCCGCGTCTATATACATACCATCAATGGTTGCCGCGTTTTCAAGCGCTAGCATATATGTCCGGCTCTGGTGCATACGGAGAAAATAATATCCCGGGAAGTTGATAAAGGGATAATGGGTCGCTATGACAACTTTATCTGCACGAATCTTTCCGCCTGTAGTGTCAAGAACTCTATCCTTTATTGCCGATACCTGCGTCTGTTCGTATATTGTAAGATCCTTCGATATCTCACGTATAAACTTTAGGGGATGAAAACGCGCCTGATCATCATATTTCAATGCAACGTTGACGGAAAACGGAAGTTCTGTATCGGTGGTTATCTCGGCTTTGATCCCCAAGCTTTCAGCCGCCTTTAGTTCACGTTCCAAAACCTTTGTGTCACGCTGGGTGTAAACATAAGCCGGACAAACTTTGTAGTCACAATCAACGCCCTGTGCAAGCTCCTCAAACTTGCGCAATGCATCGTTGTTTGCATCGACATACTTTTGTGCCGCTTCATGACCCATTGTTTTTATCATGTCGGCATAGGTAAGCCCATGCTGAAGCGTAATTTTTGCGGTAGTTCCGGCTGTATTTCCACCACCGATCTCGTCAGCTTCCACAACGACGACATCCATCCCTTTGTCCTTTAAGAGTCTGGCGATCAAAATGCCGGCCATCCCTCCTCCGACTACCGCTATGTCTGTACTTATGTTGCTATCTAGTGCCGGTTTTCGCTCAATAGTGCAGTCCATTGTCCAAATCGACATAAAAAAAGCCTCCTACGTTTCAATTCTGACGGCGTTTATAGTCCGTGCATCCTCAGTAGATAGGCTTTACTTTCTTTATAAAGTTATGCAAATGTTGTTTAACAGAAATTTAATTTTAACAAAAAGTATCATATTGATAAAGCGGCTAAATTCAAATTATGGTCTAAACCTATATCCTGCACCCCAAACTGTCTCGACATATTGCGGATTTTGCGTGTCTTCTTCAATCTTCTCACGAATCCGCTGTATGTGAACCGTCACTGTTGCAACATCACCTATTGCATCCAGTCCCCAAATCCGGTCAAAAAGTATCTCTCTGCTAAATACCCTATTAGGATTTTCAGCTAAAAACAGCAATAGATCATATTCCTTGGCAGTAAACTGCTTTTCTTCTCCCAAAACGAAAACCTTGCGGGCATCCCGATCTATCTCAAGACCCCGGATTTTAAGTTTTGAGTTTTTCTCCTTACGGCCCGTCAGGCTGTCATATCGGTCAATACGCATTTTCACACGGGCTACGAGCTCGCTGGGGCTAAATGGCTTTGTCATATAGTCGTCAGCTCCAAGCCCGAAAGCGCGGATTTTATCGATCTCTTCATTTTTTGCCGTAAGCAATATCACCGGAATATCCTTTATCTCCCTGATTCTAGACAGTATCGCAAACCCGTCCAATCCCGGTAACATAATATCGATGATTACAAGGTCATAGTCGTTATTTAGAGCAAGTTCAAGACCTTTTATCCCGTTTGTGGCTATATCACACTCGAATCCGTTAGCTGTAAGATAGTCCCGCTCAAGCTCTGCTATGCTCAATTCGTCTTCAATAATGAGTATCCTCATATAAACCCTCCGTCCCCGGCATCAGGCAAGTAAAGGTGTACCTCCGTTCCAACGTCCTCTTCGCTCTTCAGCCAAATCTTGCCCCTGTGCTTTTCCATGATCTGCTTTGAAATCGAAAGCCCAAGGCCGTGTCCTTTTGCGCTTCCACTTCGGGACGGATCCCCCCTGTAAAATCCCTCGAAAACCCGGTTTATCTCACCCTGGGGTATGCCGCGTCCGTTGTCCTTTATGGTGATGTGGATCCCTCTGTCTATGATTTCAGCCGTAAGCCCCACTATCAACGGTCGCTCGGCCCTATACTTAAGGGCATTCCCGAATAGATTTAAGAAAACCCTCTTTAACTTTTCAATGTCAATTCTGATAGGCAAATCCCTATCGGGAAGCTCTGTTTCAAAAGTAGCACCTGCAGATTCTATGTCCACACGGTACTCCTCGATTACTTCACGCAGAAACTTAGCGGCTCCAACGGTCTCAAAATGGAACCTCATTCTCCCAAGTTCAAGTTCGGAAAAGTCAGACATCTGTTCCACAAGGCGCTCAATAGCGCCCGCTTTAAGATAAATCGTTTCGAGATACCTTTCCCTCATTTCGGGAGATTCTGCAACACCATCACGAATGCCCTCTACATACCCCTTAATAGATGTGATAGGAGTACGCAGGTCATGCGAGATGTTAGCAAGAAGTCGATTCCTTTCCTTTTCGTATGCCAGCTGTTCGGCAACACTCCTCCTCAGTCGCATTCGAAGCTCATCGACCACAAGGCAAAGCTCGTTTATCTCACGAAGATCGGAGCGAAGTACCTCAAAATCAAGATTACCATCGCGTATATTCTCAGCCGCCTGCTTGAGAGCTTTCAATGGAGCAAGGATTGCCCGCGAAAGAGATAGTACCACCACAGCACATGTTGCAGCTACGATCGCAGTTGAAAAAAGTGCCCAAATTATTACGGGCGCAAACAGTATGCCTCCTGGCTGCAGGGCTTCGTCCGGGATCGTACTGTCTATCTCAGCGAGGGTGTTGAGAAAGGCTGATTGTCTAAAAAGTGATATTCCAAAGACAATCGCTGTCACAAGTGCTATCAAAAGCACCGGAATCGCAAACATCAATATACTCGAAATTGCAAACTTTCTCTTTAAACTCACCAGCACTCACCTCCGCCAAAATCATGACAAGGGGACAGGTTCCTTGAGAATTCTTTCGTCCGGTCTCAAATCATCGGACTGGACGAGTGGACAGGGAACCTGTCCACTCGTCCGCCCTCGTCCAGCCCCTTGTCCCTCATCCTCAGAACTCCCGTCGTTCAAACAGATAATATCCACCACTCATAAAGATTGTGGCATAGCCTGCAAGCAGACCAATTTTTGCGACCATTGGCCAAAACGGTATCGTCTGTCCGATCCATAGATTGTGCCACTGCGCATATCCTGTAAACAAAAGCCCGCTTAGTTGCGGAATAAATATACTAAGCACTGTCAGAAGTACATATACCAGTATCAACAGAAACATAGTAAGTGATGAACTCTTGACCAGCTGATTCATTAACACTGCCATAAGCAACAAAACAAAAAGCGGAACGATATCTAAAATATATGCCCCAATGCTCACCCAGAAGCTGCGTAGACCCTCACCAAAAAGCAACTCCAAAGTTACTGTTGTCAGAAACAGGGCTGCCATATATCCAAGGGAAAGTAACATCACAGAAGTTATTTTGCTAAGATAAGCCTTCAGCCTTGTTACCGGACGGATCAAAACTGCCTTGACTGTTCCGTCGTGAAACTCTGATGCAAACACGTCGCAGCTTGCCATAAAGATAATAAGCGGAATATATACATGAATGAAAAATGTAAGCATCATAAGGGAGAGATCTGCTGCACCGAAGGTGATGATACCTTCGCTTACCCGCGAAAACAACTTGTCTAAGACGAGCATAAGTACACATATGGCGACTTCGATTATTAGGAATACATAGTATTTTTTCTTCGCCAACAGTTTATCCATTTCATTTAACGTACCGGCCCAATAACGCTTCATCGTCCTACCTCCCTTAAAGCTCTAGCGGCCCGCGCTTGTCCCGGACCTTCTCAAGATAATAGTCTTCAAGGGTGGGATATCGCATCAATGCATCTTCCATATTGTCAAAAGACAGCATTTCACCCTCGTGAAGCACGGCCACCTTGTTGCAGGTTTTTTCGATCTCAGCGGCAATATGGCTTGAAATCAAAAAGGTTATACCCTTTTCCTTTGCAAGGCGCAAAATTATTTCTCGAATCTCCACGATTCCCTCAATGTCAAGACCGTTTGCCGGCTCATCAAGAATAAGAAGCTCCGGTTCCGACAAAAGAGCCAGTGCAAGACCAAGCCGCTGCTTCATTCCAAGAGAGAAGCGGCCCACCTTATCCTTTTTGTATTTATCCAGCCTCACCAGTCTAAGGACATCCACTATTCTCTGTTTCGTTACATTTGGATAATAGCGGGATGCCAACCTGAGGTTTGCGGCAGCAGTCATATATTCATAAAGAGCAGGAGCTTCAATGAGACACCCCACCCTGTCCATTGCCTTTTCAAAATCTATTGCCGCATCATGACCAAAGATCTTCACACTTCCCGAGTCGGCATGAACCAGTCCTACTATGGCCTTCATTGTCGTTGTCTTACCTGAGCCATTGGGTCCTAATAGCCCTACCACATCACCTCGCTCAAGGGTTAGACTGATATTCGAGGCCCCGCGCCCGTTTCGGTAGATCTTTGTCAGTCCTGTCACTTCCAGTATCTTTTCCAACTTGTCACTCCTAAGCAAAATAGCGATGAGCTCGAATAGCATATTCTCTCACCGCAAGGATTCTGCGTTTATAGGGAAGAAATATAATAAAGGGATGGAAAGTCAAAGGCCGTCACACAGAGCGCATCATATTATGCATCTTCAATGTACTGCTGTCTTTGCACATCCCATCCCCGTCTTTAATTATTCGTTGGTTGAATCTGATACCTCAATTTCATCAACTATTTCGGTATCCTCAACTATTCTTTCAAGTTGGGTAACTGTTCTTACAACGCCATCTTTTGTTACTTTGACGGAATACTCTTTATTGGGACCTAATTCGGAGTAATCGTATACTGTGTGATCCTTTGGAATCTCCGGATAATCGATAACAGTTGTTCCATAGTTATCTATAGCTGCAGTAATACGAATACCAAGGGTATGCTTTTCGCCATTCTTGTCATAGGAGGATATAGTTCCCTCAATGATGTTGCTGCGAAGTCTCCCATCCTCGTCAAGTGTGATAAAACACTTAGCTGTTTCCGGTTTTGGGTCGGAATTCAATGTACGTAGGATATCATCAAACCGATCCATATTGGGCTGATATAAATCGGATTCATAGTACTGGTTCATATCAACAAAATAGTGAAGTGATCCATCGGCCGCTACAAATATCACACCGGTGTTTCCCTTTTCATTGAGCTGTTCCCAAGCCTTTGAACTTATTTCACTGGCTTCTTCTCCCGATGCATTAAAGTTTGGATCATAAAATACATAGGAACCGGAGCTGTCCTTGGCTGCACTAAATATCATTGAAAGGCCTGCGGAGACATACTCGGGAAGTTGGTTGCCACTCAAAACGATCTGATAGGATATAAGTCCGTCGCTGTTTGAGGTCTGTACAAAATTGTTTTTGAGGTCTCCTACAAATGTGTCGGCTATAAGCTCAACAAAGCGGATAGCCTTGCGTGTGAACTCATCTTCTGCAGGACTCGTCCAGGGCTTTCTATATGAGGGATGAATGTACCAGTTATCCCCGTTCCTGGATATAGATAGATACTCTGCCTCAGTTTCAGACTTAGATGTATTTTTAGCTTCCCAACGCTCACTAATTATGTCCTCGTCACTTTCCATGTTGGACAGATATGTCCTCGTTCCATTTCGTGTGTACTCTATTACGTCACCTTTAGCATCGAGCATGTAATGTGTTTCCGTCTGTTGGGTGGTCTCACCATCGTAAATCAATTCAAATTTTAATGACGCGGTGAAATTGTCCTCATACATAATCTGCTTTAGGGCGGATTTGTAGAGCGGATAGCCATTTGCATTACCGTAGTTGGCAGCAGCAGCTGTGGTAAGCAAGATAACTCCGGCTATCAGGCAAATTACGGTATAAAAGTGTTTTTTCTTCCTCATAAACCGTCCTCTCTCTCGGCATTTGGATTTTTTGTCGCTGTGTCGCTAACTGATAATCCGTTCTCTATACTAATCATAAACCGCCCTGATAAATAATTCATATCACAAATATAAACATTTTATAAATTATAAGTGCTTTACCATCACATAATCATCCATCACATATCCGCCGCCAATGTCTGTTACCAGTTCTCCCTCTATCTCAAAACCCATTTTCTTGTATATTGAAATAGATGTGAGATTGTTCTTGTTAACAGTTAGCGAAATGATCTCTTTACGCAATTCTTTCGCTCTGTCAACCAGAAGGCGGATAAATTGGTCTGCTATTCCACGCCCCCGAAAATCCTTTTCAATATACAGCTTAGAAAGAAACATGCGATCAGTCTCTTCATTTATAGCCATATATCCGATAAGGCGGTCGTAAAGGTATGCCATGTAGTACTCTTCCCCCGACTCGATCCTGTCGAATATCTTTTCGGCACTCTGTATATTGGTCAGCATATACTCAACTTGCGAAGCGCCTATGATCGGCGTGTAGTGCTCAGTCCAAATCACCCTGGCAAGGCCCGATATACTTGCCGCATCTTCCTTTGACTTTGCCCTTCTGATTTCAAGATAACTCATTTATAATCACTTCCCCCCATGTAAGGACATATTGAACTAAATCTAAAGTCTCTTTCCAATAATACTTAAACCATTGTAGCATAGTCATCAAAACTTGGCAATGCACACATTTCTCTCAACGATCCCTGTTTATTATAGCCTTATTGCATTATTTAATATAGAAAACCGCAATCGCAGAATAAATTCTGTATCGATTGCGGTTATCGTTCAATCTTATAAGGCATTATAACACTACTACTGTGCGTTGAGAGCAGCCTTTGCCTGCTCAGCAAGTGCCTCAAATGCTTTCATATCGTTTACTGCAAGCTCGGAGAGCATCTTGCGGTTGATGTTGTTACCAGTGAGCTTCAAGCCGTGCATAAAAGTTGAATAGTTCATGCCACACATTTTAGCGGCTGCAGAAATACGGGTGATCCAAAGTCTGCGGAAATCTCTTTTTCTGAGTCTGCGGCCAATATAGGCATATTTAAGTGACTTTATCCCGGCATCCCGAGGGGAACCGAGCATTGGGATAATCTTTACCGTCACAGAGTTGTTATTGAACGGACTATCCATACGATGAAAGACACTTTTGTCCTTGACAGCAGAAAATCTCATAATACTGTTACGGCAAAAGCAGATGTTTTCCTTGCCGGTATTGTTCAGCTTGTCACTGTCCTTTTAGCAAACTCCATGCACAAGCCGGAACTTTTCAAGAGCACTCGCAAGCTGATTGCATAAGTTTTCCACAATCTAATACTTTTTCAAAGAACGGCTTTTGTGTCGCTTTAGTTTTTTGCTCCCTTTTTTACTCTTCAAAGGGACTTTTTTCTTTTTCTGCTTCCTTTTTCTTCGCTTTGCTTTGTGCTCGCTTTTTTCTTCGGACTTTTACAATCGACTAAGGATTCTAGAGGTATGCCGCCACAGCTTGCGGATAATTCATAGCGGTTCCCTTGTTAAACAGTGTAGGTATGTGTACCGGCGTTCAGCACCCAGCTGTTGCCGTTGGGCAGCATCAGGCGGGCGGTGGTATTGGCAGGTACGGTAACAGTAAATACGGTTTCTGAGCCCCGTTTCTCCCAGCTGCATTCCACCTTACCATAGAGGCTATCGTAGCTTGCCTTGGCGCAACGCAGTCTGCCGCCGGGAATGGGGGCAATCACGAACTTGTTCTCTCCATCTGGGCGAATACCGCAGACGGTATCAAAGAGCCACTGGCACACCGCACCGGGAGAATAATGGTTGTGGCTGACATTGCCTTCCCAGGTCTCCCAAATGGTGGTTGCGCCCTGATTGACCTCGTACAGCCAGCCAGGCTGCTGTTCGTTTTCCAGCATCTTGTATGCAAGGTCAGCCCGACCCATCTCGGTCAGAGTCCTCAGCACGAAGGGTGTGGACAGGAAACCGGTACCGATACGGTAATTCCGGTTTTCCACAGCCTTTGCCAAACGATTTTCCACAGCGGTCTTCACTTCACCCTCCGCGATTCCAAAGGCCAGAGGCCGGATCAGCTTTGCCTGCCGGTCGGTATCAGGAGCACCGCTTTGCAGGAACAGATGGTGATAGGCTTTCTTGGCACCCTCTGCATATTCACGGAACAGGTCTGCGTCCTCGGCCTTTCCAAGGGCTTCGGCGGCTTCTGCCATGTGGGTCATGGTGTAGTGCAGGTATGCCGTGCATTCTTCCGTATGCAGGGTATTGTGGCCAGCGGCGATCTTATCCTGGAATTCTTCCGGCTCCAGCCATTCACCAAGATGCATACCCTTTTCGTAGGTATATTTGTTGTAAGGATTAGCCTTTGCAGTCTTTTTGTCCTTATGTCCACAGTTTTTGATCATGAACATGGCATAGCCGCGCATGACGCCGTAGTTTTCTTCCAGCGCTTTGTGATCGCCAAAACGCTTCCAATAGCGGTAGGGCAGCAGCACAGCGCAGTCGCCCCAGCCGACGGAGGCACCGGTATTGTCGTAGAGCATGGACAGGCCGTTATAAGGCACCACAGCGGACAGCTTGCCGTTTTTGAACTGACCGTCCTGCACATCCCGCAGCCATTTGCGGAAGAAGGGGGCGGTGTTCATCATATAGGCACCTGCCTCGAAGAAAACCTGTGCGTCACCGGTCCAGCCAAGACGTTCTCTGGTGGGGCAGTCGGTAGGCACATCCAGGAAGTTGCCCTTCATGCTCCACAGACAGTTGCTGTAAAGCTGATTGATCTTCGCATCAGAGCATTCAAAGCTGCCGGTCTGCTCCAGATCGGAATAGACGGCAATGGCCTTGAAATCGGCAGGATCAAAGGCTGCATCGGTTTCGATCAGCGCATAGCGGAAGCCGAAGACAGTAAAACGGGATTTGTAGAAATCCGCCTTGCCGGAGCAGGTGAACCAGATCTCCTGCCGGGGGGTGGGTTGCTTTTCACCTTTGACTTTGCTGCCGTTGCCGGTGATCAGCATGATCTCGTCGATCTGGCCAAACTCCGTAACAGGCTTATATTCCACCATATTCTTCTGGGTGAACTCGCCGTCCTCATCCAGAATTTCACCGCAGGTCAGATGGATGACCTGACCGGGCTTACCATGAATCTTGAATGCCACGTAGCCCGCGATATTCTGGCCAAAGTCCAGCACCTTTTTCCCGGAGGGGGTAGTCAGCAGCTTGGCGGAAAAGACTTCCTGCTCCTTGGGGAACACGTTGTCGGAGGCCACCGGAACCATCTTTTCGGACACCTCAATTGCCTTGCCGCCAAAACCGGGAGCCATGTTGGCATTGTAGTTTTCGCCGTCCTTCAGGTCCGCAAAGCGAATGGGGCCATCGTTACACCAGTCCCAGCTGTCATCGGAAATAACCGTTTCTTTGCTTCCGTCAGCATAGGCAATCTCCAGCTGGCACATGAGCTTCGTCTGGCGGCCGAATACATTGGTCTTGCCGAAGCAGCCGATAGAGCCCCGGTACCAGCCATCTGCCAGTAACACTTCGATGGTGTTGTCTGCAGAAAGCAGTTTCGTTACATCATAGGTCTGGTACTGCAGCCGTTTGCGGTAATCGGTACAGCCGGGGGCGAGGATGAAATCCCCCACCCGCTGGCCGTTGATGCTGGCCTCATACAGACCGCAGGCGGTAATATAGAGTCTGGCTTTTGCAACCTGCTTCTTGGTAGAAAAAGCTTTACGGAAGTGGTCCACCGGCCAGCGGGTATTCTTCTTCGGCTTATAATTGCCGGATATCCACTTTGCCGTCCAGTCAGATGCCTGCAGCAGCCCCAACTCGAACCAGGCGGAGCTGATCTCACCGCCCTTGCCGTTTTCGTCCCAGAGTTTCACGCTCCAGTAGACACGCTCGCGGCTTTTCAGTTCCCGACCTTCATAGGGAATGTGGGTCATGGAGGGGGATTCCACTTTGCCGCTGTTCCAGACAGTCTCCTCCCCAACCTTCGCAATGATCTGATAGGCGGTCTGTTTGATACCACCCTCACATTGCCAGTAGAACCGGGGGCTGGCAATACCCAGCCCCAGCGGGTTCTCTAAATATTCTGTTCTGAGGTGAATCGCTTTCATGGGTTTTCCCCCTTACTTCACAGCAATTTCCGCCTTGACGGTTTCCTTGCCATCCGTCACAGTGATGGTGCAGCCCTTTTCCACTCGGACAGCGGCCACAGCCTTACCATAATAGGTTGTATAAGTTCCTTCGTCGAAATTCTCTTCCGTTCTGGGGTTGGCGGAACCAAAGGCCAGAAGCTCGCCTCCCTCGACAGTAACAGTCAGCTTGCGGTCAGCATTGTGTTCTACAACGCCGTTCTCACCCTTCAGGGCAACGGGAACATAGACCACTTCGCCTGCTGCGGCAACCGTCTTTTCGGGCTCCACGCAGATGGAAATCTTGCCGGTGGCAGATTCCAGAGTGCTGCGCAACAGTTCCCGTCCGCCTGCATCATAGGCAATCGCTTCAATCTTACCACTCTGATACTTGGTCTTGAAGGTTGCCTTGCAGTTCTTGACCTTGGCCTTGCCAATCTTCTTGCCGTTGATGTACAACTCGACGACTGCGGCATCGGTGAACACTTCCACGATAGCCTTGTTGCCGTCGCAGCCTTGCCATGCCCAGGAAGAGAGGGCATTGGTGCCGCGCCATGCCATCTTGGCGGGATTCTGACCGGGATGGTTCACAGGCTGCACTGCAATCACAGGCTTCTGCAGAAGACCCCATGCTGCCTGTGCCAGGAACATTTCGCCGTTGGGATCGCCCAGAATGTCCAGAGCGCCGGTGTCAGCCAGCAGCCAGGGATAGGGCTTGTTGAAGCCGGTGCCGTCCTTGGTGTAGGCCCATGCACCCAGACCAACCTCACCCAGATAGTCCCATGCGGTCCACATGAAGTCACCAATCAGGTAGGGATACTGCTTCACCATTGCCCAGTTCTTGGCAATATCCTGGGGGAAGGTCTCGGAGCCGTAGATCAGACGGTCGGGATGGCACTTACCCTCCATGGGGTAACGGCCGGAGGCATAGTTGTAGCCGGCTATGTCCAGGGCATCTAAGCAGGGAGATGTAGCTTCGTCAGCTGCCTTGGAGTTCGCGGACTTATTCATGCCGGTACCCACCATATTGGTGATCATGTTGAAGAGCGTGGAGTTCATGCCTTCGGTCTTTTTGCTGTTGTCGTTTGCCATGCCGCCTTCTTCGTTGTAGATACCCTTGCCCTTCTTGGCATTTGCAATGATCATCAGATTAAAGCCGCCGGTGACAGGACGGGTGCCGTCCTTTTCTCTCAGGAAAGCAACCATTTCCTTGGTCTTCTCCACACCCTCGTCCTTGGCAGGCTCAGAAACCTCATTGCCGATGGAGTACATGACCACGGAAGGATGGTTGTAGTCACGATCCACCATGGCCTGCAGGTCAGCAAGGTAGTTCTTGCGCCAGTGGGTGGCATAGTCGTACTTATTCTTGTGATGGAACCACATATCCCAGCTTTCGTCTATCATGTAGACACCCAGTTCATCACAGGCATCCAGCATGGCCCGGGAGCAGGGATTGTGGGCGGAGCGGATGGCATTGAAACCGGCTTCCTTCATCATCTTGACTCGGCGGTAATCCGCTTCATCGGGTGTTGCGGCACCCAGGATGCCGTTGTCATGGTGAACACAGCCGCCACGGAGCAAAGTACGCTGGCCATTGATGTAAAAGCCCTTGTTGTCCCAGCTGATGGTGCGGATACCAAACTTGGTCTCAGCCACATCGCAGTCAGCGGTAACAACGCAGGTATACAGCTTGGGCGTATTCTCGCTCCACAGGGTTACATTGGGAACGGTCAGCTCCACATCGTGCCCCTTGCCTTCAGCGACAACCTTATCGCCGTCCAGAATCTGGACAACGGGTTCGCTGTCGCACTCGGTCATAACCCGAACCTTGGCAGGATCGATGGAAACAGTCTGCACCTTCACAGCTTCAGGAGCAATGGCATTCTTGGGGCCGGTCCACAACCAGACGGGGCGGTAAATACCGGCACCGGTGTACCAGCGGGAATCGGGCTGATCGTTGTTTTCACACTCTACACGGATGGTATTCTCACCGTCCACCAGCAGTTCATCGGCGCATACGAAGAAAGGAATGTAGCCATAGGGAGCGCCACCGGCTTCCTTGCCGTTGATATACACCTTGGCATTCTTGTAAACACCTTCGAACTGGAACACTACATGTTCTGCTGCAGGCTTTTCGAAGGTCTTTTCGTAAACATAGCTTCCACCGGGGAAGAATGCCTGGGCAGAGCCACTGGCATGTCCGGGGACGCGCTTTTTATGGATCATGGCATCGTGGGGCAGCTGTACCGCTGCGCCATTACAGGTCCAACCACTATTAAAACTCACTTTTTTCATAATCTCTTCTCCTTATTTGCTCAGCCAGAAAGAAACTGCTTCGTTCATCCAATTTTCTGCCACGGTTCCGGTAGCGGGACCGGCACCGTGCTGGACGCCGTGGTAGATCGTGCTTTGCACGGCCACGCCTGCTTTTTCAAGGGCAGCCACCATATCCCGGGTGTTATCGGGATTGACCACCGCATCATCGTCACTGCACCAGATGAAGGTTCTGGGATAGGTAGCGGTCACATGCTGCTCTACGCTGGTGAATGCTTCCATTTCCTTGTCTGCGTTCTTGCCCAGCAGCATATCATGGGAGCCCATGTGCGTCTTTTCCCGCTCCATGGTAATCACCGGGTAAGCCAGCACCAGTGTGCCGGGCTTGGGCAAATTATACTTGGCATAGCCCATATTCTCCGTTCCGAAAGAAGCCGCCAGATGGCCACCGGCAGAAGCACCCCAAATGGAGTAATTCGCCGTATCCAGGCTATACTCCTCTGCGTGGTCAAAGATATACTTCACTGCGGTAGCCAGGTCATCCATGGGTGCCGGATATTTCGCATTCTTCTTCACGCGGTAGTAAACAACAAAGGCAGAAATGCCCTGTTCGTTCAGCTTTCTGGCAATGGGGCCGCCTTCAATAAAGTTGGACACGATCTGATAGCCGCCACCGGGAACCAGAATAGCAAAGGGGTGTTTCTTGCCGTCCCGGATTACAAACTGGTCTACCAGCTTGTACTTGTTGGTGGCAAAGAACATATCCTTGATGGACTGCTTTACATCTACGTCTACGGGTTTTTGGGGCATCATTAACCATCCTTTCTATTGAGCGCGCCCAAAACAGAAAGGCTCTGCTTGGGATGCCGGGTTTGTAAGCTTCTATCCACGGCAATAAGGCCGAAGGTTTTGCTGTAGCCGGCCTGCCATTCAAAGTTGTCCAGCAGGCTCCAGTGCAGATAGCCTGTGACGGGAACGCCATCTTCCTTTGCAGCCATGACACCTGCAAAGGCTTCTTTGATGAATTCACACCGGCGCTCATCATTATCGGTGCCGATTCCGTTTTCTGTGACGATCAGTTCACCGGTATATTCCTTTGCAACTTTCCGAAGCACATTGCCGATTGCTTTGGGATAGTCTTCATAGCCCATCTGGGTCACCGGGACACCGGGAGCAGGTTCTCTGCCGCCCTCTGGGCCAACCAACTTGCGGGAGTAGTTCTGCACACCCAGAAAATCATCGTCCTGGATAGCGGGCAGATACATTCCGAAATCATCCTGCCACAGCCTAGCGGCCGCTTCTTCACCGCCGTCAACCGGCTGATAGTCGAACAAAGAAAGCGTCAAGCCTACCTTGATGTCCGGCTTTGCATCCTTGATTGCCTTCTTGGCAGCCAGATGCGCCCGCATAACGATTTCTTCCTGCATTTCACTCCGGGGTTTCAGGAACGTGTTGATGCCGAAGGGATTGCACTTAAAAACCCAGCCCTGCTCAAACATGCCAAGGACAATCTTCTTCATATCCAGATTGGTATTGGTACCCACCTGAACACCGCCTTCTTCCCGCTTACCGGCTTTCATCATGTCCTGAATAACCTTGTGAAGCTGATAACCCATATTGGCTTCATTGATGGTACAGATGTATGGAATCAGATTACCCAGTTCCTGTGTGACTTTCTTTGCGTATTTTGCAAAGGCTTCCACGATGTACTCCTTGCACCAACCACCTTTAGAAATGATCCATGCGGGAGTGGAGAAATGATGCAGCGTCACAACAGGTGTAATCCCATGATCGTGGCTGCAGTGCAGCACATCCCGATAGTGGGCAATTGCTTTGGGGCAATACTTACCTTCCTTAGGTTCCACTCGCGCCCACTCAATGCTGAAGCGGTAGGCGTTGCAGCCTGCCTTCGCAAGCAGCGCAATATCCTCTGCGTAGCAGTTGTAGTGGTCACAGGCATCACCGCTGGGCTCCACGAAGTCGCTGTGCTTGATATGCTCCATGACCCAGAAATCACTGTGTATATTGTTGCCTTCCACCTGATGGGCAGCGGTTGCTGCTCCGATTAGAAATTGATACTTCATCAGAATCTTCCTGTTTCCTATTCATTTTTGATTCAGCAGCTGTCGCTCCAATTCAGGACCCCACCAGTCGCGGTAACCGGCCTTGGTAGGATGAATTTTATCGATCATATATAGCTTTCGCTTTTCTTCCGAAATTGCGTTGAATGCATCATCAGACCAGAGTTCCAACACAATGATACTCCATTTTTTCTTCAATTCCAGCAGCCGTTTGACCATTGCTTCATAGGCATCGCTATCATATTTTGCACCGATAAAAAACGCAACGGGGCATTCCCATGTTTCCTGCGCATAGGAGATAATATATTCCAGCGCACCGGTTACCGTGGCGGTATCATAGTTACCGTCTCTGATTTCGCCCAGGGGACATTTCATGGTTGCGTCATTGGTGGAAAGCTGGCACAAAAACAGATCAAATTTCTGATTTTTCGGAATTCTCATCAAACGTTCCACATAAGAATTGGGCTTGGTTGTTACCAATGTTGTTCCGCTGACGGCTTCTTTGGTCAGCTTTACACCCAGGCGGGAAGAAAGATATTCCCCTACGCCATTTCCGTCGGAACATGCGCCAAAAGCCACGGAGGAACCCAAAACGCAAAGGTTTCCACCCCAAAAGGGATTGTCCTTGATCGGTGCAATCGCGTCAAAGCTATATGCAGCCCCATTGCCCAATGCCTTTGCGATTCTATTCTTCCGAATAAATCCGAAAGGGCCAATGCCGCCCATCGTTCCCAAAACCAGCAGCTGCACGATCGTAAGCAATGCCAAAATTCCCAAAATGATCCCAAGCATATTTTCACCCCTCTTCCTTTCTCTTCTCATTTTGCAATTTTTCTTTTTGAATGCAATCACCAATTCAAATTGTTGAAGATTTTTCCCAAAATGCGACAAGGGCAGCGGCAATCGCCGCCCTTGCGCGTGTATTTTCAAGAAATCAGAGAATATAGAATTACTTTTCGGCGGCTTTCTGTCCGTCGAGTCCTGCCTTCATCGTGGCAGCCAGTTCAGGGGTGATGGGGTACTTTCTATAGACCAGCAGAGAGATAACTGCCAGAATGCAGGGCACCAGGCCCATGATCACGATGAACCAATTCAGCATGCCGGGAATGTTTGCCAAATCACCGGCATAGTCACCGGTAGCGGAGTCAACAACATAACCCACAGCAACAAGAACGATACCGACCAAGCCGCCGGAAACTGCATTCTGCGCCTTATCCAGGAACTTCGCAGTTGCGTTGACCTGAGCAGAGCGATCCTTGCCATTCTTATAGATCTGGTAGTCCATGATCTCGATGTTCAGCGCCTCGTTGGGGATGTAGCCGATGCCGATGGCGGTAGCAGCGATTGCCACCAGGGTAAGGAAGATGGCAGGCGCAGTCTGCAGGATACCCAGCATCTGCAGCACGAACATGATGCCGCAAGGAACGGCTTCCATAACGATTACGAAACGGTAAGTACGGACAGGAGTCTTGAAGATCTTCATGATGGGCATGGCGATGGCGGTGCCCAGCAGCAGGGGCATAAGCATCATCATGGAGCCGATAAGAGACAGCAGACCGAACTTCTCGGCATCCACGGCACCGGTAGCCAGATCTGCACAGTAGGCCCACTTGATATAGTAGGTCATGGTAGCAAATAGGAACGTCCAGATAAAGCCGCTGAAAATGGTAGCAACAAACTTGACGGACAGAGCCTTGTTTTCCTTGAACATCAGGAAAATGTCGGTGATCTTAACAGGAGGATCGTTAGCATCTCTTTCCGTGTGATGCTTTTCCTTAACCATAGCAATACCGATCAGAGAGATTACGCCGGTTCCGATGGCAGCGGCCATAACAGTCACACCGAAGGCGGTATGCATGTTGCCGATGGAAGCATTCACGCCGGTGACGATGGAGATGATGGAGCCGGTAACCATGCCCATGATCATGCTCATCATACGGGGAGCGATCATCAACTTACCGCGCTTGGCACTGTCCAGAGTCAGCATGCGATAAACCAGGTTGGGAGCAAAGAAAGATGCACCGATGTCATACAGCACATACGCCACAACTACCCACACCACGACAAGAGCCGGGGTTCCGGTGATGCCTGCGGGGATAAAGAACAGCGCGGACAGACCAGCCATCTCAAAGAGAATGGAGATCATGATAAAGGGCTTGTACTTACCCAGCTTACCGACCTTTGCACGGTCCATCAGCCAACCTTCCAGAGGATCGTTAACTGCATCAAACAGACGCATGCAGATCAGCAGGACAGAGCCAAGCAGGGCGGCCCAAGTGCCCAGGCCTGCGTAGTCTGTCAGGTAGGTCATGAACCAGGAGGTCATCAGACCGGCAGCAATGCAGTCGGTCATGCTCATCAGCGTTACGCCAAGATAATCTGTAAATCTGACGCGATTGGGATCTTTTACTTTTTTCATATCTCTCGTTCCTTTCGATTTTTTGAAAACCAACGGAAAACATGGTAATATTTTCTGATCACGGTGTTGATTTTCTTGTTGTTTTCATTATAATAGACGGTGTAGAAATTAACAATATACAAAGATTTTTTGTTTGTATGTTTCTGAACACATTTCCTAAAATTGTTCATTAAAGGCGGTGGATTTATGGATAACTTAGATAATCGAGTCCGGTTTACCAAGGCAGTTTTACAGCAAGCTTTACTAAAAATCCTGCAAACCAAGCACATTGACAGAGTTACAATCAAAGAACTGTGTCAGGAGGCAAAGGTCAACCGTGGCACCTTCTACCTGCATTATGCAACGCCAAATGATCTGCTTATGGAAATCGAGCAGCAGTTCATCGACGAAAATATGGCTCAATTTAACCCATATTTTCACGAAGGCTATGAAACCAGCTATCTGGCAGGATTGTTCACCGGTGTTCTAAAAAACAAGGATCTTTGCCGAATCATCATGGGTAAAAACGGAAACCCACGCTTCATTGAAAGAATTCAGCAGATGATTCGCCCCAGTGTCATTGACGGTTGGTGCGCGGAATTCCCCACATATAAAAGAGAAGATCTGGATTACATATATGATTTCGTCTTTACAGGATCTATGCGACTGATCCTGAACTGGATTGAAGATGATCACGGACTATCTACCGCAGAACTTGCTAACCGACTGGATCGTCTGGGACACCATTGCCATATGGCCATTCCTGAGTTTATCGGAAAGAAATAATAAAGGTTCTATAATTAATGTTGGGGTTCAGGAAATAGAACTCCAACATTTTTCACTAAATTTGGATAAAGATATAGAGCATAACGTGAAAATCCTGTAAAATGTAAAGCGATCAAACCCACATTTAAGGAGGTTCACATTATGCCCTACACTGATTATATAACAAAAATTCTCGGTTTGGAAGATGCAATTATCTTAAAAGTTGAGGAAAATGAAAAGCAACACGACATCTATTTTATGATGCAAAGACGAGCGCACACTTGCCCAGTATGCAGTTTTGAAACAATACGTGTTCATGATTATAGGTGGCAGAAAGTAAAGGATCTAGCCGCGTTTGGGAAAACAACAGTTCTTCACATCCGGAAAAGACGCTATGTTTGTAAGCATTGCAATAAGAGGTTCTTTGAAACGATCCCATTCTTACCCAGATATCATAGAGTCACGACCCGTTTAGTAGCACACGTAATTGGCTCCTTTTCTGATTTGAAGTCCATAAAGGACATAGCAAAGGAACATAATATATCTTCTACAACTGCAGCAAGATATTTTTCGTTAGTGGAATACAAATGCAAATCACTTCCCGAAGTCCTATCCATTGATGAATTTAAGGGTAATGCCGGTGGTCAAAAGTATCAATGCATTATTACTGATACAAAGAAACGCAAAGTGTTAGATATTCTCCCAAATAGGAAACAGGAAGCCCTTTTAAGATATTTCAGCTCATTTAGTACAAGAAATAGTGTGAAGTATGTTGTAATGGATATGAATCGATCCTATTTGGAAATAGCCAAGACTTGCTTTCCACAGGCAACAATAGTCATTGATAAATATCATGTGGTAAGGCAAGTAATTTGGGATTTTGAAAAAGTTCGTAAGGCTGAACAGCAGAATTTTTCTGACTATCGACGAAAGTACTTCAAACGAAGCAGGCGGCTGCTATTAAAAAATCCAATGTACCTTAAGCCGGAAGAAGTTGCTCAAATAACTGAAATGCTTAAAATATCCCCAAGGTTACGTGAAGCCTATTTTCTAAAGAACAAGTTTCTCGAATTTATGAGGTCAGAGAATCGTGTGCAAGCAAAAGAAAGATTGGCTAAGTGGTTGCTTCTTGCCGAATTCTCGAATCTACCTGAATTTAAGACAAGTCTTACCGCTATACATAACTGGGATCAATATATCTTGAATGCTTTCGATTGCAGATATACTAACGGTTTCACAGAAGGATGTAACAACAAAATCAAAGTATTGAAGAGAATATCATTTGGTGTTAGAAATTTTTCTCGCTTTAGAAATCGTATCCTTCACATAATAAATTCTCAGGTTGCCTAACGTATGCTTTCAATGACATAATTATTCCCCTCCCTCCCAAGAGTAAAATTCTGTACCACTATCGTGAAAAACAAGGTAGATGGCAGAATGGGTAGGCGGAACGGGGATGATTGTCACGTGCAAACTTGCTCAATTGCGTATCTTGATGTTTTCATAAGTTGATTACATGGTTGTTTTACAAAGCAAGATCCGGTAAGCAATCATTGTTACCTACCGGATCATATTTTTACTTATGCTCTACCCCAACAATTGACGAAGAGCCTTAATATAGAAAACCGCAATCGCAGAATAAATTCTGTATCGATTGCGGTTATCGTTCAATCTTATAAGGCATTATAACACTACTACTGTGCGTTGAGAGCAGCCTTTGCCTGCTCAGCAAGTGCCTCAAATGCTTTCATATCGTTTACTGCAAGCTCGGAGAGCATCTTGCGGTTGATGTTGTTACCAGTGAGCTTCAAGCCGTGCATAAAAGTTGAATAGTTCATGCCACACATTTTAGCGGCTGCAGAAATACGGGTGATCCAAAGTCTGCGGAAATCTCTTTTTCTGAGTCTGCGGCCAATATAGGCATATTTAAGTGACTTCATCACGGCTTGGTTAGCCATCTTAAAATGCTTAGATTTAGCACCCCAATAGCCCTTAGCGAGCTTGAGTACCTTTTTTCTTCTCTTGCGCGTCATGATAGCGCGTTTGACTCTTGCCATATCTGTTCGTTCCTTTCAAGAATTTCATTTAAGGAGCACAATCCCAATTCAGAACCATACCGTTTGTGCTCAGTCTGCAAACGCCTTCCTAGTTATACGGCAGCAGGCGCTTGAGTGCGGCCACGTTTGTCTCGTCGGCGTAGGCTCCTTTACGAAGGCCTCTTTTGCGCTTCGTGCTCTTTTTCGTCAGAATATGGCTTTTATAAGCGCGTGAGCGCTTTATTTTACCGTGCTTAGTAAACTTAAAGCGTTTTGCAGCGCCACTATGCGTCTTGATCTTGGGCATCGCTGAATTCTCCTTTGTATGAATTATTTTGCGTCCTGCTTGAGGTTCTTGGGGGCAAGATAAAGTGACATGTTCCTACCCTCGAGCTTAGGTGCCTTCTCCACATCGGCAACTTCGTCCAGTCCCTCGGAAAAACGCAACAGTAACTGCTCGCCAATTGAAGTGTGTGTGATGGCGCGGCCTCTAAAACGTACCGATACCTTAACCTTATTTCCACTTCTCAAAAACTTACCGGCATTGCGTTGCTTGACTTGAAAATCGTGAGTGTCGATACCCGGGGTCATACGTATCTCTTTAACTTCCACGACATGCTGTTTACGCCGGGCCTCCTTCTCCCTTTTGGCCTGCTCAAACCTAAATTTTCCGTAGTCCATAATCCTGCAGACCGGGGGTTGGGCCTTTGGAGCGATCTTAACCAGGTCAAGATCCCTCTCCTGCGCGGCAGTCAATGCTTCCTGAATGGAAACAACGCCAAGCTGCGTTCCGTCCTCAGCGATAAGACGTACCTCCCTATCGCGTATTTCCTCATTGATCTGATGACTTAAATTGCTAATGCGAAAACACCTCCACTAAATATAAAAAAGCAGACGCAATGCCGCCTGCCTTGATAATTAACAAATTCGTCATATCCTTATCGACCCGTTCGCTCTTTGCTGCGGGTGAGGCTGTGCGGCAACCTACTTTATTGTGCTCTATAAGTGTAACAGTTTAGGTTACGTTTGTCAAGAAAAAATGTAGAATAAATATAAAACCGCAAATTGCAAGTTAAAGTGAAACACTTTTTCTCTGTCAAATATTATCTAGATATCTTGTAGTTTTCGCTTGTTTCTGGCGGTTTGGGTCTGAACGGAGCAGGAAATGCCATTGATACTATATTCCTTCCCTAGGGGACTAAAGAACCTATATTAAGCAGTTACAGGTGTTCAATCAAAATCTTTATGCCGATTACTACAAGGACGATCCCGCCAAGTATTCCGGCTCCCTTTTTGATCCTGCTCCCGCATAGGCGTCCAATATATGCACCACATAGGCATAATACCATTGTCACTACCCCAATTATCCCCACGGCAGGAACAATGGAAATGGAATTTGCTGTCTGTGCAGCAAGTGCAAGGCTGACGCCGGCTGCAAGCGCATCAATGCTTGTAGCAATAGCCATGATCAAAAGTGTGCGGATATCAGGCTCATCTGAGCAGCACTCATCATTTGAGTTTTGCTTTATCGATTCGAGTATCATTTTGATACCTATAAACGCCAACAATCCAAATGCAATAAAATGATCGATTGCAGCAATGTATTCAGCAAATCCCCTGCCCAAGGTATAGCCCAGAAATGGCATTACAGCCTGTGCTATTCCAAAGCAAAGCGCCATCTTCACCGCGAAACGAAAACGTAAACGCCTTACAATAAGGCCGTTTGTAACTGAGACCGCAAAGGCGTCCATTGATAGCCCAACGCCAAGCAGTAATGTGGAAATCAAACCCAAATTTTATTGCTTCCTCCTCAATCATCAAACCTGCGGTCTTCCGGTCGGATTGATGAATACTTCTCTTCGGCTTCCTTTCGAAGCTTTTTTTGACGAATAACTCCCCGAATCATTAAGACTCCTATAACAGTACCATATATTACACCCGCCCCAAAAATGGCAAGTGGCCCAAAGGATAGTGGATTGCCAACTGAGGTCTGGTTTATATAGTACACGACAAACGCTGAACCTCCGAAAATTGCGGATAAGAATGAGCTTGCAATGCGAACTGCTTTGAATTTGCCGATCACTATCATGAGTGTAAATACAAACTGCAAAGCAGCAAGAAGAGAACCTTCAAACTCGTAAGGCCCTGGGTTTTCCATAATCGGACCACCAATGGTCAATATGGGGATCAATAAGTGCATCCACTTCATCTTATTACCCTCACTTATCAGCAGCGATAGTTTTAGGTTTCTATAAATTGTACTTTCTCATTTTATCACATACAAAATAAGCTTTCAACAGAAAAACAAGTAGACCCCAAAAGCTGTACATCTTGGTCTCGATCGTACATATTTGCCGAAAAATGACTACTATAGAATTATTATAGTTTCAATAGGCTTGATATAGCAGTATAGTAAAAGCAATGTGTTTCAAACCACCACACGAGCCCAATAAGTCCAGGTGATGTTTAACCTGCTAAGTGAATAAGTGCTCTCCTAAATTCGACCATAATATAAACTGTTAAAATCCGAACCTTTTTCCATTTGGAGAGGGGTTCGGATTTATTTGATGCCTATATGAATTTTTCACCTAAAACTTCATTCTTGCTCCGTATCGGGCATGTTGGTTATTTCAACCCATTCCACACGTCTACCGCGAATTTCCGTCACCCGCAGTATAAGCCCGTTGATTTCCAGATCGGGGATTTCTTCGCCCTCATCGGGTAATTCCCCCAACAAGCCCAAAGCAAGTCCACCCACCGTCTCGTAGTCATCGTCAAGATCTCCAAAAGGAATCTGGGTAAGATCCTCAATCGGTGTAATTCCCCGCACTCGCCACTTGTTCTCCCCAAGGGTTATGACATCGAGTGAATCCTTGTCCGGATCGTCACCGATATCACCTACGATTTCGGTGAGTATGTCACTCATTGTGATAATACCACTTACACCACCGTAGTCGTCTACAACTACTGAGAAATGATTTTTGGTGCGCTGCATGTTTCTAAACAGAAGGTCGATTTTGACTGTTTCGGGGACAAAATAGGCGGGCTTGATAAGTGTGCAAAGTTCTTCTACATCGTTGATGCCCTTACGTACAGCTGTGTAGAAATCCTTGAGATTCATTATACCAATAACATCGTCTATATCGTTGTCGCAAACCGGAAGCCTTGAGTGATTGGAGTTTTGGAAAGTTCTCTCCCACTCCTCAAGTGTGTCTGATTTCCAGAGAATGTGCAAATCGGTACGGTGTGTCATGATGTCAGCAGCAATAGTGTCGTCAAAGGCAAAAATATTCTCGATCATCGCCTTTTCCTGCAGGTCGATCGCACCACTCTCTGTACCTGCCCCAACCATCATCAAAATTTCCTCTTCCGTTACTTCCTCCTTGTTGTCGTTGGGATCAATACCAAACAATCTCAACAAAACATTGGTTGTGGAAGTAAGAAGAGACACAATCGGCCCTGCTATTTTCGAAATAAAATATATAAAGCCTGAAAGCGCCATGGCAAGAGTCTCTGATTTTTTCATCGCTATGCGCTTCGGCACGAGCTCTCCTAATACGAGAGTAATAAATGCCAACAGCAATGTTATAACAATAACCGATATTGTATTCAACACCTTGGGAGATAACCCAACACCGGCGTTTACAGCTAAGTTGACAAGATAATCGGAAAAATTGTCAGCAGCAAACGCACTTCCAAGAAAACCGGCCATAGTGATTCCGATCTGTATCGTAGCCAGAAATCTCGAGGGCTGCTCGGTAAGCTTTACGAGCCTTACGGCCTTTTTGTTACCCAAATCAGCGGATTGCTTAAGTGCTATATCATTTAGAGATATAACAGCAATCTCAGCGCTGGCGAAAATCGCATTCAGAAGTATTAGTACTGCCTGAAGCAACAACTGACCGGGTAAACCGTCACTAGACAAGAAACCATCACCTTTCGATATACATAATGATATAAAATAAATTATAGCACCCTCGTAATTTTTCTACAATACTCAATTTGGAGCCAGGAAAGTCTGGTTTGTCCCTCTTTTTGCTGTAAGGACCATTTACATCAATAATCTTCGCTATATCGCATTCTTTCTTTTTTTTGCTTTTATATTCTGAAAGTTTAAAGGGAGGATTTCTCCTCCCTTTTTATATGGCTAATTTTAGTTCTCCTTTCGTGGAAGCCTCCCGAAATATTCACGGTAAACCTTATAGAACTGCGTAATATTGGTAAAACCGCACTGCTCAGCCACTTCTCTTACAGGTATGTCCGATGAGGACAAAAGCTTTTCGGCTCGTTCCATTCGAAACCCATTGCGTAAATTGACAAAGCTCTTACCGGTATGCTCGCCAAGCAGGCTACTAATGTAGTTGCTGTTGTAACCAATGTGCTCCGCGACGGAGTAGCGTGTGCAGTCGACACAGTTCTCATGTATATAGCTGATTATTTCAGCAACCATTGAATTAGGTTTTTTTGCGTAAACTGCTTTTTCGGGGTAAAGTGTGCTCTCCCGCCACAAAAGTGCGAAAACAGTCCGCAGATAGCTTTCAGCAAGCACTTCAGCAGCGACGATATCCGGGTCGAAATACTCACACATCAACCTTGCCATGGCATCCTGGATAGACTCAGTGTTCCTCATTTTTAGAAACAAGTGGTTTGGTCTTGTCGTATCGCTGAACAATGCTTCAATAAGGAAGGATGATAGGTCATTTGCTCCTATGAGTGTTTTGTCCAGTATCGCACTGGCAGCATGTGGCATGAGTATGATATTGACCAAAATATCTTTTTCACTCGTCCATTGTATACTGTGCACACTACCGGGTTTCATAAACACGAAATCCCCGGCTTCCATTTTGATTTCATGTCCATCGACCAAATTTACACAGCTGCCGGAGTACATGTAATTTATCTCGAAGTATGTATGCATATGATCATAATGATGAATAAATCGTGCATGTTTTTGTATGCACAGCCATCTCTCTACACCTTTCATTCCCGCATGAAAAGATGGTGGCGTCTTCCTCTGTAATACCTCGTTTTTAACATGTGGTGGGCTGTTATTGATTTGTACACTTAGATTATCATCTATAATATAGTAATACACTAAAGGTTTTTCGGGTTTTTCGAGGGTGTTCAGTTGCGTCTCTATGATTTTGCTTTTGTCATATCTTTCCTTACTGAGCAATTCATTTGGGGTAAGTTCAGCCAAATACTCGTCAAGTTCAGATAATTTCATATTACCTCAGGCCCCCTTTTCTTGACCGCTTGGTTGCAGGCAATAACCCTTTTTGAACCAGTAGACATATATGTTACTTTTTAATAACGAAGCTCATTATTGTTCTATATATGATCTATTTTGCAATTTCTACTTTATCACAAATGAAGACTTTTGTCATTTGCACAAACGGTGCTTTTTTACCTCCCCATTCCGGGAGTGGCAGCTGATATAATTTTCCTTCTATCCAGATTTTCCCGGCACCTATCCGGTTGATGACGCGGCCCATGACGCCGCAATTCCAACCCCTACTATTGAGTTGGTCGTCGAGGGTATCATAGCCCATCACGATATCAACAAGTTTTCCATCGCGCCCCGGAACTTTGATGGATTTTATAATTGCCCCGAGTTCAAGTATCTCTACTTCGGCTCCAACCTTGTTTTTCAGACGGTACAGCGAGACCGGCCTGCCGTCTTTCAATGTACCGTACATTATCTTTTCGCTCATACGACTCTCCTCTTTTTAATAACTGTGTAAGGTGTGACTGGTCGCTATACAGTTGCATAAGCAGTACGTGAAATGATTTCATCCTGCATTTTATCGTCGAGATAGATAAAATACTCGCAGAACCCTGCAATACGCACTACTAAGTTGCGATGAGCGTATGGATTTACTTTCGCGTCTATAAGCTCCTCAGGTTTGACAAAGTTGATCTGTATCTGCGGTCCACCCTGCTCAAGGTAGGTCATGAGCAAACTCTTGAGTGCTGCTATGCCACCCTTGGTACTGAACAGAGATGCTGTAACTTTAAGATTTGTCGCAAGCGCTCCATTCAGATACTTATAGTCCAAAGTCAGCAGGCTGTTTAACAGGCTGGTCGGACCCTTTGTGTCATGACCTTGAACCGGTCCTAATCCGTCACTGATTGGCTGACCTTTCTTTCGCCCATCGAGTGTGGCCCCTGTAACCTCGCCTAAACTCGTCGCCTGTGTATAACTGAAAAAGCTGTTTACATACTTCTCTTTGAGCGTTCCGTCATTGAGTGCGTCAACCTCTGAAGTAAATGTATTGAACATTCTTGCGGCGATCTCATCGATCCAATCAATGCCATTGCCGTAGTGTGGAATATTGCTCTTGATGTATTGACGCAGAGTTTCATGTCCATCGTAATTGTTGCGAACGATTTCGATAAGCTGATCCAAAGTATATTTTTTGGAATCAAACACAAGCGTCTTGATCGTTGCAAGAGAATCCGCAGCGTTAGCAAGACCGCAGCCGGTGATCGGTATATGGCCCGGAACGGCTGGTCCACCATGGAACATGTCTTTACCCTTTTCAAGGCAACCGTCGATCCAAACGGAACCGAACGGGTCGTATCCACGCAGATTCATAAACTGATAATCTGCCGGCACCTTACGCTGACTGACAGCAAGCTTGATTCGATCGATCATGAGCTCCACTAACTCGTCAAACGACTTGATATCTATCTTACCTGCCTTGTATTCTTCAAGGATTTCCTCCAAGAGTTGCGAGTAGGAGATAAAACCATTAGGTACGATAAGCCATCCTGCACAGCCGTCGGCAATCAGTGTCTCGACACACCCCATGTTGTAAAAGTTACACGCGTTCTCCGGTGTGTGCCCAAGGTCGAGGAAGGCCTTCATCCACGAGTCCGCGTTGACAAGTTGCGGCATACCGAAGCCCAGCTTGATGGTCTCCATTGCTTCGTCCATGACCCAATCGGGGGATTTTTTAGGTGAAACCTGAAGAGAAATGTTTGGATAGGGCAGTTTTGTTACTCTGGCAGCAGCAAGGCAAACCTTTGTGAACTCATTTGCGGTGCTTTCGCCTTTAGCATTCAGGCCGCCAAGTGCCATGCTCTGCACGGTACGCATTTTAGGCTCATTGCATTTTAAGTACAGCATACATACTAGATCCCGCGCCTGTTCGAACGTGATGCGTCCAAGTTCAATGTCGCGCTTATAGAACGGGTACATATACTGGTCGAACTTAGCAAAGCTGAGTGCGGATCCAAGCCCTGTATTAGCAATCAAATGAGTCAACCACACAAGTTGAATGGCCTCACGGAAAGTTTCCGGTTTCTCGGTCGACACCTTGTCGATGATCGAAGCAATCTCACGGAGCTCCTCGGCACGTTCTGCGTCGGGCTCTGTCTCAGCTGCATCAGCGTACGCCCTGGCGTATCTCTTCATGTAGCGAATTGCAGCTTCAATGACGATCTTGCAAGCATTGTAGAATTCCTGTTTTTCCGGATCGTCTTTGTTCTCTTCCAGATATCCGTTTATCTGTTCAAGCACGGCACCGTATCCGGTATTGATAGCCCTGTCATAGTTGAGATTTAGATGATTTGCGGCGGTCCAAGGTAAGCCGAGAACCTTTTCCATCACGTCCTCGCCATAGTCGTACTGGAATCTGTTTTCAAGCACTTTAGCGATTTCATAGTCTTCAACGCGGTCGTCATCCGCATATTTAGCCTGCATTTCTTTAATAAGTTTCTGCAAGGTCAGATAATCGACGTTTGCGTCATAGTGGTCGCGCGCCATCAGTGCAAAACGCGATTTCATCATAGGTGCTGTTCCGATGGCAGGTGTGTATGGCCTGCGCCTTCTACCGTAGAAATATGTCGGTTCTCCAGAGTCTTCAGGAGGATTCATGTATTCTTCCACAAATTGCTCAGCTTGAACAAGTAAGTCTTCGTATTTCGGTTGGACCGGATCGACAGGCCACATTCCCAGTATCGATCCTCCCAACAGCTCATATGGGAATACCTCAAGCTTAACTTTGTCAAGTAAGTATTCCATTGCTTTGGCGCGTCGTATTTGTGTCGGCAAGTCTCCAGTCTCAGTCAACGACTCCGCAATAAGCGGGTAAAAGGTGGTTTTCCTAACACCTGCGTCCATTAAGGCTTCTACTTGGGCTTTTATCTTAGCTATACGGTTTTCCATAAGCAGATCTCCTTTGATGTTTTATTAAAATACACATTTGTATAATGGTTTACAAATTAGGTATTGTATACTTTTGCTAAGTTCAGCTTATCATTTTATATCCGGTCAAAACAATGTCAGAATATTTAAGGAACTGTATCAAAATAATCGAAGAAAAGCAGTTTGTATCGGACTAGCTATTAGGACAATCCACTAATCCCAACCTTCTACATCCTTTCTTAATTTGATGTTTTAAACACAAAAGAGAGGCCATCCCACTAGTTGATAGTGATACAGCCTCGTTATATGGATAAACCCATTATGTATTTACAAAATTATGCAAATCAAGCCGCCACTTCCGTCGTTTATAATACGCTGCAGGGTTTCCCGCAACTTATGGCGTGCGTCATCAGGCATCCTTTTCAGCTTACTCTGCAAACCCTCACTTACAAGGTCGTTGAGCGACTTACCAAATATGTTAGATTGCCAGATCTTGGCCGGACTTTCCTCAAATTCACTGAGAAGGTATCTTATCAGGTCCTCCGACTGCTTTTCGCTGCCGACGATCGGAGATACCTCGGTAGTAATATCCGCCCTCAACAAATGCACCGAAGGGGCGCTTGCCCTAAGTCTTACACCGTAACGGCCTCCTTGCCTGACAATCTCCGGTTCCTCGAGCTTAAGCTCATCCGCTGTCGGCATAACGATGCCGTACCCCTCTCTTCTGACCTCATCAAGAGCCTTTTCTACCTTATCATACTCCTTCTTAACTCTCGCAAGGCTGCAAAGGAGGCTCATCAGATCGCCATCATCAGTGACTGTAAAGCCTGACTGTTCTGCAAGGGTTCTATAGAAGAGCTCCCTTGGAAGCTCTACCGAAGCTACAGCAATTCCGGCGCCCATGTCTATGCCACTAACTCTTACCCCTCTGATAGTGTCGCAGGCTCTCATAGCCTCAACTGCGCTGCCCACGTCACGCACTCTCCGCATGCCCTTCGCGCCCTGAAGCATAGCCTCATAGAGTTCCTTTTTGATCGGATGCGACTCATCAAGAGCTTCGACCCACGCCGGAAGGAAGAGACCAAGCTCTCTGACTGGAAACTCCAACAGAACTCCTCTTATGATGTTTTCAACATCTTCCTCCTCAATCGTCAGACAGTTTGCAGTCATGCAAGTCACATCGTATTTTTCTCTGATCTCATCTGCGACAGCGAGTGCCCGCGGCGAGTCGGGATAAGCGGAGTTTACAAGAACCAGGAACGGTTTTCCAAGTTCCTGCAGCTCACTAATAACTCTTCCCTCGGGTTCAATGTAGTCTTCTCTTGGTATATCTGTAATTGACCCGTCAGTTGTGACGACGATACCAATAGTGGAATGCTCCGCTATTACCTTTCGTGTCCCAATCTCTGCGGCTTCCATCAGCGGGATTTCATGCTCTAACCAAGGTGTTCTGACCATGCGAGGAAGATCTCCCTCAAACTGGCCGATCGCGCCGTCGACCATATATCCAACACAGTCGATAAGCCTTACGCTGAGGTTTTCTCCACCGGCAAAGGTTATCTCCACAGCGTCCTCGGGCACAAACTTCGGTTCAGCTGTCATGATGGTTCTTCCTGACCCGCTTTGCGGGAGCTCGTCGTGTGCCCGCTGACGCATATATACATTGTCGATTCGCGGAATCACCATCGTCTCCATAAATCGTTTGATGAACGTCGATTTTCCGGTGCGCACCGGCCCCACTACGCCAATATAGATGTCGCCGTCCGTCCGCTGCGCAATATCCTCATAAATTGTGCGGTTATCCACGACCTATTCCCCCTTATCTCCGTTTCGGAATTAGCAGCAGCTCATTCGGGTCGGGAACGTCGTCCCGATCAAGCCCGTTTGCGGCGCGAATATCGTCTACAGTTGCGTTGTACCTCTTTGCCATCGACCAAAGACTTTCACCCCTATTTGGGTATTTGAGAACGACTGACGGCCTTACAGGTGCATCCTCTCCGTACTCCTCAAATTTAGCGGAGTGAACAGCAAAAATGTTCCTTCTGAGTGTGATCTCCATATCAAAGCAAGCGTCAAACCTAATTTCCGCTCCGCTTACCGCTGCCGCGCTAAAAGCCTCTGCCGCCGGCGTGACCCGCACTCTGAAGTCACATCCCTCGGGAGCCTCTGTTCTGACTGCGATAGGCAGTCTACGTGAAGCGTGGAATGTACCGCCGTCTTCTGCCACATACAGGACATTTACATCTGCGTTTATATCTGCCCGAAGCATATTCCCCTCTCGGGAAAGTGAGACATCGTCAAAAAGGATCTCCATATCAAGCACATATCGTACCGGAGTGTCCGTTTCCACCGTGTCGCGAATAGTTTGTCTCTTTGTTGTAATATCCACCAACTCTGTAAATGCATAGGGACGTACATCCACTGAGCTCTTCATAGAAGTGCTGTATAGATCGGCGATCGTCTCGAGCCGTTTGGGGGCATAAGCCGACAGCTGTGCTTCGATAGACGCATTGATGGACAGTAATCTACCACCCGATTCTTCGCTGAGTGCTACTGTGATGTCCTCTAGCTGCAAGTCAATTGAGCATTCCGCGCTTTCTTCAAGCCCTTCCGCCTCGATTATTTGAGAAAATGGCAGCTCGACCGTTGTGTCAAAAACCTCATCCGATACTGAGCGGCCTTTACACAGAAGCCTTATGGCAAGCATACCCTTAAAAACGACTTTTCTGCCAATGATGTTGTATTCTCCGGCCGTTGCCTTACAATTCCATTTTAGGATTTCGGTAGCTGTTGGCTTTGATGAAGGCATTTCAAGCTCATCGTTGACATTGAATGATTTTGTCTTAACGGCGCATGGCAGTTTTGCTAGATAGCTCTGCTTCAAAAGCTGAACATCCTCCCGGCCCTTGGCGTTTACACCCACGCAAAGGGAGAAACTCCTCTGTTCCATGGAGCGGACACAAATACGAACCGTAGTTCGCACGAGGATTTTTCTGGGATTGATAGTCCGGCTGTCGATCGTCTGTACTTCAGCGTTGCAGAGCAGTACACCGCCTCGCTCAGCCTGCACATCGAATACATTGGTAAACGGGATTGTCAGCGCTAAGTGTTCAAGTCCCTCCCCGGTCTCCGGAACATATATCACACTTGCACGCACGACGCCCGTCACCGTAAGTCGGCCATCGCGAATCTCCCTTGAGTTAATCATTGCAACGCCGTGGCTTTCAACGATCCTCAGTATGTCGGGCAGCGCATCCGGCACAATCGCATCATACATCTCCTCGCGGGTGCCCGTCACATTCAGGCCGGTATCATAAAAAACGTAACTCTCTTTATTGAGTTCCAACTCCATTGTCCACACTCCTCCCGCGCTCCAAAAAAACGCTGACATGTTCACTATGATAAATATGCACGGGAAAGATGGATATGCCTTTAAATGTGAAAAGAACCGCAGTTTTGCAGTTCCTTTCATATGTATAGCAAAAAAAGTCCGGTTTCCCATAAGGGACTCCGGAAGCGCGCTAAGCTGCTCAATTATCGTGTGACTGTATTTTAAGCAGCTTTCTAAGGATTCCCCTCAAAAATTTTGGGGTCTTTAAGATAAACACCTTCATAGACTCATCCCTTCCCACTCAGTTACCCGATTCTCCCCGGAAATCCAGCGCCGTCTTATCTGCATATCAAAACACCCGCGGCGATCATCCCTAGGCCTATGAACAAAAGCATAAGCCATGGTGGGCAGATCAGCGTCAGCACTATCCCTAAGCCAAGGGCAATCAATGTTAAGCCAATAGACTTGCCGCGCATGGATTTCCCGCCTTTCATCCCTTTATGTTCTATTATATTGATAAGGCAGGAAATCTGTGAAAAAAATTCTTAAAAAGCCTTTTGTTTAATATCTATGCCTGATTATCATAAAAACACCTAAATTTTAATCATTTTTTAATCTAGTCATAATTACGCTTTCATTTATAGGAGTTATTATTGTACACAGATCTCAGTACGTATTTATTATCATTCTTTCACGCATATACCTCTATACCCGTCACATAATTTCACAGTTTCTAAACATATTTGAATGGAGGAAAAATATGAATCGAAAGTACACCCTTGAAGATGTAGAATACATTCGCGCACGAGCAAATGTCACCTACGATGAGGTCATCGGACTGCTTGATGCCTATGAGGGCGATGTGGTCCGCGTCATGGCCGAGCTAGAACGCTCAGGAAAACTTCGCGCTAAGCATTCCACAGAAAAATCCTTCTGGGAATCACTAAAGAGTCTGCTCCGCAAAGGGTATGTCAATCGCATGATCGTTCGCAGGGAAGATAAAACAATTGCTAACTTCTCAATTATATTCATGCTTATAGCAGTAATATTCGCCTTCTATGTCACAATACCGGCATTGATCGTTGCAATCATACTCGGCTATAAGATCAGCTTCAAGAAAGAGCCCGATGCTGTAAAGGATTTCTCTAACATAGTATATTCAGCAAAAAAGACTGCTGAAGCGGTCAAAAATGAGATCACAGAAGAAGACAAGGACGAACAGACAAGCGAACCTGCACAAAGCCCTTCACAGGAAACTAATCCGAAGCAATATGCGCGACCCAATCAGGATGGGGATATTATAATTGAGTAATTATCTGCTTTATTTAATATTAGGGTGAGTATAATTTGAAAAAAGTGACAATTTGCTCTTTTTCTCAATTCTCATTCATGATATACTGAACAAAAGCGCAGGGATGTACTGGCGGTACATCCCATTGCCGTTTTCTCAGTCGTGAAGGGAGTGTATGCAGATGTCCCAGATTCTGATAATCGAAGACGAGCCCAAGATTTCTCGTTACCTCGAGCTTGAGCTGACGCATGAGGGGTATACGGTACAAACAGCTTTTGACGGAGAGACCGGACTTACAGCGGCACTATCAGGTAATGTTGACCTTGTTTTACTCGACCTGATGCTGCCGGGGATGAGCGGAATAGAGGTCTGTCGCAGGATCCGCCGCCAAAGCGATGTCCCGATAATCATAGTGACCGCAAAAGACGATGTCTCCGATAAGGTTTCCGGCCTTGACACAGGCGCCGATGACTACATCACAAAGCCCTTCGCCATCGAAGAGCTCTTAGCCCGTATCAGGGCAGCACTGAAAAGGCGCGGTCCGATATCCCAGCAGGAAATCATAAGGATCGGACCCCTTGAGATCCATACGGCGGGCAGACAGGTGTTTTGCAACAGCGAGTCTGTTGACCTTACCAAGAAGGAGTATGATCTCCTCGAGTGCCTTGCGCGACATGAAAACACGGTACTCACCCGAAATCAACTTCTCGACCAGGTTTGGGGATATGATTATGTAGGAGATACCAATGTCGTGGATGTCTATGTCCGTTATCTCAGGGCAAAGATAGATCAGAAATATAATATAAAGCTGATTTGTACGGTGCGTGGTGTCGGCTACTCCCTTAGATACGAGCCCGCAACGACGCCATAGCAGCAATATTCTATACATATCTCACATCTATACATACCTCACACTAGAGAGGTGGGATCTAACCTGAACAAGTTACTGAGCAACATACGCTTTTCACTTAGCTTGCGAATAGCGATACGATATGCGTTATTTTTGTTGGGAGCCACAGTATCCACCGCGATAATATTTACAATAGTGTATATCGCCACACTCTTTCCGAAATATGCTGATCATATAAATGAGATCGGAAATTTGTACGCTGCAAATGCCGACGAAATCGGCACAGAGCTTGCGTCGGTCCGAATCTTCGCACCAGATGGAACAGTCGTTTATGATGGATTAAGCCACGACAACTTTAAATTTATCGATCTGGCTGGCGGAAAGATCTTTGTTAAATTTACAGTTATAAGTGATGATGATACATCTTTTCAATATGTTGTCAACTCCGGCGAATATTTAACACAGTATCTTATCCTATTGATAACGATCGTTGCACTCGACCTGTTGCGTGTCCTCTCGCTGCTGGCAAATCGCAGACGACTTGCAACAAGCGTACTCAAGCCAATAGACGAAATGGCACAGGCGGCGCGCAACCTGTCGGCAAGCAATCTGGATATGAGGATCAACATTCTTGGAACAAAGAACGAACTGCGTGACCTGGCTTCCGTTATAAATGATATGCTTGACAGGATCGAAACAGCATACGAGAGCCAAAAGTCATTTGTGTCGGATGCTTCACATGAGCTGAGGACCCCCATATCAGTCATACGCGGTTATGCCCAGCTCTTGGAGAGGTGGGGAATGTCCGATCCGGAAGTGGCTAAGGAGGCAATCAGCGCTATCTCATCCGAGGCTGAGTCGATGCGGGAGCTTGTAGAGAAGCTTCTGTTCCTTGCAAGGCATGATAAGAAGACATTCAAACTTGAGATGGAGACATTTGACCTTACAGAGCTTTGTCGAGAGATGATCAGAGACACACAGCTCATCGCAAAAGACCACAATGTGCAACAAGGCCAGATGCAGAACGTGGCGGTAATTGCGGATCGCAGTGCCGTAAAGCAGGCTATCAGGGTCTTTATCGACAATGCCATCAAGTATACTCCAAAAGGCGGGACTATAACAATATCTTGCGAGGACTTAGGAGACGACGCACGAATTTCCGTCACCGATTCAGGTCCCGGGATGACACGTGATGAGGTGTTGCGAGCATTTGATCGTTTTTATCGATCCGACTCCGCACGCAGGTCACAAGTAGCCGGTCACGGGCTGGGATTGTCGATAGCACGTTTGATTGCAGCCTCCCATGGCGGAAAAATTTCAGTCAAAACCGCACCCGGCGAGGGCTCAACTTTCCGCCTGATTTTGAAAAAATAAATACCGTCGAATGAAACCCTTATAACTAAATTTACTTATAAGGCGGTGTAACTTGAAAAAGTTTTTGATACCTATCGGAAAAGCGATTTTGATGTTTCTTGTGTCAACGATCATTATTGGAGCAGTCATAATCATCAACTGGAAGCGTACAGTCCCTAACCGTAACAATAGGCGGCGAAACCTATCACTTTGTATCAGCAAATGGCATGGAATCGCCTTATATCAATGCCGATATAACCGAGACAGTTTTTGAATCGGAAATGAAAAGCAGAGTTACGGTACAGCGTAATCAAAACTTTTTTTACGATCCCTGTGATGAGTATACCGTAGAGATACAGCCATCAGCAGGTCCTCTGATCCGCCTTGCATACAAGCCTAACAAAGCCATAATAGAGTTGATAAATGCCGCAAATGCCGGGCAGAACCAACCTTTCATACCCGATAAAGCTATTGAGATGACATTTTATTATGGCGATAGGGATATAACCGGTTTCACCCAGGGAGCCACAATAAATAATCTGCTCTCCGAAGAGCAGGAAAGCGAAACACTTCCTGCAATCGATGCAGGAAATGACATTGTTTCACGCCAAGAACTCGGCCTATCCGGCGATGCAATCATTGCACTTGAGAGCATTACAGCATTTCGGAATTATAAGCCCTTTGGCAAAGCCATTATGCCTATATATATCTGGGTTCCCGTCTTTGTGTTTGCTGAATATGGTTTGCTCGGTATCTTTAACATGTCAAGAGATATTTACAGAAAAATCAAAAACATAAAGAGCAAAAAGACAAAAAAGTTATAACTATCACTGCAAAGCTATACTATGCACAGTAAGCTAAAGATCATATCATTGAAAAGCCGCTAACAGGTATATAAGTGACAACTTGTAGGGAGAATATACTTCTCCCTTTTTTCTAGTGAATTATCAACTTTTGGGACCTCGTCACAAGAGCAGAAAAAGGGTACGATCCAGTACTCAACAAAGAATACACAAAAAGTAGTTAAAACAATAATCGTTTTTTTGATCGTTGTATAAGAAAAAGCTAAATCTTAGTGT
Organism: Eubacteriales bacterium; assembly: GCA_050950785.1. Lineage (GTDB taxonomy): Bacteria > Bacillota > Clostridia > Oscillospirales > JAAYOS01 > JAAYOS01. The sequence goes on along the minus strand of JBMNIG010000007.1, from coordinate 23,778 downwards.
TTAGAAAAATTTAACGTGATAAAATTTGATATTTTTTTCAAGAACCAGAGTTTATAATTATTAAATAAAAAATTTCCCGGCCATATCTCTCTGTAATATACATACACACAGCTGTTCTCTTTTCCCATATTGCTTCGATATGCTGCCGGGCATGAACATAAAAAATTGATATTATATATTTTTATGACATTCCTTTTGGCAGCTCTTGTGCCTTTTTGAAAGGAGTGTTTTTTAGTGCTGTTTCCTACATACATTTCAAATAACTTCATACAATTGGCAAGCGGAATATCACAGAGGCAAGAAAGATGAGGACTCAAAAAAATCAAATCGTTTATATGATCGGTGATTTCGTTTCAGTAATCGCTGCGGTTTTATTGACCATTGGGCTAAGATCAGACTGGAGTGCCTTTAGCTACTTACCACAAAGTCTCATAGTGATGTTATGTGCCTTTATGGGTAGCTATATGGTTATTGCCGGGCTAATATTAGGTTCTTATAAAAGTATTTGGGTATATGTCGGCTTCGGTGATATATTACGACAAACACTTATCGTTACCCTTCTCTCGATCGCTGCTATATTAGTAAAAATCCAATGGGTACCCGCAATTTCTTTTTCAGACATCATACTGAACTGGCTTTTGCTTGCATTCTTTACATGCGGGATCCGGATGATATCCCGTCTGAAAAGATGGATCGCCGCCATGCTTGGGTCCAGAAACGGCAATACGAGAAAAACAATAATAATCGGAGCGGGAGCTGCCGGTTCGATGATCGTAAAGCGGCTTTGTACCAACACCTCTGATAGTATATTTCCCGTGGCTATGCTTGACGATGATATATCAAAACTTGGTTCCCGACTATCCGGAATACCTGTTTGTGGTCAAGTTAAGGACATCAAAGAGGTTGCCAAAAAATATGCCGCCGATGAAATATTGATTGCGATCCCTTCCGCTACGTCAAAACAGCTGGACAAAATTTACGATCACTGCCTTGAAGCAAACCTCCCGGTCAAAATCTTTCAGAGCGTAGTTGACGGGGATCTATATATGCACGGCAGAAAGTTTGCCATTAAGGAGGTTTCTATTGAGAGCCTCCTTTGGCGAGACACCTTTACACCGGATATAAAGAAAATATCATCATTTGTTGCGGGGAAAACAGTACTCGTGACAGGCGGTGCCGGCTCAATTGGTTCTGAGCTATGCCAACAAGTGCTGCAATATGGCTGCAAACACCTTATCATCTTTGATATAAACGAGAATGGGCTTTTTAAGTTGAGCGAAAAGCTCAGGTCCAAGCATCAAGGATCTAGGTATACACTCTGCATCGGTTCAATACAGGACAAGGCTCGAATAGATGAAATATTTCGACTGCATAAGCCGCAAATAGTGTTACATGCAGCCGCTCATAAACATGTACCCCTTATGGAAGTAAATGTTGCTGAAGCAGTTAAAAATAACATTTTTGGCACGCATAATATCATTTCCGCATGTATAAAGCATCGTGCAAGCCGCTTCATACTTATCTCTACTGACAAAGCCGTACATCCTACTAGCGTAATGGGGGCTACGAAGCGCATTTCGGAGCTCCAGGTTCAGGCAATGAACGGAAAAGGATGTGAGCTTGCTGCTGTCCGTTTTGGAAACGTCTTAGGTTCAAACGGAAGCGTTGTACCCACTTTCCGAGAGCAAATTGCCCTTGGCGGTCACGTTACTGTGACGCACAAGGATATCACACGCTTTTTTATGACGATATCCGAAGCTGTTTCTTTAGTTCTTTGTGCCGGGGCTCAGGCCAAGGGCGGTGAAATTTTCGTGCTTGACATGGGAAAGCCCGTCAGGATCTACGACCTCGCCTGTAGGATGATAAAACTGTCCGGCTTTGAACCCAATATCGACATACCCATAAAAATAACAGGCTTGCGACCCGGTGAAAAGCTATATGAGGAACTATATTTTGACTGCGAAACCGTATGCAAAACCCAATCGGAGAAAATTTTCGTCCTGAGCAACGGCTCATGCGGCTATCCCGATCTGGATGTAATACTCAATGAATTGCAGCTGATGGTAAGTCAAAATGCAAATGAACATGATATCAAGCAAATCATTTTCTCATTGGCAGAAAACTATTATCATAACGATAAAGCATCCTTTACTCTAGCTGAAAAATCCATATCGGAATTGGACATAAAGTTGACAGAGGCTTTGTAATATGTTTATAGACTTTCATGCTCACATTCTGCCCGAGTGTGATCACGGCAGCAATTCACTTGAAAACTCCCTATATCAGCTAAGCGAGGCTCAGCAAGCCGGGGTGAGTACTGTCGTGGCGACACCACATTTTTATATGTATCACGATACAGTTGATTCCTTTATCGATAGGCGCGACCACTGTTACCAAACACTTATTGAAGCAACTAATTTGGTAAATTTGAATATAAATATTATCAAAGCAGCTGAGGTCACACTTTTTATAGACCTGCCCAATCTTACAGATCTGAGAAGACTCTGTATCGAAGGTACTAATTACATGCTATTAGAGATACCGGGACAAAAGTGGTCAAACTGGGTTTCTCAGTCGCTATCCAAACTCATTTATCGTCATAAGATCATCCCTGTTATTGCACATATAGACCGCTACGATACCCGTACTGTCCGTCGCTTAGCTGAAATGAAGATCCCCTTCCAGTTAAATGCCTCAGCGTTGATTCCGGTCATCAGGAGACTCAAATATATGAAAATGATAGAGCATGGTAGAATCCATGTCCTGGGTAGTGATGTTCACTCCACTGCAAAAGAATATAAGGACTTCGCTAGAGCTGTCAAAGTGCTTAATAAACACATAGATACTTTGAACAAAAACGCAAGCATTATATTACATGGGGAGCGTTTAATAAATCATTGTGACGAACTACTTGTTCCTATTATCAGCGCACTCGGATCTTCCGACTTGACCGTACCTTAGCAAATGTATACCATTCTCCATTTATTTACATTTGAAGCATTACTTAGTTTCTCTAGTTCCTTGACATAATTAATTAATGCTGACATAATAAAGAAGAAAATTGTCGGATATTATACTTACATGGTATATCTTACATAACGTAAATGGCTATCTGAAAAGTTATTTATCGCGTTGTTGACTAATAATATATTTACTTCACACTTGAATAGGCTGATAAACAACTTTGGGAATCGGATACTGGATAGGTGGCATATAAACAAAATGAATAAACTCATCTCGCCACGTCGAATTGTGGCATTTCTATTTTTCCCGATTGCAATTTTCTATATGGAGCTTGTAGTCAAAATTTTCTGTTTCAACACGATATTGAACAGAGGCTTTTTCTATACTCTCATTTTCACTCTGCCGATTGGGCTTTTCCTCGCAACTATTTGTACTGCTTTCTCGAAACGCATAAATCGAGTATTGTCGATAGTTCTGCTTTCTATCGTTACTTTGATCTTTATGATACAGACAGTGTATTACTCGATCTTCAATACCTTTACGACCCTGTATTCAGTCACCGGAGTCGGTAAAATTTTGCAGTTCTGGCGGGATATAGTTTATGGTATTTTGGATTCTATCATACCACTCATACTTTTGTCCTTACCTTTAGCACTGTGGATCATCTTTGCAAAAAAAATCCGACGGACTTCGGGAAAAAGTATTGTGCTTTTGCTTTTGTTTACGATACTGTTACAACTACTGGCGAGTATTATTACCGTAAATTCAACGTCCGGCGTCCTTTCGATAAAATATCTCTACAAAGACTCATTCGTTCCAAACCTTTCGGTGTCAAACTTCGGTGTATTGACTACGCTGCGTCTTGATATCCGACATCTTTTTGCCTCAGAAATCGTTGATGATATAGAGGATATACTTCCAAGCGAGGATAAGTCGCCTGCGCCAACGCAATCCGGCGGTGATCAAACGACCCAGCCCTCAGTTTCACCATCACCTGAGCCATCTCCCTCACCTACACCGATAGTATACAGAGAAAATGTGATGGAGATTGACTTTGATGCGCTGATTGCAAACGAAACCGACAGTACTTTACTGGAAATGCATGAGTATTTTGCAAATGTTGAACCTACCTATCAAAATGAATACACCGGTATGTTCGAGGGCAAAAACCTGATATGGATCGTGGGAGAAGCCTTTTCATCCTACGTCATCCATGAGGAGCTTACTCCCACATTATACAAGCTTGCAAATGAAGGTTTTGTATTCAATAATTTTTACAATCCTGTTTGGGGAGTATCCACATCCGACGGGGAATATGTGACTTTGACTGGTCTTATACCAAAGTCAGGTGTTTGGAGCTTCGCACGCTCAGGGGAAAACTACATGCCATTCGGTATGGGAAATATGCTCAGCAAGCTTGGGTACTCCACTCGTGCATATCATAACCATGACTATAAATATTACAAGCGTCATATCTCCCATCCCAACATGGGCTATGATTATAAGGGCGTAGGCAACGGGCTTGAAGTCAAAAAAGTGTGGCCCGAATCGGATCTTGAAATGATGCAAGTAACCATTCCGGAATTTATAAATGACATTCCCTTCCACACCTACTACATGACCGTCAGCGGTCACCTCCGCTATACCTTTATTGGCAACTCCATGTCATCGAAGAACAGGGAATTTGTCAAGGATCTGCCCTATTCTGAAGCAGTCAGAGCATACCTTGCCTGCAATATAGAACTCGATCGAGCCATGCAGCACCTTCTTGAGCAATTAGAGCAGGCCGGTATCGCTGATGATACGGTTATCGTGCTGTCAGGTGATCATTATCCCTATGGACTCACCTATGAGGAACAATGCGAAATTGCCGGTCATGAGATAGAGAAAAACTTTGAGCTGTACAAGAGCAGTTTAATAATCTGGAGCGGCAGCATGACGGAACCTATAGTCATCGACAAACCTTGCAGTGCACTGGACATCCTGCCGACAATCTCAAATCTAATGGGTATCGAGTACGATTCCCGCCTTCTTATGGGACGCGATATCCTATCTGAATCAGATCCACTTGTGATATTTTCAAATCGTAGCTGGATCACCGACGTTGCAAGATATAATTCCGTTACCGATACTTTGGTTGTAAACGAAGGCGCATCCGTCGAAGACGGCTACGCCCGCAAAATTCTAAAAATAGTCAATGACAAATTCAAGTACTCAGCGAAAATACTTGAAGAGGACTATTACGCCCATGTATTCAAAGACCCTTCCTGATTGGAAACTATGGATCATGCAACCGACCTAGGCTACTAGTCAATAACTTGAATCAATAATACATTATTGCATAAAAATCAGGGGTATCTCACGTCGAACCGTTAGTTCTTAGTGAGAAAGCCCCTGTTTTTTGTTTGCTTTGATCGTTAATCCCAGCCCTTCCAAATGTCGGGACAGTATCCGACGGTTGCGAATTTACCGTTTCTCACGATCGGTGTTTTTAGCAGCGAGGGGTTTTCAAGTACTTTATCGAGCTTATCCTCCTCGTATGCTAGGTATTTCAGCAATACCGCGTCTTTAGCCTTCTCATCTATCAACCGATCCAACCCTCCAACTGCTTGCACTACACTTATCAGTTCTCTTCGACTCATGCCGTAGCGGGGCAGGTCTATCGACTGAAACTTGACTCCTCGTTCCTTAAAGTAGCGCTCCGCTTTCTTGGTATCAAAGCACTTAGACTTACCATAAATCTGAATGTTCATAGGAAAACGTCACCCCTGATACTCAATGTCCACCACATGACAATTTACTCATATCAAAATAGAATTTATCGTTTGCAATTACGTATACTCATAAAATTTTCTTGAAAGTTTCCATATTTATCCTTTGTAGTCCGTTTTATTGTACAGCAAGTATAGTATTATATACCCAAGGTGAAATCACCAAATATTTCCTACAAAGGAGAAGTGTTATGACACAGATCGAAAAGCTAACTGTAACAAAGCGTCTGATCGACAAGCTCGCAGACGGGGTCAACCCGCTCAACAATTGTCCCCACGAAGAGGACTATTTCCTCAACGACGCCACATTGATCCGTTGCTTTTTTCACACCTCTCAGGTGTTGGAACGCGTTCTGCAAAACGGCGGTGTTGTAGGCTACGGCAGAAGAAGAAACCTCAAGCCCTTCTCCATTACTGAAGAAGAGAAGGCCAATGTACCTCTCTCCGACACCCCGGTTTCCATTACCGCCTTTGTCGGGAGCATCAACAACACTGTCAACAACCCAACGATGCGGAGGCTCACCGCCACACAGGTCACTTCCTGGCTTGAGCAGGCCGGCTTCCTTACTACCGTACTTAACGCCGATGGTAAAAACCAGCGAGTTCCCACAGACAATGCCGAGCTTATCGGTATTAGCCAGGTTGAACGGAAAAACTCCTCAGGAGCCCCCTTTCTAATGAACCTTTATAACGTTGAAGCGCAGCGGTTCATTCTGGATAACCTCGACTCCATCCTCGCTGCTTTGCAAACCCCTCAGCAAAGCCAATGATTTGCCAATCCACTCCCCCATAAGTTCTGCTCTATGCGCCGTAGTTTCGTGCTGCGGCGCGCCTTTCTGCGCAATGCAAGTGAACAGGTGGATGGTTCGCTTTTCTTGGGAAGACATGGAGGACGCGTCTCTTGTCTGGTCAGAGAGACTCGAAGAAGACATGGGGACTGTCCCCTTGCTTGGGCAGAGAGACAGTTCTCTTGTCTTTGATCAGATTCAAATCCTGACGGGGACTGGGGTGTTGGTTCTGTGTCTCAATCAGGCAGCAAAACCGTTTCCTTGTCTTTATGTTTTCTAAGAAATTCGCGATCTTTATCAGTAAGCGGAGCATCTTCAAGCATATCCGGTCGCTTTTTCAATGTCCGCAAAAGTGCCTGTTCGTGCCTCCATTTCTGGATGTTAGCATGGTGCCCCGAAAGCAAAACCTCAGGAACCTTTCTACCGCGCCAAATTTCAGGTCTTGTGTAGTGGGGATATTCAAGAAGCCCGTTCCAGTGGCTTTCGCCTTTGTAGCTATCCTCTGATGCCAGCACTCCCGGAACAAGCCTACACACAGCATCACAAACTGCCATCGCAGGGATCTCTCCCCCCGTCAGCACAAAATCTCCTATCGAGATTTCCTCATCGACACATTCCTCTACAAAGCGCTCATCCACCCCTTCGTAGTGGCCGCAGACAAGTATCAGCCTTCCGTAAGTTACAAGACGCTTGGCATCCTCTTGGACAAAGCGTTTACCCTGTGGTGACATCAATATAGTGTGTGCTTCGCCCTCAGCTTCACCTAATATATACTTCCAGCAGTTATACAGCGGATCCGCATTCATGATCATGCCGGTTCCACCGCCGTAAGGGTAGTCATCAACCTGTTTTTGTTTGTTTAATGTAAAGTCCCGTATGTTGTGACACTTTATCGTCAAATAACCTCTGTCCTGTGCTCTTCCGATTATACTTACATCCATTATAGATGCTACAGTGTCAGGAAACAGAGTCATTATATCTATTCTCATGCTTCCATCCCTTCTATTAACTCAACCTCAGCTTTTCCAGCATCTATATCAACATTCTTTATAAATTCGGAAACAGCGGGAATCATGTATTTTTTATCTCCCTGCACGACATAGACATCATTTGCCGGCAGTGTCAAAACGTCGGTGATAGTTCCAATATCACCTAAATTGCTGTCGATCACCCTAAGCCCTATGAGGTCCTGTATAAAATATCTGCCTTCCTCAACTTCAACATCGTCTCTGTTGATGTATATCGTCTTTCCTCTTAACGAGATCGCTGCATTGATATCATCCACGCCATCAAGGACACATATGATAACAGATTTATGAACAGAAGCGCTTATAACCTTCACTTCTTTTCCATCAATATAAAACCTTTCAATATCGCAAAGAACATCCGGGGTATCAGTCCATGGCTGGATCCTTACAGCGCCTCTAACCCCGTGTGTGGTTGTTATCATCCCAGCCTCAAGAAATTGCTTTCTTTCGTTTCCCATACTTCATCTCCGAATTTCACGGTAGTAATCTCAATGACAATAAGACAAGGAACGCTCCTCTATATTACGATCAACTAGGGTCAATTCCAAGATAGAGAAATAGTCTCTCTGTCGCGCCCGTCTCATCTGTCTTATGCTTGTATCTTCAAAAACAGGCGCGGATCAACCGCGCCTGTTGCGTAATACGTCTTTAGTCGACAATTTCTACAATGACCTTTCGGTTTTCCCTCATGGCCGCCGCTTTAACTATCGAGCGGATCTCCTTGGAGGTACGACCTTGACGGCCAATAACCCTTCCCATGTCATCCGGCGCAACACGCAGTTCCAGTACTGTACTATCGCCCCGTTCAACCTCGGTAACCGTAACCGCATCGGGATTGTCCACTATATTTTTAGCAATGTATAGAAGTAAATTCTTCATGAATGTAACCTCCGTAGGCGGTAAACCCCATACTTCATTATAGGATTTCTGCCTTTTTGAGCAGCATTCTTACGGTATCGGTGGGTTGCGCGCCGTTTTTGATCCATGCCTTAGCGCGTTCTGCGTCGATCTTGATCTCAGCCGGATCGGTTAGGGGATTGTAGGTTCCAATCTCCTCAATAAATCTCCCGTCTCGTGGCGAACGGCTGTCAGCAACTACAACACGGTAGAAAGGAGCTTTTTTAGCACCCATACGTCTCAATCTGATTTTTACCATCTCTGTTTTTCACCTCCTGCAATAGGATCGGTATATGCAAAGGAATTTTGCTGCGGTCCCGCCGGAACAATAATCATTGTTGGCAGTTCCGCTGAACTTTCATTCCGAAGTTCACTTGTGATTTATTCGCTTTGAATTCTCTAGCGAAAGTATCTGGCGAAGCCTTGTCAAGGTGCCATCGCAGAAATTTATAATAAACTTGAAAAGTTATTTGCGCACTCTGCACTTTTTAAACTATCACTGCAAAAAGACAGTGTTTTTATTGCCTTGCTAGTCATTTCACACTATTAAGTGAAATTTTCTGCTTACATGAAGGGGAATAGCCCCTTACCACCTTTTCTGGCTCTCCGTGCCTTCCTACCCATCTGTGGGCCACTCATCTGCTTTACCATCTTTTGCATCATATCAAACTGTTTGAGAAGCCTGTTAACATCTTCTACCTTGACCCCGCTGCCTTTTGCAACGCGCCTTTTGCGGCTTGAGTTTAGAATCGAAGGATTCTCCCTCTCTTCCTTGGTCATGGAAAGAATTATTGCCTCAACACGGGGAAGCGCCCTTTCATCTATGGTGGCACCCTTTAGAGCACTCGCGTTTACTCCGGGGAGCATGCCCAATACATCCTGTAAAGGTCCCATATTTTTCAGCTGAGCCATCTGCTCAAGGAAATCCTCAAGGGTGAACCGGTTTTGCCGCAGCTTCCGCTCCATCTCCTCCGCTTTCTTTTCGTCGAAGCTCTGCTGTGCCTTCTCGATCAGCGTCAGCACGTCACCCATTCCCAAAATCCTTGATGCCATTCGGTCGGGATAAAACGGCTCGATTTGATCAAGCTTTTCACCGATTCCGGCAAACTTGATCGGCTTGCCGGTCACAGCTTTTACAGAAAGGGCTGCGCCACCACGGGCATCTCCGTCCAACTTTGTCAGCATCACTCCGTCAATATCCAGTGCTTCGTTAAATGCCTGGGCGGCGTTGACGGCATCCTGTCCCGTCATTGCGTCAACCACCAACATGATTTCAGTGGGGTTTACTGCTTCTTTAATGCCCCGCAGTTCGTCCATAAGGGTTTGGTCTATATGCAAGCGCCCTGCTGTGTCGATAAAGACCACGTCGTTTCCGTGATCCTTTGCGTGCCGCAGAGCGGCCTTCGCTATTTCAATCGGGTTGCCCTGTCCCTGTTGAAACACAGGAATGCTCAGTTGTTCACCCACTACTTCAAGCTGCTTTATCGCTGCCGGACGGTAAACGTCACATGCTACCAACAGCGGTCTGCGGCCATGGTGTTTTTTGATATATGCCGCAAGCTTTGCGCCGTTTGTCGTTTTTCCAGCTCCCTGCAGGCCTACAAGCATTATAACCGTCGGAGGTTTGGATGCAAACTTAATGGTTTGCACCTCGCCACCCATTAGGGAAGTAAGCTCCTCGTTTACTATCTTAATGACGGTTTGTGCAGGTGTCAGGCTGTCAAATACGTCGGCGCCCGTCGCGCGTTGGGAAACTCCGGCCACAAAATCCTTGACGACCTTGTAGCTCACGTCTGCTTCAAGCAGGGAAAGACGGATCTCCCTCATCGCTTCCTTAATATCGCTTTCGTTGAGGCGACCTTTTCCGCGCAGCTTTTTAAATGTCGCTGAAAGCTTTTCAGTCAATCCCTCAAACGCCATAGTTTGCTCCTTCTTCGAGCAGGTCTCGGACTATTTCTATTATATCCCTCGCCCTGTCATCAATTGGGTTACTTAAAAAATTAGTTGCATTGATATTCTTGATAGCTTCTGCTGATGAGAGGATTTTTTCAAGAGACTCGTCAATATTGCCATATCGCTTGTGGAGGCCTAGTTTTTCTTCAAACTCACATAATATATTCTTTGCTCGCACAATAGCGTCACGTACTCCCTGTCTTGTTATACCCTCATTTTCAGCAATTTCAGATAGGGAGAGATCCTGATTGTAATATAGATCAAAAAACTCTCTCTGTTTTTCGGTGAGCATGTTCCCATAGAAATCAAAAAGCAATACCAGTTCGATTGACTTCCCTTTCATAGCTTTCACCGATTCCTTTTCATAAGATTCTTATGGATGTAAAGTCGATTGCTTTACAACTGGTATAATACAATAATTTGATCGAATTGTCAAGGGGAAATGGAGGTGAATATTTGCCACTTTATAAGGCAAGAATAACCTTTACTGACAAACATCGGATTTAACCCCGATAATCTGACTCCATTAGAGAAACGGAGCTTATTGATCAATGGCATTTATAGATCTAAATAATCTGGAACTGTTTGCGGAAAACATTTCTGCAAATCTTTCCTCTTCAAAAACCAGTACAGCATGCAAAATACGCCGTCGTCTTATCCGCAATCTTGGTTTTATAAAAGCGACAGCGGATCGCATAATTTCATACAAGCCCACATCAGGTATGATGCCCAAGGAATTTGAGTGGCTCATAGATAACCGCTATATAGCAGAACGCGAAGGGCGCGGTGCAGTGCTGATGTTAAAAAGAACAGGAAAGCTGGCCGCCTCACGCAAAGGGTATCCAAAAATATTTGGTCTTGCCGTAGCGCTGGTCAAGTCCGGAAACGGCATAGTCACTAAGGAACGTATTCAAACCTTTTTATCGGGCGCTCAAAAGGCCGGGGCTTTTTCAGAAAAAGAGCTCTGGCTCTTTACTGTAATGCTAAAAACTGCACTTGTATTTGAACTCCATAAGCTTGTAAAAAACTTTCATCCAATCATAGAGGAGTATTCCGGTGCAAAAAAGGGTATATATTCAGCCGAATTGGAGATGGCAAGGATTCGGGCAGAGGGGGGAGTGGCCCCCGAAGAGATAGCACAAGCCGCATCTGAAGCAGAGAAAGCCCACTCGGATTTTTCAGGTTTGGCCAGCAATATATTTACATCTCTCAGATTTTTGTCTACAGCGGATCTTAGGGATCTGCTCCACAGTCAAAGCGCTGTTGAGCAGATACTCAGCCGTGACCCGTCGGGGATCTATCCGTCCATGGATGAGGAGAGCAGGGCTCAATATCGTAGGATAATAAGCCGCCTGGCACAGCGTCGGAAGATGAGTGAGGCGTCTGCAGCTAAGCAGGCAATTTACCTGTCTGAAAATTCCACCGATCCACAGTGCCGGCATGTAGGATACTATCTTATTCAACAACCCCTCGGCAAGCAACCTTCAAAATGGTACCGACCCTTATATTTTATACTATTTATTGCCGTCACGATCCTCTTTGCGGCGCTCGTCCTTCTGGTATCAGGGCCGGTAGCAACCTTACTTTTGCTGATACCCCTCAGCGGTGTATCCAAAAATATCTGTGACACGCTGGCGCTAAAAGTCTTCCATCCAGCCAGACTTCCGCGCCTTGAATTGAAAAACGGGATTCCAGATGATGCAAAAACTCTTTGTGTCATATCCGTGCTTTTGACCGGCGAAAAGGACGGTAAACGCTTCGCTTCACTGTTGGAGCGATACATGCTTGCTAATCGCAATGCCGGCACTAATCTTTTGTTTGGCCTGCTTGCCGATATGAAAGATGCAGACAGTAAAAACGCAGATAATGATGAAGCAATTTTGTCAGCAGTCCGGGAAGAGATCGCGCGACTTAACAATAAATACGGCTACAGATTTTACTTTTTTATCAGGGACAGGATCTACAACCCTTCCGAGAAACGATTCATGTCTTGGGAACGAAAGCGCGGTGCGCTTATTGAACTCTCCAGACTACTCCTCGATAAGCAGTGTGGCCTGCGCATTGAAGAGGGAAACCCCGATGTTCTGAAGGATATCCGCTACGTTGTTACTCTCGATTCTGACACCCGACTTACCGTGGGCAGTGCTGTTGATTTGTTAGGCACAATGCTCCATCCTCTCAACCGTCCGGTGCTAGACTATGATAGACGAATAGTAAGGGAGGGCCATGCTCTTCTACAACCGAGGATTTCGGTGGATCTGGAAGCCGCCTCGAAATCCTTCTTTAGCCGTGCATTTGCAGGGCTTGGGGGAACCGATCCATATGGAAGCACAGTTTCCGATCTGTACCAAGACCTTTTTGACGAGGGGATATTCACCGGCAAGGGGATATTTGACGTTGAGGTGTTTTCACAGTGTCTCGACGACCGATTTCCGGACAACAGGATACTTTCACACGACCTTCTTGAAGGCTGCTACCTTCGCGCCGCTCTCGTAAGCGACGTGGAGCTGACGGATGGATTTCCGTATAAAGTAAACTCATGGTTTTCAAGGCTGCACCGCTGGACCCGGGGGGATTGGCAGCTACTACCGTGGCTATTCAAAAAAGTGCCCTCTCCCGGCGGCAAAGAAGAAAACCCCCTATCTCCTCTGTCAAGGTGGAAAATATTTGACAACCTCCGCCGCAGCCTTGTTCCGGTATTCACATTTGCAACGATTCTGTGGGGTATATTGTTTGATGGCTTGTGGGCAGCTGCAGGTGTGGCTGTGGCCATTTCACTTTCCGAACTTGCGCTATCAACAGCGACCGCGCTGCTGCGGGGCGGCTATGAACTCGGTAGCCGCTATCACTCTTCGATACTGTACGGTGTTCGGGGAAGTGCCGTGCAAACCGCACTACAAATTATGCTTTTACCATATCATGCAATGGTGTGTCTTGACGCTATAATCACTTCCCTCTACCGCGTGTTTATCTCAAAGAAACACCTGCTGCAATGGGTAACTGCTGAACAATCCGAAAGGCAATCCACCGGCAGCATCACAGGTATGTATAGAACAATGCTAGTCTCTGTCATATGGGGCGGAGTGAGCATGATCGCTTCCAATAAAATCCTCGCCTATGTCTTAGGCGCTTGTTGGATATTGTCACCGCTTATCAGTGCGATAATTAGTAGACCCACGAAAAATAAAAAGGTTATTTCGCAAGCGGACCGCGACTTTCTTCTTGATCAATCCAAGTTGATGTGGGACTACTTTGAGGACTTTTTGAATCCGTCAAATAACTATCTGCCACCGGACAACTGGCAGGAGCAACCTGCTGTAGGCGTTGCCCGAAGAACATCTCCAACCAACATCGGACTGGCCTTGCTCTGCTGTCTTGCTGCATACGATCTTAAGCTGGCAGACCTCAATCATATTCTTGATAAAATAGAGTTGATGCTGGATAGTATCGAGCGACTGCAGAAGTGGAAAGGTCATCCTCTAAACTGGTATGATACCTCAACTTTGAAGCCGCTTTATCCCATGAGTGTCTCATCTGTAGACAGTGGAAACTTGGCCGCATGCTATATAGCACTTATCAGTGGGCTTAACAGCCTTGGAACACCGCGCGCAACAGGCCTTGCTGAACGTACCCGTTCACTACTTGATGCAATGGACTTCCTTGCTCTATTTGATACAAGCAGAAATCTCTTCTATATCAGCATCGATATAGAAACAGGTAAGCCGTCCGAGAGCTGGTATGATCTCTTGGCAAGCGAGGCAAGGCAGACAAGCTACATTTGCATCGCTCGCGGTATAATAGATAAAAAACATTGGCGCAGACTTGGAAGAGCATTGGTTCAAAAAAACGGATACTCAGGAATGGCATCCTGGACGGGCACTATGTTCGAATACCTAATGCCAAACCTCCTCATGCCCACTTTCCCAAACTCTCTTATCTATGAGAGTCTTCGCTTCTGTGTCTACTGCCAAAAGCTCAGGGGCGATGCCTTTAAAATTCCATGGGGAATATCCGAAAGCGCATTCTTTGCCTTTGACCGCGCCCTAAACTACCAGTACAAAGCCCACGGCGTTCAAAGACTTGCCTTCAAGCGCGGTATGAATAGGGAGCTTGTCATATCGCCATACTCCACCTTTCTTGCCCTTGAGGTTGAGCCCGCGGCAGCCATCAAGAATCTTCACAGACTCAAAGAACTCGGGCTAGAAGGCCGGTATGGTCTATACGAGGCGGCTGATTTCACTCCCAACCGCCAGGTCAGCGGACAATCCTTTGAGCAGGTAATGTGCTTTATGGCACATCACATTGGCATGAGTCTCATTGCCTGTGACAACTTGCTTAACGAACAAATCATGCAAAAAAGGTTCATGTCGGATGCCGAAATGGATGCATTTTCGGAGCTGCTACAGGAGCGCACACCTGTTGATGCGGTCACCGTGCGTGCTTCATTCAATGAAGTGCCCGAAAAACCTAAGCGCTCTACTGACAGCGAATGGTCACTGGCTCTTGCAGGATATGACGCATTCCGTCCCCGCTGTCACTTGCTATCAAATGGATCGTATTCAATCGTCCTCACAAACACCGGTCTTTCCAGCTCGGTATCTGACGGAATAATGCTCAACCGATTTGACGGTTCCCTCATCGAAGGTGTCTGCGGCATATATTTCTTCTTTAGGACAAAGGGAAGGATGTATTCGCTTACTCCGGCACCCTTTTTTGATAGAAATGTGCAATATAGCGCTGAGTTAGAGGAAAAGGGCGCAAAGCTCTTTGCATCCTTTGACGGCATACGGACCTGCATAACGGTATGTGTACCAAACAGGGACAAAGCGGAGCTTCGGGAAATCAAGATCCAGTCCTCCTCAGATATTGAGGGCGAGCTCATCTGTTACTTTGAGCCGATACTGACTAAGCAAGACGCTTATCAGTCGCATCCTGCGTTTTCAAAGCTCTTTCTTGAAACAGAATCGAGACATAATGGAGTTCTCGTACGCCGCAGGCCTAGGGAGGGGGGCGATCCCCTATACCTGTCCTTCATCTGCTCAGCTGAGGGCGCAAGCTACTCCACTTCAAGAGAAAAGTCGCTTGGCAGGGGAGGCTTTGAAGCAATACGCAGACTCACAAATAAGCCCTTGTCACTCACCGAAGGCCCGGTCATAGACCCATGTGTTATTGCCAAAATCCCAGTGGAAATCGAGGAGAGCGAAAGCAAAATAATACGTTTTGCCCTGTCCTTTTCCAGCAACTCTGAAAGTGCAGTTTCCGCAGCCGAAAGGACGCTTGCAATGCCTTACCGTCAGGCATCGAGCCGTCCAATAGGTGAATACCGTAGACTCAGCCTTACGCAAAGTGAGGTAAATACTGTACTGGAGTTTGCCGGGGAGCTCTTGTTTCTCTCACCAGGTAGACGGGCACTTGCAAAATATATACTACAAAATCAAAATATCCCTGCTCCAAATGCAAAGCAGCCTGCAAATTTTGATCAAGTTATAGCCGACACTTTAGATGGAGTCCAGCACTTAGGACAGTCCGCCCTTTGGAAATACGGTATATCAGGCGACATTCCCATCATTGCAGCCGTATGTGGAGCAGAAACTGCACCCGACATCATTTCACGTACCATCAGACAGCACCGCCTGCTTACACTCGGAGGCATCAAATGCGACCTCGTACTTCTCTTTTCAGAGGGAAGCGACTATAGAAGACCTGCACGAACTGCAGCTTTAGACATCATTCGGTCCATCGGAGCAGAAAACATGCTTTCAGCACAGGGTGGCATCCACCTTCTCGACCTTGTCCCTGCCGACAGAGACTTTTCTCTGATCGCCGCCTGCGCCTCCGTCCTAATTGACGTAAAGGGAGAACCTGTCGCAACCGAACGTTCGGCAGCGCACTACCCTGTAACGAAAAAGCTCCTAAAGTCAGATGTACTACCGGATGATAAGCCTAATAAACTTCAAGGTGATGCCCTGCAATCAAATAATAAATCTGGTCTTATGCAGCTTGATAGAAATCTACAATATCACGAGGACGGAAGCGTATCCTTTGAAGCCGGAAAAAGCCTTCCTGCATCCGCATGGTCCAATGTCTTAACAAATGGTGATTTCAGTTATATAGCAACCGATAGCGGAAGCGGTTACATGTGGCGCTTGAACGCGAGAGAAAACCGTATAAACGCATGGATAAACGACACCCTTGCCATCGAAGGGGAGGAACGAGTTTATCTCAATTTCGGTAAAGGTTCTGTATCGGTTTTCGCTTCCGATGACTCTTTTCCTTGTACAGTCACATATGGACCCGGATATGCTGTTTGGGAAAAGGAAATCCCGACCGGAACGATAAAGACAACAGCATTTGTTCACAAGGATCTACCTTGCAGAGTGGTGAAGATAACGTATAGCGGCGTGGAAAAGGCAACCCTCAATTATTTCTCAGGACTCGTGCTGGGCGATAATCCATCTATGCGCAGGCATGTCATCACTTTTGAGGATGATGGTATCATCAGAGCAATAAACCGGTACAACTCATCATATAGAGATCAGGTTGTGCTTTTTGCGTCAAGCCCCGGCTATAGTGAGTTCACATGTGATCGTGCCGATGCCCTTTCAGGGATCCTCAAAGGAAACTGCGGTGCAGGTTTAGATCCCTGCGTATGTTTCAGAGTCCAAATGGATAAGGGCAGTGTGATTTTGCTTACTGCTGCCAATAATGAAAAAGCTGATATGTCTCAGTGCTTAAAGCTTCTTGATGATTCTGAATTTGAATCTGCACTCGATGAGACAAAACGTCATTGGACTGAGATCGCGACACCCATCACTATTGATACACCATCCGACGATTTAAACAGATATATCAACAGCTGGGCTCTATATCAAACTATAGCGTGCCGAATTTTTGCACGGTCATCCATGTATCAATCAGGTGGAGCATACGGCTTCCGTGACCAACTGCAGGATGCATGCGCAGCTTTGCTTTCAGATCCGGAAATTGCAAAGGAACAAATCCTGCGGGCAGCCGCCCATCAGTTTGAAGAGGGTGACGTACAACATTGGTGGCATCCTTCATTCCAGGAAGACATACCCGAGAAGGGCGTCCGAACACGCTGCTCGGACGACCTGTTGTGGTTGCCTTACACTGTCTGTGAATATATCGAAAAGACAGCTGACACCGAAATACTTGATATCAAAGTACCATTTCTCATCTCGGAACCATTAAAATCCAACGAACACGAAAGGTATGAGACGGTAAGGCACTCTGAGGAAACCGCCGACATCTATAATCACTGCATTCGTGCTCTGGATATGGCTATATTGCGTGGTAATGGACAACACGGGCTAAGCCTTATCGGAACTGGTGACTGGAACGACGGGTTCAATCTTGTTGGGGCACAGGGGCGCGGTGAGAGTGTATGGCTGACATGGTTTTTGGCAATTGTACTAAGGCGTTTTGTACCTCTCTGCAAAGAGCGGGGAGACGAAAAGAAGTCACAGCTTTTCACAGCTTATGCAGAAAATCTTCTCAAGGCAGCAGAGCGGGCTTGGGACGGCAGCTGGTATAAACGTGCATACTTTGATAGTGGTGCCCCCCTTGGCTCCCATACCTCAGAGGAGTGCAAAATCGACTCCATTGCCCAGAGCTTTGCCGTACTTGCCGGTGCTGACCGCACACGATGCAAAACAGCACTCAACAGCGCAATCGAGCACCTTGTCGACAAAGAAGCACGTATGGTCAAGCTCTTCACGCCCCCATTCCGTGACAGCAAAGAAAATCCGGGCTATATTATGGGCTATTTGGAGGGTGTCAGAGAAAACGGTGGTCAGTACACTCATGCAGCTATCTGGCTTGCCATGGGATGCCTGGAATTTGGTCTCAACAATGAAGGATTTGAAATATTAGAGATGCTTTTACCTTCAACTCACGACGAGTCGATTTATCGCATCGAGCCATATGTGCTTGCTGCTGATGTATATTCTAATTATTTGCACAGAGGCAGAGGTGGATGGAGTTGGTATACCGGCTCCTCATCCTGGTACTACCGTGTCACCATACAAAACCTGCTTGGCATAAAAATCACAGGTGATGGCCTGTACCTATCTCCCAAAATTCCGGACCATTGGGAAGGCTTCAGTGCCCGCGTTCGATTTATGAACTCTCAATGGAATATTGATGTTGTCCACGGTGAACGATCGGAACTATTTGTAGATGGCAAAAATTATCGGTCTCTGACTGTATACCTCGTACTGCAAAGAACATTAAACTGATAATACCAAAACGGCATTCACAGCAATTGTAAATAACTGCACTTTTAACTTTATTTATTGACCATGTCCATGTATAATAGCAACAGGAGCTTGCGTGGGTGATACGGGAGTTCCGACCTTGATAATGTCAGGAGGTCTTCCAATGAGCAATGCAATTTCCTTTCCGGGTCTAGGCTTAAGCTTCGATATATCCGAAGTGGCTTTCTCTCTGTTTGGACTCAACATTCGATGGTACGGAATCATTATCGCTTTTGGCTTTATGCTCGCGTTCATTTACGGTATGAGACGCTGCGAGCAGTTTGGCTTCAACCAAGATCAACTGATTGACATGCTGTTTGTGGCTACACCTGCTGCAATAATCGGTGCACGGGCATACTATGTAATATTTAGTTACGAGCAATTTGCAGGCAATCCGGCTAAGATGTTCCAACTCTGGACAGGAGGTCTTGCCATTTACGGGGCCGTCATCGGCGGGCTTTTAGCGGGAGCACTCGTCGCAAGGATCAAGAAAATAAAGATAATGGCTGCCCTTGACCTGGCTTCCCTTGGCTTTCTTATCGGTCAATCCATCGGTCGTTGGGGAAATTTCGTTAATCGCGAAGCATATGTGCAGTGACCTCCCTGCCGTGGAGAATGGAGATATTCGATTGTCAGTTGGACGTCGAATAGCTGTCCACCCGACCTTTCTCTATGAGTCACTCTGGAATGCCCTTGGATTTGTTCTTCTTCACTTCGCATCCAAGCGGCGCAAATATGACGGTCAAACATTCCTGACCTATTTGGCATGGTACGGTCTCGGACGCGGACTTATAGAAGGGCTGAGAACTGACAGTTTGTATTTCCTTAATACAGGTCTTCGTGTCTCCCAGTTGTTAGCTTTTGCCTCCTGCCTTGTGGCACTTCTTATCCTTGGGTATAACGCACTGTTTAGGCAACACGACCCCAACGATATGCAGTTGCCCGTTATAAGGCTGCAAAGGAGGAAGATACACCAACGGACTCCGAGTTTACAGAACCTGTGGCAATCACAGATGCTGATAAGGCCCAGCTGGAGGGAAACCCGGATTTCGTACAAGATGGTAAGCTAGTTGATGACAACTTAAGGGTCGCACCCAACCCTGATACCGCCACCCCCGGAGTTTCACCAATCGAAAAGATAGGCATGACTGAAGTATCACCGCCCTCACCGGTAGATGGAACGCAACGTCCAGCCGCAACACCGGACTCTATCGAAGCGAAACCTCAGAAAATGCGACCAACAGGAGTAGTATCAAAAATAGAGTCATTATTCCGAATGTTTGGATAATGAATAGAAGTGCAACACAAATAAAGACAAAGCATTTTCGATAAAACCTGTGAAACGGAGTATGCAGAAGCCATTTTGAAGGTTATCTGATATGCTCTATCAGAATCAGGATAATCGGAGATAATATTCGTCAAATAGATATTAGTTTGATCTTGAATTGGAGCAAATTCATAATAAAACGGGAGTAAGCTGATTAAAGCTCACTCCCATATTTATTGTTTATAGGTTCTATAATAAATGTTGGGTTCATGAAATAGAACTCCAACATTTTTCACTAAATTTGGATAAAGATATAGAGCATAACGTGAAAATCCTGTAAAATGTAAAGCGATCAAACCCACATTTAAGGAGGTTCACATTATGCCCTACACTGATTATATAACAAAAATTCTCGGTTTGGAAGATGCAATTATCTTAAAAGTTGAGGAAAATGAAAAGCAACACGACATCTATTTTATGATGCAAAGACGAGCGCACACTTGCCAGTATGCAGTTTTGAAACAATACGTGTTCATGATTATAGGTGGCAGAAAGTAAAGGATCTAGCCGCGTTGGGAAAACAACAGTTCTTCACATCCGGAAAAGACGCTATGTTTGTAAGCATTGCAATAATAGGTTCTTTGAAACGATCCCATTCTTGCCCAGATATCATAGAGTCACGACCCGTTTAGTAGCACACGTAATTGGCTCCTTTTCTGATTTGAAGTCCATAAAGGACATAGCAAAGGAACATAATATATCTTCTACAACTACAGCAAGATATTTTTCGTTAGTGGAATACAAATGCAAATCACTTCCCGAAGTCCTATCCATTGATGAATTTAAGGGTAATGCCGGTGGTCAAAAGTATCAATGCATTATTACTGATACAAAGAAACGCAAAGTGTTAGATATTCTCCCAAATAGAAACAGGAAGCCCTTTTAAGATATTTCAGCTCATTTAGTACAAGAAATAGTGTGAAGTATGTTGTAATGGATATGAATCGATCCTATTTGGAAATAGCCAAGACTTGCTTTCCACAGGCAACAATAGTCATTGATAAATATCATGTGGTAAGGCAAGTAATTTGGGATTTTGAAAAAGTTCGTAAGGCTGAACAGCAGAATTTTTCTGACTATCGACGAAAGTACTTCAAACGAAGCAGGCGGCTGCTATTAAAAAATCCAATGTACCTTAAGCCGGAAGAAGTTGCTCAAATAACTGAAATGCTTAAAATATCCCCAAGGTTACGTGAAGCCTATTTTCTAAAGAACAAGTTTCTCGAATTTATGAGGTCAGAGAATCGTGTGCAAGCAAAAGAAAGATTGGCTAAGTGGTTGCTTCTTGCCGAATTCTCGAACCTACCTGAATTTAAGACAAGTCTTACCGCTATACATAACTGGGATCAATATATCTTGAATGCTTTCGATTGCAGATACACTAACGGTTTCACAGAAGGATGTAACAACAAAATCAAAGTATTGAAGAGAATATCATTTGGTGTTAGAAATTTTTCTCGATTTAGAAATCGTATACTTCACATAATGAATTCTCAGGTTGCCTAACGAATGCTTTCAATGACATAATTATTCCCCTCCATTGTCTATGGCAAAATAAGAATATAGCAGTTCGGAAGCTAAGAATTAGTGCAGCTGGGTAAAAAAGGCCCCATTGCTAAGCACCTCTAAATAATATATCCTTTTAGTTGCTAAGCTGAAAGGAGATTAGGAGATGTTAACAATGGAGCAAGCATATTATATCAGATACGAGTACAACAATAAAGGGAAGAGTATTCGCCAGATATCCCGAGAAACCAGACATGCCTTTGACACTGTTAAGAAGTACATAGCAATGGAAGACTTCAGTCCCAAACCTCCAGTTAAAAGGACCCGGAAAGGAAAGACAACAAAATATCGTGAAACGGTTAAGAAGTGGCTCATAGACGATGAGCAGGCGCCCCGTAAGCAAAGGCATACTGCACATAGAGTTTTTACTCGACTAAAGAAAGAGGCTCAAGCAGAAGGTCGAGAATTTGATGTATCAGAACGTTCATTCGCAATTTGGTAGCAAAACTGAGAGAAGAGATAAGTTCTGGCCAAGAAGTGAGTATACCCCTAAGCCATCCTGCCGCGAGGCGCAGGTAGACTTTGGTGATACAGTTTTCTATGAAAACGGTATCATGTACGAAGGCCACCATCTGGCTGTTACTTTTCCACACTCGGATGGAAAGTTTGTTCAGTTATTTAAGGGTGAAAACTTGGAGTGCTTGTCTCAGGGACTAAAGAACATCTTTGAGCACATAGGCAAAGTCCCCACCTTAATTCGTTTTGACAATATGTCCACGGCAGTAAAGAAGATACTATCATACGGAGAACGCGAAGTTACAGAAGGTTTCAAGCGCCTCATGAACCACTACAACTTCCAAAGCAACTTCTGCAATCCAGAGAGTGGACATGAGAAGGGTTCAGTTGAAAACTATGTAGGAACAAGCAGAAGAAATCTTTTTGTTCCAGTCCCTAGAACAGATGACCTCGAAAAGTATAACAAAGAGTTGCTGGAGGAATGCAGCAAGGAAATGCAAGAAAGGGTTCACTACAAACATGAAAGAATTGTATCTGATCTTTTTCAAGAAGACCTGGAAGCAATGAATGACCTACCAAACTATGACTTTGATGCGTGTAAATTTGTATTCTGTAAGACAAACAAATACGGCTATGCTAAATACGACACTAATTCGTATTCGACCTCTAGCCAATTTGCTTGCAAGACCGTAACATTAAAAGTTGCTGCAATGAATGTGACAGTGCTCAACGACAATTCAGAGGTAATAGTGACGCATCCAAGGTTATACGGCAAGAACAAGGAGTCTACTTTATGGGGTCCTTACCTTTCGTTAATAGCAAAGCGGCCAATGGCGTTGAAGTATACAGGTTTTTTTGAGAGGTTGCCAGCAAAAACAAAGGAATACTTCTCCGGATGCAGTATACCAGAGCGAAAGAAAGCATTGCACTTCCTCTCTCAAGAGAGTAAAAGAACCGGTTATGAAAAAGCGCTCTCGATATTCAATAAGGCTGTTTCAATGGGGGCAAAGGATCCTGACAGTCTAATTGCCGGATACCGGTTCCTCACCGAACCTAAGCTTCCGGAAGTTAAGATGAGGCAACACCCTTATTTTCCGAAAACAACTGAATACAAGGTAGACCTTGATGCATATATGAGTCTCATCTCGGAGGCGCATCATGTGTAAACAAGAAATAGTTCTAGATCTATGTAGACAACTAAGATTGGGAGCATATATATCTGATGTATACAGCACTACTGAGGCTGAGACACATGAAGAGTTCCTAATAAAGCTACTAACTGGTGCAGTTGAGGCACGAGAACTGGAACGATGTAACCGATATCTAAGACAAGCTGGATTTGAGGTCCATAAAACATTTGAGAACTATTCATTTGAGGACATCCGACTGCCCGAGCTACTTTCGACTGAAATGCTTAAGGCCTGCGACTTCCTAAAGCATAAGCAAAACCTTATTCTTTACGGCAAACCAGGCACAGCAAGACGCATCTGGCTACTGCGTTAGGCGTAGAAGCCTGCAAACAGGGACACCCTGTGTTGTATTACAAGACAAGCAGACTAGTGAATACATTGGTTGACTACAAAGCCAAAAACAAGCTGGACTCCTTCTGGAATAAGCTCAAAAAGACAAGCCTCATAATACTAGATGAGTGGGGATATATTCCGTTTGAACGACTAGGAACACAGCTTCTATTTGAAGTGATTGCAGAGTGTTACGAACGGCGCAGTGTGATATTACGACCAATCTTCCGTT
>JBMNIG010000006.1:0-88047 GCA_050950785.1 Eubacteriales bacterium | reverse complement strand
CTCGCGGTCGTTGCTGTGGCAGAGAAGCCCGGGAGGTTTGTCTAGCAATAAGAGATTCTCGTCCTCATATATAATGCGAAGTTCCGGATTTAAAATTTTCAAAAAAGCCTGCCTATCAGTGTTGCTCTCAAACAGTGCAATCGGCTAGATAGACAGTGATGATATCGCCTTCTGAAAGACGAGCATCGGCAGCAGCCTTCTTGCCGTTGAGTTTGATCTGTTTTTTTCTGATGGATTTTTGTATAAGCGATGTCGCCAAGCTTGGATATGTTTTACGAAGAAAACGGTCAAGACGCTGACCGGCGTCATTTTTTCCGACGGTAAGGGTTTTCAAATGCTCCTCCAAGAATTTAGCAAATTTTGCAATTTAGGTAATAATTTCTATCTATTATACCAGCAAATACCCTGATACTCAACGTATTTTGTGCACAAAATCATGTAATAAATGGAACGCTTTGCTCTGTTTGGTTTGTTTTATACAAGTAGAGCAGTTCAGTTATAATTTAGCATATGTAAATGATAACTTTTTAATTGAATGCAGTCAGGTTTTATGAAAAAATGTTGACAAACCGGAGATGTCAAAGTATAATACGATTCGTACCGCTCTTAGGGGCGGTTCCATGGTCTTATGGGTTTTTGACTGCCTCAACGGCGGAGGTTATGGAATGTTATTGAATTTAAATGAAATCATGGATGTTCCGGGCGGTTCCATTCCATTTGACTACAAAGCCGATTTCCGCGACCTGGAGATCAACTTTTCCAAGCCTTTTGTAAATCCCGCACAGATCAGCGGTAAGGCATACAACAGCGCAGGAGTATTGTATCTGGAAGTAAAGTGTGATACAATTATCAAGTTTGATTGCGATCGCTGCGCCGGAGAAGTGGAAAGACCTTATACAGTTGGTATAAAGGTAATTCTGACAGAATCTCTTGAAAACCCGGATGATATCGACAACGCCGACGTGCTTGTTATCGAGGATGCAACGGTGGATATCGATGATGTGATCCGCTCTGCTATTATATTGAATAGCGACATGAGGATGCTTTGTAGTCCGGATTGTATGGGGATATGTCCACGGTGTGGAAAGAATCTAAATGAAGGTGAGTGCGACTGCACACCTGAAATCGATCCACGGCTGGAAAAACTCAAGAATTTTTTTAGTGAATAATCTGCAGATATTCCCCGCGGGCAGACCGCAGTTTGCTGCGAATAGAAGGAGGTGTCAAAATGGCGGTTCCAAAGAGAAAAACATCCAAAGCCCGACGTGACAAGCGGCGCAGCTCCCACTGGAAGCTCAGCGCACCTTCGTTGGTCACCTGTTCGAAATGTGGCGCTTTCCGACTGCCCCACAGGGTATGCAGAGCCTGCGGAAGCTACAAAGGACGCGAAGTGCTTGCGGTGGATGACAGCAAGAAATAACGATTGATCAATCCGGCGGTCGCCGGATTGATGTGTTTTTGGCAGCAACTTAACTTAAGTCATTTGCGATGGTAATAATAACAGCAAGGGGGTGTAAAAATATGGCCAGGATCATTGGTGTGGACAAAGCAGGACCTGCGGACAGAGCCGGTGTTCGCGTAGGAGATCAATTGATCTCAGTTGCGGGGCATGCTGTGCGTGATGTACTGGATCTACAATTTTATTCTTATGATGAAGAGTTTGATATTGTGATCAAAAGGGACGGGGAACTCCATACAATGCACGTTGAAAAGGAAGTGGGAGAAGGTCTCGGAATCGATTTTGAGACATATCTCATGGACAACCCCCGCAGATGCTCAAACCAATGCATCTTCTGTTTTATAGATCAGATGCCTCCCGGTATGCGTGATACACTCTACTTTAAGGACGATGATGCGCGACTTAGTTTTTTGCAGGGCAACTATATCACACTTACGAATCTTACAAGGAGTGATGTAGATCGCATTATAAAAATGCGCATAAGCCCAATCAATATCTCTATTCACACAACAAATCCCGAGCTAAGGGTAAGGATGTTGGGTAATCGCAATGCAGGGAAGGCGCTTAAATATTTAAAGGAGTTTGCGGACGCAGGCCTTATCTTAAATGGCCAGATCGTTCTCTGCCCGGGCTACAACGACGGGGAAGAGCTGCAGCGAACACTCAGCGATCTTCAGGCGCTATATCCGGCAATGGTCAGCGTTTCTGTTGTGCCTGTTGGGATTTCCAAGTATAGAGAAGGACTTACCGCCCTCAGACCTGTAAATAAGGAGGATGCGCTAAGTGTCATAAACCAGGTCGATGAAATCGGTGACAAGTGCAAGCAGCTCCTGGGCACACGCGTTTTTTACTGCGCGGATGAGCTTTACCTAAAAGCGGGTAAACCCCTGCCAGATGTGGAATACTATGAGGACTTTCCGCAGATTGAGAATGGAGTTGGCATGGCGGCCCTTTTTGAAGAGGAATTTCGTCTCGCCCTTGAGAAGGTGCAGAAAACAGATTACATCGAGCCTTTTGCCATTGCAACAGGCACGCTGTTCGCCCCCATCATGAGTAAGCTTATTGACCTTTTTCATCTAAAGTGCAATAATATGGTTGGTTGCGTATATGAAATCAACAACCGGTTTTTCGGAGAAGAGATAACGGTATCGGGTTTAGTAACCGGCAGAGATTTGATTGAGATGCTTCGACATAAGAAGCTCCCCCCGAGACTACTTATCCCGAACAATATGTTAAGATCCGGAGAGGCGGTTTTTCTTGATGATATTACCGTAAAAGATGTCGAGCGGGCCCTTGGGGTAAAGGTAATACCCGTGATAAACGATGGGGCCGCTCTAATAGATACGATTTTGAAGAGGTGAACCAATTGTCACTGCCCCTGGTAGCGATCGTGGGAAGACCGAATGTGGGAAAATCTATGTTGTTCAACCGGCTTGTGGGAAAGCGCATATCAATCGTTGAAGACACACCCGGTGTTACTCGTGACCGCATTTATGCTGAATGCGAGTGGAACGGCAGAACTTTCGATGTTGTTGACACCGGTGGAATAGAGCCGAAGACAAATGACGAGATGCTCCTGTTTATGCGTGAACAGGCTCATATCGCTATAGACACCGCTGACGTAATTATACTTGTGACCGATGTTCGGGTAGGCGTTACAGCAGCCGATCAGGAAGTGGCGGATATGCTCCTTCGCTCTAGAAAGCCGATAGTATTGGCTGTCAACAAATGTGACACTCCCGGGGACCCACCCCCCGAGCTATTTGAATTTTACAATCTCGGACTTGGAGATCCAATTGCCGTCTCTGCATTTCATGGCCTTGGCACAGGGGATCTGTTAGACGCGTGCCTTAAACATTTTCCCCCCGAGACCAAGGGAAGTGATGATGAGTCTCCGATCAATGTAGCTATCATCGGCAAACCTAATGTTGGGAAATCGTCACTTGTAAACTGTATTCTTGGTGAACGGCGAGTCATAGTAAGCGATATACCCGGTACCACCAGGGACGCAATTGACTCTTATTTTGAAAATGAATTCGGGCGCTACAATTTGATCGACACTGCCGGGCTACGCAAACAGTCGAGAGTAAATGAGGCGATTGAGAAATATAGCGTTCTCAGGACAACGATAGCCATAGAAAGGGCGGATGTATGTCTGATCCTTATTGACGCCACCGAAGGCGTGACAGAGCAGGACACCAAGGTTGCCGGACTTGCTCACGAAGCAGGTAAGGCATCAATAATAATTGTCAACAAGTGGGATCTGGTCGATAAAGATGAAAAGACGATGAAAAACACGGAATTGGAAGTTCGTACAGGAATACGATATATGGACTATGCACCCATTCTGTTTATTTCAGCGGAGACCGGACAAAGAGTAAACAAACTGTTCAGCTTGATAAATAAGGTGTATGAGCAGTCAAACAAAAGAGTTACTACCGGCGTTCTTAACAACATATTGGCCGATGCCATGGCCAGAATGCAGCCACCTGCGAAAAAAGGAAAAAGGCTTCGCATATACTATATTACACAGACCGGAGTATGCCCCCCAAATTTTGTCGTATTTTTAAACGACGCTGAACTGTTTCACTACTCCTATCAGCGCTATATCGAAAATCGAATCAGGGATGTATGTGGATTCGAGGGGACACCGGTCCGAATGACAGTCAAGCAAAGAGGCGAACAGTAGTCGCCTGAGAAATGAGGTTGCATATGAGCGATACACTAAAATTTCTAATCGTCATAGCTTTCTCCTACCTGCTTGGGAGCCTGAATTTTTCCATTATTATTTCCAAATATGCAAACGGCTCGGACATACGCGGATTTGGAAGCGGGAACGCAGGTATTACAAACTATATACGGTCCTTTGGAACAAAGAGTGCTCTGGGTGTGCTTGCCGGAGATGTTCTGAAATGTATTGTGGCTGTACTCATGGCAGACTGGATGCTGGGCTTTATGGGTAAGCTTGTTGCCGGAATATTTGTGATCCTTGGGCACATGTTTCCGATATTTTTTAGATTCAGGGGTGGCAAGGGAGTCCTTACCACAGCTGCGCTGATTCTGATTTTAGACTGGCGCATTTTCATTATCGGGATAAGTATCTTCATAGCTATAGTCGCAACAACTAAGTATGTATCACTTGGATCTATATGCGGTGTTTCGGTCGTTCCTGTATGCACATGGTTCTTTTATGACGGGAACTGGGATTTTGTCGGAGCAACCATTCTTATCGCGGCAATAGTGATTTTTATGCACCGGTCGAACATTAAACGCCTGCTCAATGGTACCGAGTCAAAATTCAGGTTCAGAAAATAGCAGGATGGGGAGCATATTGAAGTAAGAAACACAAGGATACTGTGAAAAACAGCATACCTGGGATGTGAGGAGTGGGTAAGCTCGGAAGTTACATATAAAGGTAGCAGATTATGACCTCTGATCAACGATGTCAAGTAAAGTTGAGGTTTTACTGCTAAGAGAAAGGAACGCTTATGAAAAGAAGGAAGATCATTTCTGAATTCAAAGAATTCATATCCCGCGGCAATGTCATGGATCTCGCGGTAGGAATTATTGTAGGAAGTGCGTTTACGGCAATCGTCAATTCACTGGTAAACGATCTTTTGATGCCTGTGATGGGGTTCCTTTTCGGTGGGATCAACTTTGAAAACCTCAAGTTCGTACTAAAGCCTGCAGTGGAGGGAGTGTCCGACGAGATCGCGATCTATTTTGGCAGATTCCTTCAGAGAACGGTCGACTTTCTGTTGATTGCGGTGGTCGTGTTTATGATTGTGAAGATTATGAATCGCTTTCGCAGAAAAAAGGAGTTGCCCAAGGAGCCGGAACCTGCAAAGCAGTCTGATGAGGTCGTTCTTCTTACTGAAATCCGCGATCTGCTAAAAAAATAAAATGTTCAAAAAACAGCTGTACACCTATAAGGGATTGTACAGCTGTTATGTATATATCAGCCACGCATGACGCGTCACCAGGCGGTGAAGTTAAGCTGGCCTTTTTTGGATATTGGCAGATTCGTTGCCCCAGTTTGCACAACGAATCTATTATTTAGTTGTAGCTTTCATTGTCCCTTTTTTGGTAACTGAAACAATATAAATATGCTGTGAACAGATTAGAACAGTTGATAAATGTTATGTCCGCAGCTACTATTTTTTGGTTCTATAATAAATGTTGGGGTTCAGGAAATAGAACTCCAACATTTTTCACTAAATTTGGATAAAGATATAGAGCATAACGTGAAAATCCTGTAAAATGTAAAGCGACCAAACCCACATTTAAGGAGGTTCACATTATGCCCTACACTGATTATATAACAAAAATTCTCGGTTTGGAAGATGCAATTATCTTAAAAGTTGAAGAAAATGAAAAGCAACACGACATCTATTTTATGATGCAAAGACGAGCACACACTTGCCCAGTATGCAGTTTTGAAACAATACGTGTTCATGATTATAGGTGGCAGAAAGTAAAGGATCTAGCCGCGTTTGGGAATACAACAGTTCTTCACATCCGGAAAAGACGCTATGTTTGTAAGCATTGCAATAAGAGGTTCTTTGAAACGATCCCATTCTTGCCCAGATATCATAGAGTCACGACCCGTTTAGTAGCACACGTAATTGGCTCCTTTTCTGATTTGAAGTCCATAAAGGACATAGCAAAGGAACATAATATATCTTCCACAACTGCAGCAAGATATTTTTCGTTAGTGGAATACAAATGCAAATCACTTCCCGAAGTCCTATCCATTGATGAATTTAAGGGTAATGCCGGTGGTCAAAAGTATCAATGCATTATTACTGATACAAAGAAACGCAAAGTGTTAGATATTCTCCCAAATAGGAAACAGGAAGCCCTTTTAAGATATTTCAGCTCATTTAGTACAAGAAATAGTGTGAAGTATGTTGTAATGGATATGAATCGATCCTATTTGGAAATAGCCAAGACTTGCTTTCCACAGGCAACAATAGTCATTGATAAATATCATGTGGTAAGGCAAGTAATTTGGGATTTTGAAAAAGTTCGTAAGGCTGAACAGCAGAATTTTTCTGACTATCGACGAAAGTACTTCAAACGAAGCAGGCGGCTGCTATTAAAAAATCCAATGTATCTTAAGCCGGAAGAAGTTGCTCAAATAACTGAAATGCTTAAAATATCCCCAAGGTTACGTGAAGCCTATTTTCTAAAGAACAAGTTTCTTGAATTTATGAGGTCAGAGAATCGTGTGCAAGCAAAAGAAAGATTGGCTAAGTGGTTGCTTCTTGCCGAATTCTCGAATCTACCTGAATTTAAGACAAGTCTTACCGCTATACATAACTGGGATCAATATATCTTGAATGCTTTCGATTGCAGATACACTAACGGTTTCACAGAAGGATGTAACAACAAAATCAAAGTATTGAAGAGAATATCATTTGGTGTTAGAAATTTTTCTCGCTTTAGAAATCGTATCCTTCACATAATGAATTCTCAGGTTGCCTAAAGTATGCTTTCAATGACATAATTATTCCCCTCCATCCCACCCAAGAGTAATATTCTGTACCACTATCGTGAAAAACAAGGTAGATGGCAGAATGGGTAGGCGGAACGGGGATGATTGTCACGTGCAAACTTGCTCAATTGCGTATCTTGATGGTTTCATAGCTTAATTACATGGTTGTTTTACAAAGCAAGATCCGGTAAGCAATCATTGTTACCTACCGGATCATATTTTTACTTATGCTCTACCCCAACAATTGACGAAGAGCCCTTATTATGTGAGCATTATATAAAACCCGGACAAATCTGCTCAATAACCGATTTGCCCGAGTTTTATATCTAAATGTTCATTTTTAATAAATTAGCATTTAACTAAGATATGCTTTTAGCAATGTTGCTACTTTGTTCTCTTGGAAGTTTATTGAAGTAACTTTTGTAGTTTTTATAAAACTGGTTCATGTTCGTGAAACCACACTCTTCGGCAACAGCCCTTACCGACAGGGAGGTTGAGGAAAGGTACTGCTCGGCAAGCTCCATTCGGAACTCGTTTCTCAGTTGCACAAAACCCCTTCCGACTCCGTTGGCAAGGATATTACTTATCCGGCTTCCGCTGTACCCGAAATGCTCGGCAACAGATTCTCTTGTACAGGTTACACAATTATCCCTAATATACACTATTATATCGGCCAGGATCGAGCTCGGTTTTTTGTAGTATACGGCTATATCTGGACGAAGGACGCTCTCGCGCCATATGAGCGCAAATATTGCCTGGAGGTAGCTGCCTACCATGAACTCGGCGGCGATCTGATCCGGATCAAAGTACTCGCACATGAGGAGATTAAGCAAATTTGATACGGAAGGGGATTTGCTCAATTTAAGGTAAAGATGGTTGGGCGTCATCGTTTGGCTGTATACCGCATCGACCAAAAAAGCTGAAAGGTCGCTTTCTCCTACAAGGGTCTTGTTTAGAATAGTCGCGGATGCGTGCGGAATGAGAATAATCTTCATGAGTATGTCGTTTTCCCCGGTCCAAACGATCCTGTGTACACTGCCGGGTTTCATAATTACGACATCGCCCGTGTCCATTTCGATCCTTTTACCGTCCACAATGTTTGTGCAGCGGCCCGAATACATATAGTTCATTTCAATAAATGAGTGGTAGTGATCGTACATGCTGGAAAAACGACCGTGTTTTTGGATATTCAGCCACTTTTTGATACCTTCCTTTTCTGCATGGACTGAAAGCAGGCGTTTTTCTTCCAGAGCTCTTTTTTTGAACTCCTCGAATGTTTCGTAAGTAATATCTTTTTCATTCCACGCGTTGTAGTAAAGCTGGGGCGTGTTAAGGGCAAGGCGGTTTTTATCAATATACTCGATATAGCG
The DNA here is from genome assembly GCA_050950785.1 of Eubacteriales bacterium. GTDB lineage: Bacteria > Bacillota > Clostridia > Oscillospirales > JAAYOS01 > JAAYOS01. The sequence continues at coordinate 79,721 of JBMNIG010000006.1, read as the reverse complement.
CTTTTTGGCTTCGAGATCATTTGGCGGGACGTTTTCACAATAAATCCTGTACCAGTTCTCCTCCATACCGGAAAATTCTCTTAGCATTTTGTCCAGTTCAGCGACGGTCATTTTTACACCTCCTATGCAAAGCACCTTGCTTTGTATACAAGCAATACAACCACACTTAGCTGTCTTTGTCCTCCTTTGCCAGCTTTCTGTACCTGGCAGGCGTCATGCCGAATTTCTTTTTGAACAGAGAGTGTTCCGGGACAGGCCTCAACTTGCCGTGCAAGGAAACTCTAAAATTCTCATTTTCCCTGTAATTGAGCTTGTTTATATCCGAGACGTAAGGTATGGGGCACTGCGGAAAATCCGTCATTTGATTCCACAAATTCTAAAGATAAGCGTCAAGTTCATTAATATACATTCTTACCCTTTGGTTAACATCGTACTTTACGACAAAAAATCGCGCCAAAAGGTTATAGTTTCCGTCATCTTTATCATGTATCATTATATCATATCAAGGCAATAAAGCCACAGAAGTTTTTGTAGGCTGAACAAATGGGAGTTTTCGCTCAGATTGCCGAAAATATTAACGGAATGCATATTGACAAATCAAAAAGTATGAATTATACTCATCAACAATATTCAATCAACAAAGACTGTGATGGGAAGAGTACTTCAAAACAGAAGTCACAGAGAGCTGCTACCCGGTGCGAATGCGGTACGGAGTTTTGAACGAAGAACATCCCGGAGTCGCCAACCGAAGAGGGATCGATATTCCTTAGTAGACTTGGACGTGGTCGGCACGTACAGCCGATAGACATTGCTGTTACAGAGTGTCGATCATGAGCGGGCTGCATTGCAGCCAAAATGGGTGGTACAGCGGAAGATTTAAAGCCCTTCGTCCCGAATAGGACGAAGGGCTTTTTTGTTTGGCTTTTGAGCAGGAAAAGCGGCTTTTGTATCGGGAAGGAGGTCATAATGACATGAAAAGGAAACAACCCCAATAGCAGTAGAATCATGCCTGTTGAAGATAGTAAAACATAGATTCCGATACGTTTCATCACAGTTCCGGTTCCTCCTCATAGATAAAAATATCCTCAATGGATAAGTTAAAATATCGGGCTATTTTAAATGCTAGTATTATCGATGGATTGTAGCGCCCGTTTTCCAGGGATCCGATAGTCTGACGAGAAACACGGAGTGCTGTCGCCAATTGTTCCTGCCGTATGCCCTTATTTCCTCCAACTTGTTTTTCAAATCTATTGACTCCTATCAATGTGTAAAGTTAACTTTCCATCCCAATATATAATATTTGAAACTTTGTCAAGTGTGCTTTCCATAAAAATATAAATTAGAATATAATTTTGTAAAGCATACTTTACATGCTCTAAATAAATTAGGTATAATTTTGGGAAGGCAGCAAATTGAATGGCGAGATGAACGCAATACGGTGATACGTGAAAAGACGACTTGGTTTTCGGGCATGATCTTAATAACGGCCATGAGCGTCAGTGCGTTCGTTTTGGTGCTGGCTGATCAACTTATAGGGGCATACGTAATAGCGGATTTGCTATATTCGTTGAGCATTATAGCTTTCTTGGCCTATTTCATTAAAAAACTATAGTTTTTAGCTATTTTCTTATGTGGGGAAAATAATATTGGAAAGTGTACTTGATGATACCAAGAAAGAATTCGACGGTATGGAACTTGGTATCGGCGAGGTTATTAAGATCCAGTACTTTAACAATGAACGTGAGCAGAATGTCATTGTGAAAATCGAAAAAATGAAATGTGCGGGAAAAGAATATGGATGACTGGATTATCGTAGAAAGTATAGATAATATTAAAAAATGATGAAAACCACAACAGACATAATATCTGGGGAAATAAGGACATTGGTACTGCCATTGGTTTATGCGCAGCCACTGGTATAGTGTTGGGAGTCATGCTGAACAGTGTGGTGCTGTGGCTTTATGTCGGTGCATGGGTTGGCGTGGTTCTTGGGGTTTGGTGCGTAAAGGTATATTAATGCAAATCTTTATTTAGAAAAAAGACGTTGAAAAAATCAGCGTCTTTTTTCTTTTGCCTAAAAATCAAGAAAGGAGGCTTTATTTTATGAAAACATATCAGGTGGAAATAAAAAACCCTTTGCATGAAAGTCGAAATCGAGGCGGAAAATGAGCAACAGGCCGAAGAAAAGGTTCGGCAGGCATACAGAAATGAAGAATACATTCTTGATTCAGAACACTTTGCCGGCGTGGAATTTACCACTAAAGAAAAAGAGATGGAAGTACTGCACAGAAGGCAAAAACATTGTGAATATGAGCGATGATTGCACTTGTTTTTCGACAGGTAATCTAATACCTACCGTAAGTGTTTCAACATAAGACAGGTGTCTTATGTTGAAGTTATCCGCCAGTCTTGCGGAATACAATCATGTGTACAACTTGAAATCGTACTTAATTCGTACCATATCAATAAATATAATCCAACATGGTTCCGGAGTCAACCGGTATTTTGCCGGTTCGCGGTCTTTTTTCCTGAGCGCTCATCATATAACAGCTAAAAGGTTTCTGGACATGCATATAAATATAATGTAATATGTATATACTGGCGCTTTATTCGGGAAAAGCGGTAAAATCGGGCATCTGAATTGCATGCTGAAAGGAGGGGGTGCGGAATGCGGATTTTCGGACATCGCTTTGAGAAGAACACTCTGCTGTATTGGATTTTTCCGTATATTATCTGTATACTGATCTCCGTTATCCTCAGCAGCCTCTCATATTATCAGGCGGTTGGCATCATATCGGATCAGACAAAAAAGGCCCATGAGGAGTCTGTAGTCGCGATATCCGATAAAATCGAGCCGCTTCTTTCCGGAGCTAACGCTGCACTGATGCAGATAATAACAAGTGAGAACATTGAAACGCTATGCGAAGAAAAGATCATTACCGAAAGAAGCCACTATTACACAATCGGTCAGCTGCAGACTGAACTGCAGGAAGCAGTGAGCAAAAGCAATATTGTAAAATCGGCGTATGTATATTTTCCCGAAGCTGAGTTCCTGATGTCAGTCAGCGATTTGTATATAAAAGAAGATATAAAGAACCATTTAAAAGAGGAATACAAGTTAAGCAATGAAGACATAAGGAAGCTGCTTGACAGTACCTGTGCGGTAACATATCGGCTGATACCGTCGCCCGGTGGCACAAGAGCATTCCTGATCCATGCCCTTCCGTTTGATGGCAAATATGAAAAAGGCACCGTCATACTTCTTTCGCTGAACACATCCGCGCTTCTCGAGTCGCTGAGCGTGCACAGCCAGACAGAGGGGCGCTTTGCAGCTATCATCGACAAGGATAATACCATTCTGCTATCAGGTACATGGCCTGACAGAAGGATTACATATCAAAATAACGGCGGGGAAGCGGCAAGTACTGAGTATGGCCTGGGTTCGGGCCGCATCTTTGCATCCGGCATCGCTTCAAAAGTATCCGGATGGGAATATGTTACCGGAATCCCATATAGTATCCTGATGGACCGGATGAACCATGTTCTTGCCTTTATCGTATTTTTTGTGCTGCTCGGAATTCTTGCCGGTATTGCCGCGGCATATTACTTTGCAAAGAAGAGCTATACATCCATGGACAACCTGATGCGAAAATTCATGGACAGCTTGTCGGTCTCACGCAAGGAAGGCTTCAGCTTTCTCGGCCTGGAAAAGATGCTTGAAGATCTGATAAGCGAAAGGAAAAATCTCTACAGATCCTTTGACAAATACAGGGACGCAGCCCGTGAGCATGTACTGCTTAAGCTGCTTGGCGGAAGCACAATGCGCGCTTCAGAACTGCACCGGTCACTGGACGAGCTGAAAATTGATCTGCGCGGCGGGAGATGTGTTCTCCTTGTTATTTCGGTCGACGATTTCAGTCACGTATTCTTTGATGGCAAAGCCGACGAGGACGAGAACATATTTGAGCTTATCAACCTTATCATTTCAAATGTTACAAGCGAGATCGTGGGTAAAGAGTTTCCCGCCTATATGACCGAGTTTATGGGATACAACGTCTGTGTAATGAATTTGAAAGACAGCGGTGAGGATTGGCGCGAAAGGGTCCGGAAAATAGCCGAGAGATCAATAGACTTCATTCGAACGAATTTTGGCATTATGTTGTCTGCCATGGTCAGCAGAGAGTGCGCCGGTCTGGATAAAATTCATGGTGTGTTTGTCGAGACTGTAAATCATTTTGACATGTTCGACCATGATAACACGGTGTACATATTCTCGGAAGATGATAACTTCGCGGATTATTCGGACGATCGCAAATCGCTTGAAATGAGGATTCGCGAAAAGGCACACAGGGAGCTCGAAAGTGAGATCGACCGGCTGTATATTTCGGATATCAAAGTATATAAGCGATTGAAAACCGCGGTGCAAAGCATGAAGCCGGAGGAAGCAAAACCGGATCCGGAGGACAGATCCTCTCAGACCCGGTGGGTGCAGGAGATATGTGACTATATTGATAAGAACTATTCCGATCAGGCACTGAATATATCGTTTTTCGCATATCGCTTCAACATGAACTCCGCGTATATCGGCAGAAGATTTAAGGAAGTGATGGGCTTCGGGCTTCTCGAGTATATTCATAAGAGACGCATTGAGGAGGCCCAAAGGCTAATCGACAGCGGGCTGAAGCTCAAGGATGTCGCGGAGAGGGTAGGCTTCTCAAATACCTTGACAATGCGGCGGGCTTTCGAACGCTACAAGAAGGATAGCAGTATCAATGAGATTGAAACGGAAAAGACCGTACCGCAAACGTATGCCGGGACTACCTCGCATAATAACGTTCAAGCGCGTTCTGCTGGATCGTCAGCACTTCGTTGAGACCCAGCTGCTCCAAATTAATTATATATTCGTCATAAATGGCTGCGGATTCGATGCCGAGTATTATTTTTACCGATATTTCGGTAACATAGGCTTCGATCTGCGCCATTTTTTTCTCAAATTCTCTTCCCTCTTTAGGCGATAGTGTAACCGGTGGCATGACATAGTCCGTATCGGCGATTGTCCAGATGTCTTCGATAGCTTCAAGACCATCCTCGCTTACAAGCGGCAGTTCCCGCCACCAATAATATCTTGACGCGTGATTGTTGATTAGCAGCTTCGACATTGCCTCCTGCGGTGAGAGCCCATCCGGGTTATCGGTGATCAGATGTGAAAGCCGGGGCTGCCCGTCCTCATAGATGAAGGTCTGCCCCTCAACCCCGAAATTTATAATCATGGCACCCTCATCGGAATAGCCGAAGTCAAGCCATCGAATAGCAGTAATTATATCCCTGCATGCTGTTGTAACTGAGGTGTTTGCCTGAGCGATCTCTAAATTATGTCTGCGAATGTGTATTTTGTCGCCCAGCTCAAGCACAGGGTATGGAACAGCGGCCGTATGCGCGTTTGGATCGTCAATAAAACGGTTATACTTGTTACCTTTTCCGATAGAAGTATACATGACGCTGCAAGCACCAACATCATCGGGCATGCTTGCTATATAAGCGATTCCGCGCTGGTTGTAAAATGATGGATTTACAAGGCGTTCCTCATACCAGGCGTGCATCAGATCAAGGTAATCAAAGTATGCTTTTTGGGAAGGACCATAGTAAACTGACGAGCCGATTCTGTAAAACGATCGCCCTACTCCGAAGGCCGATAATATATTGCTGAATATATCGGTACCCGAGTTGTCCAGCTTATAAGGAGTTTTCGAACCGATTTGATCGCGGAATGCCCTGAGCATAGTCTCCCAATCGGAGATTGTAACAGGAGTATCCAATCCCGCCTCATTAAGCCAGTCCTTGCGAACAGCGGGGCCTATCCATGGGCCCTGAACCGGATCGTTTATCTGCCAGAATGCTGCATAGTAGCCGTTGTCTGTTATAGCATCCCGCATCAGTTCCTCTGTCTTAGTGATACAGGCAAGATAATTGGGAGCGTAATCCTCAAGGTAATCGTTGAGAGGCACATACAGCCCGTTCTCGATGGCGGATTCGATGCCGCCCGGGTATCCTTCGAGGGGATTGGCCACAAGATCGGGAAGATCTCTCGATGCCATCATCAGCTTAAATTCATTTTGAAGATCGTCTGAGGACGGATGTATAAATTCAATGTGTATTCCTGTCCGCCGCTCGAGTTCCCTAAAAGAAACAGCAGCGTCAAGCGAACTGCTTTCGTTCAGATACCGAAGCCCTAAGTACTCGATCCAATACGTAAATGTAACCGGCTCGGTGACAAGCGGAAGCGACGACATGTCAGACTGGCCGCCCTGAGGCTGCAAAGACCCGGCGGAGCTTGAATCCTCGCGGGATTTCCCGCATCCGGAGAGAAGGGCAGCAATGAATATGATAATATATATGTAAGAAAGTATTCGCCTCAAAACTATCTACCTTTCCACCGCATTGTATATGTAGAGACAAGACTATTCTATCATGTACACGTAAACATAACAACCGCATGTTTGCCGCCATTCGGAACATAAACTGAAAGAGCCGCTTCACCCTTGACAAATCAGAGGTGAAGCGGCTGTTGAGCATAATGTCTGGAAGCAGCATTTACTGTGTTTGATATTCTTTTTTTGCGCAGACATATCTAGGGATGACATTCAAAAGTATAAAAATGAAGCATAAACCTATAGTTTTGAAACCCCATGCGGAGGTCCTCCGGTGATATAATTCTGAAAGAGGCATCTGGAAGAGCTTTAATTAAAAAAGCTCGCAGGTGTTACAATCTTAATCACTGGAGGAATATAAATGAAAAAGTATCTACGCTTCCTGACACTGCTTTGCGCAGTAATGCTTGTTGCCGGCCTGCTTGCAGGCTGCGGCGGCGAGAAGACTCCCGGACCCACAGCAACCCCGTCAGGTGAACCGGCGCAAAGCGCGGCTCCGGAGCAGCCCCCGGAGGAGCCGGAAGATAAGTATGTTTACAAAATGCCCATCGCCGAAGAGATGTATACCATCTCCGCATGGAGGCCGTATACGTCTACTTATCTCACAAGTCCAAATGAGATTCTGGCGAATATTGAGCTGGAAAAGCGCACAAATATTCATATCGATTACAAACTGGTGCCTATGGACGATTCAACTACCCAGTATAACCTTATGGTCACCTCGGGCGATTACACCGACATCATTTTCCAGGGAATGAACGGCGGCACGCCCGCATATTCAGGAGGCCTGGACAAAGCAATTTCCGATGGAGTGCTGCTTGAGCTGACAGATGCTGTCAACAAGTGGATGCCAAACATCAAATCTTACATGGATCAGAATGACGATATCAGAAAGCAGATGCACACCGATTCGGGAAACATCGCGGCCATCAATGTCATTCAAAACGGCAATGAGCCTGCCTGGGTCGGCCCCGGCATCCGCCTCGACCTGCTCGACAAGGTGGGCATTAGCGAAGTTCCGCAGACTTATGATGAGCTCTATGTAGCGCTTACAAAGTTTAAAAATGAGCTCGCGGTAGAGCAGCCCTTGATCATCATGGCTTCCGGATTCAGCACTCTTTCACACGGCATGACTGCCGGATTTGATGTTGATCCGGGCTTCTACAATCAGGATGGAACCGTTAAATTCGGATTCATCGAACCCGGATTCAAGGAATACATCACCATGATGAATAAGTGGTATAAAGAAGGTCTGATAGATCAGGAGTTCTATACGCGCACCGCTTATACCGATTTTGTTGCAATGGACAGAATACCGGCAGGCAAGGTCGGAGCATCAGAGAATATGATGTACACAATGCCTAACATGTATAAGATGATGTCCGGCAACCCGGAATTCCACATGGTCGCTATGCCCTTCCCGAGAAAATCAGCGGATTATGTAGCGCACTTCCGCAGGTTCAACGAAATCACCGGAACCACCGCAATAGCAGTATCTACTGCGGTTACCGATATCGACAAGCTCGAAAAAATCGCCCGCTGGCTCGACTATCGCTTTAGCGAAGAGGGGGCTCTGCTTCTCAACTACGGCATCGAGGGCGAAACATTTGAGTTTGTCGATGGCAAACCCGTATTCAACGACAGGATCCTGAAGGATCCGAACGGAATTGCTCCCGGCGACATGATGCAGCAGCTGACGGACTCCGGATACGGTGCGTTTTATGACTGGACTCGCAACAGATCGACTGTCTCCGATGAAGAGTGGGCGGCTTACGATATATGGGGCGACAGCGCTTCCGGAGACTGGGTTATGCCTCCTGTAACACTTACCTCCGAAGAGGGAACCGAGTACTCGGCAATCTATGGCGATATTGAGACTCTTATTACCGAAGCAATTCCTCAGTTCATCACAGGACAAAAACTCCCTCTCCGAGTATGACGCGTTTGTTGAGCAGATAAAGTCAATGAATATCGCAAGGTGCATTGAGATTCAGCAGGCTGCGCTCGACAGATATCTGAACAGATAATCATATCTGTCCGACAGGGACTAAATATGCTGAAGTAAATCATGGATGCATGGCTTAGCCGAATGCTATCATTCTGATAAGCTTGCATCCGGGGATGTATTGCATTCAGAAAAGCAAAAGCTTATTTGAAGTTGATAAACATGTGAGATATAATAAGTAAAACAGCAGGAAAGAAGGTATAAAATGAGAATATATGAGTTAGACTGCAGCTCCTCGGTAAAACCGCTTGAGCATTATTGGGAATTGTGCGTGGGAAGCTGTCACGGAACAACTGCTTTACGCGAGGATTACAGAAAGCAGCTCGAGAAATGCCATAAGGAACTGGGATTCAAGTATGTTCGCTTCCATGGCCTGTTTGACGACGACATGAGCGTGCTCACAGGCAAGAATGCCCTCATGCAGCGCGAGAGAAGCGATCAGGAGTTTACCCTGAGCTTTACAAACATCGACAGCATTTTCGATTTCCTTCTTTCGATCGGTATGAAGCCGTTTATCGAGCTTGGGTTTATGCCGAAAGCTCTCACGTCCGGCACATGCACAATATTTCATTACGAGGGTCATACATCACCACCAGACGATTATGGCAAATGGCAGTGGTTCATTGAACAATTTGCTTCGCACTGCGTTGAGCGCTATGGACTTGATGAGGTGCGCCAGTGGTTCTTTGAGGTGTGGAACGAGCCGAACCTCGGAGGGCGGAAAGCTCACATGGGTTTCTGGGGAGGTTCTCAGGAGGATTATTTCAAGCTGTATGAGGCTGCGGCACGGGGAGTAAAGGCCGTTGACCACCTACTGCGAGTCGGCGGACCCGCAACCGCGATGAATGCCTGGGTTCCGGAGCTTATTCAGTACTGCAGGGATCGTGATGTTCCTCTCGACTTCATCACCACCCACCACTATCCCGGCGATGCCGCATATGGTGATGACGGCGCGAATATCTTCAGCTTTTCGGGTGAGGACACTCCCGAGAGGCGCGCTGAAATGATGAAAGCCTTTATGATGAGCGAGGAGCAGAAGTGGCAGAAGGTTCCACGCGGCGTCGTGACAAAGTGGACGAAGAAAGTGCGTGAGGAAGCCGGGAACCTTCCGGTATACTACACCGAATGGAACAGCGGAGCCGGAATTCAATCGGACGGACCTTTCGGTGCATCCTTCATCGCAAAGACCTGCCTTGATAACCACGGCCTTGTGCAGGGATATTCCTATTGGACATTCACCGATATATTCGAGGAGGGCGGAATGCCGCACACTCCGTTCCACGGAGGCTTCGGCCTTTTGAACCTGCAGGGGATCCCGAAAGCGACTTATCGCGCGTTCCAGCTGCTCCATAAGCTCGGAAGCGAACTTTATAACCATAAATATTCAGAGGGGACTCTTGATATATACTCGGTCAAAAAGCCGGAGAGCGGCTGCGTTCAGATACTGGTCGTAAATCATCAATCGCTCCATCAGGAGATCGCCTCTGAGGAAGTTGAGATCAGGGTCGATAATCTGCCAGGCTTCGTTAAAGCGACAGTCGAGCGCGTCGACAATGAGCACGGCAATGCCCTTCGCCGCTGGCGTGAGCTTGGAGAGCCCGATTACCCGTCGGATGCTATCATTTATGACCTGATGGCGTCGTCTTATACCAAGGCAGAGCCTGTCGCCGCCAACTATGACGGTTCAAGTGCCAGGCTCAGTCTGACAGTGCCGGAGCAGGGCATCGCTCTCGTAACCATATATTATTGAGGTGACAAAACCGTCATCAATTATGAACGGTAATTAAGCAGTGTTTTCTGCATGTTTCTGGCAAGCAGCATACATAAAAAAAAGGATGGACGACATATCATTTTATCGTCCATCTTTTTTTGGTTCTATAATAAATGTTGGGGTTCAGGAAATAGAACTCCAACATTTTTCACTAAATTTGGATAAAAATATAGAGCATAACGTGAAAATCCTGTAAAATGTAAAGCGACCAAACCCACATTTAAGGAGGTTCACATTATGCCCTACACTGATTATATAACAAAAATACTCGGTTTGGAAGATGCAATTATCTTAAAAGTTGAGGAAAATGAAAAGCAACACGACATCTATTTTATGATGCAAAGACGAGCACACACTTGCCCAGTATGCAGTTTTGAAACAATACGTGTTCATGATTATAGGTGGCAGAAAGTAAAGGATCTAGCCGCGTTTGGGAAAACAACAGTTCTTCACATCCGGAAAAGACGATATGTTTGTAAGCATTGCAATAAGAGGTTCTTTGAAACGATCCCATTCTTACCCAGATATCATAGAGTCACGACCCGTTTAGTAGCACACGTAATTGGCTCCTTTTCTGATTTGAAGTCCATAAAGGACATAGCAAAGGAACATAATATATCTTCTACAACTGCAGCAAGATATTTTTCGTTAGTGGAATACAAATGCAAATCACTTCCCGAAGTCCTATCCATTGATGAATTTAAGGGTAATGCCGGTGGTCAAAAGTATCAATGCATTATTACTGATACAAAGAAACGCAAAGTGTTAGATATTCTCCCAAATAGGAAACAGGAAGCCCTTTTAAGATATTTCAGCTCATTTAGTACAAGAAATAGTGTGAAGTATGTTGTAATGGATATGAATCGATCCTATTTGGAAATAGCCAAGACTTGCTTTCCACAGGCAACAATAGTCATTGATAAATATCATGTGGTAAGGCAAGTAATTTGGGATTTTGAAAAAGTTCGTAAGGCTGAACAGCAGAATTTTTCTGACTATCGACGAAAGTACTTCAAACGAAGCAGGCGGCTGCTATTAAAAAATCCAATGTATCTTAAGCCGGAAGAAGTTGCTCAAATAACTGAAATGCTTAAAATATCCCCAAGGTTACGTGAAGCCTATTTTCTAAAGAACAAGTTTCTCGAATTTATGAGGTCAGAGAATCGTGTGCAAGCAAAAGAAAGATTGGCTAAGTGGTTGCTTCTTGCCGAATTCTCGAATCTACCTGAATTTAAGACAAGTCTTACCGCTATACATAACTGGGATCAATATATCTTGAATGCTTTCGATTGCAGATATACTAACGGTTTCACAGAAGGATGTAACAACAAAATCAAAGTATTGAAGAGAATATCATTTGGTGTTAGAAATTTTTCTCGCTTTAGAAATCGTATCCTTCACATAATGAATTCTCAGGTTGCCTAAAGTATGCTTTCAATGACATAATTATTCCCCTCCTCCCACCCAAGAGTAATATTCTGTACCACTATCGTGAAAAACAAGGTAGATGGCAGAATGGGTAGGCGGAACGGGGATGATTGTCACGTGCAATCTTGCTCAATTGCGTATCTTGATGGTTTCATAGGTTGATTACATGGTTGTTTTACAAAGCAAGATCCGGTAAGCAATCATTGTTACCTACCGGATCATATTTTTACTTATGCTCTACCCCAACAATTGACGAAGAGCCTATTTTTCTGCTATCGGCTGCAAATATATGCTGAAAAGCAAAAAGCTCTGCTTGATCAGCAAAGCTTTAATACTCAACAATGTGTTCGATTTTAAACCGCGCGTGTCACCTTGCCGGAACGGAGGCACCTGGTACAGACATAGACATGGCGCGGTGTACCGTCGACCATGGCCTTAACGCGTCTTATGTTAGGCTTCCAAGTTCTGTTGGAACGTCTGTGTGAGTGGGACACCTTTATACCAAAGGACACACCCTTGCTGCAAATCCCGCATTTAGCCATATTCCTGCACCTCCTTTTGAGCAAAAGTAAATCTAAACAAAGCCCCTTTTGGGCGACATTATGTATAATAACAGAAGGACTGCAAAATTGCAACACTTTTTTCAAAAGCAGCAATATTAGCGTCTATATACTAAGTGATATTTCGTATTGATATCTGCATACTAAGCTTATAGTTGCAAAAAATTGCCTGTTCTGTATAGACAAACACCTTTTATTCAGCTAAAATAGGAAAGACATTATTTTCTAAGGTATTATCAATAGGTTGTGATATAGATAAAGTTGTTACCAGAATCAATTCTATTACTATTCTGATACTGTAGAAGAAACATTCCAGTCAGAATTTTATATGCCCGGGATGTATAGAATACAATAGGCATTAGCGTGACATTAATAAGCTGATCATACATTAGAACATCGCACAATGTCCGTTTGACAATTTTTGATCTATACCCACAAAGGAGCAGTATAACCGAATGTGGGTTTTTTGGTATAATATTAGTATAATAGAAAAAGAAATGTGTGGGCTGTGATGAATCATCTTTTTATTATAAATCCAAAGGCGGGGAAGATCGACCGCACCGACGAACTGAAAATAAGAATCGAAAGACTTATGGCAAAGCGCAAGGAGACTTACCGTGTTGCAATAACCGAGCATCCTAAACATGCCACTGAAATCGTGCGAAAAGTAGCATCTGACGGAGACCACTGGCGCGTGTATGCATGCGGCGGAGACGGAACACTAAACGAGGTTGTCAACGGCGCGATAGGATTGGAGAACGTAGAGATTACACACTACCCCTGCGGAACGGGAAACGACTTTGTAAAGCTTTTTGGGCGCCATATGTCCAGATTCTATTCTCTGGAGGAGCTCGCTGACGGCGAAAGTATGGAGTTTGACCTGATTGAATGTATGGACAAATATTCAATCAACATTTGCTCGGTAGGATTTGACGCCCGTATTGCCGGGGATGTCCATATTTTTTCAAAGTTTCCCTATGTCAAGCCATATACCGCCTTTACACTTTCGGCTGGTTATAATCTCTTTAAGGGAATTAGCCGTCGATACAGGGTGCAAGTCGACGGAGAGCAGCTTGACGGTGATTATTCTTTGTTGGTTTGTGCTAACTCCCGCTTCTACGGAGGAGGATATAACCCTGTTCCGGATGCCGATCCAACCGATGGCATTCTGGATTTTTTGCTTGTAAAGAAAGCCTCCGTTTTTCAGGTGGCAACATTGATAAAAAAGTACTCCGAGGGCAGGTACCGGGAGCTTAGCGATTTGATATTACACCGAAGAGGACGGTCTATGACGATCGACTGCGGCCCTGGTGGAGATGAGGTCAATATTGACGGTGAAGTATATAAGTGTGAGAAAGTAACAATGCAGCTTTCCCGGCACCGTATCAAGTTTTTTGCTCCTAAGGGCAGTTTTGACTTTTTTGTAAAGAAAAATAAAGTATATGAGAGCAAACGTAAATATAACCGCTAAATTGGATGCTAATTTGATCCATTACAAAATAATTAAGGATAAAAGCTGAAATTTGTGCAAAATTAGGATTGATAATGCCATCAGTCGTATTTATAATAAGTGGTAGGATTAGCACTCACATGATGAGAGTGCTAATATAATTCAAAATTTAACTAGTATATAGAAAAAATAAGGAGGCAACTAGCATGACTTTGAAACCTTTGGCAGACAGAGTCGTCATAAAGATGGTTGAGGTTGAAGAAACAACCAAGAGTGGAATTATCCTTACCGGAGCAGCTAAGGAGAAGCCCCAGATTGCTGAGGTAATCTCGGTGGGTCCCGGTGGAAATGTTGACGGCAAGGAAATCGTCATGCATGTGAAGGCCGGGGATAAGGTCATCACAAGCAAGTACGCAGGTACCGAAGTAAAAATCGACGACACTGAGTATACAATTGTTCGCCAAAGCGACATTCTTGCGATTGTTGAGTAGGTCTAGGCCATTTTAAGACGGAGGTAGTAAATTATGTCCAAAATCTTGATTTATGGAGAAGAAGCACGCAGAGCCCTTGAAAGAGGCATCAATCAGCTTTCAGATACAGTAAAAATCACACTAGGTCCAAAGGGACGCAACGTTGTTCTCGATAAGAAGTTTGGGGCACCCACAATTACCAATGACGGTGTCACAATTGCAAAGGAAATCGAACTTGACGATCCCTTTGAGAACATGGGTGCGCAGTTGGTAAAGGAAGTTGCAACAAAGACAAACGATGTTGCCGGTGACGGAACAACCACTGCAACTCTGCTGGCACAAGCATTTATCCGCGAAGGTCTAAAGAACGTGGCAGCAGGCGCGAACCCAATGATCATGAAGCGCGGTATTGCAAAAGCTGTACAAGCGGCTGTTGAGTCGATAAAGAACAACACACAGAAAGTTGCCGGTTCCAAAGACATTGCACGCGTTGCCGCTATCTCTTCCGGTGACGAGTTTATCGGCAACCTGATAGCCGAGGCAATGGAAAAGGTTTCAAATGACGGAGTTATCACTGTAGAGGAGTCCAAGACAGCTGAGACATATTCCGAAGTTGTAGAGGGAATGCAGTTTGACCGTGGATACATCTCTCCCTACATGATCACCGATTCGGATAAGATGGAAGCCATCATCGAGGATGCCTATATACTCATCACAGACAAGAAGATTTCCAGCATTCAGGACATTCTTCCACTGCTTGAGCAGATAGTACAGTCGGGCAAAAAGCTTGTCATTATCGCCGAGGACGTAGAGGGCGAAGCTCTTGCAACCATCCTGGTCAACAAGCTCCGCGGAACATTTACCTGTGTTTGCGTTAAGGCTCCCGGATTTGGAGATCGCCGCAAAGAGATGTTGAAGGACATCGCTGTACTCACCGGTGGCGAAGTTATATCTGAGGAACTTGGCTTTGAGCTTAAGGAGACAACTATCGACCAGCTCGGACGCGCACGTCAAGTCAAGGTTCAGAAGGAAAACACCATCATCATCGACGGTGCAGGAGATCCTGAGGAAATCAAGGGCCGCATCAATCAGATCAAGGCTGCAATCGAAGTTACCACATCAGATTTCGATCGCGAGAAGCTCCAGGAGCGCCTGGCAAAGCTTTCTGGTGGCGTTGCTGTAATCAAGGTTGGCGCAGCCACAGAGGTCGAAATGAAGGAGAAGAAGCTCCGCATTGAGGACGCTCTCAACGCAACACGCGCAGCTGTTGAGGAAGGCATCACATCCGGTGGCGGAACCGCTTTCGTAAATGCTATACCTGCAGTAGAAGCTTTGCTTGAGACCACCGAGGGTGATGAGAAGACCGGTGTAAGGATCGTTGCACGTGCTCTCCAAGAGCCGGTTCGTCAGATTGCTATCAACGCTGGCGTTGACGGATCCGTTGTCTTCGAGAAGATCAAGGACGCTGAGCCGGGCACAGGTTTTGACGCACTCAACGAGACCTATGTAAATATGATCGAGGCCGGTATCGTAGATCCCACGAAGGTGACCCGTTCGGCACTTGAGAATGCTGCATCGATTGCATCCATGGTCCTCACAACCGAGTCACTTGTCTCCGACAAGAAGGAGCCCCAGCCGGTTGCACCCAATCCCGCCGCAGGCATGGACGGAATGTACTAATAAGCAAAGAAAATACGCATAGCCGATAACTATCGCGACATCAATACCATGTAAAGGCATGATGCGGATGAAATAAAGTAAGAGGCGTGTCTTGGAGCGAAGTCCGAGACACGCCTTTACTGAAAAAGGAGTAGAAACCTATTTGTTAAGAAGTCCAATGGTATTATAAGCATGATCTGCCGAATATATTCGCTTGGTGTTTAAGAGGCTATCTGCTACTATTATCAGGCATGAAGAGTAAATGTGATCAAGCCGTCCTCAATTTTTAACGAGTGGATCGAAGCCTGTTCGGGCATTAGCGACCTGAGCGCTTCGTTTGCCGACTCCACAGCTCCAGGCGGAACGAAACGGGTCAAATTTATCCTATTTACCGATATACGTTCCGGTGTGGCTGTAAGGATGCCATCATCGAGGGACAGGGCAAAGACAAGTTCTCCTTCAAGCACCTCCGGGGCAAGTATCAGTGCTGCCCGCAACAGAGGAAGATCCTGCTCTAAAAAAAGCTCTCCCAACTTTTCTTTTTCCATATTTCCCTGAACTTTAACAGTATCGGGAGAGTGGAAGGAAACTTTGACATCTGTTATAGAAAATCGTTCTGAAAATGCTAGAGACAGCAGATCCGAGGCTTCTGCGTCGGTCAAAGATAGTGTAAGCGACAAAGGCTCACTCGATTTTGGACTCGGACTTTCTTCATGTGGAGCTGTTATTGTAGAGCTGTCGCTGTTATCGATGTTTTCGTTGCTGCCATCGTTTTTGCCAGAGGGATGCTGAGAAGTTTGATCTTCCGATCCTTTGTCGGCGTTTTTATCAATATTACTGTCAAGGCTGTTGGAAATATTGACCTCACCCGGTGGTGTTTTCGTTTCACCGGATTGGCTTGTAAGCACCATAACTAAGATCAATGTAAGGGAAATCGCACTTGTGACGAAAGTGATACCCTTTAAGATGTATTCAGTCCTTTTCGAATCGTTACTCAAAAACATTTTTATTTTTTTAGCCACTCGTTTCATAGTCCACCCCCGCGTAAGACTTGTCTGAAACAGATATATGCACGCAGGGCGGGATTAATTCTATAGGATCCTTCAAATTTGTTCATTAATTAAATATTTGACACATAATTTAGAATTCATGCCAAAAATCTGCAAATAATTATTAATAGAAAATTTATAAAGTAGAGCCTCTATTTGGTTGAACAGCCATAAAAACTATGGTACTATAGGTACAAGAAAAGAGAGGTTCGGCAACCGGGTTCTTGATTCTAATGTGTCCCAACTTTTATTATGACGTCCATATTGTAAAGGGGGTAATTACTATGGTTAAGGTAGTAATGGGGTTGAAAGGCTCCGGGAAGACAAAGAGGATGATCGAGCTTGTCAACTCCGCCATTGATACCGAAAAGGGCAGTGTCGTATGCATCGAACGGGGCAAAAAGCTTACGTACGATATAAACTACAAAGCCCGCCTGATTGATATTTCTCACTATAACATCTACAGCTTTGAGATGTTGGAGGGATTCATAAGCGGACTTTATGCCGGGAATTATGACATAACTCATGTGTTTATAGACAATTTGATGAAGGCCGGCGGCGAGAACGACATGGATAAAGCTGGCAAGTTCCTTCTGTGGCTTGAAAAGTTTGGTGAGCAAAACGGCATTAACTTTACCGTTGCCATCAGTGCTGCTGTCGAGGAAGCCACGGAGGACATCAAGAGGTTCATTTAGGAGCAGCTTGCGGTTTGCATTGCTGCGTTTTTAATATACCAAAAACACTCGTGAAATTAACAAGAGCGTATCAAATAGGTACTCAACCTATCGGGTACGCTCTTTTTTGGTAAAAATACAAAAGTAAAAGCGGCGAAAAGAAAGCTGTACTTCTAATCGCCGCGTATCGCGCATGTTTTACAAATATAGGAATTAAGCCTTTATATGTTTACTATTGCTCGAGCCGCTCCATAAGAGCCTTGCGCTGATCTTCATATCCGGGCTTACCCAAAAGGGCAAACATGTTCTTTTTGTAAGCCTCTACACCGGGCTGATTAAAGGGATTTACGCCGAGCACGTACCCCGAGATGCCGCATGCAAGCTCAAAGAAGTATACAAGCCATCCAAAGTTTTCTTCGTCGATTTTATCGAGATTTACGATGATATTTGGTACACCGCCGTCCACATGGGCAAGGAGTGTTCCTCGGAAGGCCTGTTCGTTTACAAAGTGAAGGTCCTTCCCGGCAAGGAAGTTGAGACCGTCGATATTTTGCTCATCTGCTTCAATCAGTACTTTGCCGGGTGCATCTTCGATGTGAACCACGGTTTCAAACAGATTGCGCATACCTTCCTGAATGTATTGACCCATGGAGTGTAGGTCTGCAGTGAAATCAACGGATGCGGGATAGATGCCCTTGCCATCCTTGCCTTCGCTTTCGCCATAAAGTTGTTTCCACCATTCGGCCATAAAGCGGAAGGAGGGCTCATAAGCGGCAAGCACCTCTATGGTCTTTCCACTGCGATATAGCAAGTTGCGAGCGGCAACATACTGCCAAACAGGGTTGTCCAGGGACTTATCGGTAAAGCGCTCCATTGCTTCGCTGGCTCCCGCCATGACTGCGTCTATGTCGATACCGGCAACTGCCATGGGCAGAAGACCGACAGCTGTAAGCACGGAGTAACGTCCTCCAATGTTGTCGGGAATTACAAAGGACTCATAACCTTCAGCATCAGCAAGGTTTTTGAGTGCGCCTTTGGAGCTGTCGGTTGTCGCATAGATGCGCTTTCTTGCCTCTTCGACACCGTATTTATCTTCAACAAGTTTCTTGAAAATGCGGAATGCGATCGCAGGCTCGGTGGTGGTGCCTGACTTTGAAATTACGTTTACAGAAAAATCCCGGTCGCCGATGAGATCGATCAATTCGTTGACAGCCGAGGCGCTGAGGTTATTTCCCGCAAAAAAGATATCGGGAGTGTCTTTACGAATAAGGTTGTAGTTTGGTGAGCGGAGAAAGTCAATGGCGGCACGGGCTCCAAGATATGAGCCCCCGATACCTATGACTACCAGCACCTTGGAGTCGGATTTTATCTTTTCCGCAGCCTTCTTGATACGGGCAAACTCCTCCCGGTCATACTCCTTTGGGAGCCTTACCCAGCCCAGAAAATCTGAACCTGCACCGTCGCCGGCCTCAAGAGTCCGGTGTGCCTTTTCTATTTCCACCGCCATTTCCTGATAGGCGGCTTTTTCCACAAAGGGGAATATATTACCTGTGTCTACTCGAAGCATAAATGTCCTCCCTTGAAATTGTAAAATCTGTAATATACTTAAGTTATTTTATTTCAAATTACTCTCAATTGCAAGGGTAAACATGCTAATTTCGAAACTTTGGACCGCTAACGTGACATCTTTGGACTGGCTAACGTGACATGGTAAGATGTTTAAACAGCTTTCCGTACAATCCGCCAAAGGTGAGGCGCTTTACTTCATTTGAGGCTAATATGGGTATTCTTGCAATTTCCTCGTCTCCTGAATAGACAACAAGCTCGCCTAGTTTCTGATCGGTGAGCACAGGGGCTTCTACCGTGTCGACAAGTTCAACTTTTTGCTCAAGGTCTTTTTCAATGCCTTTGTCTACAATAAGTCTGTTATCACCCGCAATTATAGGTTGAACTTCCGGATACTCACCGAGCTTTACCGGTATAGGCAGCAATACATCCTTCGGGAAAACCTCTATCAACGCATAGTTTGCAAAGCCATAATCAAGAAGACTTTTGCCGGCTGCAAATCTGTCCTTTGAGGTTGGCGAGCCCATTATGGCGCATATTAGTTCCATGCCGTCCCGTTCAGCAGTCGCAGACAGGCAATACCCTGCACCCGACGTAGAGCCGGTTTTCAATCCGGTTGAGCCGTCATATGTCCGGATAAGCTTGTTTGTATTCGCAAGCTGGAAGTCCCCATTCCTAACGGAATCCATCCATATGGTGGTATATTTCTTGATATCAGGGAACTCCAGCAGCAGTGCCCGACTCATAAGTGCGATATCGTAAGCAGATGTGACATGTCCTTCGGCATCGAGCCCATGAGCGTTGACGAAATTTGTGTCCTTCATTCCCAACTGCTCCGCCTTCTGGTTCATCAAGGAAACAAAGGCTGTTTCACTGCCTGCGATATGCTCTGCAAGGGCAACTGAAGCATCGTTTGCCGAACTGACTACTACGGCTTTCAGCATATCATGGACGCTCATCTTTTCGCCCGGTTCAAGATAAATTTGGCTGCCCCCCAATGAGGCGGCGTGCTCCGATGTGGTTACGATGTCATCGTAAGTTATTTTCCCCTTATTTATAGCATCGCCTACTAAAAGGAGAGTCATGACCTTCGTAACGGAAGCGGGCGCAAGCGGCTGATGAGAGTTATGCTCATATAGAACGCGGCCTGTGCTTTTTTCTATCAGCACAGCGGACTTCGCGTTCACCTCCGGACCTTGCGGTGCGGCCAAGGATGGACTCTGTAGCATACAAAGCAACATAATGGCAAGCATCAGAGAAAGCCATCGCTTACATGGGATAAATCCCTTGAGTTTCATATAAAATACATTATGCCGTAACATAATTACCTCGATTCTCCGGTAGGCTGATTCTGCAGAAATATAGCCTTGCGGTTATTTTTGGACAGAAAAACTCCACACCCGTAAGGATGTGGAATTTTTATAATTTTATACATCTATGTCAATATATGTTTTAATTAAGGACATCGCTTTCTTGGGACTACTCGTCGCCACCATCTTCCACGATGAAAGATTTGATATCTGCTTTGAATGCAGCAACATCTTCCTCGGTTCCGTGGATCTCAATGCTTACCGGTTTTGTCAGGTCAATGCTGAAAATACCCATAATTGATTTGGCATCGATTATATAGCGACCTGATACGACGTCAATATCACAGGGGCGAGCTACTGCCGCGCTTACAAATTGCTTTACATCGTTGATAGAGTTGAGCATAACTTTAAATTTTCTCATAGTTCTAAGTTCCTTTCCGATAAGCCCAAGGGCAATTTTTGCAATATATTATTGAACCACACTAATTAAGCTGTTATAATGATATTCGATTGCACATAGTATTTTCGAAATAGCGGGATGATTTACCGCTTATTATAATTATAGTCAATTAAATAGGAAAATCAATGTATTTTGTGCCGAATTTATAAGGCACTCGCATATTTTCAGGAAGGATAATAAATGCGTATATCTTTTGTCACCCTTGGGTGCAAAGTAAATCAATATGAAACTCAGGCAATGGAGAAGCTGCTGCACGCCCGTGGCCACCACACGGCAGGACCGGGTCAATCAGCTGATGCGGTCATTATCAACACCTGTGCCGTAACGGGTGAGAGTGCACGAAAATCACGTCAGGCCATCCGCAGAGCAAAGAAGGTAAATCCCGAGGCTCTTATTGTTGTGTGCGGATGCTTTTCGCAGGCTGACGCTGATACCGCGCGCGAGCTTGGAGCCGACTTTGTTGGGGGTGCAGGTGAAAGGCTGCGCGTTGTTGATTTTATCGATGGAGCAGCAAACCAAATTACCCATAAAACAGATACAGAAATCGTTGATCCGTTCAGCAGACGGGATTTTGAAATCCTTCCGGCTGGTGAGGTGGAGGGGCGGGTCCGAGCTCTCCTTAAGGTTCAGGACGGCTGTGTCAACTTTTGTTCATACTGTATTATTCCATACTTGCGCGGACCAAGTCGTTCATTACCTGTCCATGAAGCTGTAAGCTCAGTTATACAGCTTGCTGAGCAGGGGTTTAAGGAAATCGTAATAACCGGAATCGAAATATCCTCCTATGGAAGTGACATAGGCACAAACCTGCACCGGCTCATTGAGGAGCTCTGCAAAGCAGCCCCGTCGGTAAGATTTAGATTGGGTTCTCTTGAACCATCGACTGTGCGTGAGGAGTTTGTAGAGAGCCTAAGTTCTTTGCAGAACCTGTGTCCTCACTTTCACCTATCACTACAAAGCGGCAGTGCAGGTGTACTCAGGCGCATGAGGAGAAAATACCTACCTGAGGATTATGAAAAGTCGGTTTCGCTGCTTAGATCAGCTTTTGATGATCCGGCCATAACAACAGATCTTATTGTGGGATTTCCCGGCGAAACCGAAGAAGAGTTTTTGGAAACAATAGATTTTATAAAATCAATCGGATTTTCTGCAATTCACGTGTTTCCTTACTCAATAAGAGAGGGAACCCGTGCCGCATTGATGGATGATCAACTGCCAAAGTCGGTAAAGGATGAGAGAGCCGCAACAGTGGCTGCTGTGGCTATGGACATGAGGCGTGGTTATCTCAATCGTCAGTTGGGAAGGACAAGAAAAGTTCTATTCGAGACAGAAGTAGACGGGAAGTGGGAAGGACATTCCGAGAATTATTTACCGGTCTTAGTTGACGCAACAA
This sequence comes from Eubacteriales bacterium, assembly GCA_050950785.1. GTDB lineage: Bacteria > Bacillota > Clostridia > Oscillospirales > JAAYOS01 > JAAYOS01. The sequence continues at coordinate 57,498 of JBMNIG010000006.1, read as the reverse complement.
ACCTTCGCGGACAGCTTGCAGAAGTTCTCATCACGGGAAGCGACGGAAATAGGCTCACCGGTAAATTGCTAGGATGAAACGGGTATTATAAATTTGTAGATGTTTGCAGGTACTGCAAAACTGAGTATGGGGTGCTGCAACACCTAGTTCCAGGAGCTTAAAATTTAGTTTAGGCACCTCAACATTGGTTTTGAGTGTTGCAACACTCGTCTATTAAATCAGTCTTATTGAGGAAGAACTTTGTGATAGAGATTCATGTTTCAGTAAAAATCCTGGCAGCTTTGTGGTTATTATGGAATATTATCTGCTTTATCGTTGCCGCAGCTGACAAAATCGCCTCGAAACGCGGGGCACGCCGGATACCTGAGAGGTTTTTCTTGTGGGCGGCTTTCCTGTTGGGCGGACCTGGAGTGCTTACAGGTTTTTACCTTTGCAGGCACAAAACCCGCCACACTTCGTTATTGGTAGGGACGTGGTTCTTAACGCTCCTATCTTTAGCACTTACATTCCTCATCTATACATATATTGCGTATCATCAAGCTTAGAAAAAAATGCAAAGGCGGGTGTCTATTTGAAAAAGGGATTTGTGGCGCTGTTACACTCTTTGATTTATCCATTGATATATATGGGAAGCCAGCTGATCGCTTCATTTGTAGCTATTGTAGCGTACATTGTTTCAACATCGATCGATAAGAGCATGGCGGATATCCTTAACAAGGATATCTCGGTCATTCAGAATGAGTTTGTCAGCAAATATAGCCAGCAGATTCTCATTGCGGGCTGCGTTATAGCTTGTCTGGTTGTTCTCATCATCGTCAGAGCAAGTAGGAGAAGGCTAAAAGATGTAATTATTATTAAGCCTTTACCTTTTACGACTGTTGCGCTTGTTTTTGTGATCGGTATCTCTATAAATCTTGCCACCATTTTTGCGCTGAACCTGTTACCCATACCTGAGAGCGTTATAAACCAGTACAACGAATTGGTCGGTGAGGCGATCGTAACGGACAATTTCTGGTTGACTTTGTTTACAACGGCGCTACTTGTTCCGATTACCGAGGAGTTGATCTTCAGAGGAATGGCATTTAACGTGTTGCGCAGGGGGATGGCTATTTCATTGGCTGTCATTTTTCAGACACTGATTTTTGCCGGGGCTCACATGCTGCCGTTGCAGATAGCTTATGTCATGCCTACGTCTTTGGTCCTTGCTCTTGTATATGTGTGGTGCGACTCTATAATTGCTCCGATAACACTGCATATTGCTTACAATGGCCTAAGCGCGATTCTCAGTTTGCTTCCGGTTTCCGATGGAGATGTGTCAGCTGCACCGGAAGCTGCAGGTACGATTTCATTTATAATAATGATGGCTGCTCTAATAATCACGATTGTCTGTCTTTTGAGACTTTATGGTATATACAGGGCACGTGTTAGATCACTTGCCGGCCGGAGAGCAAATTTAGAGGATGTCCATTAATATATCCAAATGTTGGGCATAATAGATTTGAGGTGGGTAAATTGGGTGAAGTTAAATACTCTGTTGTTATACCGGCTTATAACGAAGAGGAAGTTATCGACGAGAGCTATCGAAGGCTCAAAAAAGTTATGGACAGTACCGGTGAACCCTATGAATTGATATTTATAAACGATGGCAGTAGAGACAGCACTGCCGAAAAGCTTAGAAATCTTGTGGCGGTTGACGACAATGTCAAAATGCTTGGATTTTCTCGAAATTTCGGTCACCAGACCGCAATAACTGCAGGGATGGATCATGCAAGCGGTGAAGCGATCTTAATAATAGACGCCGACCTTCAGGATCCGCCCGAGGTCATGCTTGACATGATAGAAAAGTGGAAAGCGGGCTACATGGTAGTCTATGGGAAAAGGCTCAAGCGCAAAGGGGAGACCTTTTTTAAGACCTTTACCGCAAAGGTATTTTACCGTATCCTAAATGCCCTCACAGATGTTTCAATACCGGTTGACACAGGCGATTTTCGTTTGATTGACAGAAAAGTATGCGACACACTTAAGTCAATGCCTGAAAGAAACAGGTATGTGCGAGGGCTGGTAAGCTGGGTCGGTTTTAAGCAGACTGCAGTGGAATATGTGCGGGAAGAGCGTTTTGCCGGGGAGACTAAGTATCCCCTCAAGAAGATGCTAAAACTGGCTTTCGATGGTCTGTCCTCATTTTCATATAAGCCGCTGCGACTGTCGTCGCTTCTTGGATTTTTAGTTTTAGTATTGTCAGTGTTTTATTTTCTCTTTATAATAGTCCGGAACATTCTTGTGGATCCAAACTTATCACCACTTTACACAGTTGGAGGTTTTTCCTTCCTGCTCAACGGGATAATACTGCTAATGATAGGTATACTTGGCGAATATATCAGCCGTATAAGTGATGAGAGTAAGGGTCGCCCGTTGTATATAATCGATGACAAAGAGGGTTTCGGTCCGCTACAGAAAGGAAGCGACTTTGATGAAGAACTCGATAACCGATGAGCAGCTTGTAAAGATAGCAATGGATATGCGGGACAGGGCATACGCACCCTATTCCGGATTTGCGGTAGGCGCTGCGCTCTTATGTGAAGACGGTAGCGTATACCGCGGATGCAACGTGGAAAACGCTTCGTATGGTGCAACTATCTGCGCTGAGCAGACCGCCGCTGTATCTGCTGTTGCTGACGGAAATGTTGAGTTTGTTAAAATAGCTGTAGCTGGTACAGGAGATGAGTACTGCGTTCCATGCGGTATATGCAGGCAATTTCTGCGAGAGTTTACCGCTGACTTGGTGTTTCTATGCGCCAATTCGGAGGGAGAATTCAAACAATACAGCTATGATGACCTGCTGCCAAATGCTTTTGAGCTTTAAGCTGTATTTTGACATAGCTTTTGAATTGAAGTGGCACAACAGAGTAGATAATATTGATTCAGGAGGATGCCATTGCCCAGGTTCTTTGTTGACGCATCCGGTTCTGTAGGGGACATAATGATCGTTGAGGGCAGTGATGCGCTTCATATATCAAAATCCCTAAGAATGAAGCCGGGAGAAGGGATAACCCTTTGTGATGGGCGAGGAACGGATTATCACTGCGAGCTTGTCCGTGCCGCGGGCAGTATTGCAGAAGTACGTGTATTAAGTGTTACCCCAACAATAAGCGAGCCCGAAGTAGAAATTACACTATATGCGTCCATTATCAAAGGCGACAAGATGGACATTGTTATACAAAAGTCAGTTGAGCTTGGGGTCCATTCTATTGTCCCGGTGTTGAGCGAAAGATGTATATACAAGTATGATAAAACTTCGGAAAAAAATAAGCTGTCTAGATGGAACAAAATTTCACTTGAAGCGTCTAAACAAAGTGGCCGTGGACGTATACCTCAAGTTTTGCCGTTTATGACATTTGAGAGGGCACTGCAAGAGGGTATGAAAGCGGACATGCGCATTATAGCCTACGAGAACGGAACGATCCCGATCGGGGATATGATCGAGTCAAGCACTTACCGCACGTCGGCTGTGTTTATAGGTCCCGAGGGAGGCTATACCCAAAAAGAAGTTCTTACCGCAGAAGGTTATGGATTTACCCCGATAACATTAGGAAATCGGATCCTTCGTGCGGAAACAGCGCCGCTATGTGTACTTTCCATTATGATTTATGCGGCGGAAAGGGACAGCAAGAAAGGGAGAATGAGCTGTGAAAAGGAAGACGAAGACATCCCAGTATGATGACTATATGACAAATATGATCCTTGGCGTGTTCTCTTTCGCATTTCTGCTGATAGTCGGATTGATGGCTACATACCGGGGATACGGAAGAATCGACAGCATAGCGATTACGATGCGATTGGTGTACGGGTTTTCGGCCTTCGCGGCGCTTATGGCGATAGTAGGCGCTGTGTGGGAGCATCGGACCCGAAAAAAGGGAATAGATAATAAATACAAGGTTTTTCGAGGCAGGAATCTGTCGGCTGCCTCAGCATTTGCCGCAATATGTGCACTGATTGCCGCAAGGTTTTTTGTAGACGGGATAAAAGTTCTCTATATCATTATCCCGGCTGCCGCAGTGCTGGTGCTTATTTATCTGATTTATTCATCGGAGTTTTTCTTTATCTCAGCAATAACCGCAACTACTGGATTTTTGATGTGGTATTTTAGTAAGGCGTATTATGTGCGGCCTATTACTAGGATCGACCCGGCGTCATTGTTATCCGACCTCACTTTTTATGCCGGAATCGTAGCCCTTATTGCATTGTTGATCGCTGCACTAGTTGTTTTTTCAGCATCGCGTAACGGTGGAGCGGTCAAAGTCGGGAAGCGAAGCTTCAAACTATTCCGTCCCTCCACAAAGTACGGACTTATTTATTTAAGTATTGCGGTCTCATTTTTGTGTACAGTCGCGGCGCTGGTTTTTGGATCGATAGTTGCATATTATCTTCTGTTTGTTGTGTTCGGATATCTTTTTGTTCTTGCGGTTTACTATACTGTAAAGCTTATGTGATGAATGCGATGTGCTAAAAATAAAGAGCTGATTTTCCGACAACCTTTCTTTCCGGAAAACAGCTCTTGTTTATTTGTTCCTATTTAGATAGCGAGTATGTACTAAGACCCGGGATTGTCTGCAACGCAGAACGATTAAACTTCAGCGGCCTCCAACTTTTCAATGTCGGAACCCGACAAAATTTTCCTGGTATCGATAAGAAGGATTATTTTATCGTTTTGCAGACCGATACCGGTGAGAAAATTACTTGTGTAATCTGCCGATACTATAGGTGGCGGAGAGATTTCATCATCACTGATGGTTGTGACCTCATCCACTGCCTCTACGATCAGTCCAATAAAGCGGCCACCGATGTCTGTTACTATTATGCAAGTCCGATCGTTATAAGCGATTTCTTCTTTATGAAAGCGTATGCGCATGTCAATAAGCGGAATGATATTACCCCGGAGATTGATAACACCTTTAGCATAGCTTGGCAACTCGGGAACTTCAGTGATCTCCTGAACACCAACTATTTGAACAACATCAGCAATGGGAATGCCAAAGGTCTGTTCATCAACGATAAAAGTGAGGTACCTTCCCCTCATTTCATCATATATGTTAACATTTTGCTTTAAGCCGGAATTCAGATTGTCCATAGATTAACGACCCTCCGAATCATTATTATTTTAAAGTATATCACACAGCCCCATTTCTTACAAGCTTTTTCAACATTTTTTGACAAATGGATTATTCTATGCCAAATGTGGGAATGGTGTGAAACAAAGGACAAATGTGGGTTGTACCCACTGGGGAAAAAGTATATAATTGATGTCGAAGCAAAAGCTAGAATAAACTAAGCAAACTGGAGGATGAGGATGTTCAACTGGGTACAAAGATATTATGTATATTTGTTTCCTGCATTGTTGATAGTGTTTGTCGTTTATTATGTTTATAAGTATCTATTGTACACCTCTAAGCCAAGATCGATCCTTGATTTGATTTCTTCTGAAAGGCGTCTTACCTTTCCCGGCATATTTCCGCTGGAGAAGTGGGATACGATTCCAATTCTAGTACTGACACTTATCTATGGGATCGTTGCATTTTGGAATCTTGGTGACAATCAGAACCCTCAGACCTTTCACAGGTTTACAAAGCAGTCGCCGAGCATAATTGTGGATATCGGAGAGATACAGCAGGTATCAACTATCGTTCACTATACGGGGAACTTTCACGCTGATAGCGGCTACACTCTTGAAACTTCGGCAGACGGCACGACCTGGGTCAAACAGGATGATTTGCGGCAGGATCATGCAAAGACATTTCACTGGTTTTTCAACAAGTTTGAGAATGGGCCCGTTGAGATGCGATATTTGAAGATCACTGCCCAGAGGACACCCATGGAATTGGGTGAATTAGTTTTATTGGATACGCAGGGCAATAGGATTTCGTCGGATGCGTTTGAAATGTCACGGGGAGCCCAGCTGCTTTTCGACGAATGGGAGTTGATGCCGGAAAAATCAACATACCTAAACTCCACCTATTTTGACGAAATATATCATGCGCGAACGGCTTATGAGCATCTGCAAGGAATGCGAGCATACGAGAACACGCATCCGCCACTTGGGAAGGTGCTTATCAGTATTGGAATAAGCCTTTTCGGTATGACCCCGTTTGGATGGCGCTTTATAGGCACACTTTTCGGTGTCTTGATGGTTCCCATCATGTATATCTTTATAAAAAATCTATTTGGGAAACGCATTACTGCAATTCTGGGCACTCTGCTTTTCGCATTTGACTTTATGCACTATGTGCAGACGAGGATCGCCACCATCGATACCTACGGGGTATTTTTTACGATCCTGATGTACTACTTCATGTACCGCTTTATTTCCACTGACTTTAGAGACAAACCTACTAAGCAACTCATTCCGCTAGCTCTATGCGGAATAAGTTTTGGCTTGGGTATCGCATCTAAATGGACGGCATTTTACGCAGCTACGGGGCTTGTAGTGCTTTACGTCATTTATATAGTTTTGCAGGGTCGCGGATCATATCGCGAGGGGCTTATACGGCCTTTTTTGAAAAGACTTGCGCTTATTGTGGTTGTAAGTGTTGTGTTTTTTGTCGCCATACCGGCGGCGATATACTACTTGAGCTACATCCCTTACGCCAAGGGAATGGGAGAACCGCTTTCGCTTTCTCTGGTTTGGGAGAATCAGGTCAGTATGTTCAAATACCACGCAGGTGTTGATGCAGAACATAGCTATGCCTCACGCTGGTGGATGTGGATATTTAATATACGCCCGATTTTGTATTATTTAGAATACCCTGCTGCGGGATTTCGTGTGTCCTTTGGAGCGTTTCTCAACCCGGTCGTGTGCTGGGGCGGCTTAGGAGCGATCATGGCACTGTTGTGGAGGCAAATCAGTCGACGCGGAGACGGGCTTGGTCTCTTTATCCTTATTGGATATGCGGCACAGCTTGTGCCATGGATGTTCATTTCGCGTATTACTTTTGCGTATCACTATTTCCCATCTATGGTTTTTCTCGTACTGGCTTTAAGTTATACCATAAATGGACTGATAAAAGAGCCACCACATGGCAAATACTACGCATACAGTCTATGCGGCGTTGCTATTGCACTCTTTGTAATGTTTTTCCCGGTTCTAACGGGACTTACAGTACCTAGTTGGTACGGCCGCATGTTATTGAAGTGGTTCCCGTCCTGGCCGTTTTGATGTTAGGAGAGACATAATGTATTTGGTTGATTATCATACTCATTCTTCATACTTTTCCTTTGACGCAGTATCCACAATGGAAGAGCTCTGCGAGGCGGCGATTTCAAAGGGCGTTAAGGAACTGGCCATAACGGAGCACTGCGACGTAAACGGCTGGAACGGAGTACCGTGTGACTTTGATGAGGAGCTTTACTTCATAGCACTGGACAGGGTGAGGGAGAAATATGAAGATCATTTGACCCTTGTTTACGGCCTTGAACTTGGTCAACCTTCCCAGAATAGTGAACTGGCAAAGCGGTATTCATCAAATCCAAAGCTGGACTTCATAATAGGATCGCTACACAACTTAAATGAGACAGAGGATTTTTATTTTCTTGAATACCCTGATATAGACGCTTGCCGTGCTCTCATCCATCGATACTTTATAGAGCTTCGTGAAATGATTGAGTTTGGCGGTTTTGATGTACTTGGCCATATAAGTTATCCCCTCCGGTATATAAGGGGCAGAGCCGGTCTTGGATTTGACTTTACAGAATATCATTCCGAAATTGCGGACATATTCAGGCTTTTGATTGCTTCTGGCATGGGGATCGAGCTCAATACTTCTGGACTTAGACAGCCTTTTGGTCAAACCATGCCGACGCCTGATATCGTTAAGCTTTACCGCGAGTGCGGGGGCGAAATCGTTACGTTAGGTTCGGATGCCCATTCAGCGCAGGATGTGGGTTCCGGAATCCCAGAAGGCATCGCAATTCTTCAAGATGCAGGATTTAGATATTTAACTGTGTACAAAAATAGAAAGCCATCATTCGTTGAGATATGATATTGGAGTTATCCTTGTAGATAAAGTTTGATTTACAGGGTAGTACAAAATTCAATTGGTTTTAAGAGGTGGAGTATGGAGCATAATATAATAGCAGTAGCAAGTGACCACGCTGGTTATCCGCTCAAACAGCTAATTATTGAACACCTGGAAAAGATGGGTTACCGGTACAAAGACTTTGGTTGTGCAGGAGAACGCGTGGATTATCCGATATATGCGGAGCGTGCAGCGAGGGCTGTTGCTTCGGGAGAATGTTGCTGTGGCTTGTTGTTTTGCGGCACCGGAATAGGAATTTCAATCGCGGCAAACAAGATCAAGGGAATACGCTGTGCAAGCTGTTCCGACTCGTATTCTGTTAAATTCTCGCGGCTTCACAACGACGCAAATATGCTTGCACTTGGAGCTCGTGTAGTGGGTTCAGGCCTTGCTGTACAGCTAGTGGAGCTATTCCTCAAAACCGAGTTTGAGGGTGGAAGACACCAGCAAAGAGTTGATTTGATTACAAACTTAGACAATCGGAGTGGATAATGAAAAACCGTACAGTCCTGTTAGTTACTCTCTTTTTGATTACCCAGATGGGCCATGCTGTTGCGGCAGAAGAAAGATACTTGGCAAATAAGGGCGGAAATGCTGTAGAATATACTGACGAAGGTGGGACAGCCAATGTCGAAACCTATCGGATAGTAAAATATAGGGAGCATTATACAGACTGTTATGTGGAAAATAAGCGTTATCTCTTTGAAAACGGCGACGAGTTTCTGCTGCGTAAGTTTTGCAACTCAGATGGTATTGAGAAAGTTGTTTATACCATTTATGGGAAAAACGGTTCGGTAACATATATCGACCAGGCAACAGGGGAGTGGATAAGCTCATCCCCCACGGGCGATATGACCGATGCCGTTTTATTTATTCAGACGGATGAGTCCTTTGTTATACTTGGACCTGCTGCTATTTACAAGCCTTATGGTGACGGTAATCTACTGGACACCGGGTTGCGGGGTAGCGTCAATATGTGTGAAGTGGAGACAGGATATGAAGTTACGATCCGTCTGCCGCTCTCGGACGGTAATGAGGCTCATATTTGGGCTCTCTCAATTCAAAATCCGGAGTATGAATGGAACGATATAGTCAGGTCAAACTGGAAAAGAATTGATTTTAACGCAGATCACCGGATATGCTTTGATGGGGCTTACTATATTTCTCCGGAGTCGTACAAACCATATGAAAGTGGTATGTTTTATAGGTGTCCTGCTGTTCATCCGGCGATCGTCCTGCTCGAAGAGGATAGCCGGGTTGCAAATATATTGTCCGTGGTGCTTTTGGATGAGGCGGTGAAAAAACAAAACAGGCACGGCTACTGGCCAACACCTGCCGAAAGTAGGTGGCTTAGGGAGGACTACCATATTGGAAGTCACTTCTATGACACTCGCTTTAATAACGATGTGACCATGCGCTTGTTTGAAGCCTATAAAAAGCTTGGCTATCAGCACTACCTGGGTGCCGCTCTTAGACAGACAGAGTGGTTGATATGCCATGCCAGTAAAAACCACATTAAAGTGGAAGATGGTATTTTGGTGGAGGACTACGGAGTTCCCAAGGGAGATAGGAAGGTCAAACAAACTCATAGTTCACTAAATCACCAACTGCAAGAGATAAAGGTATTGCTTACCGCACATGAATGCACCGGAGAATCAAATTACTATGAGTTCGCGGAGGAACTGTTAAGTGGAATACGCAGCGCCGAGTCAAAGTGGTACAATGGAAATCGAGGTCTTGCATATGCTATCAAACCTGATGGAACGCCAGGTCTTAATGATTACCCATATCTAACGTACAACGACTTGTACGATGTGCAGGAAATTCTGAGCAGGGTAGATGAGGAAAGGGACCCGGTACTTGACCGGTTAATGGCTTATAAATTAAAGCACATGTTGGAAAATGATATAATCGGCTATAAAACTTACAGTGACAATGAAATACCACCGCTTTTGAGGGCGGTGATCAATGATTATAACAAATCAGAATAAGGGAAAGGTAACTCTGTCTTAAACCTGACCTGACTACAAGAAAGAGGAACCTTCCCCTTGTTATAAATAAGGACGCGTTTCAGATGAAACGCGTCCTGTTTTTCAATTATGAATAGATCAATCAAGGTTGAACCAGGCGTCACGGCCAAGATAGATGGCGGATTCGCCAAGCTCCTCTTCGATCCTGAGAAGCTGGTTGTATTTTGCAACACGGTCAGTTCTGGAGGGAGCACCGGTCTTGATCTGTCCGGCATTGAGTGCCACAGAGATGTCGGCGATCGTTGTATCCTCGGTCTCTCCTGAACGGTGAGAAATGACTGCTGTGTAACCGGCACGGTTTGCCATTTGAATGGCATCCAAAGTCTCAGTAAGTGTACCGATCTGGTTGACTTTAATAAGAATGGAGTTTGCGACGCCAAGTTTGATTCCCTTGGATAGACGTTCAGTGTTTGTAACAAACAGGTCGTCACCAACAAGCTGTATCTTCTTACCGAGGGCATCGGTCAGCATCTTCCAGCCTTCCCAATCGTCTTCCGCCATTCCGTCTTCAATGGAAATGATCGGGTATTTGTCAACAAAGTTTTTCCACATGTCCACCATATCGTTGCGAGTCATCTTCTTTTGAGCCTTCGGCAGGAAGTAATAGCCGCCATCCTCATCGACATACCATTCGGAAACAGCGGGATCCATGGCGATCATAAAGTCATCACCGGGTTTGTATCCGGCCTTTGTAATAGCTTCCACAAGAGCCTTAAGAGCATCCTCGTCGGTCTCTAGGTTGGGAGCGTATCCACCCTCATCACCAACTCCGGAAGAAGGAACGACCTTTTTCAATGTGTGGAAAACTTCTGCGCACATGCGGAGACCTTCGCGGAAATTAGGTGCTGAAACCGGCATGATCATGAATTCCTGAATATCAACGTTGTTGTCGGCATGGGCGCCGCCGTTGAGTACGTTCATCATCGGAACCGGCAAGGTCTTTGCATTCACACCGCCAATGTAGTTGTAGAGGCTCTGGCCAAGAGCTTCAGCAGCGGCTTTAGCAACGGCAAGGGAAACACCCAGAATGGCGTTTGCACCTAAACGGCCTTTATTTGGAGTTCCGTCAAGCTCGATCATTGTACGGTCTATTTCGACCTGGTCGAGTGCATTAAGTCCGACTATCGCATCGGCAATCTCGGTATTGACCGCCTGAACAGCGTTCAGAACACCCTTACCAAGATAGCGTGCCTTATCGCCGTCGCGGAGTTCGACCGCCTCATAAATACCTGTTGAGGCACCGGAAGGAACTGCGGCACGGCCAACGTAGAATGTGCTCCCATCATCAACGGTAACCTCAACTTCAACTGTGGGGTTGCCGCGGGAGTCGATTATTTCTCTGCCAAGGACATCAACGATTTCAAGGTACTGCTTCATATTTACACTCCTTATTAAATTTGGTGTGCTGTTATTTTACCCGAATTAGAGAAACTCCTGTCATTTCGGGAGGTTTTCCAAGACCCATAAGATCAAGCATGGTGGGCGCGATATCTGCCAGTCTGCCTTCGTTAAGCTCAACATCGGCACCGCAGATTATCAGAGGTACAGGATTTGTGGTGTGCGCCGTAAATGGTGAAGTACCATCATCTTCAAGCATCTTATCGGCATTGCCGTGGTCTGCAGTTACTATTGTAATACCACCGACTGTCTGCATGGCTTCAATAACCCGGCCAAGGCAGTCGTCTACTGTCGCAACAGCTTTCTGTGCTGCCTCATATACGCCTGTATGTCCAACCATATCACAGTTGGCATAGTTGAGGATTATAACATCATATTCACGGCTCAATATCCGCTCTACGACCGCATCCGTCACCTCATAGGCGCTCATTTCGGGTTTGAGGTCGTAGGTGGGAACCTTTGGTGAGGGGATGAGCACACGATCCTCACCCTCAAATACTGTCTCTTCGCCGCCGTTAAAAAAGAATGTCACGTGGGCGTACTTTTCGGTTTCAGCTATCCGGAGCTGTCGTAGTCCGAGTTGGCTGATATATTCTCCGAAAATATTGTCAAGCTTCTCTTTTTCAAATGCGACGCTGACATTGGGCATCTCAGCATCATACTGCGTAGTGCAGACGAAGTGTACCGGGAAAAAGCCCTTCTTTCTTTCAAAGCCATTGAATTCCGGATCGACGAATGTCCGGGTGATCTCCCGGGCGCGGTCGGGACGAAAGTTTATGAAAATGATGGAGTCATTTTCACGGATTTCGGCGCCTCGCGCGGTAATCACCGGCTCTACAAACTCGTCGGTCACGTTATTTTCATAGCTTTCTTTGATGGCTTTGACCGGATCGTCACACCACTTGCCTTCACCATATACCATGGCGGCATAAGCGCGTTCAACACGTTCCCAGCGGTTGTCACGGTCCATTGCATAGTAGCGTCCCATAACTGTCGCAATTTTGCCGACACCGATTTCCTTCAGCTTTGCAATGGTCTCCTCAACATATCCTGCTCCTGAGGTGGGCGGGACATCACGGCCGTCCAGGAAACAGTGGAGGTAGACTCTGTCGAGACCCATGCGATGTGCAAGCTCAACCGCTGCCCATGTGTGAGTATAATGGCTGTGTACTCCGCCATCGGACATCAGTCCAAATAGATGGAGTGCTGTGCCTTTGTCAATACAATTTTGAATAGCGTCGCGATATCGGACGTTTTCAAAGAATGATCCGTCCTCAATCGACTTGGTTATTTTAGGGAGATCCTGATAAACTACACGACCTGCGCCTATATTAGTGTGTCCAACTTCACTGTTACCCATTTGTCCGTCCGGAAGCCCGACATGAAGCCCGGAGGATTTGAGTGTGGTATTGGGACACCTTGCAAATAGGGCGTCAAGGTTTGGGGTTGGTGTATTGGATATAGCATTTGCTTTTGAATTGGGTGCAAGTCCGTATCCATCCAATATCACCAAGGTTACAGGTGTTTTCATATCCATTCATTCACCATTATTGCTGATTTGCAGCGTTTACGATCGCTGTGAAATCAGGAACTTTAAGTGATGCGCCTCCTATCAGACCGCCATCTACATCGGGTTGTGCCAAAAGCTCGAATGCGTTTTGGGCGTTCATTGAACCACCGTACTGAATAGTGATAGCACGGGCTATACGTGCTCCATACATCTTACGTATAGTAGCGCGGATAAGTTCGCAAACCTCGTTAGCCTGCTCTGCTGTAGCAGTCTTACCAGTTCCTATAGCCCAGATCGGCTCATAAGCGAATACGATCTGACGAACTTTTTCTATAGTGACGCCTGCAAGTGCAGCCTTGACCTGCATGGTGATCAATTCGTTTGTAATACCCGCCTCACGCTGCTCAAGGCTTTCACCGACACAAACTATGGGACGAAGACCGACATTAAGAGCAGCATGTACTTTTTTGTTTACTATAGCGTCAGTTTCCCCAAAGTACTGGCGTCGTTCGGAATGTCCAACAATAACGTACTTGACACCCAGATCCTTCAGCATATCTGCGGAAACTTCGCCTGTATAGGCACCGCTCTGCTCATGGTGCAGGTTCTGAGCACCAACTGCAATACGGCAATCCTTAAGAGCGCGGAGAGCCATGGGGATGTTGACAAATGGTACACAGACAACGACCTCACACCACTTGACGCGTCCGACTTGCGCTTTCAGCTCTTCAAGAAAAGCCTTGCCCTCTGAAGCGGTTTTATTCATTTTCCAGTTGCCCGCTATGATGGTTTTGCGGTATCTTCTATTCACGTGAGTTACTCCTTTCGGCAAATAAGAAAACTTATTGCACATTACGTTTGTATATGTGTTTTGCTGTAAGTTTGCAACATATATTTCATATTTGAAAAATTATTTGTCCATCAGGCAGGCAACGCCGGGAAGCTCGAGACCTTCCAAAAATTCAAGAGATGCTCCGCCACCTGTTGAAATATGTGTCATTTTTTCTGCAAAGCCAAGCTGTTGGATCGCAGCTGCGCTGTCACCGCCGCCGATAATGCTGACGGAGTTGCTCTCTGCAACAGCTGTGGCAATAGCACGGGTGCCATTGGCAAATTTATCAAATTCAAAAACGCCCATGGGTCCGTTCCAAACAACGGTGCCCGCGTTCTTGATTGCTTCGCTGAATATCTTAATGGTTTCAGGACCAATGTCAAGACCCATCAGGTTGTCAGGGATCGCGTGTGTTTTTACGGTAACGGCTTCCGCATCAGCAGCAAACTCACTTGCCGCAATGTTGTCCACAGGTAGCAGGAACTGAACTCCTTTTGCCTTTGCTTTCTCGATCATTTCGCGGGCATAATCAAGTTTTTCGTCCTCGCACAGAGATGTTCCGATGGATCCACCCATTGCTTTTACAAATGTGTAGGCCATTCCGCCGCCGATTATCAGGGTATCGACCTTTTCAAGAAGGTTATTTATAACACCGATCTTGTCGGAAACCTTTGCACCGCCAAGAATTGCAACAAAAGGACGCTTTGGATCATCCAGCGCTTTACCCATGATGCTGATCTCCTTGCTGATAAGGTATCCGCAAACAGCAGGAATATAGTCAGCAACACCTGCGGTGGAGGCATGGGCGCGGTGCGCGGTACCAAATGCGTCGTTAACATATATTTCAGCATATGATGCCAGTTTTTTAGCAAACTCAGGGTCATTTTTCTCCTCTTCCTTGTGGAAGCGGACGTTTTCCAGAAGCATTACCTCTCCGGGCTTAAGGGATGAGGTCAGAGCATCGGCGTCAGGTCCGATTACATCCTTTGCGAGTTTGACTTCCTTACCCAAAAGTTCAGTAAGACGTGCTGCAACCGGGGCAAGCGAGAATTTAGTCTTAAATTCGCCCTTGGGACGTCCCAGATGCGAGCAGAGAATGACAGCCGCCTGATTTGAGAGAAGGTATTGAATTGTGGGAAGTGCAGCTGTTATCCGCTTGTCATCAGTTATATTTCCGTTTTCATCCTGCGGAACGTTGAAGTCGCATCGAACCAGAACTTTTTTGCCGTTGAACTCAATGTCTTCAATGGTCTTTTTGTTGTAGTTCATCTGACACATCTCCTTTGTAAAAATCAAGTTTTTTGAACTCTGAATCAATTATAACGCAAAATCGTCATCAAATTCTTAAAGCACAAGAATTATATCCCACATTTTGCACAAATTCAAGAGGAATGTTACAGTATGTGACATTTTTAACAATAATATAAAATATTTCTGCTTATTGATATAGCTCTTTGGATAATTTATGGCTGATCTATTAATGCAATATTTCCGGTAGTTTTAAGATTGGGAAAGTCCAACTGGCGTAGAGCTTCAAAAAGTACGATCGCAACTGAATTTGACAGATTCAGAGAGCGGGCTTGTTCAATGATCGGTATGCGAATACACCGATCATAGTGAGTTCTCAAAAGCTCTTCGTCAAGACCCTTTGTCTCCTTGCCGAAAAAGATATAGTCTCCGTCTTGAAATTTGGCATCACTGTAAGGCCGTGGCGCTTTTGTAGAGGAGTACCAGCAGCGTACGCCGGGGTTCTTCTGTTGAAATTCATCAAAGTCACGGTAATATCTTACGTCCACAAGATGCCAGTAATCAAGGCCGGCTCTCTTCACTGCACGATCGCTTATAGAAAAGCCCAGCGGCCCCACAAGATGGAGTACAGAACCGGTAGCAGCACAGCTTCTTGCGATATTTCCAGTATTCATGGGTATTTCCGGCTCCACCAGTACGATATTTATCATTCTTTCCAGTCATCTCCATTTCATGCAATATCCCGGGAGAGGGCGCTAAGTCACATCCAGCCCTTGGAATTACAAATAAACATAAGAATAATATACTATTTAAATATGGTTTTCAATATTTGTGTGGACTTTTGTATGAGCGATGAACTTTATGACCAGTCAAATCAAGGTGTGATCTAATCAAGGTGCTGTCAAATGTAGAAGTTCACACTAATTATAATGCTAAGCAAATTATAGTGGTTTATGCGTTAGATTGATATTGATATTAGCTCGGTAAAGTGGTAAACTGTTCAAAAGTCATACGCCTCTTTCAAAATAGAAAGCGGAAGACGATCATCACAAGGGAGCACGGTCTGCTATGGGATTGAAAAAGATAAAGAGATTGGTTGTTAAGGTTGGCTCATCGACTCTTACACATGAAAGCGGTAAATTGAATCTTAGAAATCTGGAACGTATTGCGCGTGTCCTTTCCGACATAATGAACGGAGGCATAGAGGTGATACTGGTTTCATCAGGCGCTCAGGCAGCCGGGTTCGGGAGACTCGGTTTGCGCGAAAAGCCAAAGGAGCTGCGCTTAAAGCAGGCAACCGCTTCGGTGGGGCAGGGTGCCCTGATGTATATATACGAGAAGTATTTTGGCGAATACGGCTATCCGGTAGGCCAAATACTCCTTAACCGATGGGACGTGGAAGAGGAGAGCAGAAGGCATAACCTTCTAAATACTTTCGAGGCCCTTATCGAATATGGTGCGGTTCCGATCGTCAATGAGAATGATTCGGTAGCGGTTGAGGAGATACTTATAGGCGACAATGACACTTTGTCATCGACCGTAGCATGCCTGGTGGGAGCAGACCTGCTTGTTATACTTTCTGATATCGACGGACTATATGATTGCGACCCACACATAAATCCTGAAGCCCGGCTTATCGACAGAGTTGAAGATATCGATTCCCTTGAGGCAAGTGTCGGTGGAGCAGGATCCAATCGAGGAACGGGTGGCATGGTTACAAAGCTACAGGCGGCAAGAATGGCTGTTTCGTGTGGTGTGGACACAATAGTTACACGCGGTGACACACCCGAACTTTTGTATGACATTTTGGACGGGAAGTCCGTGGGCACTTTGTTTATGGCAAAAAACAGCAAGCCTTGCCGCGGCGAAAACAACGTTTAGCCCTAGGGCCTACAAATATTGATGACAAGGATAATTAAAAGCCTACAAAAAGGTTGTTGACTGGGCAATTAAAAAACGATCATACTGAGGGTTCATTAGGTCAACGGTAAGTATATCAACGAATATCGAAACGAGATTTATGACAAGGATCATGACTATAAATCAGGGAGGTGCACAATGTGAATAGTTTGATAGAGCTGGGGAAAGCCGCAAAAAAAAGCATCGCCTGTTTTAGCTACAGCTTCGGAGCAGCAGAAAAACGAGGCTCTGCTAAAAATAGCGGATGCTCTGATACGAAATTCGGATCGAATACTTGATCAAAAACCGCATCGACTTAGAAACAGCACGGCATAACGGTTTACCCGATCATATGCTTGATCGTCTGGCGCTAAATCTGAGACGATTAGAGGGACATGGCCTTGGGAGTGCGGCATGTTGCGTCGCTTAAAGATCCGATAGGTGAGGTACTGTCGATGACAAAACGTCCCTAACGGCTTGATCATTGGCAAACAGAGGGTTCCCCTGGGGGTTATCGCGATCATTTATGAATCCCGTCCCAATGTTACGGTTGATGCTGCATCCCTTTGTATCAAGTCGGGTAATGCTACGATCCTCCGGGGAGGGAAGGAAGCGTTTTTGTCTAATAAGGTCTTAACTGATATCATACGTGAATGTTTGGATAATGCCGGTCTCCCCAGTGATTGTGTTGCAATGGTAGAGGACACATCACGTGAGTCTGCCACAAAGCTAATGCAGCTTACCGGTTATGTGGATGTGTTGATACCCAGGGGCGGAGCAGGACTCATTCGCAGCGTTGTTGAAAATGCAAAAGTCCCGGTTATAGAGACGGGGGTGGGTAACTGTCATATCTATGTTGATAGCGAAGCCGACTTGAAAATGGCCGAAGATATTTTGTTTAACGCTAAATGTCAGCGTCCTTCGGTATGTAATGCCGCAGAGACTCTGCTTGTGGCGGAAGCCGTCGCCGACAAGTTCTTGCCCGCGGCGAAAAATCGGCTTGATGATAAAAGTGTAGAGTGGCGGGGATGCGAGAAGACGAGAAGGATCCTGCCTAACATAGGAGTTGCAACCGAAGAGGATTACTATACAGAGTATAACGACTATATTTTAGCGGTTAAGGTAGTCGGTGACGTTGGAGAAGCTATCGAACATATCACCCATTACGGTTCGGGGCATTCCGAAGCTATTGTAACTTCGAACTACTTTACATCCCAGCGCTTCCTAAAAGAAGTTGATGCGGCATGTGTCTATGTTAACGCCTCAACACGTTTTACCGACGGCTTTGTGTTTGGTCTTGGGGCGGAGATCGGGATCTCCACACAAAAAATGCACGCGAGAGGACCGATGGGACTAAACGAACTGACGTCCATCAAATATATAGTATATGGCGAGGGACAGGTTCGATAATGAAGCTATTTCGTTAAAGAATTTAGCCAAAAGAAGTAAAAGAGATCGATTGACTTATGATTTTTTTGATGGTCTAGAAGTTTAGATAGAGGGCTTGATGAAATAGTAAAAAAGAAACAAGCAGGCGGTGTCGTGTAAGACACTTCCTGCTTGTCATTATATATCAAGCCAGCAGATTATACCGGCAGTATAGCGTTAGTGATTTTCCTTTGAAAGCTCGGAGGATTTCTCCTGGATTTCTGCGGAAGCCTTTGAGGACTGGCCTCCAAGGTTTTCAAACTCAAGCTCATTATCCTTGGCATAGACTCTTACGACGCCACCCGCTTTTATGCTTCCCTCGAGTAGGCGCTCGGAGATTGCATCCTCAAGCTTAGATTGGATGGCTCTACGTAGTGGACGCGCACCGTAGACCGGATCAAATCCCTCTTCTGCAATCAAGTCGAGAGTGCTTTCATCAATATCAAGCTCAATACCCAGCCCCCGAACTCTTTCGGTAACCGTCGTAAGCATTCCTTTGGCTATCTTCTTGATCTGTTCGCGGTTGAGCTGGTGGAAGACGATTATTTCGTCTACACGGTTGAGAAACTCCGGACGGAATGTCTTTTTCAGCTGTGACATGACGGTGGACTTTATTTCCTCCTGATTTGTAACACCGTCTGATTCACTGGTGCCAAAACCGAGACGCTTGCGGTTGAACAGATCGTGGGCACCAAGGTTAGAGGTCATAACGATTATTGTGTTCTTGAAGTCAACAACACGGCCTTGTGAGTCGGTGAGCCTGCCGTCTTCCAGTATCTGAAGGAGAAGGTTGAAAACGTCAGGATGCGCCTTTTCAATTTCATCAAAAAGTATTACCGAATAGGGTTTTCTGCGCACCTTCTCAGTCAATTGTCCGCCCTCATCGTAGCCGACATATCCGGGTGGAGAGCCGATCAGCTTCGATGTGTTGTGCTTTTCCATGTATTCCGACATATCTATACGGACCATGGCATCCTCGTCACCGAATACTGCCTCGGCTAGGGCGCGGCACAGCTCCGTCTTTCCCACACCTGTGGGCCCAAGGAATATAAAGGAGCCGGTTGGCCGTTTTGGATCCTTCAGACCGACACGCCCGCGTCTGATCGCCTTGGAGACAGCGGAGACCGCCTCCTCCTGTCCGATAACACGCTTATGAAGAATGTCTTCCATATGCAGCAGTCTCTCAGACTCGTCCTCGGTAAGACGGGTCACCGGAACACCGGTCCAACCCGATACAACAGCTGCTACATCCTCGACAGTGACTTCACCACGCGTAGATTTTTGACTGTCCTGCCATTTCTTTCGTTCGTCTTCGATTTGCTCTATGAGCCTTTTCTCTTCGTCACGAAGCTTTGCGGCTTTCTCAAACTCTTGGTTTTTGACTGCCTCCTCCTTTTCTGCCGAAAGGGATTTCAGCTTTTCCTCAAGCTCTTTGATATCAAATGGTGCAGTCAATGCGCTCATTCGAACACGGCTTGCAGCCTCATCGATCAGGTCTATAGCTTTGTCAGGAAGCTGTCTTCCGCTGATATACCGCGATGACATCTCAACGGCTGCGCGAATTGATTCATCGGTTATTTTGATTTTGTGATGTGCTTCATAGCGGTCACGAAGTCCTCTAAGGATCTCGATGGATTCCTCCTCGGAAGGCTCGCCTACAAGCACCGGCTGGAATCTGCGCTCCAGGGCAGCATCTTTTTCGATATGTTTTCTGTATTCGTCAAGGGTCGTTGCACCTATCACCTGGATTTCGCCCCGCGAGAGGGCAGGTTTTAGAATGTTTGCGGCATCGATCGCGCCTTCGGCTGCTCCCGCGCCAATTATGGTGTGTAGCTCGTCGATAAAGAGGATCACGTTCCCCGCATTGCGAACCTCATCTATTGCGGTTTTTATCCTTTCTTCAAACTCGCCACGATACTTGGTGCCTGCGATCATTCCTGTCAAATCCAGAGAGAACAGGCGCTTGTTACGCAAGTTTTCAGGAATATCTCCTGCTACGATCTTCTGGGCCAGGCCTTCTGCAACGGCTGTCTTACCGACTCCTGGTTCACCGATCAAAACCGGATTGTTTTTGGTCCGGCGGGACAAAATCTGAATTATCCTTGAAACCTCTTTATCCCTTCCGATTATCGGATCAAGCTTACCTTCAGCTGCCAACCGTGTAAGGTCTCTTCCGAATTGATCGAGTGTTTTTGTCGGAGGACCGCTGGGTGCATTCGGCTGGGTGCGGCCTGGTCTTCCGTGCTGTGAAGACGGTGCTTCGGAGCCGGTAGCGCCTATCAAGGCTTCTATGCTTCGATAGAGCTTGGTAATGTCGACCCCGCTTGCCGCGAGCATGCGCGTAGCAAAACTGTCTGTCTCCCTGAGAATTGCCATGAGCAGATGCTCTGTTCCGATATAACTTGTGTTGAGGCGCGCCGCTTCAGCCGCTGCAACCTCGATTATATGCTTGCTTCTTGGTGTCAGGCCTTGTGCAGGCACGCCGCCTTCTCCCTTTCCTACGACACCGAGGATATTCTTTTTTAACTGCTCCACGTTTACTCCTGCATTCTGAAGGGCCCTGGCTGCAATGCCTTCGCCCTCACGAAGCAGTCCAAGCAATATGTGCTCCGATCCTACGTAGCTGTGCCCCATATTTCCCGCAGATTCATGTGCGAGGCGAAGGGCATTTTGAGCACGCTGTGTAAATCTATTGAAAAAAGAGAACATAGATAACCTCCCTTGTATCCTTTTGATATTGCATCATCTTAGTTTATTGTATCCGTTTTTTTATATCCCTTGATTTATTTTTGCAAAGCTTTGCGAAGCAGCTCAGCCCTCCGGGTATCCCGCTCTTCAGGCGAGAGGTGATCTTTACCCGATGCCTTTGTCAAGTTTGCCGGCTGTATCTCCCACAGCAGGGTATTGAGCTTGTCGATATCTGCTTCGAAGAGTCCCATGGATACCCCCATTCGCAGATCGGAGAGAAGCTGCATGGCCTCGTCAGTAGATATACTTCTTGCATATGCAAGGGTCCCCGCTGACCGCCACACCTGATCTTCCATCCGCAGTTTTCCTGCTTTTAGGATCTCTTTTCGATAATTGCGCTCATGTGCAATAATCTGTAAGAGGGCATCGCCCAAACGTTTTACGATGGTTTCCTCATCAAAACCAAGGGTCATCTGGTTTGATATCTGATACAATGCCCCTTTTGCTATGCTACCCTCTCCATAAAGTCCGCGAATAACGAATCCAAGCTTTCCTACACTTGCGGCAAGGCTCCGGATAGCCCCGCTCTTAGTGAGAGCTGGTAGGTGCAGCATTACCGATGCGCGTATTCCGGTTCCCAAATTGGTAGGGCATTTAGTTAGATATCCCAATGTTTCGTCAAATGCGTATTTGAGGGTGCTGTCAAGGGCATCGTCGATTTCAATCGCCTTTTTCAAGCATTCCTCAAGGCATAGGCCAGCGCCCAGCACTTGTATTCTGAGATGATCCTCCTCATTTATCATGATGCTGACGCTTTCATCGCTGCTGAGCAGGATTGCACGAACACCTTTTCCCTGGGCAAGATCATTCGATATGAGGTGCTTTTCCATAAGTGTGCGTCGATCGATGTCGGGAAGAGCGGAGATATCGATAAGCTTAAAGTCATTTCCTTCAGCGCTCGATGCCATGGCTTTTGCTACAGCGTCAACTACCTCACGCTCCTGAGTCGGTGTCATCTTTCCAGGAAAGGGATAGTCTCGAAGGTTTCTTGCAAGCCGTACTCGAGTTGATAGGACGATGTCGGCCTCTTTGCCTTTGCGTTTATACCACTTCTTATCCATCCTTCATCTCCACCTCCAGCTGCTTTATCTCATCACGCAATACTGCAGCACGCTCAAACTCTTCGGCTTCAACAGCTCTCCGTAGATCCGCCTTGAGTGCATCCAATTTGCGGCGCAATCTGATTTTTCCACCCGCTCCCACCGGGATCCTTCCGGAGTGAGAGGTGTTTCCGTGAATTCTAGTGATGTAGGGGCTGAGCACTTTTGAAAATGTCTCATAGCATACGGCACATCCGACACGTCCTGTACGGGCAATGTCTTCCGATGTAGAGCCACACAGTGAACATACCTGGGATGGCCTCAGTTTTGCAAAATCGGAACTTACCATGTTGCTTAACAGGTTATCAAGGCCAAATCCGAAATCCACCGGACTCCAATTAAAAAGGGAAGTATAACCTAACTGCGATGCGCAGCTTGCGCAAAGGTGTGCCTCGTGGGTTTCGCCGTTGACTATTTCTTTGTAGTGGCATGTAGCCTGTTCTTTATTACAATTTTGACAGAGCATACTATAGGCCTCCTTTCAAAAAGTCTCCTTTCATAACAATCAAATATTATTTAGCTTCAGTCTTTTAGATTCAGTTTTTTCAGCCGTCGAGGGTCAAGACTCGTCACTGCATACTATCAACATTTCCTTAATGATCGCCGCACGCACTTTTCTTCTCAGTGAAGGCGGTACGCTTGCCATACTTCTACCGGACAGTGCTGCCACAATGAGCGAGGCTTGCTTTGATGAAATAGCACCCGCATTTTCCAGGTTTCCAATTATGGCCGAGGCTGAGACAGAATCTATTTCGTCCCCGATAGAGTTTACAGTATGCATCAACAATAAATATTTGCTCGTGTTTATCCTCTTGATCCTTATATATCCACCGCCACCCCTTCTAGATTCAACTATAAAGCCGTGTTCGGGTGAAAAGCGGGTAGAAATAACATAGTTTATCTGGCTTGGTACACATCCGAAATATTCCGCCAGTTCACTTCTCTGCAGCTCAAGAACTCCATCTGATGCATTGAGTGCCTGGTGGATAAATTCGGTTATCAGGTCGCTGAGGCCCAAGAAAATCACCTCCAGTTTTTATCCCTCTTTGACTTTGACTATCTTTGACTATATTATACTACTAGGTTTTTGGAAAATCAATAGCCTTTTTGACCATTCCTGACCAAATGACATCCGAATATTTCTAATTAGCTTTTGATTTCTTTTTATTTTGAGCTGTAGCTTTATTTTTCGCTGTATTTTGTGATTCTGACTTATTTTTTTTGTCCGCATTGAAACGGCTGCTATGGGACTCACTGCGGGGCTCATCCGCACCATAGAGAAAGCCATCTGGTTTTTCTACGTTATAACTCATTATCCTTAACCTCACATATAATTTGATGTTCTGACAGTCCAATGGCTGATAGCATAATTTTCTGAACTATTCATTGAATTATTCACCGAAAAATTAGCTGAATAAATAGCCGAATAACTCGTCCAAATATTCAAGTTGCTTGTCGGGTATGACATTGCTCTATTATCAATATTGCCAACTAAAGATAACAAATATTCCATACCCAATTGGATTTCATTCCATACCTTCTTCGTATCTAATCTAGTACTAGACGTGTTTTAACTGAAAAGGCAGTTACTTTAGCAAAACTTTTATAGATTACTATTAATGACCAACTGGAATTTGTTTACATATTTTAGGAATTGATTTAAAAGGAAGATATGATAAAATATGAAAGGCTGAGCTTATTGATAGGCTAGCTAAAAAATATGGAGGTGTACGTTCGTGGCATATAAAATAACGGACGAATGCATCAGCTGCGGAGCATGCGAAGGTGAATGCCCTGTCAGCTGCATTACAGCCGGTGATGACAAATATGTGATTGATGCTGATACATGTGTTGACTGCGGAGCATGCGCAAGTGTCTGCCCTGTCGACGCACCTGTTCAGGATTAAGTCATACATATCAAAAGAAAAGGGGGATTTTCCCCCTTTTTTGCATACGAGCTGTTATTATTATTTAACAGGTTGGATTATCTGATGATGATATATGGAGATATTACTTTAAGAGGCGTTGAGTGTTGATATTGCTTTCCGATAACTATGGTGGTTTTGCTTGATGATTTTACTTGGTGATATTACATGCCGGTATCGCAAGGTAATATTTATTTGTTGAATTACTTGATGCTTTGCTTAGAGTGTTTATGTTGTAGGCCTTGTTAGAAGGATATGATACTTCGGACAGGATAAGTGACATTATGGGTAATATTGACAAAGTGAGCAATATGGGTAAGATGGATAACTTGGATTGCGTGGATAATATGAACATTGATAACAGTGATGACAATAATAATATGGAACTCGGACTTAAGGCAAAGAGTACCGCGGAAGAAAGTATTGAGCTCCTTATTAATGGCTTTAAGCTATTGCAAAGGGAGCCATATGAGAAACTGGGGATGGATTCTTTCCTTTTATCGGCCTTTCTGCACCCTTCAAAAGCACGTAAAATATGTGACTTGGGCTGTGGATCGGGAGCGTTGACGATCCTTCTTGCTGCTCGTTATCATTTAGCCCATATAGACGGCATTGATATTCAGAAGGCTGCGGTCGATCTGCTGGAAGAAAATATTGCTCTCAATGGTGTTGAGGATAGGGTTTGCGCTATACATGCCGATCTACGTGCGAATGATAGTAAACTTCCTGCTGGAGCATATACGGCTGTTGTATGCAACCCTCCCTATTTTAAGGAGGGGGCGGGAAAGCCAAGCTTACTTGCAGAAAAGCGGATAGCCAGAAGCGAGGCTGGAGCTAGGATCGATGAGATTAGCCTAACGGCCGCCCGATTATTACAAAATGGTGGTGAGTTTGCCGTTGTTTATCGCGCAGAGCGATTGTGTGATCTTGTGTTGGCCATGCGCGGAGCCGGAATTGAACCAAAGAGACTGCGGTATATTCACAATACTGTTTATGCAGAACCTAAGCTGCTATTGCTTGCAGGTAGAAAAAATGCGCGACCGGGTGTTAGAACGCTGCCTCCTTTTATCATAAGAGACGATGACGGTGATTTCACAGAGGAGTATCTGGCAGCATATCGATACCCAAGTCAGTCCCTAAGCCATCCTTAAATCGGAATGCCGGAAATACACTATAATTGCAATAAACGCTGTTTTTTTTGGGATAACTATTCTATCCCTTTCCGGGTATTTATCTTTTTGAGCCTACAACGCTGAGGTTTTTGCCAGGAGTGAGGGAGATGGTTTCAGCAATTTATTCCACCATAGAGATCCTGAGGGGCCACCATAGAGATCCTGAGGGGCAGTAAATTTCTTGCTTAGCATTGTTAAATAATGTGGTATTAGAAATCGTATGAGAAAAGGATTTTAGAAATGACCGGTAAGCTTTATATTGTGGGTACACCAATAGGAAATCTTGGAGATATGACCTTTCGTGCTGTCGAAACTTTAAAATCTGTGGATTTTATTGCTGCTGAAGACACACGCGTTACCCGCAAACTTATGACACATTTTAATATTTCAAGGCCTGTTGTCAGTTACTATGAGCACAATCGTATTGAAAGTGGCGAGAAAATCGTTGCACGAATTATAGCAGGGGAGAACTGCGCACTAGTAACAGATGCAGGAATGCCTGCTATTAGTGACCCGGGAAGTGAGTTGGTAAAGTTGTGCGCAGAAGAGGGTATAGAGGTACTTGTAGTGCCCGGTGCAAGTGCGGTGGTGTCTGCAGTAGCAATTTCAGGTTTGCAGGCTTCACGGTTTTGCTTTGAGGGATTTCTTTCAACAAGCAAAAAGTCCCGGCGTGAACATCTAGATGCCATCCGGGACGAAAAGCGGGCAATGGTTTTTTATGAGGCTCCACACAAGCTTAGAAGGACATTAAGAGACTTTGTGGAAACATTGGGCGGTGACAGAAAAATAGCAATTTGCAGGGAGCTTACCAAACTTCACGAGGAATGCATTAGAACTACACTTGCCGGAGCAGAACTTTATTACATGGAAAACGACCCTAGAGGGGAATTTGTGCTAGTGATAGAAGGAGCATCGGGTGAAGGGGAATCAAAAGACGAAGAGGCGATAGATCGGGCGCTGGCACTTGTTGCAGAGGGAGCGGGTGCCTCTGAGGCTGCAAGGCAAGCATCGCAGGAATACGGAGTTTCAAAGAACTTGATTTACCGTGAGATTCTCTCAAATCGTGCCGAGAAGGATGAGTGAAAGTTCAATCTTCCTGTGGTGTTTCAGTAAAGAGCAGACAAACCAGCACATCTGTGGGGGCAAAACCCTCATTTCGAACTACAAGCATGTAATTTGAGTTTTCTTGTAGTGTGCGGGGATAAAACGGTGCTTCGACAGGAGTACCCCCTAGATGATACGCAAATTTTGGAACCATTGATTCTTCGATCAATGTGCCACCGCTTACCTCGGTGGGATTGGAGAAGAAGCAAGTTGCAGCCTGTATATTGGACCGGTCATCAAGGCAAACCGGAATTATCCGGCGGTTTCCGGGTTGGAATTGCGGCTCTTTGAGAAAACGTATGCCCAGTTGTTCACCTTGGGCAATAACAATACGATTTACAAGGTTTACTTCATAACCCTTGGGAGTCTGCAATTGTATATACAAGCTTTTGTAAGCCGGCAGTATATCGCGATACGATAGGGTATATGTGTTATACTTGTTGGGAAGTTCAGCCATTATTTTCACCTCAAACTCATAGCGCTTTTGTTCGGTTGATTGTTACCTGTTTCATTGTATGCTAGGAGACCTGCATGTCGTAACCAATCGAAAAATAATAGATACAAAAAAGCCTACACCGGGTGCGAGGTCTAAGAGTAGTCCGCTTCCCGATTGCAGGCAAAACGTTTTTTCAGACAGGGATATAAAAACACCCTGTCTTTGTTACTTTTTAAATTGTTTATATAGACGGGATTTCTTTGCTTTGCGGAGCGTCTTTAAGAGCATCTCTCGGGTTTCTTTTCTTTCCAGGTACTTGCCAGCAAAGAAAGCACCTGTTGTTAGCGCAGAGACGCCTGTTAGGCCGAGTAAGGCTTTTTTTAGGGACATGAAGGACCTCCGTTCAGAACTTTATAATTTTAAGCGGTCTTGCCCGTAAAAATTGTCCAATGCCCACGGAGCAGGTTGCTGTTGCGTTGCCGCGGGATGAAGTGTAGTGACATGGGTAAAACCGTTCACTGCTATCTTATGTGTAACGGAGTTGAAGTGTTAATAGGGGTTAAAGTCGGGTGACTTTACATCAAGTGTACGGTGCCGATGATCTCCAAATAAATTATTTATATGTATAATATTACAAATTTTAATTTATTCTTGATTTTTAATGTTATATAATATAAACATAAACAATATGAATCGAATAACAATCTTTATGAGGTGATCGTTTTGAAGAGGAAACATGTAGGTATTATTCTACTAGCATGGCTCATCATAGCGCCTCTATTAGTAAAGGCATACGGTATCAATGGAAATTTTGACTTTAATGAAAAAGTCGCGGTCTGGGATCCAACATACTCAAGACAGTTAACGAGGGAAGATAATGTGCACAAACAGAATGTAAGCCCTGATCTTGAAACAATGTTTGCACCTACTGTAATACATGTGCTGCAAAAGAAGACAGATGTGCAAACTGATAACGAAAGTATATCATCGGGCGGACTAGGTGAAGATCATCGAACAAAGTGGACGTCGGACGAAAAGAAACTGCGGAGTAGAATTTTGTTAGTCTTCTCAGCAGTTTATTTTATTTCCACCACGGCACTATATATCGTGGCAAGGAAGAGAACTCGCATTAGAAATGATTAAATCTGTGTAATATACCTAGAATCAAGGCGTCTGAGATAAAGTTAACCTTTAATATTTTTTGCAATATATTTTGTAAATTAACACTATAAAATACTGGTATCGACTGTAAAGAAACAACAATTGAAAAAATGAATGTTCTATAATATAATAAGACCATTGTCGTCAAAAAATATAGTATCATGTCGACAGTGGAAGGAGATTGATTAATGAGCATCCTAGCCCTTGTTATCATCTCATCTTTACTTGCACTTGGTTTTTCAGCCATGAACTTTATTAAAGTAAAAAAGATGGATGAAGGCACTGAAAAGATGTCCGAAATTGCGTCAGCTATTCGAATTGGCGCAAACGCCTTTATAGGCTACGAGTACAAAATAATTCTAATAGTATCAATTTTCATTATTGCAGCGTTGTCTATCCTCGTTGACGTTTACACCGCAGCGGCTTTTGCTATAGGCGCAATTATGAGTGCTGCTGCAGGTTTTGTGGGAATGAGGATTGCTACATACGCAAACGTTAGGGTCGCAAATGAAGCCCGCGTTACAAAGAAACTGGGAAGTACCCTCAAAGTGGCTTTCAGAGGCGGGAGCGTTATGGGCCTATGTGTTGGAGGGTTTGCCCTTCTGGGACTATTTTTAGTATATGTAATATTTGGCCTTGGGCTCAAAATGTTGGAAATTGAAAATGTCGTTTTAATTTCTAACTGGCTCGGAGTTGAATTTGTTCCATTTACAATGGTCCTTTCCGGTTATGCCCTCGGATGTTCGCTGATTGCCATGTTTAACCGTGTTGGTGGAGGAATCTACACTAAGGCGGCTGATATGGGAGCAGATCTGGTAGGTAAAACTGAGGCACATATCCCTGAGGATGACCCGAGAAACCCAGCCACGATTGCAGACAATGTTGGTGATAACGTTGGGGACGTTGCCGGTCTCGGAAGCGACTTGCTTGAAAGCTATGTCGGTGCAATCACTGCTGCGATAATTCTTGGTTTCCACCTTTTCCTCACAAGTGAGTACACCGGAGGCGTTATGACCGGTGGCACAATAACAACTAGTCTTTTGAGCAAGCTCCTCCTGTTTCCTTTGTTGTTCGCAGCGGGCGGACTTATTGCTTGTGTTATAGGAATTGCGTATCTGCTGATCAAAAAGCTGTCCGATAATCCACACCGCGAACTCAACGGTGCCACATGGATGTCTGCCGGTCTCACAATTGTATTTGGATTTTTCATTACAATAGTATTGTTTAAGGGAGAAGATCTCTCAGGTGTTGGGTTTGCAGCAGGCTTTGCATCTCCGTGGATCGCAGCTGCTGTCGGTGTTATTGCCGGAATCGTTATCGGAATAATAGCCGAATACTACACCTCTTACGACTATAAACCAACTCGCCAAATAGCTTCCGCATCCGCAGAAGGATCGGCTCTTACTATTACGCAGGGTCTCGCAGTAGGAATGAAAAGCTGTATGGCTCCGCTTACCATTCTCGGAGCGGCGATAGCGATATCATACTACATATCTGGTATGTACGGTGTCTCTATGGCTGCGGTTGGAATGTTAAGTTTCGTCAGTGCAATTGTTACTGTTGATACTTATGGTCCTATTTCAGATAACGCGGGCGGTATAGCTGAAATGAGCAAACTTGAGCCAAAGGTTCGGGAAATTACCGATAAGCTTGACTCAGTAGGAAATACGACTGCCGCAATCGGAAAAGGCTTTGCAATCGGATCCGCTGCGCTAGCGGCACTGTCCCTTATGGTCAGCTATCTCTATTCTTACAATGATCCATCGACCGATCTTATTCTTAACCTCATTGATCCTCTTATTCTTGTTGGTGCACTCTGTGGTGCAGCGCTACCGTTTATGTTCAGCGGTATGCTCATTGATGCCGTTGCAAAAGCTGCAAGGCGAATGGTTGATGAAGTACGCCGTCAGTTCAAAACGATTCCCGGTATCCTTGAGGGCACTGCATCCCCTGACTATAAGACATGTATTGAGATCAGCTCACAAGGTGCCATTAGAGAAATGAAGGTTCCTTCAATGCTTGCTATAGTTGTGCCGGTAGCATGTGGATTCCTGTTTGGTCCCGAATTCGTTGGTGGACTTTTGATTGGTTCTACTCTCTCGGCAGTAATGCTTGCAATATTCACAGGTAATGCCGGTGGTGCCTGGGATAATGCCAAGAAGTATATTGAAACCGGAGCTATTGAAGGTCATAAGAAGGGAACTGCCGCTCATGACGCTGCAGTGGTTGGAGATACAGTAGGTGATCCCCTTAAAGACACTGTTGGTCCTTCTCTTGATATTTTCATTAAGATCATGTCAGTTGTCTCTTTGGTTACCATAAGTATTTTTTCCAAGTATAATCTTGTTGATCTTTTGGCTCGCCTTTTAAGCAAATAAAACAGATACGCTTTGCGTATCTGATGGATGACAGATACAAAATAAAAGCGCCCAACCATTGTGCACTTGGTGCAACAGTGGTTGGGCGTTTCTATCGTACATGTTTACAATGAACTTTAGCCGAACGCCCATGACTTTAGTCATGAAGAGTGCCAAAACGCAACTTTCAATCGACGGCTTGCACCGCTCGAGCTACCTGTTTATCATATGGACGTGTCGCATTTTAGACTGCAACATTTAGTCCATATCAATTAACCTTTAGGACAAGAAGCCAGTCGTCAGAAGTAGGCCTTTCAAATGCTTTCCATGACCCGTCTTCCGGAGTAATCATTTGATCAACTTCGATGTATTTACCCGATCTAGGATCAAACCATTTTGCGGTGTACTCTGTGTTTTTTAAACCAGTAAGTGTGCATCTGCCTCTTGTCGCTGCGCCGTAGTATATGATTATGCGTGACATATCATCATTGCCTGTGACCATCGGAGCAAACATTCCGAAAAGATTTTCGTCTGAAAATGCAATATCTGTTTTTATGTTCTCAATTGGTCTAAGCTCCCAGAAGCATTCATTTTCATAAAATTTCCGCATATATCCCATCTGCACAGCGCCTTCGCCTTCAATCGCCTCATACCACGTGATGCCATGCTTGTTAAAAATATTGAAGGGATTTGGTTTCTCGGGCTTCTCCCATACGTGATCCCATATGCCTTGGGCTCCATATGTGTATCCGCACCCACCAAGTTGTATTGACATGTAAGCGACCCGGCGCAACATATCGGCGGTGCAAATGCGACTACCGAGCTCCTCAAGTGTGGAGACAAACTCGTATAGCGCCTCACTTTCGATAAAGGGTTTTGATGGATAGAGCTTTCGATGTTCTCGGTAATGCTTTGCGCTAATTGGGAAATCACCATGTCCTGCCTGGTTCAGTGTAAAATCGAACCAATCCTCGTCCTGATAATAATTGGCAAATGGCCGCTCATTTGTGTAGTGAGCAGTTTGCAGGGTGCCATATCCGTCAATGCTCTCGACGTACTTTGCCACCTCGCGCCAACCATCGATACATTGCTGGCGGTTTTCGCCACCAAAATATCCCGCAACCTCTCCGGCAAGGGCCCATACCATTGGATATGCGCCGTAGCGGGCTACAATATATCTTGCCAGATTCTTCTGGAGCTGCAGTTTACCGATAACAGATCCGCTCCACGCAAAGCCAAGTGCATTAACAAAGCCCTGGTCGGCAAGATACTTCATTCTACGGTCGAGTTCATTTTGATAAAACTCTACATTTGGCAGTAAGCCCGGCTCCTCACCGGCCCAATACCGAGACTTTTCGCCATGAAAACCCCCTTCGCTGCGGAGATTTGTTTGGTATACATTAAAACCCTGTTCAGCCCGTTTGTCAGCCATGCCGCGGAACATGCTGTCCATATTTGGATGGTTGGACTCGTCCCATTTTTCGTTGAATGCAAAACCCCAATGGGTGTCACCAAGCCAAAAAAACGGAGTGCCGTCATCATAGGTTAGATATCTGCCGCAAGGATGCACTTTAAGGAAGCCATGTTTGTAAATATCAAGATTGCCGGTGTACTCGACACACACCAGGCTACCCTTAGTACCCTTGAGGCCGGTTTTGTCAGGAGCTGAGAGTTCCCATTTCCACTCACCGACTTCGGTAGGGGCAAAGGAAATCTTGTAATTGTTTTCTCCATCCCAGTATGCCTCACGGTATATTCTTTTGCCGGATGGACCGACAAACTCTGCCGAGATACTGACATCGAGGAAAGGGTTTTGGTATGAGTGATTGCTTTCATAAGACAGAATTGCAGGACGCCATTTTTCGACTATGATTTTATTCATGCCCATTAGGCCACCTCCACTTAACATGTTAGGCTGTTGTTTAAGCAAGATTATAGAGCATTATCAATAAATAGTCAACACAGCGAATGAGACGATTTAGTGAAACAATACATATGTTAAGTAAATTAAGTGAGCAAAATCCCTTGACATTAACCAAACATTGTTATTATACTGTTTTTAAGATGGAAGGTCCCAATAGTTGGTCGAGTTGCATAAGTTATAGAAAAATAACGTATGGTCGCTAATCAATAATACATATCAGGAGGTAAGAAAATGTCTACAAAAAAGCTAGCAGCATTACTTTGCGCTCTTCTTCTTGTAATCGGCATTTTTGCCGGTTGTTCTTCAGACGATGCCGAACCATCTGCTACTCCTACGGCACCCGCCGACACCGCATCGCCATCAACATCCGAACCTACTGATGATGAAGATTCTTCAATCACATTCCCCCTTGATGAACCCGAAACCTTCAGAATTTGGAATGGTCCCATGAGTACAACCGCCAACATGACTTCTCCTAATGATAGTTTTGCATATCAGGAAGCAGAGAAACGCTTGAATGTGCACATTGATTGGGATCAGCCTGCACAAGGAACCGAAAACGAACAGTTCAACCTTATCGTAACATCCGGTGATTTGCCCGATGCTTTTATGAGTGGCTATTACATTGGAGGTCTTGACAAGTATATAAATGACGAGATCATAATCGATATCATGCCATTCCTTGAAGATTACGGCAAGAACTTCCTGGCAATAGCAAAGATTACCGATGATACTTGGAAACGCAACATAACTGACATGGGCCGTATGCCCGGATTCTACAACATCAGTAAAGAAATTGAGCCAACATGGTGGGGTCCGCAGGTTCGCGAAGATTGGCTTAAAGAATTTGGACTCGGTTCTCCGGTAACATATGACGACTGGTACAAAATGCTCACAATGGCTCGTGATGAGAAGGGCTCACTCGGCTATGCACTGTCATCGGTCGATGGTCTCGATGATGCGCTCCTTGTCGGATACAATTTGATAAATGGATTCTTTGCCAAAGACGGAGTCATAAAATATGGCCCTTACGAGCCTGAACTGCTCGACTATCTCACCATGATGAACAAATGGTACAGCGAAGGCCTAATAGATCCGGATTATACCTCTTATGCCGGATTTGCATATTTTTCTGAGACTCCTCCTCTTATGCTGAATAACAAACTAACAGCATTCCGCAGTTTCTGGACAATGTTCGACTTACACAAGATGCAGGCAGGAGAAGATAACCCCAATTTCCAGACTGTGGCAGTTCCTTGTCCGGTTAATGCACCGGGCGATACGAGAAAATTGACGATCTATTCAACTCCGGACTCTCGAGTTGGCACAAACGTAAACACCATCACAACTTCCTGCCACAACATTCCTGTTCTCGTCTCATGGTTTGACTATTTCTATTCCGATGAGGGAGAGATACTCGCAGACTACGGCGTTGAAGGAATATCATATGAGTATGACGAAAATGGCAAGCCTTATTTTACTGACGTAGTTACTAACAACCCCGACGGTTTAAGCCAAAATGATGCTCTGGCTCTATACACGATCGGCTCCTTCCACTCCCGTCAGTATGATTGGGCGCGTCAGATTACGCCAGCTATGAGCAGCTACTGTACCAGTGCCGGAGCTATCTGGGATTCCAATTGGGATCAAAATGCCGGTTACGAGAGTGTGCTTGGTGTAACCCTCAACGAAGAAGAAGCCAATGAGTATTCGAGACTTTATCAAGACATCACCACATATATTACTGAAACTATCGTTCAATTCATTAATGGTACAAAGCCTCTGGGCGACTTTGATCAATACAGAGAACAGCTGAAGACAATGGGAATTGAACGCTGCATCGAGCTTTATCAGCAAGCATATGATCGCTACGTAAACCGCTAGAAGAGATGGGGACGGTTCTCCTGTCTTGGACTAAACTCCAGACAGGGGGACGGTTCCCCTTTCTTATTCAAGTTATGGATCTTTAATATCATCAGATATTAAGAAGTGGGGGACAATTGCAGTTGCATTCTAATTTTGGATAAGATAGCAAACTGTCTCCTTTTATCACTATCTGTAAAGCTGACAAATTTTAACAAAAGCGCTCAACTACTGATGCATCAAATGCATAATAGTTGAGCGCTATTAATGACTAGTGTTAGCACAAGTAAGTACCGGTTTACTCTTCATTGTTTTTTGAAACCGGTGCTGTGCTTGCCCTTTCTACAAGTTCGGTGCCAATATAGATATGGCGATATTTAAAGTGAGGATTGGCAATACATGATAGTAGCAGTTCCACTGCCGATGTGCCAAGTTGCGGTTCGAGGGTGCGCACCGACGTAAGTGGTGGCTCCATAAGCGCAGCTAAAGGTGAATCATCGAAGCCGATTACTGAAATGTCCTTTCCCGGAATAATTCCCCTGTCACGCATAAGCCGCATAAACATCATTGCAATCACGTCAATGTCACAAATGACAGCTGTGCCTGGGTATGGTTTGTCACCTAAACTTGCCTCCAGAACTGATAAATCAGGGAGTTGAGCTAAAGAATACTTATCCGAGTAATCCCATAAGCACTCCGGCGACAAGCCTGCGTCAGAAAGGGCTTGCACAAATGTGCGGTACCTTTCGTCCCCGATCGCACCGCACATCAATCGGATGTAGCCGATGCGGGTATGCCCAAATGAGATGAGATGGTTAACAGCTGCGGATATTCCGCCAATGTTATCGTGTGAAACAGAGTTGACCGGGGTATAGGTCATAGGATTTCCCGCAACCACAAACGGCACCTTTGATTTTATAAAGCGTTGAAGCTCATCGTCTGAGATCATCGAACCGATCAGTATAGCTCCTACAGCCTTTGGGCGGGAAGGGAATGAAGCTTCGTTAGGGTTGTATGGTCCGCTCATCTCATAGCCTTCATCTGATAGGCGGGAGCTGATAGCGTCGATCAGCTGCGAATAGTAAGAAAATTGATCGATTGTCATGCCTACCTTTTGATATGAGAAGTCAATGATTTCTATTAGGCCTTTCGACGGTTTGGAGCTTAGGCGGGACATATCATAACCACGTTTATGGGCCTCAGCTAATATGCGTGCGCGCGTCTCTTCTGATATGCCGGAGCGCCCGCGTAGTGCTACAGATACAGATGCCACGCTTACTCCAAGTATTTCAGCGAGATCTCTCATGGAAATGCCCGACATATCGACCCTCCAATGTATTTTTTACATATTTTAACATATGACACATATAAATACAAGATTTTGCTCCATACAGTTGTCTTTGCTTGACCTTATACATAATTACCAAACATCGAGTCTGCAAATTTAGTCGCCTGGAAAAAGAATGCCAGCTTCTTTTCTAGCGTTTTCAATTACTTCCACTGCATCCATCATAATATCCAATCTCTTGTAGATTGCATCATAATCATCATTCAATAAAAGCTGCGTCAGCTTTTGAACCTCATAAAACCATCTATTGGGATTATCCTGAAGATTGAAGGATTTATTTGTTGTTTTGGTAACGACCTCAACCTCGGCGATGCCATTGCTTCCATCCTTAATATAGATATAGCCTTTCTCGCCTTCGATTTGAAACGAATTTACACCCCATGTGTCCTTCGCTCCGGCGCTGCTGCTCACAAACCCGTCATACTGCATGATCATTATTCCCGAGGTGTCAGTGAGGCTGCCATAAATGTTTGGATAATAAACAGCTTTCTTAGGCTTTCCAAACAGAGCAATATTTAGATATACATTGTAAAAATTAATATCCATAAGGCTCCCACCGGCATATTCGGGGTTGAAGATATTAGGTACTTCTCCCTTTAGTAAAAGATCGTATCTGCTGGAGTACTGACTGTAGTTGCTTAGTACCAGTTTTACATTACCTATTTTGGGAAGTTCTCTTTTCAAAACCTCGAAGTTCGGCAAGAAAGTTGTAGGTACAGCCTCAACCAAAAACAAGTTTTTCTCTTTAGCAAGTGCCACAAGTTCTTTAGCATGGTCTGCCCTCGTGCAAAACGGCTTTTCACAGATCACATTTTTGCCTGCCAACAGGGCTTTTTTCGTCTGTTCATAATGTAGCAGGTTTGGGGTTGCTATATAAATTAAATTGATTTCCTCATCAGCTAAAAAATCATCCATATCTGTATATATTTTTTCTGCACCGTACTTAGTAGCCAGTGAACGCGCCTTTTCTTCGCTTCTTGAATAGACCGCGATAAGTCGTATACCGTCAGTGATTTTTACATTGTCAAGTATTGAATGTACGATAACCCCGGAACCTATGGTGCCGAGTTTAAGTTCTTTCATAAGTGAATTCCTCCATCAACGTTTGCAAATAGGATATACATTTAGGGCTTTTATTTGAAGCCATCATATATCTAAACATTATATGGCATGGCGACAAAAAAGTAAATAATCCCAAAAATCAGTTCGCATTTTCGAGGATTTTAGTTGATATAGGTCAATTGATCATTACAAAGGTCTGTTATTTTATGATAGATTGTGATATTATTTCGCTGTTAGGATATTATGGCGCTGCCATGACTTAAAGCCCCAAAACACTAAAATTTCGCTACTTGATTGGTCTATCTGTAGATGTCGATTCACCTACTGTAGGTGAACTTATTAGCATTTCATTCCTAAGATGATGCATATATGATATTCAAAAGCTGAAGGTGTACTTATGTTTGCCATTGAAAGACAAAACAAAATCAAGGAAATCTTGCTAAACGAAAAACGCGTTGATGTGTTTGAGCTGAGCAAATTGTTTTCCGTAACGGAGGTTACGATACGGCGTGATCTCGACAAACTGGAGCGCGAGGGTTTTTTAATAAAAACCTATGGCGGAGCCGTGCTTAACAAGAAGAATTTTGCAGACTTCGCTGTTGAAATGAATACTGATGATGAAACCTGTAACGAGAAGCGTATGATCGGAAAAATCGCGTCTGAAATCATTGAGGAAGGGAACGCCATATATATAAGCCCGGGTTCTACCTGCCTTGAAATCGCCCGAAACATTAAAAATATGCGACTTACCGTGGTAACAAATGACATTATGATTGCCCATGAACTGAGAAACTGCCCCGGAATCAAAGTCATCGTTACCGGCGGGGATCTGCTTCATGCCACATCATCATTGATTGGGGGATTTGCCCTTCAAACTTTGAGTGGTCTTTATATCAATAAAGCTTTTATAGGTGTAAAAGGGATCAACTTTAACTCAGGTTACACAGTGGATACTTATGAGGAAGTCATGGTACTTGAAGAAGTTATTAGTAAATCCGATGACATTATCATGGTCGCTGACTACACCAAATTCAACTATACCGCATTTGCCAAGCTGGGCGATCTACATACAGCAGGAAAAGTGATCACCAACAAACAAGTGCCTTCCGAATACAAAAAATATTACTTTGAAAACAATATCAAGCTCTACACAACATTTGAATTTGAATGATCCGGATTTCTTTGTCAATGGCGCATTTATATAAATACAGATCCATATGGAAAGAAGGGGAATCCATTGTATAAATATCTGGAAATGCGGAATATAACAAAAAAGTTCAACGAGAATCTTATTCTCGACAATATTGAATTCAGCGTTGAAAAAGGACAGGTGCATGCACTGATCGGTGAAAACGGGTCAGGAAAGACAACATTAATGAAAATCCTTGCAGGAGTGTATTCCCCTAATTCCGGCGAGATTTTGATAAATGGCAGGCAGGTAGTTATCCAATCTCCCGCTCAGGCGCAAGATTTGGGGATATCGATGATCTATCAGGATATTATGTTGTTTCCTGATCTTAGCGTTGCCGAGAATATTTTTATAAAAAGAGAACCTTTCAAAAGGGGTCTTCTGAAAAGGATCGACTGGGATAAAGTTTACAGTGAAACAAAGAAATATCTAAAGGCCTTTGGGTTGGATATAAGCCCCAGGACTCAAGTTGGTCATCTCAGCTATGGACAGCAAAAATTCGTGGAGATCATAAAGGCACTTTCTCTGAAATCGGATATTTTGATTATGGATGAGACCACTGCTGCCTTGACGGAATCTGAGATCCAAACCCTGTTTGAAGCTATACGTGAAATCAAGAAGTTAGGCGTTACTGTAATATACATATCCCATCGTCTGGAGGAAATTGCGCAAATTGCTGATACGGTAACGGTTTTGCGGGACGGGCGTGTCGTGCGCTCCTGTAGCATTGACCAAGTGGATATGAAAGATATCATTCAGGTCATGGCAGGCAAGGAAATCAAGGACAGATATCCGAAAATCAGGACTAAGTTGGGCAAAGATATCCTTCGTGTTAACAATCTCAGTTACAATGGCGTGCTGCGAAATATCAACCTAAATCTGAGAAGGGGCGAGATACTTGGTATCGCAGGGTTAAGCGGTTCCGGGCGCAAGACTTTGGCAAAGACTCTGTTTGGAATAAACTCGCCTTTTGAAGGAACGGTGCAAATCAACGGCAGAACATTCAAAAACCTTACTACTAAGCAAGCCATGCATTATGGTCTCTGCTATGTAGCAGGTACAGGTACCGAGGAAAGTCTGATCAAGCAAATGCAAATTACCAAGAACATAACGATTACCAACCTGAAACGGGTATCCAAGGTAGGTTTTTTGAATCCCGCCAGGGAATATGACTATTCTGCGGATTTGGTCGAACGTCTAATAATATCTTCAAAGGGGAATGAATCCGTAGGTAATCTAAGTGGAGGAAATCAAAAAAAGGTCACCCTTGCCAAATGGCTTTTCAATAACGCAAAAATCCTTATTATAGATGAGCCCACAGCCGGAATCGATATTGGATCAAAGGTGGACATATACAACATTATCAATGAGCTGGTGTTGTCCGGGGCTTCCGTAATAATGATATCGTCAGATTTTCCGGAGCTGATTGGCATGTGTGACAGAATTGCTGTTATGTATAATGGAGAGATAAGAAAAGTGCTGAATAGGAATGAAGCGACCCCTGCAAACATTCTCTACTTTGCTTCAGGAGGCTTTGAAGATATTTAGGGGAAAGATATGGACGATGGGACAGGTCCCATGTCCCATGTACTTATGTGGGACAGTGGACCTGTCCCATTATTCATACCCTGGATAGTGGCCCTACCCCCTTGTCCACTCTTTACCATCAAGAACTGACCGCGTAAATAGATAATTATTTATCATACACAAATTCTAAATAAAATATCAGCAATTTCTATTGACTTTGCCTTTGCATCGTAGTAAGATATACGCAATCGAACACAAACACACACAAATGAAACCATTCAAAACTATTTTAGTCTTCTTTGACATGGTATTGATCCAAATAAACAGAAACAGGGGTTGCGTTATGTCTGATATTATTTTGGAGATGACAGGAATAACGAAAGAATTTCCCGGAGTAAAAGCCCTTGATAATGTGGATTTTCAGCTTCGAAGAGGTGAGATCCACGCATTGATGGGGGAAAACGGCGCTGGGAAATCTACTTTTATCAAGATTATCACAGGTGTACATATACCCGAAACGGGTGAAATCCGGCTCAACGGCGAAAAAATAGAATTTCGGACACCAAGGGACGCACAGGAACATGGTATTGCAGCCATTTATCAACATACCACATGTTATCCTGATTTGAGCGTTACAGAAAACATTTTCATCAGTCATATAAAGGTAGAAAAATACACCCGCCGTGTACTATGGAAGGAAATGCATGAGCAGGCACAAGAGCTTCTTGACGAACTGGGTGCAGGTATTAATGCTAAGACACAGATGGGTGCTCTCAGTGTTGCCCAGCAACAAATCGTAGAAATTGCCAAAGCCCTCTCCACAGATGCAAAAATAATCATTATGGATGAACCCACAGCAGCTCTTACTAAAAAGGAAAGTGAAGAATTATATAGGATAACCAAGCAACTAAAAGAAAAAGGGACATCCATAATTTTCATATCGCATCGCTTGGAAGACATGTATACTCTAGCTGACAGGGTAACCGTGCTTCGTGATGCCCAATATATCGGAACATGGCCAGTATCTGAAATTGAAAGTGAGAAGCTTATCACAGCAATGGTGGGGCGAGAGATCACTCAAATGTTTCCCAAGCGGAAATCCAATATTGGTGAAGAGATTTTGAGGGTGGAGAAGCTGCGCAGGACAGGCTTCTTCGAGGATATTTCCTTTACCGTTCACAAGGGAGAAATAGTGGCTTTGACAGGTTTGGTAGGTGCCAGTAGAAGCGAGGTCTGTCAGTCCCTGTTCGGGATTTGCCCCTATAATGGTGGGAAAATCTATGTAGAGGGACGGGAGGTAAAGATAGATCATCCGCTGAAAGCAATGGAACTGGGGATCGGCTATCTCCCTGAGGACAGGCAGAAACAAGGTCTGGTATTGGACTGGGATATAGTAAAAAATATCTCTCTGTCTGCCCTTGACCAGTACGCCAACGGAAGTTGGCTTGATCCCAAGGCTGAGGCTGATAAGGCACAACAGCTTGCGCAAAAAGTCAATGTAAAAGCCGGTAGTATATTTGACCTGGTCAGCTCCCTGTCCGGCGGGAATCAGCAAAAGGTTATCGTTGCAAAGCTCTTATCCGTCGATCTGAAGCTGATAATACTTGATGAGCCGACAAAGGGAGTAGATGTCGGAGCAAAAGCAGCTATTTACGAAATAATGAATGACCTTACCTCTCAAGGTTACGGCATTCTTTTGGTATCTTCTGAAATGCCTGAAGTACTTGGCATGAGCGATAAAATCGTTGTTATGCGCGAGGGGCGGATCACCGCCACCTTTACCAAGGAGGAGGCAACTCAGGAAGCTATTTTAGAGGCTTCCATGTTGAGTCAGCAAAAACCGGTGCATGAAACGATTGAGGGAAGAGGTGCAAAAGTAAGATGAGTCAAAAGGTCAAGGAAAAGGCCAAAGCTGTAAGAAGCGAAAATCCCATTAGATTCCGCGAGTTTGGAATGTTTTTGACAATTGTGATCGTATCAGCTTTGGTTCAGTATCGAAATCCAAACTTTCTGACCCTCGAGAATATCAACAATCTGTTGACGAATACCGCAATCCTTAGCATCCTTGCTGTGGGTATGATGCTTGTAATCATCACAAGGGGGATCGACTTATCCCTCGGTGCAACTCTGGCACTATCGGGCATGATTTCAGCTTTGACGGTAGCAGCCTATCAAGGCTTACATCCTTTACTAGCAA
The DNA here is from genome assembly GCA_050950785.1 of Eubacteriales bacterium. Classification (GTDB taxonomy): domain Bacteria; phylum Bacillota; class Clostridia; order Oscillospirales; family JAAYOS01; genus JAAYOS01. The sequence continues at coordinate 15,971 of JBMNIG010000006.1, read as the reverse complement.
TGCTTTTAGGGACGGTTATAGGTGCCTTTTGCGGTTCGATCGTGGGATTGCTGGTTTCAAAAGGAGGAGTCCTTCCCATCATAGCATCATTAGGTATGATGAATGTATATCGGGGACTGACCTACATAATAAGTGGAGGAAAATGGGTAAGCTCCTATCAAATGCCCGCCAGCTTCAAAGACATTGCCACCGGTAAAGTGCTGGGGATCAATCGTTTGATATTTATAGCAATCATCATATATATCATTGCATACTACTTTGTTAACTACACAAGAACAGGCCGTCAGATCTATGCGGTGGGCAGCAATCCGGAATCTGCCAAGATCAGCGGTATCAATACGATAAAAATCGTATTTCTCGTATACATCATTATGGGAGCACTGTCCGGTCTTGCAGGTGTACTATGGGTTTCAAAGTTTGCATCTGCCCAGGGGGACACTGCTGTAGGATATGAAATGTCGGTAATCGCTGCTTGTGTATTAGGTGGTGTGAGCATGTCAGGTGGATCGGGCAAAATTTCAGGGGTAATTATGGGTTCGATCCTGCTGGGCATCATCAATAACGCACTGCCTCTGATAAAAGTTTCTCCTTTCTGGCAATCCGCAATACACGGCCTTATCATTTTGGCAGCGATACTCATCAATACATATGTAAAGCGAAGAGTGGATAAAAACAATCTCAACAGGAGGAAGATTTAATGGAACAGAGTAATGTTCGAGCTAGAAAACCATTCAACTTCAAAAAGTTCTTCTTCCAATGGGAATGGATGTTGGTGCTGATATTTATCATCATCAACATAATCAACGCCAGCCTGTCGCCCTATTATTTGAATTTCGGTCAGTTGGTTTTAGCCACAGCTACTTTCTTGGACAAGGCGTTTATGGTATTACCTATGGTCTTCGTAATCATACTCGGAGACATTGATATTTCGATTGCATCAAATGTAGCGCTGTCATCCGTGATCATGGCGGTTGCGTATAATATGGGAGTGCCGATGCCGGTTGCTATGGGCCTATGCTTAGTGGTGGGAACTTTATGCGGTTTTATCAACGGATTGATTATTACAAGATACAAAGAACTGTCCGCTATGATCGTTACCCTATCCACCTCCATCATATATAGAGGAATAGCTTATATTATCTTGGAAGACCAGGCGGCTGGAAATTTCCCAGCTTGGTACAGCTTCCTAGGATGGGGTGATACAGGTGGAATTCCGTTTATGCTGATTGTTTTTGCAGTGTTTGCTGTCCTCTACGCATTACTCCTACATAAAACCACCTTTGGTCGCAGGATATATGCCATGGGCAACAATATTACAGCAAGCCGTTTTTCAGGAGTTCAAGTGGATAAAATCAAGATCATCGTCTTTACCCTCACAGGCTTGATGTGCGGTATAACAGCTCTGTTTCTCACTTCAAGGATGGGAAGCACAAGGCCTAATGTTGCCCTCGGTTATGAGCTGGATGTAATCGCCATGGTTGTATTGGGTGGAGTTAGTACAGCAGGCGGGAAGGGAAGGATCGGTGGAGCTATTCTGGCAATTTTCATCATCGGTTTCCTAAGATATGGTCTTGGATTGATCAATGTTTCTTCTCAGTTACTGCTTATTATCATTGGAGCTTTACTGATCGTCTCAGTTCTAATTCCCAAACTTAAGCTGGATATCAAGAAACCACAAAAAATTTCTTCCGATATAAAGCAGTAGTCTGCTTTATATAAACAAGATCATTTTTAAGGAGGTTAATCAGCATTGAAGAGAAGTAGAATTCTATTGGTCCTTGTGTCACTCTTGCTCATTGTCTCTGTTCTGGCTGGATGCAATCAATCTACAGGTCAGCAATCCGGTGGAAAATTGAGACTAGCTCTTATCGTTAAGAGCACAGGTAATCCATTCATGGAAAAAATGGCGGATGGATTCAAAGAGGCTGTTGAAGAAACAGGGAATGAAGCAATCGTCAAATCTCCTGATCAGCCTACAGCCGAGGCTCAGATTCAAATGATCGAAGAGCTGATAGCCCAAAAGGTTGATGCCATAGCGATCTCCGCCAACGACCCTGACGCACTTCAGAATGCGCTGCAGAAGGCCATGGATCAAGGCATCAAAGTTCTTTCCCTAGACTCCGCGGTGAACTCTAAAAGCCGTATGGTACATATCGAGCAGGCGGATCCTGAAAGAGTAGGACGCGTCCAGGTCCAGGCAGCCTATGAAATGATTGGCGGAAAAGGACAGATCGCCGTACTTAGTGCTACCTCCCAGGCAACAAACCAGAACACCTGGATCGAGTGGATGAAAGAAGAACTGAAGGATGAGAAGTACAAGGATATGGAACTGGTCAAGGTTGCCTATGGCGATGACCTAAGGGACAAGAGCGTATCCGAAACTGAGGGATTGTTACAGACCTATCCCGATCTGAAGTGCATTATCGCTCCCACCACAGTTGGTATTGCCGCAGCCGGCAAGGTTCTGACAGACAAAGGACTTGGCGGAGAGGTATTCTTGACCGGTCTGGGACTGCCAAGCGAAATGGCAGAATACATTGAAAGCGGCGTTTGCCCATGGATGTATCTGTGGAATCCAATAGATCTTGGATATTTGGCAGGTGTCGCAGCTGATGCTCTTGCAAAGGGTACCATTTCCGGTAAGGCAGGGGATTCGTTTACCGCCGGAAAACTCGGAGCCAGAGAGGTTATTACGGTTGGCGATGGTACTGTAATAATGCTTGGAGATCCATTCAAATTTGACGCTGACAATATCGATGAATGGAAGAACGTCTATTAAGCACATACGATGATTTAGTTTTATCCTTGGCATGTAAAACCGCAGTAATAAAGCTTCCCATACATCAATTGTATGGGAAGCTATCTCATTATTTGCGCGGGGAGCTAAGCTACTCAAAAAATAGTGACTTAGTGCCCGATCAATATGTCGTGCCTGGAAATTGAGTGAATATAGAGTTTTATATGAGCTATTGGTCTATGTTGACAAACAACTGTTCATATAATAAGATGTATTGATATAATTAGAAATATATGCCAATGAAGTGAACGGGTGAACAATAATGCCAATGAAGTGGACAGGTGAACAATAATGCCAATGATGCGCGCTGTCTAGCATATCCCAAATAATTATTATATTGTAATTAAAATGCAAATATCGTATACTTGGGAAAACAAAAAATATTGATAGGTGAAGTGAATGTCTTACGACGTAATCCTACAGTTGGATCAAATCAAAAAAAGTTTTGGAAATGTGGAAGTTCTAAAGAAAATCAACTTGACAGTGCGCCGCGGGGAGTTCATCACTCTGCTTGGCTCTTCAGGTTGCGGTAAAACCACTACGCTTCGAATCATTGCAGGACTGGAAACCCCGGACAACGGCCGCGTGCTGCTAGAGGGACGGGACGTTACATATGAGGAACCAAACAAGCGCAATGTAAACACGGTGTTTCAGAATTATGCACTTTTTCCCCATATGACGGTTGAGGGCAATATCGGTTATAGCTTACGATTGAAGCGCACCGATAAAGCTACGATGAAAAAGGCGGTTGAGCAAGCGCTTGATCTTGTACAGCTTGCCGGCTATGAAAAACGAATGCCCCATGAGCTTTCCGGCGGGCAACGCCAGCGTGTAGCAATAGCCCGTGCCATCGTCAACAATCCAAAAGTGCTGCTTTTGGATGAGCCTCTTGGCGCGCTCGATCTGCAATTGAGGCATCAAATGCAAAGAGAGTTAAAACGACTTCAAACGCACTTAGGTATTACTTTTGTATACATAACCCACGACCAGGAAGAAGCGTTGAATATGTCAGACCGTATCGCAGTGATGCGGGAAGGAGCTTTTGAGCAAATCGGCACGCCCGAAGAGGTGTACGACCATCCAAAAACAAGTTATGTAGCAAGCTTCGTAGGTTCTGCTAACCTCATTTCCGGTGAGGCAAAGAGCATCGATGCAGACACGTTCACAATTCGTAACTCTAATGGGTCTGGGCTTGTAGCCAGAAGAGGCGGGGAGATCAAACCCGACCAGAATGTTACAATAGCTGTGCGGCGTGAGTACATTGACCTCCAACCTGCATCAGAAAATGACATGGGGCTGTTTGCTGTAGTCAAGGAGAAACGCTTTGCAGGCGGGGTGTTACAGATAATAGCGGCCCTTGCCGATGGAAGCGAGATCGTTGCCAGTCGCCATGGCATAGATTCCACGATCCAGGCGGGGGATCGTGTAAACATTACTTGGGCACCGGAAAACGCCGTCATTGTGGATTCGGAGGGGCAAAATGAATAAAACTCCGCGTCGTGTAGAAAGAAGGAAGCGCATCGGATTATCTATTTTAAGTATAATCCCGCTGTATGCATTTACATTGTTATTCGTCTTGGGACCGCTCGTTTATCTGCTGATTTTAAGTTTTCTGCAACGAGCGGAAGGATGGGGTGTTGTAAATCAATTTACACTTCAGAACTATGTGAATATTACGCAACCGATTTACCTAAAGACCTTTTATGAGTCGATAAAGCTTGCTCTTATCAGTACGTCGCTTGTTGTCCTTATCGGATATCCATTTGGCTATTTCATGGCGAAACTCAGCGCCGAATGGAGAAAGCGGATGATGATGCTATTAATGATACCTTTTTGGATCAGCTCATTGATCCGATTGTACGGATGGATCATTATTTTTCGTGCAAACGGAACCCTTGATCAGATTTTGATGGGGGTCGGCATCACCGATGCACCGTTAAAACTTTTGTACACATATCCGGCGGTGGCTGTGGGAATGGTCTATGCACTAGTTCCTTTCATGATTTTCTCAGTGTTTTCCAGTGCAGAGAAACTGGACTGGAGTTTGGTGGAAGCCGCCAGAGACCTTGGAGCGACCCGTTGGCAGGCGTTTTACACCATATCTTTGAAGATGACACTTCCCGGACTTTTGTCGGGCGTGGTACTTACGTTCATACCATCCATGGGACTATTTTTTATTGCGGATATATTGGGTGGCAACAAGGTGGTGCTGGTGGGCAATCTCATTCAGGAGCAGCTGATGAAGGCCCATAACTGGCCCTTTGCGGCAGCGCTATCTGTCGTCTTGATGATCTTGACCAGTCTGATGATCCATTTGTACAGGCGAATCACTCGAGTAAAGGATTTGGAAGGTCTTGTATGAAAAATAGAACGAAGATTCCGAATATTTATCTTGCAGTTATAATGGTTTTAATGTACCTTCCCATCATGCTTGTGGTAATCTACTCATTTAATGAAAGTAAGATAAGCTCCGTATGGGATGGGTTTTCGTTAAAATGGTATGCTGAACTTTTTCGAGACAAATCGCTGCTTGAAGCGCTGAGAAACAGCATCATATTGGCGGGACTGAGCAGTTCTGCCGCGGCAGTCATAGGTACGCTGGGTGCGGTTGGTATGGAACGCGTGAAACTGCGTAGCAACAACATTATTGAGTATATTTCAACGTTGCCCATCATGATACCGGAAATCATACTCGGCATTGTATTTCTGATCTTTTTTACGTTGATCGGTCTTCCCTTCGGATTGACGACGCTTTTCATTGCACATACCTCGTTTTGTATACCCTATGTATTTATTCTTGTAAAAGCGCGTCTGGCAGGCATGGAAAAAAGTCTGACTGAGGCAGCAAGAGACTTGGGGGCAAGTAGCTTCCGCGCGTTTTTCGATATCACATTGCCTCTGATATTGCCTGCAATACTATCCGGAGTAGTGTTGTCTTTTGCAATGAGCTTTGACGATGTTGTCATCAGCATATTTGTCACCGGTGTAAATACCAACACGCTACCCATAAAAATTTACACTCAGCTGAAAACAGGCGTGACACCTAAGACAAATGCTCTATGTACGTTGATGTTTCTTGTATCTGTGCTATTGAGCTTCCTGTCTTTTAGGATTGGCAAAACTAGAAGAAGGGAGAATGCGGATAAATCATAAATTTTATAATTTTTTATATTATGAACCGAGGTTCAGTGAAGACCGATATAAAAATGAGCTTTGCTGACTTTACGATATAGATGCGTTTCCCTGATAGGAGGATAGCAAAAATAGGATAACAATTAGGATGAACTAAACTAACAAAAGCGAAAAAGCAATTTTGAGGAGGAATCCAAAGCATGAAAAAGGCAATGATTTTCGTTTTGTTGATGGTAGTTTTTGCAGGTATTGTTACCGGCTGCTCACAAGGCAACGATTTGGACCCAAACAAGTCCGGAATGTCTGGCAAACAGGAAGGAGCCGGCGGAACCCTCAACCTTTTCACCTGGGAAGGTATGTTCCCTCAGGAGGTGTTGGACGAGTTTACAACTGAGACAGGTATCAAAATCAATTATAACAATTTTGATTTCGACGAAACGATGCTGGCTAAGCTGCAAGCGGCAAAAGGTGGCGACTACGATTTGGTGATCGCTGACGACTATATCATAGAAGCGGTTATAACCGAAGGATTGGCGCAGAAGCTCGACACATCTAAGATCTCAAATTACGCTAACATCAACCCCATATATCAGGGGCAGTTCTATGACCCGAATAATGAGTACACCGTACCATATGGTGCAGGTGTACAGACCATCGTATATGATCCGGCCTTAGTCAGCATCGATATCAAGGGTTATGCAGATCTGTTTGACTCGTCACTAAAAGATAGTGTTGGCACGATTGCAAATCACCGTGTGATCAACGGCCTTGCGCTCAAAGTGATGGGTGAGAGCTACAATACCGAAGATATCTCAACGATCGAAGCGGCAGGAAAGAAGTTGATAGAGCTTGCACCAAACATCCGTGTAATCAAGGATGATGCCCTACAGGACGACTTGATCTCCGGTGAGGTTTCAGTGGCTGTGATGTATACTTCTCAGGTAACCACAGCGAAACTGGTCAATCCGGACTTGAAGGTGGTATTTCCTTCAGAAGGTATCGGTTTTGGTATAATGGCAAATTTCATCCCGGTCAACGCGCCCAATGCCGAAGCCGCCTATGCGTTTATAGACTACATACTGCGGCCTGAGGTTTCTGCAAAGTGCTTTGAATGGTTGGGATATTATTGCACGAACAAATCTGCGGAGCAGTTTATCAGTGACGAATTTAAGGAATTTTTGACTCTACCGGCAGATATATCATCGAAAGAAATGGAAATGATCCAAACGGTCAGCCCAGAGGCTGAGGAAGCACATACAAAGATTTGGACTGAATTCAAAGCAGCCGCCGGTCAGCAATAAACTTTGCGCTATGCTATAAGAAGGTTTTTAGACATTAAAATTCTAGTCTAGCAAATGCTTGACGAACCTGATTATAAACAACCAACCTTTTCAGATGAGCAAACGCAAAACAAAAAAAGATGGGCTTTTTAAAAGTCCATCTTTTTTGTGGAGCGCCGCAGGGTGAAAGTCCATAATTTTCTCAGTAGCAGAAAAATCTACTCAGTAAGCACAAAAAATCCAGGTTATTGCTGTTGAATATCTTGCCAATTGATTGATTTAACGTTATACTTATTTTATCCATTAAAATTTTAAGAGAAAGGGAAATTCAAATGGCAAGAAAATTTATTTGTTCCTATGATCACCCCATCGTAGAAACCAGAGCCGGGAAGCTCCGGGGTTTCCAGCTCGATTCCACTTACGTTTTCCGTGGAATCAAGTACGCAGATGCTAAACGCTGGGAAATGCCAACTCCGGTGCAACCGTGGGAAGGCGTGAAAGACGCTCTGGGATATGGCTATGTCTGTCCGCTGATCGATGCTCCGAAGCCATCCTCCGGTGAAATTGCCGTTCCGCATCGCTATTGGCCAGAAGATGAAAACTGCCAATATCTCAATATTTGGACCCAGAGCATTGACAAAAATGCGAAGAAGCCCGTTATGGTATGGCTTCACGGCGGTGGATTTGCTGCCGGCTCGGGCATTGAGCAGGTAGCATATGACGGCGAAAACCTAAGTGTTTACGGTGACGTTGTTGTCGTCACTCTGAATCATCGCCTCAACATTCTCGGCTATTTCGATGTTTCTTCACTGGGAGAGAAGTACTGGAACTCAGCCAATGTCGGTAATGCCGATTTGGTCGCTGCCCTGCAGTGGGTAAATGAAAATATCGAAGCTTTCGGAGGAGATCCGAATAATGTGACGATTTTCGGTCAGTCCGGTGGTGGAATGAAGGTCAGCTCCCTATGCCAGACCCCGGCTGCTGATAACCTGTTCCAGAAGGGAATCGTTATGTCCGGAACGGCTGAAGGCGATATGTTCAATGTAGATTTGACAGGCGTGGTTCCGAAATTGATGGAAAAGCTGAATGTCACGACGGGAGAAGAGTTGGCTGCAGTTCCATATAGGACGCTGGTAGACGCCTACATGGAAATCGTAGGAAGAAGAGGCGCTATGGCATTTGGTCCGAAGCCCAACGACTGGTATCTTGGCGAAGCGCTGAGCGCCGGTTTCTCCGAACGTCAAAAGCGGACCCCTTTGATGGTTGGCTCTGTCATTGGTGAGTTCCTCGGGTTCGGTCCCGGCATCAAAAACCGTCAAACAGCTTCGGATGAAGAGATACGCCAAGCAGTAGGCAAATTCTACGGTCTGGATCATGCGGATGAGATCATCGCCGCTTTCAAGGAAGCTTATCCCGGAAAGAATCCTCTTGATACCCTGGTAATCGACTCGATGTTCCGTCCTGCTGTGAAGCGCTATGTCACCGAAAAAGCCAAATATACCGAGGCTCCTACATATTCCTACATGTTCGTTGCCGAGTTGCCGCTTGACAACGGCAAGGCTCCGTGGCACTGCGCGGATATTCCGTTCTTCTTCCATAACGCAGAAATGGTGGAGCACTGCAATTTCCCCGGTGCCGACGAGCTCCAAGAGCAGATGGCTTCCGCCTTCGTAAACTTCGCACGCACCGGAAATCCGAACAATCCGTCACTGCCCGAGTGGCCTGCAGTCAAGCCGGATGACGAGGCCTGCATGATTTTTGATATCAAATCCCATGTAGGTCACAATCATGACAACAAGCTCCTCGAGCTATGCCGTAAGTACGCTCCTGATTTTAATTTGTTTGCTTCAGACATAAAGGTTGAGCACTGATTTGCATTTGTTTGGTTTACCAATTAAAAACCCGCACAGAATGCTCGGTGGTCGTAAAACAGTAATATGTGAATTTCTTGGAACAGGCATGATTTCGGTCATGCCTGTTCCGCTTTTATCAGTTCATCCACGGGAATATAGCCAACAAGGTCATATTCGATATGTACCCTCTGTTTGCGTTTACCGCTGGACTTGTCCGGTGCCTCCACATAAACCGCCTTTACAAGCTCTCTGAGAGCATATGGCGTAAGTTCTGTGAGGTCGGTGTATCTGCGTGCCCGCTGAATAAACTGTTCAAGGTCTTCTATCTGTCGTTCCTGTACTTCGATCTCTTTTTGCAGATTTACGATTTCAACTTTGAGCTGCGCCTGCTCATCCTCGTAGGTCTTGCTCATCATGGCAAAGCGATCATCGTTTAGCTTGCCCTTAGCGTTGTCCTCGTAGATTTTGATAAACAGGCGGTCAAGCTCCCCTATACGCTTTTCTGCCTGTGCCAGACGCTTCTTATATACCCTTATGGTTTCCTCGCTTTGCAGACGGAGTTTTTGCTCCATTTCCACCCTGAAATGTGCTTCATATCGGGCCACATACGAGATAACCTCTTTCATGTGATTCCAGACCAAATCCTCCAGAACTACGGCACGAATGTAGTGTCCGCTGCACTTGTCCTTGTTGCTCGATGAGTGGAACAGGTGAAAAAGTCCTGTCGCTTTTCAAAGTATTTGGTGGTGGAATAGTAGAGCTTCTGCTTGCAATCAGCACAGAACACCAATCCCGAAAAAGGACTGCTCTTGCCTGTTGCCGTTCGCCTGTGTCGCTGCTGACGAATCTCCTGCACCTTGTCAAAGACTTCCTGCTCGATAATGGCAGGATGGGTGTTGTAGAAAATCACTCGATTTTCTTCGGGATTTTCCCGCTGCTTTTTGTCCCAAATGGAATTGGTGTAGGTCTTGAAATTGACCGTTGCGCCAATGTACTCTTTTCGTTCAAGAATATTGACAATGGTGCTTTCGTGCCAGCGGTAAGGGTTCTCCGGCTCGGTGTGCGGTGTTTTCACGCCTTGCTTGTTTTTGTATGCGGTAGGTGTGAGTATCTTGTCCTTTTCAAGCTGGTCTGCAATTTGGCTCGGTCCACGCCCATTCATGCAGAGCGTGAAAATCTTCTTAACCACCTGTGCAGCTTCCTCGTCAATAATCCATTCCTTTGGATTTTCGGGATTTTTCATGTAGCCATATGGCACATGGACGGTCAATCTTTCACCACGCTCACCCTTTGCTTTTTGCACCGCACGAATCTTTCGGCTTGTATCTTTGGCAAAAAATTCGTTGAACCAGTTTTTGATACCGGCAATGTCACTGTCGGTGCTGTTGGGGTTGATGCTGTCAAAGTGGTCGTTGATGGCGATGTAGCGGACATCGTTCTGAGGGAAAGTGTAGTTGATATACAGTCCCGTCAAAGCGGAGTTTCGCCCAAGCCTTGACAGGTCTTTCGTAATGACCGTACCCACATGACCGGCTTCAATTTCATCAAGCATTTTCTGAAAACCAGGACGATCATAGGTCACACCGCTGTAGCCGTCATCAATGAAAAATGTCGGGTGGGGAAAGCGATGATCTCGTGCGTATTGAAGCAACATAGCCTTTTGATTTTGGATGGAATTTGACAAATCCTCTTTGCCGTTTTTCTTCTCATCCTTGGTGTCCTCTACGGACAATCTGCAATAAAGTGCTGTGATTTTGTCGGTTGCCCTTAACATTTCGTTATCCTCCTTTGGTTGGGCAACTGTCTGTACAGGATTGGAATGGTTGTTTATATCAAGAGAGGTGTCGTTATTCATTCGCCATCCTCCGTGATATCAGATTCATCATCGGCAGCGTTCTGCTCCATAATGCGTTTGAGCTTTTTATCAAGAGTTTCCGTGCCCTCATAGCTGCCTGTAACGGTATATTCTGCGCCGCCGATTTCATCCACAATTGTCAATTCGGGCAGCCAAAAGGCAGACAGATTTCTTACAACAATGTTACCGTTCTCATCAAACTTGATGTCACGCTTTGGTGCATCATCGGGGCGAGGCTCAACCTTGGCATACGGGTCGGGATCGGAGAAGTAGTATTCGGGAACTTTCTCGTTATGCTCTCCACTAGCAATCTGTTCCTCAAAAATCATATCGTCTATTTCTTCGGGAGTAAGCTCACGAGCTTTTTCCTCTGTTCGTTTCTCATCCATCCTGTCGAGCCTCCTTTTCTTTCATTCACTTCGATTCGTTTTATTCAAAGTATCGTTGGGATAGTAAGCACAGCAGGTATAGCTGCACACTGCGATGTTTTACAAAATACAGCGTTGTCGATTTGGTGAAAAATGAAAATCTTCAATTTGCTTACAAAAGGTCAAAACAAACTTTGCAAGCAGTGCACGTGTGTACACACATCGTGCATTTTGCAAATTTCAGCGAAGCTGATTTTTGCAAAAGCTTGTTGGGAAGCATCCCAAACCCTTTGACGATTTTTTCAAAATCGGCTGCGCTCCTGCGGAGCTAACATCACTTCAGATGGGAAAGAGAAAGCAGAATTTTTTTAATGCCTTCGTAAATTTCTTCCTGATTCTTTTTGATTTCTTCGATGTCCGCTTCGTAGATGTTACCCGATGTGTTGAGCTGTTTGGCAATCTGGTTTTCGCTGTTGGATATTCGTTTCATTTTGGAAGTCAGCTCACGGAGTTCAGGCATATCCAAATTCACAACATACCCGTCGATTGCCATTTTGCGGAGATAGGCACTCATGTTCTCTGTTCCCATCTGTGCCATTTTCTGTTTTATCAGGTCAAGCTCTTTTTCGTCTACAAAAAACTTGACCTGTATTGGGCGCTGCCTGTTTGGTGGATTTCGTTTAATTGTCATAATCTTCCTCGGTAGAATTTGATGCCTTGTAATCTACATCTATGAAAGCTTCATCTTTTATAGAGTTAATAAATGAGTTTTCTTCAGATGTTGATTTATGATTTGGATTTGAAAGCATTGTATCTTGAAGAGCAGCTTTCAATCTATAGCAACATGGCTTGAAAGAAAAGAAAGTTATCCCTCCACCAACGATTCCACCAACAACAGGGATCGCTTTTTTGAAGAAACCTGCAAATATAGATTTAGTCATTTTTATACCAAACCATTTCGCAATCTCTTTGACTAACGGATAGAATGTTCCTTTAGTCAGAGCAGCGTTGAGAAGTTTCTTTTCTACACCAACAGCAAGTGCTTTTGCCATTCCTTTGATTGCGTTATTTGCACCTGCGACACCGTTCATTACGCCAAGACATAAAATAAGTTGATTGATAGTTTGGCTATCAAGTCGGATTCCTTCCTCGTCTGAATCCACCTCTGGAAAACCATATAGATATAACAGCTTTTGGGTGGCACGGAGTGTATATCCATAATACTGAACAATATCAGCGGGTATAGTTGCCGCCATCGCCCACCCACCTGGAGCCCCAAGTGCAGCAGATATTCCGGAAACACAGTTTCGTTCGTAATTGATTACTTCATCTGCGATATTGTCAATCTCATCAGAAGATATTCCAGCTTGTGCTGGTGTAGTTGCAATCGCTTTATCGATGACTGCTTGAGGATGATTCTTATATAATTCTTTTTGCAAAAAGTTAGCTCTTGTAACATGAACACCAGGGGTTTTGAACGCCAATGTTATAATATCTTCGATGTCAATTTCGCCATTGCCATTTTGATCTAATGCCTTAACTATTGAATCTTTTGCCTTGATAATAAGATTTGTATCTTCCACACAGAAACCTCCTCACACAATAGTGTGTACACACATTATTATACAAGAAGACACCATATTTTTCAAGATTGCTTTTCAACCTCACCAGAGTAAAGCGCAACTTCTTTATGGACACCGCTATGGTCAAACAAGAGCTGCCCCGCTGAATGGCAGGGCAGCTCTTGCTCGTCAGCAAAAATCAATCAAGGCGTTGGTATTCCGTAACTGTCTTGAGGTAGACAGCAGGATCGCTGTTAAGGATCAAATCAGCATATGCAGCAGGGTCATTATAGATCAGATAGTCGAGTTCTGACTGTTGATACATGTTGCTCACTACCTCATTTTCCACAGCGATAGTATCAATAGAAACCATGCTGCCGTCTGAAAAGCAAAGCTCTACACAAGCGGTATCAAGGTTAAATTTGCAAGATAACAGGTGTTTCATGGTGAATACCTCCGTAATTTTTATATTTTGTTGCTAAAAAAGAACGATGCCGGTCATGTGACTCGACATCGTTCTTTTCGTTGTTGTTTCCAACCCTGTCAGACAGATGCCGTAAAATAGTAATTTTTTAGAATTACTGTCTTACGAGCACCCATCTAAATGTGCGGGTTTTGTTTTATCGTTTAGCTGTTGACACTCCCCATGACTAAACCCAGGGGATCCTTCGGTGGTAGTTGGAAGTCCGTTTCCGGTATCCGTAGTTTCACAAAGTTAAGGGTGTGCCATCACCCCTCCTAAGACAGTGCATATAGCATCTTATGCTGGCAGACTATCGCTCATCGCTATACCAGTTTTGAGTAACTGCACTTATGTATTGGCACTGAGCGGATCAAAGTATTTGAGGATAAGCTTATAGTTGCGGTGCATGCTCGAGGGTGACAACATATTCACTTTCTATATCTTCACCATATTCATCTTCATCATCGATCTCCTCGGTAAAAGTCGTCTGTCCTGGTTTGAGTTTCATATCAACAACAACTGCCCGGTGCTTAATTTCATAGTAATCCGGCATGAACGATCGCAATACAAAGTTGAAGGAAATAGACTGATAGCGATCACCGTCACTTTCGTACCAAATATCATCCGAGCCAAATTTTCGAATGCCAACTTTAACTCTATAAAAACATGCATCTTGCGGCACCAGAATCATTTCTGTGGAAAATCCTTCTGTAGTGAGATTTTGCACCACGGCCGGCACGGTTGATGAGTAATGGGTGTGGAGTCCTTCCCCGGTACCGAACATTTCAAGAGAATCCTGATCAAGTGAAAATTCCGCCATCATTATCGCTTCTTCAAGGACTTCGGTAAAAGTAACAAGGGCTTCGCCTTCAGTATCCCATTGTGTCTGTCCTTTTTTGTCGTAGTCAGTTCTTCTTCCCGCGAAACTAACCCTGAACGTACTTGCGTCCTGAAGCTCTTTAAGGCGCTCGGAATCGCTTTTTACACCATCCTTTTTTCCAGCAACCTTTACTAATAGGTGATGTGTGTACATTGCGGTAGTGATCATCCTATAATTATGTTCTACTGCTATGCTGTTTATCAAATAGTCCCAGGTATACATCCCGGCTTTGTCTATGTTTTCAAATAATTTTTTTATGTCTCTATCAAAATCTTTATAATCGTAAGAACTTTCCTCCGCTGAAGCGATCAACATTTTCACTGATGGTATCAATTGTTGATACTCAAATGAGGCAATAGCCAGGTAAAAAATTTCAGGTACCGGATTATCATAGGGCAGGAGGTAGTCCAGTTTTGTTTGCATCCTCTCAGCAACTTTTTTTAGTAGCGGTACTACCTTGTTGACTCGTTTGGTATCATCCAGCTTTAAGTAAACACATGTCATCACATAAAGGATGCTTAAGTAATTTAACTCTTCCTCAAGATAGCTCTTGATATACTTTATATGTTCATTATATTTCTTTGTGTCGCAACACTCAAAGACCCCACCCATACTTTTGGGTTTTTTAACATTTTTTTTGATTAGTTTCTCTGCCTTGCGGATATACTCATCGAAAAAATTCTCCATCTCCTTATAATCTTCCGGATTTAATCCTAATTTTTTTGCATTATCTAAAATTACAGTACTAAAGTGAAACATCATAGCGCAAACACCAATCGAATCGAAGGCATAAGGAGCAAGTTTCAAATCCTTTCCCCTGTGACTGCCATAAAAAAGCAAAGCGTATTCAGTCCCGGGGCCGGTTACTGTCAGCTTTGCAGGCTTATGAAATTCAAGACCGCTGGGCTCAAAAAGCACACCGGCCTTCTGATTGCCATTACTATCGACTACATTTTTCAGAGGAATCATTGTAATGGTCTCTTCTTCGGGAAGTGCATCATCCGGTATTGATAAAGTCCAGGTAAAACCGACCGCATCCTTTACCGAAATCTCCGCGGCCGCGCCCGTATAATGAATGCTGCTTTTTCCGTCTGAATCCTCTTCAAAAGTCACATCGGGCATAAGCGTCTGAAGATCTTCAGCTAACTGAGCCATTTCCTGTTCATGATCTTCCTCCTCAGCCATTCCCGATTCAACTTCTTCTTGATTCAAAATATCTTCTTGGTTTGTATTCGATCCAATGCTCTCATCAATGCCAGTATCAGAAATCGGTGTCCCAATGATACTGCAACCGCTCAAAAGAAAAACAACGCACAAAATCGCGGAAATCAGACGGTTTAGACGTTTCATTTTATCCCTCCTAAGAATCATTTGTCAAAACTTTATATTACTACGATTTGTTTTGATATTCTATTTTGATTTATTATAACATAAGTTATTTCAAAATGGAGGGAAGATTTTGCATTAACGACAAAACCAAACGGATGGATAAGAGTCTATGAGGAGGAAACTCAAATGACAAGCCATATTATTAAGATTGAAAACGGAAAGGTTTGGTATAATTAATCTTAGCAATATTGGTTCCGGTAATAAATGAGCTCTTAATTGAATTTGATATTAATAAAGAACGTAACAAAGCCGTACTTATGGCACAATTTGTTTTTATAAGGAAGAATTCTGTGTTTATCAAGCAGAAGGCAGCAAAAGTATATGAAAACAGGATTTTACGCCCCACTGAAATTTACGAGAAAAACAATATGTAATCTATAAAAAGCTTGAAA
>JBMNIG010000005.1:0-95434 GCA_050950785.1 Eubacteriales bacterium | reverse complement strand
GTAACAGTCATTTCTGCGATTTCACGGCTGTCAGTCACAAGTATTGCACTTGCCAGTTCATCGTGCTCAGCCTGACTCATTAGATCAGCAGCAAGATAAGCTGGTTTAGCGGATGAGTCAGCTATAATTAGGATTTCAGACGGTCCCGCCACCATGTCTATGTCAATTGAGCCATATGCTAATCGCTTTGCTGCAGCCACATAGGCATTTCCCGGGCCAACCAGTTTATCCACCTTTGGGATAAACCCGGCGCCATAGGTCAATGCCCCAACCGCCTGGACTCCTCCTATTGCAATCACCCTGTCGACTTGCGCAATTTTTGCGGCGGCAAGTACCGCATCGTTCAAATGAGATGTAGGAGGTGTGACCATGATGATCTCACTCACACCTGCAACCCTTGCAGGAATCGCACTCATAAGGACTGAAGATGGATATGCCGCTGTTCCTCCAGGTACATATATTCCAAGACGTTCAAGGCCACGTACTATGCATCCCAGGCGAATACCATCACCGGCATTCCACTCCTTTGATGAAACTAAAAGTTCTGTATGGTATGCCTTAATATTCTCAGCGGACTTTATCATTGCTCTAATAAGGTCAGCGGGACAGTTATTATAGGCCTGCTCTATTTCTGCTTTTGATATTTCTCTCGGTTCGGCGTTATCAAAACGAAGTGAGTACTCCTGCACCGCTTCCCATTTCCTGCATTTTATATCATTCATGATCTTACGGGCTTCTGCCTCAATTCCGGCACCGATTTCAAAAGCCCTATCTTTCATGGCTTGGAGTGCATGAAATTCGTCTTTTCCGTTAGCGTATATAATTTTTATCAAACCGATCTCCTCCGGCCTTTGTTTCTTAACTTAGTTAGTTTTGATATTAATAAACACTAAGGTTATAGCGATCTATTCAACTTCTCGACAAAGCTCATTATCTGTAAGCGATTGATCTTCATAGAAGCTACATTCACAATCAGACGGGCACTTACATTCGTGATTTCCTCAACAGTGCAAAGGCCGTTCTCCCTGAGTGTAGTTCCCGTTTCAACTATATCTACAATCGCATCTGCAAGACCCATAAGCGGCGCAATTTCAACCGAACTTTCGATCTTGATTATCTCAACATTGTTACCTTTACTTTCAAAATAGTTTCTAGCCACTCTAGGATATTTCGTAGCTATCCTCAGATCTCTATATTTGCCGTAAAGGTCTTCGCCTTCCTTAGCAGCCAAAACAAGCCGGCACTTTCCGAACTTAAGATCAAGTACTTCAAAAAAGGAGCGCCCGTACTCAAGAATTGTATCCTTGCCGACAATGCCCATATCACACACCCCATGTTCTACGTAGGTTATAACATCCTGGGCTTTTACCAGCAGAACGTCCAACGGATCATTTGGTAGGGCGTGCACCAATTTTCTCGTCTCTATTTTAAGGGGTGAACAGTCAATACCCGACTTTTCGAATAACTCAATTGCCTTATCTTCAAGCCTGCCCTTTGTAAGGGCAATTTTCATACGATTCATTGGCCTAACTCCGTATAGTCAATATTGATATCTCTCATTTGTCCTGACGCCTTCAGAATAATAACGCGCTTTGCATTGCGATCTTTGGCCAACTGGAGAGTTTTTTCGACCGTGTCGCATGGTGACAGCTCGCTACGTCCAAGTGAACTATCGGACAAAAGAGATAGGGCATCGCCCAGTCTGCCGGTCTCATAGTGAATTATAGTCTCGCGAGGTTCGACCGGCTCTTGTGGTATCTGTTTTATAATAGAGTTGAGGTTTATACCAAAGCCGGTTGCAGGTGCTTCAGATCCAAAAACAGCAGTTAGTCCATCATATCTGCCTCCGGCTAATACAGGTTCTCCAATTCCTTCAGCATATCCTAAGAAAACGATACCCGTATAATAGTTGATTTTGCTTACAAGCCCCAGATCAAAACGGATATAATCTTCCATGCCGGCACTTTTTAGCTCACCGTATAGAGACTCAAGATAGTCAATGCATGAGTTAGATTCCTCGTCATCTGCTAAAGTCCTTGCTTCGCTCAGTATCTCTTCCCCGCCAAACATCCCAATAAGCTTTGTGAGTGAGTACATTGCGGGCATATGTTTATATTCTTCAAGCAAATCGTTTAGTGCTGCAAAATTCTTTTGCTCGGTGTACCGCCGAATTTCTTCTGCAGTTTCCTCACCACAGTTGAGTTGGCGTAACAGAGCACGAAATAGCCCTGAATGTCCAATCTCTATATGGAATCTCTTAACAGAACAGATTTCAAGAGCTTTGACAGCGAGACTAAGTATCTCCAAATCGGACTTGAAATCATTGGTCCCGATCAACTCAACTCCCGCCTGTGTGATTTCAGTATCTTGGCCCTTTAATGAATGTCCGGACCTAAATATATTTTGAATATAGTATAGACGTTGTGGATCAGGTGCTTGTTTTAGCTTTGTGGCATAGACCCGTGCTATTGGTGTAGTAAGATCAGGTCGAAGCACCATTATCCTACCGTCTCTGTCGATTACTTTGTACATCTCTTCCTCGGGCAAGCTGTTACCCGTTCTAAGGAATGTGTCGTAATACTCCAGCGTCGAAGAAATTATTTCGTTAAATCCTCTTTTCTCAAACAGTTCGGCAAGTTTGGATTCAAGCTCTCTCCGTACGCGGCATTCACTGAACAAACTATCTTTAGCTCCATTTGGTAGTTGAATTGCATATGGTTTCATACTATCTCCGTTTCAATCACTACAAATCATTTATCCTACATTGAGCGGCATTAGGCGAAATATTACGCTATAACGTTTGATTTTATCAAAATTAGAACCCAGTTTTGACCGCATTTGTCGTAAAAAATATTCTTACTCATTTATGCTTTATCTATTTATCAATGTATCATATTAAAGCATCTTCGTCAAGATGTAAAAGAGACAATGATTGCCTCTGAAAGAATAATTTTATCCGCCCTTATCCTCCCTCGCCCTTATACCCTATTATCTGAAACTTGAAAACTTTTTCTTCCGCGCTAAACTAAGGCTAAATAAGTCATGGACGGCACAGCTTCGCGTTGTATAGCAAAATCGAGCTAACTATTAACAAGTTAACTCGATTCGGAAGTTGCTGGGATTGTCGCCTATCGTTTTTGCATCATTACTTAACCTACACGTTTTACACGTTTATTGACCTACTGGTTGTCGGACAGTGTTAGCGTTGTGTTCAAAAAAGAGTAACTTGACTGGAATCAGGCAGATCTTGCAGAACGCCGTTTGACCTCAACAACTCAATAACTGTCTTTGAAACCTTGGGGCAACGCATTGACAGCTCTTCAGCTGACAAAAACTTGCCATTCTCTCGAGCAGAGACAATGTCTCTTGCTGCTGTTTCTCCTAAACCGGGAATAGCAGTGAAAGGTGGCCTAAGGCTTTTTTCGCCCGGAATGAAATTCACTGCATCCGACAAATACAGATCGATGGGATCAAAAGTAAAGCCACGCTTATAAAACTCGTAAACGACCTCAAGGGTGACCATCATTTCCTTTTCTACTGCCTTGGCATTTGGATTACTTTCTATCTCCTTGATTTTTCTGACTACCCTATCAATTCCGTGGGTCATGATCTCTGCATCAAATGAGTTTGCTCGAATCGAAAAATAGGCAGTGTAAAATTCCTTGGGATAGTGCACCTTATACCAGGCTATCCTAAATGCCATTAGCACATAGGCCGCCGCATGGGCTTTCGGGAACATATACTTGATCTTTTTGCATGACTCTATGTACCATTCAGGAACATCATGCCTTTTCATCTCAGTTTCCCACTCGGGCTTTAGACCTCTTCCTTTTCGAACACTTTCCATGATCGTAAACGAAAGCTTCCTGTCAATTCCTTTTGAGATCAGATATAACATTATGTCATCACGGGCAGCTATGATTTCCTTAAGAGTCGCAGTTCCGCTGTTTATAATATCCTGACCATTATTAAGCCACACGTCGGTTCCATGGCTAAGTCCGGAAATGCGGATCAATTCATCGAAGGTTGTAGGCTTTGTCTGCGAGAGCATTTCCCTAACAAACCTTGTTCCAAACTCCGGCACGGCAAATGTACCGGAATTTCCACAAATGGGGTCGTTTATAAAGCCCAAGGCTTCTGTTGATGTGAAGAGACTCATGGTGGCCTTGTCATCAAGGGGAATTTGCTGCGGATCATATCCTGTCAGGTCATATAGCATACGAATCATCGTCGGATCGTCATGACCAAGTAGGTCCAGCTTCAATAGATTCTCTTCAATGGAATGGTAATCAAAGTGTGTTGTTATGATGCCTGATTTTGCGTCGTCAGCGGGATGCTGCACAGGGCAAAACTCATATATTGAGTTGTTTTTGGGCACAACGATCAGTCCACCCGGGTGCTGACCTGTTGTTCTCTTTACCCCAACAAGACCTTTTAACAATCTGTTTTCTTCGGCGCGGGATAGAACTTTCCCACGCTCTTCCATATATTTCTTTACAAAACCATATGCCGTTTTTTCTGCAAGTGTTCCGATAGTTCCTGCTCGAAATACCTTTCCTTTTCCGAAAAGTACTTCTGTCTCTTTATGTGCCCTTGCCTGATACTCACCCGAGAAGTTGAGATCGATATCCGGGGTTTTGTCACCATCAAAGCCCAGAAATGTAGCAAAGGGTATGTCAAAACCTTCTTTGACAAATCCTGTTCCACAGACGGGACAGTTCCTGTCAGGAAGATCAGGTCCGCTTGCTGCATCAACGCCATGATTAAAATCACTATGCTTGCATTTTGGGCACCGATAATGAGGTGGTAACGAATTTACTTCGGTGATACCGGAGAAGTAAGCTACTACAGATGAACCTACCGAGCCCCTGGACCCAACCAGATAACCGTCTTCTAAGGACTTAGAAACCAGTTTCTGCGCAATCATATAGATGACATCAAAGTGATGCTTTATTATAGAATCCATCTCAACATCAACACGGTTGCGCACCTCGGACGGAGGATTTTCTCCGTAAAGCTCAAGTACTTTATCCTCAACCAGTCTATGTAATTCTTCGGCTGATCCCTCAATTTCAGGTGCATAAGTGCCTTCCTTTATGGGGCGTACAAAGTCACACATATCTGCTATCTTGTTAGTGTTCTCTATGACAACCTCATGTGCTTTCTCTTTCCCCAGATAAGAAAACTCATCCAACATTTCATAGGTGGTACGAAAATATAACGGAGCCTGCTGGTCAGCATCTGCAAAACCTTTGCCTGCCATAAGAATCCTTCTATAAACCTCGTCGCGGGGCTCCATGAAGTGCACATCGCAAGTTGCAACAACAGGCTTTTTTAATATATCACCCAGATGGACGATCTTGCGATTTATTTCCTTGAGAGCTTCCCAGCCACGAACCTTCCCGTCCCTAATCAGAAATTCATTATTTCCCAACGGCTGAATCTCTAAGAAATCATAATATTCTGCGATCCTTCTGATCTCACTTTCCGACCTACCAGCAAGAATTGCTTTGTAAAGTTCACCACTTTCACAGGCGCTACCTACCAGTAAACCCTCTCTCCTTTTATCTAATTCACTTCGAGGTATTATTGGATTTCTCCTGTAATATTTCAAGTGCGACAGACTTACCAGTTCGTAGAGATTACGAAGACCAGTTTGATTCTGAACCAGAATTATCATATGGTTGGAGCCACCTAGAGTATTTGTGGAGGCTTCTGCGTTTGAGGCCAGATAACTATTTATTTCCTGGATATCCTTCAAACCGGATTTTTTTAGTCTGTCGAGCAAAAACGAGAGAACATATGCTGCTGCCCCGGCGTCTGCAGATGCCCTATGATGATTGAATTTAGGAGCGTTCAACTCAGTGGCAACAGTATGTAGATCGAACTTTCTTAGATTGGGCAACATTGCCCGGGACATGTTCCGTGTGTCGATGAATGTGGGGCTAAATGGTATATCGAATCTCTTGCATGCGGCTGCAATAAATCCAATGTCAAATGTTGCATTGTGCGCAGCAAGTACCATGCCCTTTGTGAACTCAAGAAAACGAGTTACTGCTTCCTCTACTCCGGGGGCGTCTGCTACCATCTCATCGTTAATTCCGGTCAGCTCCGTTATTTTTTCAGGTATATGGCGATGGGGATTTACAAAGGTGTTGAATGTATCGATTATTTCACCGTTTCTAAACACCACAGCACCAATCTCGATAATTTCATCCTTGGCTGCTGAAAGTCCGGTCGTCTCGATATCAAAGGCGACAAACTCTCCTTCTATCATCGCAGAAGCATTGCCGTATACTGAACGGATCCTTTCAATGTCATTGACGAAATATGCCTCTGTCCCATACAAAACTTTGAATTTATCGTCTTCAGGTCTATTCCTATTGACTTTTTCAGATGCTGCCATCGCCTCCGGAAAAGCCTGAACTACGCCGTGGTCTGTTATCGCTACAGCCTTATGCCCCCAGCTAGCAGCCCTCTCAACGGCTTCTTTTGCGCCTACAACGGCATCCATATTTGACATACGAGTGTGAAAATGAAGCTCTACCCGCTTTGACGGGGCAATATCCTCCCGTTGAGGCATCGGTTGTCCTACAATAATACTGCTTGGATCCAAAACCAAATCATTTTCATACTTGTTGAAACTTACTCTTCCATAAACCTCAACAGACATTCCAAGTTTCAACTCATTGATTATCGGCTCTGCCTTTTCTTTTTCCATGAAGGAGTTGATACGAACCGAGCCCGTATAGTCGGTAATGTCAAAGCATAGTATGTAAGCATTTCTATTTTTGATTTCTCTATGATTGATCGAAAATATAACACCCTTTACGGCAGCTGTTCCCGTATCAAGGCTTAGCTCTGACATAGGTATATGCGAAAGCCGCATCTTTCTGCCCATCAAAGAACGTGGTTGGTTTGTAACTTTCTTGTTGACGAAAGGTCTACGCTTTACTTCTTTGCTAATGGAGTTGTTTTTCTCGGTTTCTATCTGCTTTATTAGATGGTCTACATCGCCGCCGTTTTTTATTGTGATTTTTAGATCACGGTCATACCACTGTTTGATCAAAGAAGAAACATGTTCAGACCAAGCTTTCAATAAATCAACACCGCCACGCTGTACCCTAATATACAGAGAAAGACCGTTGATTTCGGTCTCACAGTTTTCTAGGAGTGGAACAGCATAAGGGTATTCACTGCTGCTAAGCTGCATTGCAAGCTTGATACCCTGGTCAACTGAAGATTTCGGAAGTTTCGGAGCTATTTCAACCGAAGTCAGTTGATAAGTCTGCTTTAGCGCTTCGCGAACATTATCAAGGTCGCCAAAGCTATTCGGGGAGTTCAACATCAGTTCAACATGTAAACTGCGATTCTTTGCATCAACAAGCACTTCTCCGACCTGTAAGTCGGAAAACTGTTGTCCCACCTCTGGGAAAACTTTATCAAAAGGATAATAGGCCATTCTCGGTCTCCAATTCAATATCGCACATATTCTTCAATCCCCTGCCAATATTAAGTAGCAGGTATATCAAAAGCTCTCAATCAGCTTTAGTAATTCATCAAGAAGTCTATCATACGGTACTCTTTTATATGGCTCGCCTTTGAGGAACAGCATTCCAACCCCGTTTCCTCCTGTTATTCCAATATCAGCATCTCGTGACTCGCCGGGGCCGTTTACCGCGCATCCCATGACAGCAATTTTTATGTCCTTGTCTATATTTTCGACAGCTTGTTCAACTTGCTGTGCCAATCCGATAAGATCGATTTGTGTACGACCGCAGGTTGGACAGGACACAACCTCAATGCCACCCTTACGAAGCTGCAAAGACTTCAGAATGGCAATTCCTACGCGAACCTCCTCTTCAGGTTGGTCTGTAAGCGATACACGGATAGTGTCGCCTATACCTTCACTTAGTAGCGCTCCGATACCAATGGCAGACTTGATAGTACCGGCAAAGGCAGTGCCTGCTTCTGTAACACCAATATGGAGTGGATAGTTGCGCATTTTGCTCATCAAGCGATAGCTTTCGATCGTTATAGGAACGCTTGATGCCTTAAGGGATAAGCAGATATCTGTAAAGTCCTCTTCTTCAAGAATATTCACATGTGAAAGAGCTGATTCTACAAGTGCTTGTGCGGTTGGTCCTCCGTGCTTTTCTATCAAGTCCTTTGATACCGAACCGCTGTTAACACCTATTCGGATCGGGATACTTCTCTCCTTGCATGCAGAAACTACAGCCCTGACACGTTCACGTCCGCCAATATTGCCGGGATTTATTCTGATCTTGTCGGCTCCCGACTCAACAGCAAGTAAGGCAAGCCTGTAATCAAAATGTATATCTGCTACCAGAGGCAGGTTGATCTGCTTCTTTATTTCTCGTATAGCTAGTGCTGCATCTTTGTCGGGTACAGCGACCCTGATAATATCACATCCCACATTCTCCAGGGATCTGATTTGTCTAACAGTAGCATCAACATCTGCAGTTTTGGTGTTTGTCATTGACTGAACGGTTATAGGTGCTCCACCTCCCATGGGCACACCACCAACATTAATTCGCTTTGTAATGATCCGTTCCAATACACACACCCCTATCATTACTGACTGATCAACCGAAGAATGTCATTATAAGCTACATATACCATTAAAACCATAAAAAGCGCAAGGCCAACTAAATGTACATAGCCTTCATATTTGGGGTTTATTGGCTTGCGCCGGATCAGCTCCACCAAGAGAAATATGATCCTTCCTCCATCTAGCGCAGGCAGAGGGAGCAGATTCAGAACTGATAAATTAACTGCAATCAGCGCAACGAACATCCACATACCTGACATGGAGGTTTTAGCAGTCTCGGTTAGCGCTGAGGTAATTCCGACAGGCCCTGAAAGCTCGGATAGTTTCGCTTTACCTGAAAGTAAATCGAACAGACTCACCTTTACCAGTCTGACAAAATTTATAGCATTGTACCATGAAAGGCGTAGCTTATCGAAGAATCCGGCCGACCTGGTCTTGAACTTGAGTCCATACCTTAGCATTGGCACAACTTCGGTTCCTGATTCCGTCTGTACTTCTGTCATATATTCATGTTGTTTAAGCTGAAGATCTCTAATCAGTACTTTTTGACCGCCACGCTCAACTAGAATATCATATGGCTTGCCTATTCCATGGGACAAAAACAGACTGACATCCTGGTTGGTATAGATCCTGTAGCCATTTATTTTTAGGATCCTGTCATTTTCCATAAGCATTGCTTCGCCACGATATGGGAACCCTTCATCAAAAGCCGCAATCTCCGGTGTTGCATATTGAGTAACAGGCATCATCAAAATCACTATGATCAAAAATCCGGATATGAAATTCATTATTGCACCGGCAGATATGATAATACAGCGTTGCCAAACTGGCTTTCTGTTAAATGCCCCTTCTGCGGAAGATTCCTCATCTTCTCCCTCCATGGCGCAGTAACCGCCAATAGGAAGTAGCCTAATAGAGTACTGAGTTTGTTTTACTTTCTTTTTAATTATAGCCGGACCCATACCCAGTGCAAATTCATTGACTGTAACTCTAAAGATCCTGGCTGTTACAAAGTGGCCGAGTTCATGAACAAAAATCTGCAAACCGAATACAAAAATGGCAAGCAATAAATACAGAATATTTATAATGGTAAACCTCCTCCTTGAAACTAACGCATATTTGCCGCTTTATCATAAACCATGCGACGGGATTCTGCATCAATTTCAAAAATCTCTAAAAGCGATGGCTCGCCAGGAACATTAAGGTTGTTTGTAACATATTCCGTCAGCTTTGGTATATCGACAAACTTTATTTTTTGCTCAAGAAACAGTTCAACAGCCGCTTCATTTGCAGCGTTCAAACGTACACATGCACCTTCCCCATCCTGTGCAGCCTTTATCGCTAAACCAAGACATGGAAATGTATCTATATCCGGCTGATTAAATGATAACCGCCCTATTTCGAATAAATCAAGGGATTTGGCATTAGATGGCTCTCTGTCCGGAAAGGTTATAGCATATTGAATTGGGATTTTCATGTCGGCCACGCCCAATTGTGCAATAATGGAGCCGTCAACAAATTCCACCATTGAATGTATTATGCTCTCCCTATGGATTATTACTTCAATTTGATCGGGTTCCACCTCAAAAAGGCGCATTGCCTCAATGAATTCCAAGCCTTTGTTCATCAGCGTCGCCGAATCAACAGAAATTTTCTTTCCCATATCCCAGTTTGGGTGTCTTAGAGCATCGTTGAGCGTTACATTTTTTAGGTCATCAGAAGTCATGCCAAAAAAGGGGCCCCCTGAAGCTGTAAGCAAAATCTTATTCAAATCCCGTCTGCGGTGTGAAGACTGAAGAACTTGAAAGATTGCTGAGTGCTCTGAATCAACCGGAATGATCTCTCTTTCAAGTCTTTTTGCGTATTTTGTAATAATTGAACCGGCACAAACTAGTGACTCCTTATTTGCCAATGCCACTCTTCGACTACCTGACAATGCAGTAAGGGTTGGTCGAAGTCCTGCAATACCTACAATAGCATTGATACAAACGTCAGTTTCAACTGATGCAGCTTCCAACACACCGTCCTCTCCGCCTAGCACCTTGATGTCGGTATCAGCTAGGCGAACTCGAAGATCGGCAGCTGCATTTTCATCGAAAAGCGCTGCAATTCTCGGCCTGCAGCGCCTTGCCAGTTGCTCCATCATGACGGAATTTTTTCCTGCTGCAAGTGAAGCCACCGGTATACTTAAGTGTTCAAGCACCTCAATGGTGTTTATTCCTATGGAACCGGTACATCCCAATACCGAAGCCAGCAAATTGAAGATCCTCCCTGTCAACCGGTAATCGCCGGTAAAATTATGATCAATATTTCAGTAAGCGGAGCTGCGAACAGCACGCTATCAAATCTGTCAAGAATTCCACCGTGTCCCGGTATGACTTTCCCAAAGTCCTTTATATGGAACTGTCTTTTGACATAGGACATGGATAGATCACCTATCTGTCCGGCAAAGGCACCGGCAAGACCGTATAGGATCATGCTCAAGTAATTTATCTGAAAATGATAAACATGCTGCAATAATAGCCCATACAATATAGTCACAACAGGTGCCATCAAGAGTCCGCCGATCGATCCTTCAACTGTCTTATTGGGACTTATATCAGGACACAGTTTATTCTTGCCAAACCAACTACCTATGAGATAGGCGAACACATCTGAGCCAAAAGCTGAAAGAATCGGGATCAGTACAAGATAACGTCCATGTTCCATAACAAACAGTCGCACAGAACTGGACAAGAAAAGCGGTATAACTGTAGATGCGAAAAAGATACCGCTGATATGCTCGAAGGCCGACTCTTGTGACTCAGTCAGGCAATCGATAAATAGCAGGAATACGAAAAGAAACAGACCGATCGTTGCAATTTCCGGGGGCTGACCTAAAAATACCCAAATTGGTATGAGTGCCGATATGATAACTGCATAGGCAAGTAGGAGTTTTTTGCGCACAAATCCGGTTGTATGCAGGATTTCGTGGACTGCCAGTGCAGAAATAACCGATACTGCAATCGGAAAAGCATATACGGGAGCAAAAAATATAACAAAAAAAGTAATTGCCAGCAGTACAAATCCTGCGGCGGTTCGTATAGCCATTAGCCTTTTATCCCTCCAAACCGTCTTTCCCGCTTCTGATAATCAGCAATTGCAGTATTTAGTTCCTTTATGTTGAAATCCGGCCACAGAGTTTTGGTAAAGTAAAACTCTGAATAGGCGGACTGCCATAGCAAAAAGTTGGATATCCGATGCTCACCGCTTGGGCGTATTATCAGGTCGGGATCGGGAACTCCGGCTGAATATAGAAGCGTTTCAAATCGTGACTGGTCTATGTCCCTCGGCCGAAGTTTGCCGGCGGCACAGTCGGCTGCTAATTTACGAGCCGCCCGAACGATTTCATTCCTGCCGCCATAGTTTAAGCATATGTTCAATTGAATACCATCAAAAGTCTCTGATATGCGTTTTGTCTCAAGGATCAACTTTTGAATGTCATCCGGCATTGCATCCACATCACCCATTATATGAATCTTGACGCGATCTCTTGCCATCTTTTGAATCGATTCCAACAGGTATTTTCTTAAAAGGTCCCATATGGCATTGATCTCTTCTTGGGGCCTTTTCCAATTCTCTGTAGAAAACGCATATACTGTAAGATATTGTATTCCGATATCACGGCAATACGTTGCGATTTTACGGAAGGTCTCAGCGCCGGCTGCATGACCGGCGCTGCGAGGCAGCCCTCTACGTCTGGCCCATCGGCCATTGCCATCCATGATAATGGCAATATGAACAGGGAGTCTTGATCGATCGATCCCAGCCTTCTTCCTGAACAGGACCAAACACCTCCGAAAAATTTATCAATCAGATACTGAGAAGCTCCTTCTCTTTGATTTCAACCTGCTTGT
The DNA here is from genome assembly GCA_050950785.1 of Eubacteriales bacterium. Classification (GTDB taxonomy): domain Bacteria; phylum Bacillota; class Clostridia; order Oscillospirales; family JAAYOS01; genus JAAYOS01. The sequence goes on along the minus strand of JBMNIG010000005.1, from coordinate 82,966 downwards.
CAATTTCCTTTATTTTGCCGTCAAGCAGCTCCTGGACTTCCTTTTCCATAATTTTAAGGTCATCCTCGGTGATTTCCGATTTCTTCTTTAGATTTTTGTATTCATCCAAAGCTTCACGCCTGACGTTGCGTAGTGCGATCTTTGCGTCTTCAGCATACTTTCGAATTTGCTTTGTCAACTCTTTTCGACGCTCTTCGGTCAGCTGAGGAAATACAAGGCGGATCACCTTTCCGTCGTTTGTGGGATTGATACCCAAATCGGAAGCCTGTATTGCCCTCTCAATATCTTTGAGAACACTTGCATCCCATGGTTGAATCATAAGAGTTCTCGGATCCGGTGTTGAAATAGTGGCAACCGCATTAAGAGGTGTTTTAGCACCATAGTATTCTATAGTGATGCGGTCAAGAACAGCTGCATTAGCTCTACCTGCTCTAATGGTTGTAAATTGGTTGACAAGTACTGATATCGTCTTGTCCATTTTTTCTTCGTACTTTGAATGTGCCATAATTATACCCCATTTCTCATTGGAATTTTTAGCTTTGAGTTTGTATTTGCTTCCGACAGCGACCTGCCGGGAAAATCCATAAACAATATGCAAATCCTTCCACGTCTACCTGACAATAGTTCCTACCTTTTCACCCATTATTGCCCTGTATATGTTTTCAGGGTCGTTTAGCGCAAAAAACAGGACAGGTATATTGTTGTCCATTGAAAGCGAAGTGGCTGTCGTATCCATGGCTTGAAGACGCTTCCTCAGGATTTCGGCGTATGTGAGGGAGTCGTACCGCTTTGCATTTGGATTGAGGCTTGGATCATCGTCGTAGATCCCATCGACATTCTTCGCCAATAGAATAATGTCGGCATTGATTTCTGCCGCCCGCAATACAGCCGCAGTATCTGTCGAAAAATACGGATTACCTGTTCCTGCTGCAAATATGACAACTCTACCCTTTTCAAGATGTCTGCATGCTCTGAGTCTGACATAAGGTTCGGCAAATGCGCGCATCTCAATTGCAGTCTGGACTCTGACCTCAACATCCATCTTTTCAAGGACGTCTGCCAGTGCAAGGGCATTTATGGTCGTAGCCAGCATTCCCATATGATCGGCACGGCTTCTTTCGATTTTTCCTCCGCCGTCCTTTACACCTCGCCAAAAGTTCCCCCCGCCTACAACGATCCCGATTTCGACTCCCGCTTCCGAGCATTTTTTTATAACATCGCATAGTGAACGGACAAATTCGATATCTATTCCGAATCTCTTGCCGTTGTATACGTTATTGCCGGCAAGAACTTCTCCGGATATTTTAATTAAGACTCTCTTATACTTTACCTTCGGCATTTCTACTTTCTCCGAGTACCGCGGAGGCTTTTCTCCGCGGCTACCGCTATCACGGCGAGCGGTGCGCCGAAATTTTACTTCCTTTGCGGAAGTTGCTTATTGTGAAACAAAACAGTCAACAGAGTTATATCCTTTAATATGTCTATTCTAATATAAATTGTCTATTTTGGAAAGGGGCTAAACAGGTTTTTTCCTTTCATATGCAATTTGAAGTAACCTAACAGGCAGATTTCGTACTATTAGTCGCTTTTTGACATATTAGTTGAGAATATATTTTTATTGCTTTGATATCAAAACATTTGCTTTATATCACAGGAGTTAATAAGTGTTCAAACCATATAAAAATACCGCGAGGGAATAAATCCGCCGCGGTATTAAAAATTTCAAACTATTTGCCTACCATTTTGGCAACTTCATCAGCTAGATTGTCGGAACGCTTTTCCATTCCCTCGCCTTTCTCAAAGCGAATAAAGTTCTTTATAGTAACAGTTCCGCCAAGCTCCTTTGCGACAGACTCGATGTGTTTTTCAACAGACTGTTTGTTGTCTTTTACAAAGGCCTGTTTGATCAGACAGTTCTCCTCATAGAACTTGTTCATTCTACCGGTGACAATCTTTTGGGCAACAGCCTCGGGTTTACCCTCTTGAAGAGCCTGAGCCATCAAGATTTCCTTTTCAGACTCAAGAGTTTCATTGTCGACTTGATCTGGGCTAAGAAAGCGTGGGTTCATAGCTGCAACCTGCATTGCGACATCTTTGCCGAGTTGCTCCACAGTCTCATTGCCCACAATATTGTCGGAAACGTCCATATTGACTAGAACGCCAATCTTGCCGCCCATGTGCACGTATGTTACATTGACTCCGCCGGAAATCCTCTCAAAGCGGCGAATCTTAATGTTTTCACCGATAACAAGAACCTTGTCACGCTGCACATCAGCTACAGTCAAATCAGTTCCGGGATAGTTCAGCTCGAGTAGTGCATCAACATCAGCTGGATTCTTTTCTGCAATGATCTTTGCTATATCTTCGACAAATTTCTTAAAATCGTCATTTTTTGCAACGAAGTCTGTCTCACTGTTGACTTCGAGAATCACACCTGTGCCGTCTTCATAGACATTTGCATAAACAAGACCTTCGGCAGCTATTCTTCCTGCTTTTTTAGCAGCTGCGGCCAATCCGCGCTCACGCAGGTATTTTATAGCAGCATCCATATCACCGTTGGTCTCCACAAGAGCTTTCTTGCAGTCCATCATGCCAACGCCTGTCATCTCTCTCAGCGCTTGAACATCCTTAGCAGTAAATGCCATTTTGTAACCTCCTCATTTCTCCGCAAACCGGAATTACGTCTATATTATAATTATAACCATTTTAACTCATGTTGCGCTTTTCCGGTCTCATTCTTCCCTTAAAAAATCGTTTGGTTGTATCCGAAACTTGAGCTTAGTTGTCAGCCGGAGTGTTGTCTTCTGTAACTTCTTGTGCTACTTGCTCTGTAGCTTTTTCTTCGACTTCAACTGCTGTATCATCAAGTGTCAAATCCTCACCCTGACGACCTTCTTGTACAGCATTTGCCATTATTGCGGAGATTAGGCGAATAGCTCTGATAGCATCGTCGTTACCAGGAATAACATAGTCGATCTCGTCAGGGTCGCAGTTTGTATCGACAATAGCAACTATAGGAATTCCAAGCTTGTGAGCTTCGGCTATCGCATTGCGCTCCTTGCGCGGATCAACAATAAACACAGCGCCAGGCAGCTTCTTCATATCCTTGACGCCACCTAGGTACTTTTCAAGTTTCTCAATTTCAAGGTTTAGCTTGATTACTTCCTTCTTTGGCAACAAATCAAATGTGCCGTTCTCCTCCATCTGACGAAGCTGGGCAAGGCGATCGATCCTGCGGCGCATGGTTTTGAAGTTTGTGAGCATGCCACCAAGCCAGCGGGCGTTTACATAGAACATTCCAACCCGTTCTGCTTCCTCACGAATCGAGTCCTGAGCCTGCTTTTTTGTACCAACGAAAAGTATCGATTCTCCCTCGGCAACTAGATCGCGCACAAAGTAATAGGCTTCCTCAAGCTTCTTAACAGTCATCTGGAGATCTATGATATAGATTCCGTTACGCTCTGTAAAGATATATGGAGCCATTTTAGGGTTCCATCTGCGAGTCTGGTGACCAAAATGAACACCAGCCTCAAGTAGCTGTTTCATTGAAACAATTGCCATAATAAAAAAATCCTCCTTCGGTTATACCTCCGCAGAGTACGTGTCGGATTGACCGCTTGTCAACAATACCGGGGGCGGAAAACGCTGTCGGCGCACCGGCCGCCCGTACATCTGCGTGTGTTTTCCGTATAATATTTACGGACCGTGTGATATTTTAACACACAGTCCATTTGTTTGCAACAATTTATTTATCAATGTGATAAAAATGTTCTGAAAGGGCGATGAGGATCGGTTCAACACTTTGAAACCATGCTTACTAATTCACCAACTTCGTTTTTCGCGTGATTTTGGACGGGGTGGAACCAAAAAATCGACAAGTATTATGTCCTCCCCAATTTTTTCTATACCGTTCCACGGAATTACATAGTCGGGTTCTCTAGAAAAGAACCCAAAATGATATGGACCGGGTACAACGATTGCAAGTACTCTGCCGCACTCTACATCGATCTCCACATCGGAAACAAAGCCAAGTCTACAGCCATCACGAATATTAACGACCTCTTTCATACGCAGGTCAGCTATTCTCGAACCCATTTTGTCACCTCGCAAATAATTCTTGGTAAATTATATGCCGGACAACGCGCTATATTAACTCCAAAAAAGATAGGACAGTAGAAGCCTCAGACTGAGTCTTGCTTTATTCAATATATATTGGTGATGTAATAAGTTCCTGCCCAGCGAAACGGAGCCGGACCGCAGGACATGCTAACATGTAAAGATCGGTGGCAATCGATTCTAAATCCAGAAGCTCCAATGCCATCTTATTAGATTGATTGCATTCAGCTTGCTCCAACACTTTCACAGCATCAGCAGGTTTAGTAATAATGGGCAATTTGCTCACAGACTTCATCTGACGCAGCAAGGCTCTTCCTGTTTCATTAAATGCAAGCACTTTAATATATGGTGGTAGGACGGACTCCCATCTTGAAGTGATACCGATATAGGCATGCATCAGGATCCTACGTATCCTCGAATGGGTATACGCCTTACTTTTTATCAGGTCTGCTGCTTGAGCAAAAGAAGTAGCTTTTCTCACTGCATTATAGGTCCTATATTGCAGACCGTCACTGACATCTGAAATTTTTTCAAAATCTTCTGGTTTCAGCCTGCGGAGCTGAGATAGAACAGCCTGATCGATCATGCTAAGACCGGATGGTCCTGTCCCCTTTGCCATCTCCCTTATATAAACCTCTATTGCTCCCTCGGGGATATAACGCATAGCACTGTAAGCTCTTCCGCCAAAAAACATATTACGTATATATGAAGCCGAAGCAACTTCTTCATCGGCATAGTCGCTATCATGGTCAGTCTTAAGTCGTTTCATTGTTACCGGTACTATATCGGATCCCAATCTCCTGAGTGCCCTTAGGTATTCAATGCCTAAAATATTGTTTGGCGTACGCATTAAATCAGCATCGCTGCCAACTATTCTGTTTGCTGCTCGTTGTCTTGCCAGTGGATACAGCGTGCCGTCGCTCAACTCTTCTTTTAACAGTTCCTGAAATTCAGGACTTTCAATGCAATCTGCCAGCCGACTTAGAATATCTACATTTCCCGTCTCACTCCCGAAAGATATATGAGTTATAATCCCGGAGTTTTTCATGAGAGAAACAGCTGAAGTGGCAAACCTCTCAGCAGATGAACACGCAAAGGGAGTAGGTAACTCGATTACAAGATCCGGTCCACCCGGTGCCATGCATGCCGCTTCAGCGCGAACATGTTTTGGGAATACTGCTATATCACCGCGTTGTACATAATTGCCGCTCATTACCGCTACTACTGCACATGGTTCACCTTTTCCTACCATTCTTCGAGATTCTTCTACATGGTAAAGGTGCCCCATATGAAAGGGATTATATTCGGCTACTATTCCTACAACTTTCATAATTATATACCCTCATGTCAGCAAGTCAGAAAAAAATTAGTCAAAATATATATTAAAGTGTTATTGTTAAGCACAAAAGTTTAAAAATTGGTTGATAAAATCTATAAAATGATGTAAAATAGTCGTCGTGAAATATTATAGCCGTGAAAGACAGGGAAAGCAACTGTGTTCCCTGTCTTTAGACGTCGAAAGGATGAGTTTTTTTGAAGATTCTTGTCATCAATGCCGGCAGTTCGTCACTAAAGTATCAGTTGTTCGACACAGATACCCGCGATGTTCTCGCTAAAGGGCTCTGTGAGCGTATCGGAATAGATGGAAAAGTAAAACACAGTGTCCCCGGTCAAGAGACTTATGTTGAAGAAGCCGAGATGAAAAATCACGGAGATGCTACCCGTATAGTGATTCGTCTTCTTACCGAGGGTGATACAGCTGTACTGTCCAGTCTATCCGAGATCAACGCTGTGGGTCACCGTGTTCTTCACGGTGGTTCAAAATTTACAGAATCGGTGATTGTAGACGATCGTGTCATTGATGCTATACGCAAATGCATTCCACTTGGTCCTCTGCACAATCCCGCCAATTTGACCGGGATTTTAGCCTGCTCCGAAGTCATGGAAGGAATTCCACAGGTTGCTGTATTTGACACAGCATTCCATCAGACTATGCCGGAAAAAGCTTATCTCTATGCGTTGCCCTATGAGTACTACGAAAAACACGGCGTTCGCCGCTATGGTTTCCATGGAACATCACATCGCTATGTTTCCCAGAAAGCCGCTGAGTTTGTTGGCAGACCCATTGAAGAGCTGAAGATTATCGTATGCCATCTAGGCAACGGCTCATCCATCTCAGCAGTTAAGAATGGCAAGTGTATCGACACTTCAATGGGACTTACACCTCTTGAAGGTGTCCCAATGGGAACCCGCTCGGGTAGTATCGACCCTGCGATCCTGGAATATATAATGAATGCAGAAGGTATAGATATTTCAGAGATGACCACTATACTTAATAAAAAATCGGGAGTACTTGGTATTTCCGGTGTATCTTCTGATTTCCGCGATCTGGATGATGCCAAAAAGCAGGGTAACCAAAGGGCTGCTACAGCACTTGATTGCTTTACCTATGCTGTAAAGAAATATATCGGTGCATATGCTGCAGCACTAGGCGGTCTTGACGTTTTAGCATTTACCGCTGGTATCGGAGAAAACAATTCCGAAGTTCGTCGCGACATAGCAGAAGGTCTTGAGTTCCTGGGTGTTAGCATCGATTTGGATAAAAACAACAGTAGACAGGCAGACATTACATCGGAAGGTGCCCGAGTCCGCACTCTGGTCATTCCCACTAACGAAGAACTTGCAATAGCTATAGATACCAGAAACCTTGTTGAAGGGCTCGTAAAGTAATATTGATGTATTATTACAGGGGTTGGACGATTTCCAACCCCTTGTTTTTTTAAATATATTTATCACTTTTCCAAAAAGATCAAGCTGTGTCGGTTATTTGTATTTCTTGTCCCTGTATATATATGATAGTAAGAGTTGCATCGTTTGCAGGCACAGGCAATGCTGAACATTTTAATACATTTCTTCATATTCTATATACGAAGGGAGCTATCAATATGGAGCCCCGTCGGTCCGGCGGCAGACTGGGGCTTCAAGTTAAAAACCTAGTTCGACCGCCGGAGAAATGAGGCCAACTATGCCAACCCAAAAGAAATATCGGTTTTTTCTCGGCGCTAACTCGCCCGATGGTTTTGTCTCATTCTTCGACCACCTAATCGACTTAGATGCCGCAAACGAGGTTTTCATTATAAAGGGCGGTCCCGGCGTTGGTAAATCATCATTTATGAGGCGTGCTGCCGCCGGTTTGACTGAAGCGGGCTTGACGACCGAATGGATTATCTGCTCAGCTGATCCTGATTCTCTGGATGGAGTAATATTTCCGGAAATTGGAGTTGCTTTTGTGGATGGCACCCAACCACATGATGTGGTTGCATAATTACAAAAAGCAAAACTAGAAGCTCCAACGAATAAAAACCTTTTGTTCGCCTTTGGAAGGATCCTTCTTTTCGATAGATATAATGTCCACTAGCACCGCCACGGCCTTTTGCATCAAATCATTCGAAATATATTCTTTACACTCACTTGCATCTAAAGTAATTAGATTATTTTTTATTTTGTTTTCACTGTAGCTTACACTAACTACTTTCATCTGCTCGAGTAATTCCCTTTGCTGCATTTCAAGGTCTTCTTTTTTTGAAAGTATTGATGAAATTACGTCATGTGACTGCTCCTGAGTGATTCTCCCCATTGCCAGATCTATATAAATGGCTTCAAGTGCTTTTACACACTGCCTAATATTTTTCTTACATCTATCAAGCATTTGCTTCATCACATTATCAACAACACCGATAGTCGATCCACCGTAATCGATTTTGAACGGTTGAGTATCGTGATGTTTAAGACAATAAGACAAATAGTGTGAAATTTTGTTTCTGATTACATCTTCAAGGATTTCTAGGTTTATTGATGTTTTACATCGATTACAACGTAGATAACCATATAGCTTGTTTTTGTACCTGTTAGTGATTTTTCGCATTGTGCTTTCACAATTTGAGCAAATGACCTTTCCGGCAAGCAAATGTGGTTTCCCTTTTTTCCCTTCCCGCCTTCTTTCGCTTATTTGCTTTTGTACAAACGCAAAATCTTCTTTACTTATTATCGCTTCATGTGTTCCCTCTACCCTAATCCAGTTGCTGTGAGGAACTTCAATAACGTGTGCATGTTTATAACTCAACTTTCGTCTTTTCCCCTGAACCATTACACCGGTGTATATTTCATTGCTTAGTATCCTCCCCACCGTTGTTCTGTTCCACATACCTGAGGCGTCCTTTGCCATACTGTTTACATATGCTAAACCTTTCTGCTCTTTATATTTTGTGGGATTAGGGATGCACATCCGATTAAGTATATCTACGATCCGCCTTTTCCCATATCCATTGGATGCAAGTGAAAATATCAATCGTACAACCTCTGCCGCCTCCTTGTCAACTACCAAACGATTTTTATCAGTAAGTGATTTTTCGTAGCCATAAGGTGAAAAACTGCCAATAAACTCGCCCTTCCTTCGCTTGTTGTCCAAAACCGCACGAATGTTTTCAGACAGATCTTCAAGATACCACTCGTTGACAAGGCCGTTTATCTGTCTAGCTTTTTTATTACCCCTTATGTCTGTGTCGGCATGGTCTAGCAAAGCCACAAAACGTATGCCCCATCGCGGGAACAGATCATGTATGTATCTTTCAACTAACTCCATATCACGCGTAAACCTAGACTGTGTCTTACATAACACCACCGAAAAGTGTTTAGCCTCTGCGTCTGCCAACAATTGGCGAAATGCTGGCCTATATCTGTCCGCTCCTGAATAATCTTCATCTATATATACTTTATAAACGTCCCACCCCATTTCCTCTGCATGGCTTAGTAGTAGAGCCTTCTGGTTTTTTATACTTTCCGATTCCAATGTGAATTTAGTTGCTTCGCCCTGTACAGTGTCCTCTTTGCTTAGCCTGCAATAGATTGCACATTTCATTGCTTTGTGTACTCCCGACTCTCCAATGAGAATGGAACATTCATTTCACTATCAGTTAGGACTTCCACCCTTTTCCCTTCTATGATTCCCTGAAGACGACAAAGGAATCCTGTTTTTCTGGACTCGGCGTCATCTGAACAGAACTCCTCCTCTACTATTAGTTTTACCTCAGACATATCAACACCTCCAAAAAAACATATGACTGAGGGGATGTACAATATGTGAATTGTATATATTTCCCAAATCAAATTGACGTAGCTGCTAAAGAACGATATAATAAAGTCATCTCTTTATATGAAAGGAAGTCGGTATGAGTTTTTATGAACAAACCCCTCCATTCCGGGGTAACAATAAACCGGACCTTGGAAAATTCAGAAAATATCTGATTCCGGCGATAATCATCATTATTTTATTGATTATCGCATCCACTAGCTGGTTTACTGTAAACAACAGACAGTTAGCAGTTGTCACAACCTTTGGAAAAGTGACCTCCATCAAGGAAGCAGGAATCCACTTTAAGTTGCCATTTGGTATACAAAGAGTGCACAAAGTTGATGCAAATGTTTATCAAAAAATTGAGGTTGGATATAGAACGGATACTTCCGACAGCTCACAATATACTGTTGTTGAAAACGAGAGCAAAATGATCACCGGAGATTACAATATTGTAAACGTAGATTTCTATGTTGAGTACAAAGTGTCGGATCCGGTGAAATACCTATTTGGATCTTACGAGCCTGAGAAGATCCTAAAAAACCTCGTGCAGAGTCAGTTTAGGAATGTGATCGGCTCTACCGAGGTTGACCGAGTACTTACTGACGGAAAAAGTGAAATTGAAATGAAGGCCAAGGAACTGATATTGGGCGTCCTATCAGAGTACGATATCGGCTTGATGATGATTGACGTTAAGATCCAGGACAGTGAACCGCCTACTCCTGAGGTCAATGAAGCATTTAAAGCGGTTGAAACAGCAAAGCAGGGTGCGGAAACTGCCATCAACGATGCAAAGGCCTATGCAAACGCAGAACTTCCCAAGGCTCAGGCAGAAGCCGATAAATTGATCCAAAATGCAGAATTTCTTAAGCAGAACCGCATAAATGAGGCAAGACAACAAGTTGCCATGTTTGAGGCCATGTATAAAGAATACGCTCTAAATCCCGATATTACCCGTTCCCGTATGTACTATGAGGCTATAACTGACGTGCTGCCAGGTGTAAAGCTCTATATCGATGCATCTGAGGGAGGAACTCAGAAAATGCTACCATTAGAGAGCTTTGTCGACGGTTCAGGCAATTCTGTCAAAGAAAGGACGATTGCAGAATGAAAAAGAAAGTAACAGGTATTGCATTGGCAGTTGTAGCGTTTGCCGTTATCATAGTAGTCGCATCATCTTTTTATATAGTACAGGAAAATGAGCATGTCTGTGTTGTCCGTTTTTCGAATATCGTAAAGACCATTTCCACACCGGGTCTACATGTGAAAATCCCCTTTGTTGACAGTTTGAAATCCTTCCCAAAAGCCATTATGCTATACGATATACCCCCTTCAGAGGTATTGACTGCCGATAAAAAGAATATGACGATCGACAGCTATATCCTTTGGCAGATCGATAACCCGCTTATGTTTTATCAGTCACTGGGAACCATAGGAGTCGCTGAAGAGAGACTTAATGCTCTAACATATAATGCTCTAAAAAACGCTATGGGCACCTTGGAGCAAAATGCGATAATAAATCAGGATGATGCCAACACACGAAATATTATATATGACTCGATAGAACATAACGTTGCAAGCGTTTCAGAGTCATATGGAATCCAAATCGTGGACGTTAAAGTAAAACGCCTTGATTTGCCGGCCGACAATGAGCAAGCAGTTTATAACAGAATGATTTCCGAACGAAATCAAATGGCTGAGAAATTTATTGCAGACGGAGAATACGAAGCCTCGATAATCCGTAACAATGTAGACAAGCAGGTAAACATTATTGTCTCTGACGCAAAAGCACAGTCTGCACAGCTGGTAGCAGAAGGCGAAGCTGAATACATGCGCCTATTGGCCGACACCTATAATTCAGAGGATAGAAAAGACTTTTATGAGTTTATAAAGGCGTTGGAAGCATTAAAGGCTTCATTGGACGGTTCTGAGAAAACAGTCATCCTCGGAAAGGACTCTTTGCTTGCCAGACTGCTTATGAATCCTTAAGTTCGTTTTGATCGATATTAAAACATAGACTAGTACATTTTGCTTTATGGGCTCCCAACACATGTTGTGGAGCCCAAATATCCATATATAGTCGAAAAATACCTCGATCTAGGTAGATTTTGCAACGGAGATTTGATACCGGGCGACTCTAGGGACACAATAAAGCGTCTAATACCCGAATATAAGTCGAAATACGTTAGTGTATATCGGTGTATCAAGGCAGCAAGGTTTATCAGCGACGATCTCTTTGGTACTGTATTTAATATGAACGTCACGGAAAAGATAAAAAAGAGAGTTGCCGGCATAATCAAACGTGAAATCACCTCTCGAAAATCTAAAATCTCCTCAAACGAAGTGCGCGAAGGTAAGGAAATAAGACGATTTCTTAGTGGTATGACTCCGCAAGGCAATATTATTCTTTCGGATACGGTTTATGAGCTCTGCGACCGCATTTATGAGTTGAATGATTCTTACGGCTATTCCTATTTTATGCTTGCTCCAATTCGAAACGCAGCTTTAGCGGCAGGCTATGATGTTTATGCATGTTACTGCCCTATGAACCCCGACATAAAACTCGATCATCTGATCATTCCTGAACTCTCCCTTGGGTTTGTTACAGTCCATTCAAATTTTCCCGGCGTTTCTACGCCTTTCCGCAGGATACATATCGATGCATATATCCCACCTCAAATTCTACGTAATAATAGACAGAGGTTAAAATTCTTGCGCAGGACATGTGCCTCACTTCTTGACGAGGCTGCAGATGATTTGAGGGCTGCAAAGGCTCTCCATGATGAAATAGAACAACTATACAATCCGGTCATAGATTTTAATGGAATATATTCATTAGCTGATGAGATCGGACAGCGGTTGCTTCAACGATATCAACATCATATCCCCTTCAAGAGTAATAATGAGTAAAGAAATAGATATATGCATTCCAAAGCTGACAGGCCACAAAGAAGATAGTTCAAAAAACAAACGGCGGAACTTCCGTAAAATCGGAAGTACACCGCCGTTATTTTCGTATAATGATATTTTTTATCCTATGCCCCTATCTTCCCGCCACCACGCTGTTGCTTTGAGCGGGTAGTTTTCTTTTGACTGGGCACAGATCTGACTTTTTCCGGATTGTATATAACTTCAGGGGCACTTTTCTTGAGGACACAATCCTTATCAATAATCACTTTTTCGATCGTTTCATCAGACGGAACTTCATACATTATATCCGTCATAATGCTCTCTATTACCGCCCGAAGACCCCTGGCTCCGATTTTTCTTTCAAGAGCCTTGTCGGCAATTGCTTCGAGTGCTCCAGTTTTGACCTCAAGCTCGACTTCATCCATTTCAAAGAGCTTTTTATACTGCTTGATCAAAGCATTCTTAGGTTCAGTCAAAATCCTTACCAGATCTTCCCTAGTAAGAGAGTTGATCGGAGCAATAATTGGAAGACGTCCAACAAGCTCAGGGATAATACCATACTTGATAAGGTCGTGAGGTTCTATCTCCTGTAGGATCTTGTTGCGCTCAACATCACTCTTCTTAAGCTCGGCTCCGAAGCCTATCCCCATGCGTCCGATGCGGTTCTCGATAATTTTGTCGATGCCGTCGAAAGCACCACCACATATAAACAGTATGTTCGAGGTGTTGATTTGAATAAACTCCTGATGAGGATGCTTGCGTCCACCCTGCGGTGGAACATTGGCTACAGTTCCCTCTAATATTTTTAAGAGGGCTTGCTGTACACCTTCTCCGCTTACGTCCCTGGTAATTGAGACATTTTCGCTCTTTCTGGATATTTTATCAATTTCATCAATGTATATGATCCCCTTTTCTGCAAGCTCGACGTCATAGTCAGCAGCTTGAACCAGCCTAAGCAGGATGTTTTCAACGTCTTCACCGACATATCCGGCTTCGGTGAGGGTTGTGGCATCTGCTATGGCAAAGGGTACATTAAGCAGTTTTGCGAGGGTTTGCGCAATAAAGGTCTTACCTGACCCTGTAGGCCCAAGCAAGACTATATTGCTCTTCTGGAGCTCAATGTCGCTGTCATCCTGGTTATGGATCCTCTTGTAGTGGTTATAAACCGCTACTGAGAGTATTTTTTTTGCCTCATCCTGACCAATAATGTATTCGTCTAAGAAAGCCCGAATTTCCTTTGGCTTTAGAAGCTCTCCAAATCCGGAAGAAGGCTTGTCGAATTTGTCATCAAGTATATTGAGACAGAGCTGGACACACTCATTGCATATATATGCTCCAGGTCCGGCAATCAAGCGCTGCACCTGGTCTTGGTGTTTGCCGCAAAATGAGCAACGCACCAGTCTCTTTTCATCGTTTTTGGTCATGCTAAACTCCTATGGCTTGTTTTTAGCGGCTCACAAGGATCTTGTCGATCAATCCATATGCAACTGCCTGTTCAGCTGTCATAAAATTATCACGTTCTGTGTCCTGGGCTATCTTTTCGACCGGCTGCCCTGTGCGCTCAGAGAGAATTTTGTTGATCTTGTCCCGGATGCGGAGGATCTGTTCCGCATGGATCTTGATGTCGGTGGCCTGACCTTTTGCACCACCCATGGGCTGATGGATCATTATCTCTGCATTTGGAAGAGCAAACCTCTTACCTTTTGCACCGGCAGCAAGGAGGAATGCCCCCATGCTAGCAGCCATACCAATGCAAATAGTCGATACATCACACTTAATATATTGCATCGTGTCGTAAATTGCCATTCCCGCAGATACAGAGCCACCGGGGCTGTTTATATAGAACTGGATGTCCTTATCAGGATCTTGAGCTTCCAAATAGAGAAGCTGGGCTACTACGAGACTTGCGGTCACATCGTTTACTTCTTCCGATAGGAAAATGATACGATCATTGAGGAGGCGAGAATATATATCGTAAGACCTTTCTCCTCTGCTTGTTTGCTCAACAACCATTGGTACTAGACTCATATTGTTCACTCCTTACAGCGTTTGTACAATGCAAAACCTAAACTTTTTGCTGCATAGCAGCTTCCTTGCAAGTGTTTGAGGCAGATTTGCAATCACACGTTACTCATTTCCCTATGAAGTTGATCTTTCAACAATAGCATATTGCCCAAATAGGCTTAAAATGCCTTTGTATCAAAGATTATTCGTTGTTCTCCGTGCTTTCGGAATCGCCGGTTACTTCCTTTTCAGGCTTCTCTTCAGACTTAGCAACTTTGCTCTTTGTAGTCTTTGCTGCAGACTTTGTCTTTTTTGTAGTCTTAGTTTTGCCCTTTGCATCGTCTTTTTTGTCAGAGCTCTCCTCCTCAGTGGTTTCTGCTTTATCAGAGGGAGGAACAGCCACTGCATTTTCTTTAACGAAGTCGGCTGCTTTCCGCATGAGCAAATCGGATTTCATGGATTCTTCCGGCAACAATATCTTAACCTTGTCGGCTTCCATATTATACTGTTCCGCTAATTTATTATATTCTTCTTCAACGTCCTCAGTACCGACTTCTATGTTCTCAAGCTCTGCAACCTTCTCAAGTGAAAGATTTAGCTTGACCTGATACTCTGCTTGCGGTCTGTAAAATGACCTGAAGCTGTCCATATTCATGCCCATCATTTCAAGGTATTGATCAAACGGAATACCTTGTGAGCTTATACGGTACGCAAAATCTTCAACCATGTTGTCCAATCGACTGTCGATCATCGCTTCAGGGATATCAGCCTGCAGCTTCTCAACCAGCTTACTGAAAACAGCATTTTCAAATGCATTATCTGCGGCCTCTTCCCTCGATTTGAGAAGATTTGCTTTAATATCTTCTTTTAGCTGCTCCAAGGTATCAAATTCAGAAACATCCTTGGCGAACTCGTCATCGAGCTCGGGAAGAATAGATTCCTTGACTTCATGAACCTTGACCTTAAAGACCACATCTTTGCCGGCAAGTTCTTCGGCATGGTACTGTTCGGGGAATGTTAGGTCAAGATCAAGCTCGTCACCGGCTTTTGCGCCCACAAGTTTATCTTCAAATCCGGGTATGAATGAATTTGAACCGATCTCAAGTTGGTGGCGTTCAGCCTTACCACCCTCAAAGGGCACTCCATCCTTGAAACCTTCAAAGTCAATAATAGCTGTATCGCCGACTTTGATTTCGCGCTCAACCGTCTCGATCCGAGCATTTCGCTTGCGCAAGCGTTCAATTTCAGCGTCAACTTCATCATCATTGATCTCAACATTAGGCTTCTCTGCCTCAATACCCTTGTAATCAGCAATAGATACCTCCGGTTTGACCGGAACCATTGCCTTAAAGGTGTAGCCTTCGCTAGATATGTCGACTATCTCCATATCTGCTCTGCCGACCGGGTTGAGCTCAGTCTCCTTAATAGCACTCTCATATGCTTTGGGATAGGATTCGTTGACTGCATCTTCCCAGAAAAAGGATTCTCCGTACATCCTCTCTATCATCTTCCGTGGAGCTTTGCCCTTGCGGAATCCGGGTAATGTGATATCTTTGACCCGTTTTTTGTATGCAGTTACACAGGCCTGTTCGAATTCCTCCTTGGAAACTTCGATAGTAAGTTCAACTATACTTTTTTCTTTTTTTTCTTTACTTTTTACATTCATTGATGAATGATCCTCCTGACAATAACAGCAGCCGCTATAGCGACTACAGAACAATCTAATACATTCTATCAGATATAGAATGATTTTTCCATACTTTTTTAAAGAATTTTTACCGGTTTAAAGCCGACATGGTCTGCCGATACCAGTTTAAAGTCGATTCCGTCCCTTTTCCCTGTCACCGCCCTCCGATGGCTGTTTCCATGTAAATGCCCATAGCAACACATGTCTACACTATACTTTGCCAATAAATCAAGTATATCATCGCAAGCATAGTCCAATGTTAGCGGAGGATAATGGAGAAATACAAAGATTTTTTCTGCCCCTGAGACTTTTCCCATCTTTAATGATGTCTCAAGCCTCATCAACTCGCGCTGATATACCTTCTTGTCATGATCGTCAGTAAACTCATTTTCAAAAAACCAACCCCTTGTGCCGCATAAAGCAACACCTTCTCTTATTATGCAGTTATTGTGAAGTATCTCAAAATCGTGGATTCCCTCCGCTTGAAAGAACTTGTTCATTTTAGATACAGTTGACCACCAATAATCATGGTTACCTTTAAGGAGGATTTTTTTTGAAGGAAGCTGTGATATAAAACGAAAATCACTAAGTGATTCACTCAAGCTCGTACCCCAGGAAATATCTCCACAGAGCACAACTGTGTCCTCTTCCCCGACATCACTAAAACCTTGTTTTATTTTTTCGGTATAATTTTCCCATGCACCTCCAAAGACGTCCATAGGTTTGTCAGTGCCTGTAGACAGATGCAGGTCACCAATTGCATAAAGTGACATCTAATCCTCCGAATAAGTGTGGTAGTAAAGTGTTCTGCTTACACAGAAGGCGTGTATAGATAACATCACGTCGACGCATATTAAGAGTGCCCCAAGATGCATATTAAGAGTTCCCCAAAAAACGATATAAAACACTTGAAAGGAGTAACGCTATGAATTCTGAGAACAAAAAAGCTCTTGACGGAGTGGTATGCAGCGTTGACACCTGTGTCTATCACACCAAAGGCAATCGTTGCGTCGCCGATTCGATCGCAGTGCGGATGGAAAAAGAAAATCCAAAGAGCAATGATGAAACTCTGTGTGAAACATTTACTAACAAAATATAGCATCTGTTGAGATAATATCACAGTAATGCTTTGGCCCATCTCTTACAAAACTATTCAAGGGATGGGTCAGATATTTTGCGCAAAATCCATCACACATGCAGGCATTTCACCTTTTTCAATCTCTCCGTAGAATCTCACCTCTGCATTTTTAAGCAAAGCGATCGGCTCGGGTATGGGCATGCCGGTGACTTCATGAAGCAAATCAGTAAACCCTATTCCGCTATATGTCCTTTCGTCCGATGCTGCTTTAATGCCAATGGCGTCAAGGACAGCTTCGCAGAACTTATATGGATTGGCAGTCGAAACAATTATACTTGGTGTGTTGTCTTTGGTGGAATCAATGTATTTTCTGTTAACATTGACTGCTACCGCTGTGTGGGGATCGATCAGGTATTGATGTTGAGACCAAATACGTTGAATATCGTCTTTAGTTTCATCTTCGGTACTGAAATCGGCCCACAAAATTTGCTGAAGTTCGTGCAAAATACTATCCGAAATTTTATAAGCACCGCTACTGGCAAGTTCACTCATGTAACCGCGGATAGTCGCGTCATCCTCCCCTAGGATATCAAATAGCATTCGTTCAAGGTTACTGGATATTAGTATATCCATTGAAGGTGAAATGGTACAGTAGAAATCGCGGTTAGTGTCGTACCTGCCTGTACGAATAAAATCAGTTAGAATGTTATTATCGTTTGACGCACAAATTAGTTTATTTATAGGAATACCCATTTTTTTGGCATAATAAGCTGCAAGGATGTTTCCAAAATTGCCGGTAGGAACACAGAAGTTTACAGGTGATCCAAGCTTGATTTCTCCACCGGATACCATGTCGCAATAGGCGGAAACATAGTACACTATCTGAGGTAACAGTCTGCCCCAGTTAATGGAGTTTGCGGATGACAACTTCCATCCGCTCTCTTCCAGCTCCTCGTTAAGTTGACGATTTGTAAAAATCCTTTTGACACCGGTCTGTGTGTCGTCAAAATTGCCTTTTACTGCCTGGACATGAACATTGCCGCCAATCTGGGAATCCATCTGTAGTGCTTGTATGTCCGATACTCCCTGTGCCGGATAAAAGACCATTATTTTTGTGCGTTCAACGTCTTTAAAGCCTTCCAAAGCGGCTTTTCCGGTGTCACCTGATGTGGCGGTGAGTATTAGAACATTGTTGCTTTTCCCGGATTTCTCGAGGGAGGCTTTGAGTAGCCTGGGCAGCATTTGAAGCGCCATATCCTTGAAAGCACATGTAGGACCGTGCCAGAGCTCTAGAAAATAGTCATTACCAACCTTAACGACCGGAGCCTGGCGAGTTGTCGGAATCGTATGCTCTCCATGTACAGCCGGAAACTTTGATATACCGTAGGCTTCTGCAGCAAAACCTGCGATTTCATCACGTGAAAATCCATCAAGATATAGGGACATGATAGATGTGACGCGCTCTTCGTAATCAGAGGCGCATAGTCGCTTGATATCATCCTCAGATAACACAGGGAAATGCTCAGGCACAAACAGGCCACCATCAGGTGCAAGCCCCTGTAAAATTGCCTCATGGGCACGAACGCGCATTGATTTGTTGCGAGTACTTATATAATACATAATTTGCCTCCGCTTCAGAACGCACCGATTATGTGATTTATCTCGAAATCGCTAACTTCGCAAGTGTCCTCAGTCAAACGACCATCATCATATATTTCAATGACGTCGAATCTGGGTTGAAGTGATGTATTATGTGTCATCAGCCAATATTCTGCGGTTTTTCTTATTTTATGTATCTTTCTGAGGTCTACATACTCTGCTGCATCGGCAAATTGTCGGTTTTTCCGCAGCTTTACCTCAACAAAGACCAAGTATTCGCCACTTACAAGTATCAGGTCGATTTCTCCAAAATGTGAGTGGAAATTTCGCTCTATAAACTTGTAGCCCTTTTGCTCAAGATATCTGATTGCAGTATTTTCACCAAGGGTTCCGCGGCTGACATGCAAAGTCGAATTGCGATCAGCAGATCGTTCAATCTGTTGTTTTAACTGTTCCTGCTGCCTTTTATAGAATTTTTTCAAGAAAGACATTCTATGTACGGGAGACGGACCAAGTTCTGCTATTGCCTCATAATGTTGCTTTGTTGGATATCCTTTGTGTTTAGCAAAGCCATAGCCCGGATATAAAACGTCCAGTTTAGCCATCTCACGATCACGAGTCACTTTGGCTATTATAGATGCCGCCGCGATGGAAGCACACTTTCTGTCACCACCGACAACACATATAGAAGGTAAAGAAAATTCCCGTGCAATATTGCCGTCAACAAGCACAGCATCTATTTTAAGTTTCCCGCAAAGTGCATCCACCGCTCTCCGCATCGCCAATTGGGACGCATCAAGAATGTTGTACTTTTCAATTTCCCCGACACTTGCGGAAGCGACAGCGTATTGGGCTTTCGAGCATATCTCTGTGTAGAGTTTTTCCCTCTTCACAGGAGTTATTTTTTTAGAATCGTCCAGCCCCTCTATTGTTGCCCCATTTAACGCAACAGCGGCAGCAAATACTGATCCTGCAAGGGGGCCTCTTCCGGCTTCGTCAGTGCCGCAAATGGTGGAAAAACCGTAATTATCCTTTAAGCGCTTTTCATAATCGTATAAGTTCATTTATCCCAACAAGTCCTATTTATATTATATAGCTTTTGATTCTCTTGGAGTAGCTATTGTTCGTCATCGTCTGTATCGATGCATCTTTCCAACGTAAACCGACCCAATTTGCCGCTACGGTATTCGTCAAGAACAATATTCGATATCCGTTCCATATCAGGTTCACCGCCCGATATGATGCAGCCTCTCTTTATCGCTGCTGCAGTAAGGATATCATATCCCGATCCCACCGGCTCGACTTTATACCGGGCAGTAACAGCCTGCGGATATCTGTCTGCTAAGAGCTTTATAAGATTTGCTGCAAGCTCCTCGGTGTCAATTATTTCATCCCGGATCGCACCTGTGAATGCAAGCATCATCCCGGTGGTAGGATCTTCGAATTTTGGCCATAGAATACCCGGTGTATCAAGCAGTTCAAGATTTCGTCCAACCGTAAACCACTGTTTACCCCTGGTGACACCGGGCCTGTCCTCTGCCTTTGCCCTATTTCCGCCAATTATTCGATTGATAAGAGATGACTTGCCCACATTAGGAACACCCAAAATCATGGCGCGGACCGTGACGCTCCGATTATTCTCGGCAGCTCTCTTGATTTTATCACCGGCTGCTTTCCGGACTACGGTGGCAAACTTTTTGACCCCCTGGCCGGATTTGCTGTTTGTCTCTATTACACAGCAGGCTTCTTTAGAGAGCTTCTGCACCCAGAGCGAATTCTCAGCAGGATCGGCCTGATCACAACGATTGAGAATGATTACACGCGGTTTCCCTGCGGTCAATGCATTAATGTCCGGATTACGACTTGAAACAGGTATCCGTGAATCGATGACCTCACAGACAACATCACAGAGCTTCAAGCTCTCAGCTATCATTCTCTTTGTTTTTGCCATATGCCCGGGATACCACTGTATATTCACATCATGCAATCCTTTCGTTTTATTACCTCTGCTGCCGCCCCCTACTCTACTTTTCCAATCTCATCAAATGGAAAAACGCGGTAAAATGACACGTCCAAGAACATAACGATTGTCCACTACTCCAAGTCTTGACATTCTGCTATCCGCGCTGTTGTTGCGATTGTCACCGAGAACAAAGATATATCCTTCCGGAACTGTCAAAGGAAATGACATATCTCCTTCCCTTGCTGTAGGTTCCTTGATATACGGCTCTTCAAGCAGCTGTCCGTCAACCCAAACTTTGTGTGATATAAAATCTATATCTACGGTTTGTCCTTCGGTCGCTATAACTCTCTTGACTATGGGTTCATCTATAAAGCTTTCCTTCCTAAGGACAATTATATCGCCTTGCTTAGGCGTGTATAGGATGTTTGAAACCATGATTTTATCGTTATTGTATAGAGTGGGTTCCATAGAGGTGCCGTCAACACCAATTATTCTAACAAAGAAAGTAAATAATACAACAACAAAAACCACCGAAAACACAAGAGCTTGTGCCCATTCGTACAATTCACCGACAAATCCAAACTCACTACCTGAGGGCTGTTCTGAGATATCCAAACCGTCCTGAAGTTCATTGGTTGATGTCACATCAGAACTATTTGTAATATCAGAACCATAATCATCATTAGATTTAAAAGTGTTTCTGCTTCGTTAAACTGCGATTGAGTTCGGTCAGACTGATCTGAGTGCATATTACTATTCTTCTCGTCCATGCAGATTAATTCCTTCCCAGTAGTCGATCGCAGATTTGCTGCGTACTAATTATTATACAACATTTGTGTCTACAATACCATACAATGTCAAATATTCTGAACTATATCCTGGTAGGCAAATTGAACTGTATATTAGCTTTGTCAGCGTATCTATTACCGCAAAAGTCATATGGCCTCAAAATGCAAAAAGGGAGGAATGCTCCCCCCTTTTTTTCTTACTAAATTCTCTCTTTGACTTTTGCTTTTTTTCCGACTCTGCCTCTCAGATAGTAAAGCTTTGCTCTTCTGACCTTACCACGTCTTACGACAGTGATATCGGCGATTGTCGGGGAGTGTAAAGGAAAGACTTTCTCAACTCCGATGCCATATGAAATACGGCGTACGGTAATGGTCTCCTGAATACCACCATGTTTTCTGGCGATAACGGTGCCTTCAAAAATCTGGATCCTTTCCCTATTGCCTTCCTTGACCTTTACATGTACACGCACCGTATCTCCGATGCGGAAGGACGGAAGCTCTTCTTTCATATATGGCTGAGCTACAGCCTTGATGAGGTCCATATCAACATCCTCCCTTCTTTACAGACATTCGTGCCACAAGAAAATATAGGGCGGCAGAGGACTGTCTTAGTCACTCGGCTAGTTTACCATAGGAATGATCGGTTTTCAAGTATTATTTTAAATTTTAGCAAAATTATTCCTTGTTCCATCCAACTTATATACATCCTTTGGTCAACCAAACTAATCAATTAACACAAACGGCATTTTATCGACATCTAAGAATCCATTTCTATGATATCTTACAAAGTCCGGCTTCAGTTCCTCATCACTGATCGATTCAATCAGATATTTAGGGCTCAATGGCGCCGGGTTTGCTTTTATAAGTACGGAGAGTAAGATTCCTTCTTCGAACTGTTCAAAGCCTGTCTGTGCTATGCTGTCGGCCAAATTTATCTGCACCATCCCCTTTTTGCTCTTTTTCATCACTGGAATATCGGATCCGGAGAAAAATGAAGATAGGCGGGCCAAAGCTTCAGGCGGAGTTGTGATGTCATAAAATAGTGTCAATGTATAATGAGCATAGACAATATCTTTGATATCTCTCTCGGAATCAGCTTCACAAACTACTCGCAGACCGGAGGGAAGAAAATTATTTAGCTGAGATGACATATCGGTAGCGTCTTCAAGCAGGGTAATACAATCAAGAACCTCTTGATTTCCGGTAAATCCAACCGACAGTGGATGAGCTATCGATAAATACGGGTGAGGATTGAAACCCTCGGTATGGCGCAGTGGTATTCCGGCTCGATTGAAGCTACGCGAAAATGTTCTCATAACATCAAGATGTGACAGGTATGATGCCTGTCCTTCTTTTGCGAACAAAAAACGCATCTTACGCATTGCAGACTCCCCCTTCCAGCATCTTATTCGCACCGCATCCGGTACACTTGGCGCGGCAATCAGGGGTTATCTCCGAACGGTATGCCATATTTCTTTCTCTCAAAAAGTGTCTCTTGGGGACTCCACAGCTTAGATGGTCCCATGGAAGGACTTCATCAGTTCCTCTTTCGCGTGTTGCATAGAAGTCCGGGTCAAGACCTACTTTTCTAAAGGCTTGCAGCCACTTTTCAATGGAAAAGTGCTCTCCCCAGCCGTCAAACTTGCATCCGGATCTCCATGCCTCCTCCAAAACATCGGCAAGTCTGCGGTCACCTCGCGCAAATACCGCCTCAATATAGCTTGTCTGAGGATCATGCCATGAAAAATTGATCGCTCTTGGCATATGATCCCGAAGGAGCTGCTGCTTTCTTTCAAATTCTTCAATTGTATTTTGAGCTTCCCATTGGAAAGGCGTATGTGGTTTCGGAACAAAGCAAGATACCGAAACGGTTATTTTGACACCGCGCTTGCTCTTTGAGGTCTCCTTTGCCAGCTTGTGCATCCTATAGGCAAGTCGAGTGATTTCTATGACATCCTCGTCGGTCTCTGTGGGAAGACCAATCATAAAATATAGCTTTAATGTATTGTACCCACCCTCAAAAGCGATCCGACAAGTGTTGGTAAGATCTTCTTCACGGACGTTTTTGTTGATTGCGTCACGAAGGCGCTGTGATCCTGCCTCAGGTGCAAATGTCAAACCGCTCTTGCGAACCTTTTGTACCCTCTCCATCAGTTCAAATGAGAAGTTGTCCGCCCTAAGTGACGGCAGCGACAGGTTTGTGTTGTTGGGCTCACACCAATCAAGCAGTCCGTCGCAAAGATCTTTAAGAGGTCGATAATCGCTGGTGCTAAGTGAAGAAAGTGAAACTTCCTGATATCCGGAATGTTTCAAAGCCTCTATACCATTATTGATCAAAGTATCTGGGCTTTTCTCCCTTACAGGTCTGTAAATGTATCCAGCTTGACAAAACCTGCACCCTCTTATACATCCACGGAACACTTCAAGCATCACGCGATCATGGACTATTTCCGTAGATGGTACCACGGTTTTGATCGGATAATAGACACTGTTCAGATCTTGGATGATCCTTTTTTCAACTATCTCGGGGGCACCTTCGATCGCCTTAACAGAACTGACTCTTCCGTCGGCATCGTAATCTACCTCATAGAAGTCTGGCACATAAACACCTTTTATCTGAGCCGCACGCTTCAAAAACTCATTTTTGGGTATACCTTCACGTTTTGCTGCACGATAGCATTCAAGTACTTCCAAGTTTGCTTCTTCGCCTTCACCCAATACAAAAAGATCAATAAAAGGTGCTAGTGGTTCAGCGTTATATGCACATGATCCACCTGCAATAACTATAGGCGTGAGTCCATCACGGTCTTTTGACCTTACAGGCAATCCCGCCAAATCAAGCATATTTAGTATGTTGGTGTAACTTAGCTCATATTGCAGTGTAAAGCAAATGAGATCAAATCCATCGATTGGATCTCCGCTCTCGAGACCGAAAAGCTTCAGACCTGCCGCGCGCATCTCGCTTTCCATGTCCGGCCATGGCGCGAACACCCGTTCACACCATACGCCTGGAACTTCGTTATTTAAACCGTATAATATTTTCATACCAAGGTTGGACATACCGATCTCGTATACGTCTGGGAAGCAGAATGCAATCCTTGTATCTATTTCGGATTTATCAAAAATATATGCACCGAACTCGCCACCGGTATATCGAGCGGGTTTTTCAACCCTGCTAAGTATCCGTTCAAGCTTTTTATTCATTTATATCTCCGTTCTTATATTAGAATACTTCCTCATTTTTGCGGTTTTGTACAGACCATTTTACCTTATTTGTTGCTGTTTGACAATCCCCGGAACTTGGCATGCCGCTCCCGGAAAAACCCGGTAACCATCCATAAGGTAACGGCAAAAAGACTTAGATTGTATCCGTAGTTTAATGCTAGCCCAAGACTCCCTGCTACTAGTACGATCAGCGTTGCAAAATGCAATATTTCCAGGATTGCGGTTTTGCGCCCAAATAAAGCAAGACATAAAACACGCAAGGCATTACCACCATCCATCATTTTTGCCGGGAGAAGATTGAACAGGCCGAGTACAAGGTTTATACCCGCAAAAACAAAGAGTTCTTGGGATATAACCATGCCACCAACTTTTGAAGAAACAAATGCCAAAATGAGATTCACTACCGGTCCTGATAGATAGATCATTATTTGTTTCCGATATGGGATTTCCGTTATTGAATCGATCCTAATCTCCGCCCCCACAGCCGTGAGTCTTATCGATTCTACTCGCCCACCTGCTACCCAAATGACAATCAAGTGTGCAATCTCATGTAAAAGAGCAGCAAGTACGCAGAGCATGATAAGGCGTCGAGTATCTAAATAAATAAGGACGGCCAGTACCAGAAAGAATCCGGCACTTACTTCCGTCCTTCCAAATCTTATACTGGCTTTCACTTACCCCTCCGGTGATATATAATGCAGCGGATCCAAAATCGTATTGCCGTTATGTACCTCAAAGTGTAAATGCGGGCCTGTTGATAGTCCTGTTGTCCCTACTTTTGCCACTGTTTCACCTTTCTGTACCAGCTGTCCCTTTTGAACCAAAACTTTGCTTAGATGACCATAGAAGGTTATTATACCGTCCTTATGTCTCAAAAAGAGATAGTTGCCGTATGTATAGTTGTAACCGGTCAGCTCAACAGTGCCCGACGAGAACGCATAAACAGGTTCTCCTGTTGCACCCCCTATGTCAACTCCATAATGAAAACTGTTCTTTCTAGTTATAGGGTGTTTTCGATATCCAAAACCCGAAGTCACACTCCCTTTCAATGGCACCACGTAATCAAATTCGATGACATAGTAGTCGTAACTAACATTTTCCGGTAGATCATCCGGGTCTCTATCCGACTCATCCTCGTAATCGGAAGAAGGAAGTCTCAAAAGCAGCTCCTCAAGATATTTGTCACCATCCTCGGCTCCCGGGCTATCCCCTCCCTGTCCCCCTCCGGTAATATTACTGCCGTTATCGTTTTCACGGCGAGTTTGGCAGATCGGTTTCATCAATAATATCCACAGGATTGACAGCTTCCACAGCTACTCCGTTTCGATCCATCGACTGAGCTTCATCTTCGTCTTTTGACTGTTTATACTCTCCATCATCACTGTTGCTTTCATGTGAGTTGTTTTCTTTTTGCTTTCCTTTTTCATTTTCAAAATTGCTGTGGTCCTTTTGAAATGCACCCAGTGAAATTCCTCTGAACACCTCCACAAGATTTTCCTCTCCCGTTATTGCCCTACCCAGAGCTGTAAATGCAGCTTTATAGTCAAGCCCACCGGTCAAACATTCTGAGACAGTTTGGGCACCTGTTGGAAAGAAAAACTTTACCGCAAGCAGGATAGGGATGGCCGAAATGCACACAACCATCCTTAGCGAATTGACGCGATGCCGGAGCACACTTTTTTCCTGAAGGCGCCTTGCTTCCAGCTTCTTTCGAGAAGTATTCACTTTACGACGCGGGGTGACTCTGCGTCCGGTATAAACGCCCATTGCACTCACTTCCCTGACTCTGTTTGTCGGGAATCTCCTCTCCGACGTTTGTTTTCTATTTATTTTATATACACTTCAATAAGCGATCACATCTATCTCTTGTCCTTTTATGTATATTCAAAAAACCGCTGTAAAATGCGTTACATTTCACAGCGGCTTAAATCTATATTGCTTACTTTCGAGTATTAAGTATAAAGTCGTTTATTGCCTTGGCTGCCTTTTTCCCTGCTCCCATTGCTAATATAACGGTTGCGGCTCCTGTGACGATGTCACCTCCGGCAAATACGCCCGGCCTGGATGTCATCATGGTTTCCTCGTCGACCTCGATGCAACCCCAACGATTAGTTTTTAGTCCTTCGGTCGTTGATGTGATTAGCGGGTTCGGTGAGGTTCCAAGCGCCATTATTACACCGTCGAGATCAATTGTGAACTCGCCGTCCTTTTTTGGTATGGGCCGGCGGCGACCGCTCGAATCAGGTTCGCCAAGCTCCATCTCTGTACATTGCATACCACATACCCATCCATCTTCTGATCCGATAATACTTAATGGGTTTGTAAGTAGCTTGAAAATTATGCCTTCCTCTTGAGCGTGATGTATCTCCTCACGCCTTGCGGGCATTTCCTCCATACCGCGTCTATAAACAATGAACACTTCCTTCGCACCAATGCGCTTTGCGCATCGAGCTGCGTCCATTGCAACGTTCCCGCCTCCAACAACTGCCACTCGATCGAATCTTTTGATTGGGGTATCGTACTCCTCGCTGTAGGCATTCATGAGATTTATGCGTGTCAGAAACTCATTTGCGGAGTAAACTCCGTTGAGATTTTCACCCGGTATACCCATAAATTTAGGAAGTCCGGCCCCTGATCCAACAAATAGGGCGGAATAACCTGCCTCAAATAATTCGTCGATTGTCATAGTCTTTCCGACAATGAAGTTTGTCTGGATCTTGACTCCCAACTCTAAGAGATTTTCAATTTCCCTTCGAACAATGGCCTTAGGAAGGCGGAATTCTGGAATACCGTAAACAAGGACACCACCCGGCTCATGCAGGGCCTCAAAAATAGTCACATCATAGCCCATTATAGCTAAGTCCCCGGCACAAGTAAGGCCGGCAGGACCGGCACCAATTATGCCAACCTTAATGCCGTTGCTCGCTTTTTCTGATGTGTCAACGAGCTCTTTGTTTTCTTCGGAAGCTTCCGCATTTATTGCATAGTCTGCTGCAAAGCGCTCAAGTCTTCCGATAGCGACCGGTTCACCCTTCTTGCCACGAACACACAGCGCTTCACATTGTGATTCCTGCGGGCACACCCTACCGCAAACAGCAGGCAATGAATTTGTCTGCTTTATGATTTGATTAGCTTTATCAAAGTTTCCACTTGCAATTTCCGATATAAAATCAGGGATTTGGACGGCCACAGGACACCCTTTGACACAGGGTTGGGCTTTGCACTGCAGACACCTCTCTGCCTCTTCAATTGCCTCTTGTGGAGTATAACCGAGAGCGACTTCCTCAAAATTTTGATTTCGCACATTGGGATCCTGCTCGCGCATTTCAACCTTCTTCAGCGACATATTAGGCATTCATCGCACCTCCACCCAGCCTGCAATTATGGGCAACAGCTGCTTTTCTTTCATTTTCACGGTACATTGCTGAACGGCGTATTGCCTCGTCGAAATCTACCTGGTGACCGTCAAAATCAGGACCGTCAACACATGCGAATTTGACTTCTCCTCCAACCGTCACACGACAACCGCCACACATACCTGTCCCGTCGATCATAATTGGGTTCATGCTTACAATGGTCTTAACACCATAGGGCTTTGTAGTTTGAGCCACAAACTTCATCATCGCAAGTGGCCCGATTGCTATAACAGCGTCATATCTTACACCGGCTTCAAGCAGCTCATTGAGCTTGGCTGTAACCAGACCTTTTTCACCGTAACTGCCGTCGTCTGTCATCATAAACAGGCGATCGGAACACTGCCGCATTTCTTCTTCGATAATAACTAAGTCCTTGTTTCTAAAACCGGTAATAATATCGACTTTGGCACCATTCTCATATAGATACCTTGCCTGGGGCCAAGCAATGGCACATCCAAGCCCTCCCCCGATGACACAGACCTTCTCCAACCCTTCCAACTCCGAGGGCTTACCGAGGGGACCTGCAAAATCCATGATGTGATCGCCCTCATTTAAGGCACCAAGCTTCATTGTGCTTGCGCCCACCTCTTGGAATATGATGGTTACAAGCCCTTCCTCTTTTATGGTTTCGGCTATTGTCAAGGGGATCCTCTCAGCCTTGCTGTCCACCCGGAGGATAATGAATTGCCCGGGTTTAGCTTTGGCAGCTATCAGGGGAGCTTCGACTTTCATCATTTTTACTTCCGGATTTAGAACTCGCTTCTCTACGATTTTATACATACTGCACCCCTTCCTACTACGAAATTGATTGATTTTAATAAATAAGCTGATTACTTATCTCTGTCAGTTTGTGTTGATTTGATCCGATCCCAGTAAGCCTTATATGCTTGTTCGGTTTTGTTGTTTCCATATGAGTAGTATGTTTTTCCTACTAACTCATCAGGTAAGTATTGCTGAGGTACGAAGTGATTTGGGTAACTGTGAGGGTATTTATAATCAATGCCCCTACCCAACTTGTTTGCACCTTTGTAGCTAGAATCACGAAGATGAGCAGGAACCTCTCCCGTCACTCCACTTTTTATGTCCGCTGTAGCACGGCTGATGGCTTCAACAGCTGAATTGGATTTTGGCGCAGTGGCACATAAAATGACCGCTTCAGCAAGCGGAATTTGGGCCTCAGGTAATCCTACTTGAAGTGCTGCATTCACACAAGCCACTACTATCGGCATTGCCTGGGGGTAGGCTAGCCCAACATCTTCGGCAGCGCAAACTAAAAGCCTGCGGCAAGCTGAGGGAAGATCTCCTCCTTCAAGCAGGCGTGCTAAATAGTATATTGCGGCATCAGGATCGGAACCGCGTATCGACTTTTGAAAAGCCGACAGTAAATCATAATGGCTGTCACCGTCACGGTCAAACCGCATTGCCGACCTCTGGGAAGCCACAGCTGCATCTTCTGATGTGATAAGTAATTTGCCGTCTTCGATTTTTGATGCACCAGCAAGCAATTCTACAGCATTGATCGCTTTTCGCACATCTCCCCCTGAGCGAAGGGCAATCTGCCTGACAACACCCTCCTCAAACGAAACCTCTGCCTTCAGATTTTTTTCATATTCACGGGCGGCACGTATAACAACCTTTTCTATCTCTTCTGGTGGAACCGGCTTAAACTCAAATACAGTTGATCGACTGAGAATAGCCCCGTATACATAGAAGTAAGGGTTTTCGGTAGTGGACGCTATCAGAATGATTTTGCCGTTCTCTATAAACTCAAGTAGGGACTGCTGCTGGCGTTTGTTGAAATACTGGATTTCGTCAAGATACAGAAGGATACCGCCGGGAGCCATAAAAGTATCCACTTCTGATATGATAGATTTTATGTCTGATATAGATGCTGTTGTAGCGTTAAGCTTGTATAGGGTTCGCTTAGTTTTGTCGGCTATAATATTTGCGATCGTGGTCTTGCCTGTACCAGGAGGGCCGAACAGTATCATATTTGTCGCTGTTCCTGACTCGATGATACGTCTTAGCAGGCCATTTTTGCCCAGTATTTCCTCCTGGCCGACTACATCGTCGAGACTTGTCGGACGCATCCTGTCCGCTAGCGGCTTGTACATATCGTCCCTCCCGTTATTGCAAACTGCCCTTACATACCTGAATTGCTGTAAAGGGGGTACCTTTCACACAACTTTCTGACCTCTACTCGAATTTCTTCTGCTTTTTGCGGATAATCATGTGCTGTCAAATATATAAGCTCCGCAATCTTATACATATCCTCCTCTTTCATGCCACGTGCGGTAACCGCAGGAGAGCCCAGCCTGATTCCGCTGGTCCTAAACGGACTTTCTGGATCGTTGGGGATGGCATTTTTGTTTACAGTTATATGCACTTTGTCAAGACGTTTCTCAAGTTGCCTGCCTGTTATGTTGAATTTACGAAGATCTACAAGTGCTAGATGGTTGTCTGTTCCACCCGAGACAAGATCAAATCCATGCTTCAACAATCCGTCTGCAAGGGCGGCTGTATTCTTTATGATTTGACGCTGGTAATCCTTGAAGTCTTCGCGTAAAGCTTCACCTAAACACACAGCTTTTGCCGCAATGATATGCATGAGCGGTCCACCTTGTGTACCCGGGAATACAGCCTTGTCTATCGCCTTTGCGTATTGTTCCTTACAGAGGATAATGCCACCGCGGGGTCCACGCAGCGTCTTATGAGTTGTGGTCGTAACAACGTCTGCATACGGAACGGGATTTGGATGAAGGCCTGCAGCAACAAGACCGGCTATATGGGCCATATCAACAAATAGAATCGAACCCGACTCTTTTGCGATTTCAGCAAATTTTTCAAAGTCGATGATCCTTGGATATGCGCTTGCTCCGGCAATTATCATTTTAGGTCTGTGCTTTAGGGCAAGTTCCCTGATTTCATCATAGTTTATTCTGTGTGTTTCATCGTCAACACCGTAGGATACTATATTATAATATTGTCCTGAAATGTTTGCAGGACTTCCATGTGAAAGGTGTCCACCGTGTGCAAGGTTCATCCCCATGACGGTGTCTCCCGGTTCACAAAATGCAAGATATACAGCCATGTTGGCCTGCGCTCCGCTGTGGGGTTGAACATTTGCATGTTCGGCACCAAAGAGGCGGCATGCGCGTTCCCGTGCAATATCCTCTACTACGTCTGCATATTCGCATCCTCCGTAGTATCGTTTACCAGGGTATCCTTCGGCGTATTTGTTTGTAAATACATTTGCCATAGCCATCATTACAGTTTCGCTGACAAGGTTTTCCGAGGCAATAAGTTCGATACCGAACTGCTGACGCTCCAGCTCCTTCTCAATGGTTGATGCAACTTCGGGGTCTGAGCGATCGATCAATGATATGATGTCATTTATCATGGGGACTGTCTCCTTATACTAAATATGGCCTGTCAACCATATGGTCTGTTCGCCATATGGCCTGTTAACCGCATTCGGTTTTACACTTTAGTTTATTATATCGCCTTTTTACAAAAAATCAATGCAAACATATGAATGCATAAGTGTATCCTAAAAATAGTCAGGTCTGTAACTCTTTTAATCGCAACTGTGATATGTTATTATTTAATATGTATGTCGAAATGTATGTCGAAAAACTTAATCCGGAGGTTAATATGGATCGAAAAAAGCAGGCCTTGGTTATAATTGACCTACTCAAAGAGGAATACCCGGAGGATATATGCTCATTGGAATACCAAAAAGACTATGAGCTGCTTTTCGCAACGAGACTTGCAGCACAATGCACCGACGAGAGGGTAAACAAGGTAACTAAAGTGCTTTACAAAGTATACCCAACACTTAAGTCACTTGCCGAAGCAGATATAAACGACCTTGAAAACTATGTTCGATCGACCGGTTTTTTTCGTGTAAAAGCACGTGATATCAAGGCAACTGCTCAGATCCTGATCGATAGATTCGATGGTCGTGTTCCGGATACTATGGAACAACTTCTGACACTCCCAGGCGTCGGTCGCAAGACTGCGAACCTAATATTAGGAGATATCTACGGAAAGCCCGCGATCGTTTGTGATACACACTGCATACGTATCACCAATCTGCTGGGCCTTTCAACTTCAAAGGATCCGACAAAAGTCGAATTTCAGCTCAAGGAAATATTGCCGCCTGATGAGTCCAATGACTTTTGCCACCGCCTTGTCTTGCATGGAAGAGCTGTTTGCGTAGCAAGAAGGCCTAAATGTGATATCTGTGTGCTCCGAGATCACTGCGATTATTATAATTCACAAAACTCAGAGTAAGGTAGAAGCCAAAAGGTATATCACAAATCACCACATATGGAAAATTCAAAATAAAGCATATTTACATAAAAAGCTGCAAAAGCGTTTTCGCTATACGAATAACGTTTTTGCTGCTTTTTATATTTTTTGTCCCTACATGAACGCTTTTTCCTGTTTCAGCATAAAATTGAATGATATACAACGTTATGTTATTAAATCGCAAATCATATTAATTATATGGAGGTAGACTATGACAAATGATTATGAAGCACTGGCAAAGGCTCTTCTACAGTCGCCTCAAGGCGTGGCTGTTCTAAAAAATCTGGATAAGATACAGGATCTTGCCAACAACCCGGAAAGCCAGAGGCTTTTGGCCGGAATTTCCGGAAAAAGCGGCGATGCTCTAAAAAGCGCCGCAGCTGCAGCGACTAAAGGTGATCAGGATATGGCAAAAAGGCTGCTTTCCAGTCTTCTCTCCACGCCGGAAGGAACGCAGCTGGCAAAGGCAGTGCTCGAAATGATGCAGAAATAGATTGTTCAATCGTTACGTTCAACTTCGGTGTGACAGCGGCCATACCGGACCCTGTAAATGACCTTGCCGCTGAGGAAAGGAGCAAGCGATGGCCGAATTGGATGATAGAATAAAAAATCTGCTTTCATCGCCGGATGGTATCAATCAAATCATTTCGTCGATCCGGGAATTGTCCGGGGAAACTGCAAAAGACGCAGGACAGGAAAGCAAGCCAGAAACGGCTGAGCCTGCTGCCCAGGCATCATCGATCGTCCCGCAGTCATCACTGTCCCAGGCGTCGGATTTGGGGGTAGCGCCTGCAGCAGGCTCGATTCCGAACCTGTCGGCTCTCTCCAAAATCGATCCAAAGTATTTAAGCGTAGCAATGAAAGTATTAAATGAATATGCCTATGATGATGACAAAATCATGTTATTGAACGCGCTTAAACCACACTTGCGAAGCGAAAGACGACAGCGTATAGACAGAGCTTCACAAATGCTTCGCATGGCAAAATCGATTAAAGCAG
This sequence comes from Eubacteriales bacterium, assembly GCA_050950785.1. GTDB lineage: Bacteria > Bacillota > Clostridia > Oscillospirales > JAAYOS01 > JAAYOS01. The sequence continues at coordinate 49,736 of JBMNIG010000005.1, read as the reverse complement.
CCTTGAACAGTCTCTCAGGGGGTGACACACTTGTATAACCGCTACATATCCGGCAGACAGGGTGATGAGGAGTTTGTACCGGCAGCATCGTCCTTATCAGAATTGGAAAGGTCACTCCAACCTCAATCAAATCATGCTCCAGTTGCAAAGACTGATGAAGAGCACCAAGAGGCAGTAGCAGCATCTTCTAGCAGAGGATTGTTAGGCAACTTATTTGGTAAGAAAAAAGGAAAATCCGGAGGGCTTTTTGACGGACTTTTTGGGGGCCTGAAAAATCTCGACATCGGGGATATTATCCTGCTCCTCATTATCATACTGCTTGTTCTTGAGGAGGATGATATGGATTTCTTGATCATATTAGGATTGGTTTTTCTGCTCGGCATTTAGCTTATTGCTCGTTGTTGGGCAATTGTGACTGAATTATTGGGTTCTTACCACCGGGCATCTGGAAGTCAGAAAGTTCAGGTTCCTTGACCGAAAAGCTGGATTGTATAACAGACATACGGTAAATAAGCTGATCATCGACTAGTATCTCTGCTTCCCAGAGAAGACCATTATCAAGGGACACCCAAAATAAATGGGTATATCCGCTATCCCTATCAACTATTTCGACCATAACACAGGGCACTGATTGACGGTCTTCGTAGGATGCGGAAATAATATCGCCTTTTTCTGCTTCCAGAATATCCTCGTAAGTAGGAATCTGGCCGAAATCATCAGGCGTGAAATCCCCTTCCGGGTAGTTGACATATCCATTACCGTATTCTTCCCAAACATAAACAGTGCCCGGAGTGGAAATATAGTTCAAAACAGGATTACCAAAACGATCAAAATGCTGCCAGCGGACCGCGTCATTTAAAACCCATGTTCGCCTCTTCAAAATAGAGGATCCACCCGACCAGTGGTATTCAATTTGCAATTCAAGCGAATAGTTGTCGGGTCGATTCAGATATTCTATTATTGACTGCACATTTTCCGGTGTTATGTCCAAGTATTCCACGTCGACCGCAGAAACCTCAGGGGCTACTGTGCTGTTGTTGCCGCTGGTCACATCATCAGACGGGGCTGGCGGCAACGAAATCTCAGGCCCGCGGTTGCCGGCTGCAGTTGTCATTAAGAAGACGATAAAAATGGCGGTGGTAAGTAGGACAGCCGCCATGACCGCAAACACCGTCATTTTCCCCTTGTTCATGAGGACCCCCGTTCAGTGTTAAAAATCCTTAGGACGCTCACCTAGACCAAAACGCCACAAAATAGCGTCCGCTATTCTTGCGCAGGCTTTTCCGTCACCATAAGGGTTGACGGCATTTGCCATGCTTGAATATGACTCTTCAGAATCAAGCAACTCAGATGCCATTGAGTAAATTACTTCACGCTCAACTCCGCAAACCTTGACCGTTCCGGCTTTGACGGCCTCAGGGCGCTCTGTCTCATTTCGAAGTACCAGAACCGGCTTTCCAAGGGCAGGCGCCTCCTCCTGCAATCCTCCCGAATCGGTAAGCACAAGATGGCAGCGATCCATCAAATTGTGCATTTCATCCACATTGAGCGGTTCAATTAGATTGACCCGCGGTACATTACCTAGTATTTTTTCAGCCGTGTCCCTCACAACGGGACTCATATGAACAGGATAGACGATCCTGATGTCCGGATATGCATCAGCAAGATCCTTGAGTGCATTCATAATGTTCTCAAGAGGGCGACCATAGTTTTCTCGACGATGAGCCGTTACCAGCAACACGCGATTTTTATTAAAGTCGATGTCCTGTAAAATATCGGAGTAAAAACTAAAAGACTTGGAAACCGTGGTATGAAGCGCATCTATAACTGTGTTACCGGTAATAAAAATATCACCGGAAACCGTTTCCCGCTTAAGATTCTCGGCATTTGAAACCGTTGGACTAAAATGCATCTCGGCAATCTCGCTTATAAGTCTTCTATTCATCTCTTCAGGATATGGTGAATACCTGTTACCCGTGCGTAGTCCTGCTTCGACATGCCCAACAGGAACCTTCTGATAGAATGCGGCAAGGGCAGCAGCAAATGCAGTCGATGTATCCCCGTGTACAAGCACCATATCGGGCATTGTTTTCTGCAAAACCGGCTCCATACCGGTTATTGTCTTTGAGGCTATCATCGACAATGTTTGCCCAGGTTCCATTATATTTAAGTCAAAATCGACATTTAGTCCAAAAATATCTATTATTGGATCAAGCATCTGCCTGTGCTGACCGGTAGTACATACAAAACACTCCACCTGTTCCCTTTTGTTCAGTTCAAGAACAAGGGGTGCCATCTTGATTGCCTCCGGTCGTGTACCAAACACAACCATTACTTTGATCTTTTTCATCTACTATTACCTTCCTCAAACTAGCAACTTTTCACAGGTAAACTATATGCATCAAGCATTAAACAGTTTGGTTGCTGTGATCGTTATTATCGTTGTTGTCGTAATTTTCGTTGATGTTGTTTGGATGGCCAGTTCCATCAGAGGCAAGCCGGTCATCCAATTCCTCTTCGGTTCCCTGATTGATGTGATCGTCATTAGAGTGTAGTATGTTTTCCTGTGTAAGCGTTTTTTCGCTACTCAAAGTGTTGATACTATTTGCATGGGCATTCCCGTTCAGAAAACCATTTTGACGGTGATTGTTTTCAGGCTTGTAGGAAAAATAAGTCTTAACACTCAATCCCCCTACAATGATTATGCCGATTATAAGAAGCATAGCCCGTAATTCCCCGCTGGCAGTCAAGACAACAGCTGTCAGTCCGAGAATACCACTTAAAACATACATTATGGCTACAGCCTGCTTTTGGTTAAACCCCATATCGATCAAGCGATGATGTACATGCCCTCTATCGGCAGACATAGGGTTCTTACCGGCAAGAAGTCTTCTAAAGAACGCGAATACAAAGTCGAAAATTGGAAGTGCCAGTATCAAAAAAGGAACTGCAAAGGACATAATTGCATAAAACTTAAAAAGTCCTTGTATAGAGATGGTGGCAAGTATATATCCAATAAACAGGGCACCTGTGTCCCCCATGAATATTTTAGCGGGATTTAAGTTATAGGGCATAAATCCGATGCATCCACCAGCAAGTGCAGCCATCACGACGGCTATGTTCGGTTCGGAAACCAATATAGCTATTACAAGCATGGTTATTGACGAAATAGATGAAACGCCCACTGCAAGTCCGTCAAGTCCATCAATATAATTGACCGAGTTTGTTATGGTCACTATCCAAATCACTGTAACCGGTATGGAAAACACGCCGAGGACAAGCCATGGGTTGTTTGCAAAAATATTTGGGTTTGATACCACCTCAATAACTACACCATGCCATATCGCAACAAGGGCTGCCAAAATCTGTACGATCAGCTTGATCCAAGCTTTCAAATTGATAAGGTCGTCAACCATAGCCATTGCCACAATGATCACCGATCCAAAAAGGATCCCACGAAGCTCACGATCCACATCTGCAAACAGTAGCACTCCGGACATAAATCCAAAAAAGATCGCAAGCCCACCTATTCTTGCGATTGGAACACTGTGCATTCTCCGCTCGTCCTTAGGTACATCCATTGCACCAATTCTCAACGCAAACTGTTTTACAAGTGGTGTGGCTGCGAAGGATATAAGAAATGAAATTCCAAGTGTTACAAGCAACAAAGTTATAAGTGCTGTATCCATAGACTGGGTTTTCCTTCCTATACTTTCGGTACAAATCCGATTTTTTCGGTTACCAGTTTAAGCGTCGGATCGGCAAGCTCGGAAGCCCGGCTTGCACCTTTTTTGTAGATTTCCGCAAGGTATGCGCGATCGGCTAGAAGTTCCTCGCTCTTCTCTCGAATTGGCCTGAGCAGCTCAATGACCGATTCGGCAACAGCAGTTTTGAAAGTGCCATAGCCCTTCCCATCAAACTCATCGGATATTTCATCAAAACTCTTTCCGGTGGCACTGGAATAGATCGTCATAAGGTTTGATATACCGGGTTGTTTTTCAGGATCGAAAGCTATCCTGTTTTCCATATCGGTCACTGCCCGCTTAAATTTCTTCATGATCAAATCCGGACTGTCCATCAGGTATACACTTCCCTGTGGGTCGTCGTCCGACTTTGACATTTTGCTTAGTGGATCGGTAAGGCTTTTTATTCGCGCGCCCACCTTTGGGATAAATGGCTCTGGAACAGTGAATGTGTCTCCGTATATGTGATTGAATCTAATTGCAATATCTCGACATAGCTCCACATGTTGTTTTTGATCCTCACCTACAGGGACAAGATCGGATTGAAACAGGAGAATGTCGGCAGCCATCAGAACAGGATATGTGTAGATGCCTGCGTTTAGATTGTCCGATCCCTTTTTCACCTTGTCCTTAAATTGAGTCATTCTATTGAGCTCACCAAGCATGGAGTAGCATCCAAGGATCCAAGAAAGCTCTGCATGCTGTGGAACATGGCTCTGAAGATATATTATATTTTGGTCCGGGTCTAGTCCGGAAGCGATATACTGCGCCAACTGTTCAAGCGAACGCCTCCGTAAAACATCAGGATCGTTCCTGATGGTGATAGCGTGCATATCAACAATGCAGTACAAGCAGAGGTATTCCTGCTGCAAATCTATCCAGTTCTTTATTGCACCGATATACGACCCCAAAGTCAGATCGCCCGTCGGCTTTATGCCGCTGAATATCCTCTTTCTATTCATGAAATACCCTCTTTCATATCTTTACAGTTGATGTGTTGTCCTGCTAAATCATAATTTTATATATTGATGCAGAACCTCACCGATAACAGCAATCCCTCTATCGATTTGCTCATCGGAAGGTAGTGAGAAATTAAGTCTAAAACCACGTGATACTTGATTTTCATCTATGCAAAATGTGTTGCCCGGAACACAGGAAATACTCCTTGCCTGTAATCTCTTACATAATTCAAGACCGTCATAACCCTCGGGAAGTTCCACCCAGATGAAAAGTCCCCCATCGGGTGTGTTCCACGAAGCCACTCCGGTCAGATGCCGATCCATCGCAGCAAGCATCCTGTCCCTCTTTTGCTGATAAAGGGCACAGCATTTCTCTATATGCTCATCAATAAGATCCATGCGCAGATATCTGTCCACAAGAATTTGGAAAAACAGATTTGTGTGTACGTCACTTACCTGTTTTGCAACCGTCATTTTGGATACAATATCACGATGTGCACATACAAAGCCGATCCGTATACCCGGCGCTATAATCTTAGAGAAGGAACCTGCAAAAATGACATGCCCTTCAGTATCCATGCTCTTCAGAGTCGGTATATCCTCGCCCGAATAGCGAAGCTCAAAATAAGGACTGTCTTCAAGGATGAAAACATCGTATTTTTTTGCAAGCTCAAGGAGACGTTTACGTCTGTCAAGTGACATCGTGCAGCCGCAAGGATTATGGAAAGTAGGAATCGTATATATAAGCCGTACATTTGGCTGTGTCTTAAGTGCTTCTTCAAGCGCACCCATGTCCATTCCGTCTTTATCCACCGGAATCCCAACTAACCGCGCTTTATATGAACGGAAAGCATTGAGTGCCCCAATAAAACTTGGGGATTCGCATAAAATAGTGTCATTTTCGTTTACAAGTACTTTGATCGAAAGGTCTATGACCTGCTGAGCGCCGGATGTAACAATAACCTCATCAAACTCAGATCCTACATCAAACTTCTCTGATAGACGCTGCTTTATCGCTGTTCGAAGGGGCTGATATCCTTCGGTTATTCCATACTGCAAAGCAGTCTGATAGTCATTTTCAAAAATCTCAGCAGCAATTTTCGCCATTTCTGTGTGTGGGAAAAGTAACGGAGAAGGGTTGCCTGCTGAGAAAGATATCGATTCGGGTGTTTGTGGCATTTTTAGTATTTCTCTAATGGTTGAGGATTGAAGCTTCTGCATTCTTTCAGAAAAGTTAAATTTCATCAAAATCATACACCCCGGTTGTTGCTTATTTATCTACAAAAATAGACTTCCAGTATATTGCTACTCGTTATCATAACACAAAGCACTTAATATGGCAATTTTTAATTTCACTAAAATGAGCCCAAAGGAGTCAGGGTAAATTGAATATTTGCCTTGATGCAAACAAATGATATAAATACAAATTTATAAATAACTTTACAAATTTTGCAAGGTGCTATTAGCTGCCGCACAGGGCATATTCTGACAAGCGACCAAAAATGAAATGAGGTTTAGTGATGAAAAGAAGAAACAAGATACGCCTTATCAGTTATACAGTTGCGCTCATACTGGTATTGAGCGGTTTTGTCTACACCGGATACGCCGAGGCAAGACATTACCGCTGGCTGCTTGAAGCGGGCTACCAGCACAATTTTGCCGAACTGACAACAAGCATTGAACAGATCAGCACAACACTTCAAAAGGGGCGTTACGCATCTTCACCTTCGCTGATAGCTTCACTCTCTGCGGAAGTCTCCAGGCAGTCAGCAATGGCAACCTACGCACTTGCGAGTCTGCCCTTTTCACATGTCGAGTTAGAGCGCACGGCTAAATTTCTAAGCCAAGTCGGTGACTACGCTTATAATATTGCGAGAAAGGAAGCGTCGGGCTCAGAACTGACCAAAGATGACAAACAGAATATCGCAACTTTGTCCGACGCGGCCTACCAGCTCTCGGTAAACCTAAACGATTTATATAACCGCGTTTACAACGACGGGCTATCGATAGGTACAGCGATTTACACTTCAAATCCTGAAGAGCAAATAGGTGCCGTGGCTGAGACTATCCAAGACATTGAAACCCAGTTCCCTGAATATGCCGGACTTATTTATGACGGTCCGTTCTCTGATCACATCAGCAAGATGACTCCGATGATGCTGCAAAATGCAAAAGAAGTAACCAGAGAGGATGCCAGAAAGCGTGTTTCAGAGATATTCAAGCTGGATCTGTCCATAGTAAAAGATGATGGTGAAGGCAACGGCAACATACCGGTGTACTCTTTCGTTGCAGAAACCGAAAGCGGAACAATGTATATCGATATCACCAAGACAGGTGGATTTATCCATGATATGATGCACTCAAGAATTGTTGAACAGTCAAAGCTCTCAGTGGACGACTGTATAAAAAAAGCTATTGACTTTCTGTCCAAAAATGGTTTTGAAAACATGGAAACAAGTTATTATATCTCCCGCAACAATATTCTTACTGTAAATTTCGCATATACCGAGGATGACATCACGTATTATCCCGATCTCATCAAGGTTTCGATTGCACAAGACGATGGGCAGATAGTCGGTCTTGAGTTCTTAGGTTATCTGATGAGCCACGGTGAGCGTACACTTCCGGAAGTAAATGTGAGTGAAGAATCGGTTCGTGAGAAAGTAGCTGACGGTCTCACAGTGGAAAACGTCAGACTCGCAGTTATCCCCAGTATGGGCAAGTATGAAAGACTGTGTTATGAGTTGAAATGTGTTGACGATTATGGGCAGCGTTGCCTTATCTATGTTAACGCCGAAACAGGTATCGAAGAACAAATATTGATCCTTATCGAAGGTGATGACGGCGTGTTGACGATCTAGCCGTAAAAAAATCGAGGGGACGGTTCTTCTATCTTGGAGCCCACTCTAAGACAGAAGAACCGTCCCCTAACATTTGTCACAGGTGTTTTCGAATCTGATTGATCGCGTTTTTTTCCAAGCGACTGACCTGCGCTTGAGATATCCCGATCTCAGATGCAACCTCCATCTGTGTTTTACCGTCGTAAAATCTCATGGCCAGCACATGCCTCTCTCTTTCGCCCAGCCTTGAAACAGCTTCGCCCAAAGCAATATGCTCAAGCCAATTCTCGTCGGTATTCTTTATATCTTTAACCTGATCCATAACACAAATTGCATCTCCACCGTCAGAGTATACTGGCTCATATAGCGAAATCGGGTCGGTGATTGCGTTCAGCGCAAATACCACATCCTCACGGCGGATACCTAAAACCTTGGCAATTTCATCGGTTGTCGGTTCCCGCTGCTTTTCCGCAGTCATCCTTTCCTTAACCTGTAGTACCCTGTAAGCGGTATCGCGCATGGATCTGCTGACCCTGATTGAACTGTTGTCCCTAAGATACCTGCGAATTTCTCCGACGATCATCGGTACAGCGTAAGTGGAAAACTTTACTTCATGTGAGGTATCAAAATTGTCAATGGCTTTTATCAGACCGACACAACCAACTTGAAAAAGGTCGTCAAGTGGTTCTCCACGGTTACTGAAGCGTTGTATTACGCTCAGCACAAGCCTTAGATTTCCTGTAATAAGTTCTTCTCTTGCCCTTTTATCCCCCTTTTTCGTTCTTTCCAGTAATTCCTGGATCATCTTCCCCGGAAGAACCTTCAGCTTTGACGTATTTACGCCACAGATCTCAACCTTTCCATGCACAACTAATCCTCCTCCGGTTCACTTCATCCATGTCCGGAATGCCCGGACCTGAATGAATTATTGACCGCAGGTTTTTGCTTCAAACTGTAAGTGTTTGGAAGAGGTGAAATCAGAGCAGATACTTTTAACAACTTTTCAACGATTATTTGAATGACTAATTTTGTTGTAAACAAAAAACAAAGCTGTTATAATATGTTCGACTTATGACACACAAAAATCGAAAAATGGATTGAGGAGATTCCAATGTCTATAAAAAAGCCGCTAGTTGCCATTCCTATGGGAGACCCGGCAGGCATCGGCCCTGAAATCTCTGTGAAAGCCCTTTTAGATCCATCTGTTTCAGAGAAGGCTGACTGCTTTATAATTGGAGATTTAAGAGCGCTTACGGAAGCCGCTCGCTTATCCGGACTTAAATCCGACTTTCATATTATCAGTGATCCTTCAATGGGCGTGTTCAGACACGGTATAATAAATGTAATCGACCTCCGCAACGCGGATCCGGCTGACTATAGGATCGGTGAAGTTTCAGCACTCTGCGGTAAAGCCTCATACGAATATATCGAAATAAGCACCGCTTTGGCAATGAAAGGTGAGGTTGACGCAATTGCTACGACCCCGATCAACAAAGAGTCGCTCAAAGCCGGTAACATACCCTATATAGGGCATACAGAAATCTTAGCAGGGCTTACAGATACCCTGGAACCTTTGACGATGTTTGAAGTACGGGGCATGCGTGTATTCTTTCTGTCACGTCATGTTTCTCTGCGCCAGGCTTGTGACCTAGTAACGACCGATCGCTTGATCGACACAGTTATGCGCTGTTTTAAAGCCCTCGAAAAATTAGGCGTAGACAACGCATCAATGGCTATTGCAGGATTAAATCCTCACAGCGGCGAACATGGACTCTTCGGCACCGAAGAAGTTGAGCACATAGCCCCTGCAGTCGAAACTTTGCGAGATATGGGCTATAAAGTTTCCGGACCGATTTCTGCCGATTCAGTTTTTCATTTGGCTCTTAACGGACGATATGACTGCGTTCTTTCACTCTATCATGACCAAGGGCACATCGCCACAAAAACCCTTGACTTTGAACGAACCATTTCAGTGACAAACGGTCTTCCGTTCCTTCGCACCTCGGTTGACCACGGCACTGCCTATGACATAGCAGGAAAAGGTATTGCAAGCCCGGTGAGCATGATTGAAGCGATACTGGTTGCAGCTAAGTATGCACCTTTTTTTGCAAGACAGCTATAATTATTGATTGGCTAGCTTTTAGTCGTTTCTTGCCCGGTATAGAAATATTGCGGCATTAATTTCAGCGCCAACCAAAATGACTATACTGATTGCAAAGAGCCATAAAACAAGCCCGAGGAATGCCCCGATACCTCCATAGAGGGCAGAGTAATTTTTGATATCTTTAATGTAAATTTCAAACCCTCTATTGGCAAGCATCCATCCCGCCGAAGCAGCCACGGCTCCTGGTATGAGGTGACGTTTATTAAGGTCATATCCGGGTGTATAAGCATATAGTCCCAGAATGAAAAACATTATGCCTGCAAATACCCCGACGTATTTCAGGATATAGACTATTACGGACATGTAGCTATATTCTTTGCTTATCAAGCTTTCTCCAACGACCCAAACAGCCAATCCAAATGCTATGACAACAAGAAAAACTATTACAAAGATTAAAGCAATGAACCTTTTTAACAATGGTTTTTCAGGATAGTATCCTGTATATGCCTTGCATATTCCACGCATCAGAGCCCAAATGCCAATCGACGCTGACCAAAGCGAAACCAGCAGTGATATCAGCGACAAACCCGCTTCATTTCCTACTTCATCAATAAGTGGAACTATCACTTTTGCAACCGAACTTGGAAGCAAGTAGCTGAAAAGTTCATTCTGCAAAATGTCTGAATATCTTGAAAGCACCGTTCCTGCAACTGCTGAGAGAGGAAATAGTGACAGCAACAGGAAAAATGCTGTTTCCGCAGCAATTCCGGTTATATTGTCCTTAGAGAGTGAGCGCAGAAACAACAGTGCCGCCCTTAAACGGCGGCGCTTTTTGTCGCGCAAATAAGCGCGTAATTTATCGGAATATCTGTTGTAATGAGCTCTGACAGCTTGTTTTGCAGAATCAAACAAACGGTTTATCAATTCTATCATTCCATACCCTTGAAAAGACTGATTTATTGCTGTTAGTGAGCTTGGTCAGCTATTCGAGATAGTATTGTATCTGCTTTAGTATGATATGATTCATTTTTATTCTATACTGTGTTCGGCCTACTTATTCCGTGCGATTTCCAGTAGTTCCATCAAATCATTTTTTGTAAAATTATAAACAATGTCACAAAACTGACAGGTCACTTCAGCCTTACCCTCTTCTCGAATCATATCGTCTATTTCGTCTGCACCGATGCTGACCAGGGCACTAGCGACTCTGTCTCTGCTACAGTAACAACGGTATTGTACAGTCAGTTCTTCCAACATTATGAGTTCTTCATCTGCAGCGATTTTCCTCAAAATGCTCTCAGGATCTAGACCGGCACGAAGCATTTCGGTCACGGTACCCGATTGTAAAATTTGTCTTTCGAGTTTATCGACTTTGTCAGCTCCATAGCCGGGCATTAGCTGAATCAAGTATGCACCGGAACACAAAATCGTGTCATCAGGGTTTACAAGTACACCGGCTGCGCATGCTGTTGGTATTTGTTCACTTTCTGCAAAGTAGGCTGCAACATCTTCTGCTATCTCGCCACTCAGAAGTCCAACTGTGCCTATATAAGGCTTTTCCATTCGCAAATCCTTAATAACGGTAAGGTAACCGTCATCTCCTATCAGACCACCGACATCCAGTTTACCATTTGCCTTACGAGGCACATCGACATTGGGATGCTGTATATAACCACGAACATTACCGTCAATGTCTGATACTGCAATCAAAGTACCACCGGGACCTCCCCCCTTAAACTGAAGAGTGACTGATCCTCCTTGTACTTTTAGTGTCTTTCCAAACAAAGAAGCAAGCGACAGTGCCCTTCCCAATGCCGCAGAAGCAGTCGGAGAAGTTTTATGGATCTTTGCAGCTTCAGCTACTATATCTGTGCTGTCGATCGCTGATGCAAGCAAAAACCCGTCAGCGCTGCGCATTCGTATCATTTTACCCAAGATAAATGCTCCTTCCGTCAAACAGATGACTTCAATGCAGTTATATAGATACGGCGTTCATCGCCAGAAAGTGCCGCCCCTTCAATGCTTGAGGATAGTTTTATGTCGATAAACCCTGCCTGGCTTAGCATTTCACACAACAAATCCGGCTCGTAAGCATACTCAAACTGCTCTTCACTTTCTCTTTTCCAGAGATCTGTGTGCTTATTGCTGCTATTTTGCGTAAACAAATCCACCTTGTACTGATATATGTTGGGATCATCGGTTTGAGCAACACCCCACACGCAAAAGATGCCCGCTTGTTCGTCCTCGTCACAAAAAGTTTTTCCCTCCACAGTGTTAAAATGAAGGGGGGTATTTATATCAAAAAGGAATATTCCTCCGGGATCAAGGAATAAATGGACACGCCGGAACACCTTCAAAAGATCTTCCGGCTCTAATATATAATTTACACTGTCCAGCATACATATACATGCGTCTACCGTTCCGAAAAGATCCAGCTTTCGCATATCCTGCATAATGAAGATCGGTTGAACGATATCACCGGCATCATCTCTTTTGAAATCGGCAACAGACAACATCTCAGCCGAGGAATCTATGCCAATGACTTCATATCCTTCCTTTGCCAACAGATATGAGAGTGTACCGGTTCCACATGCAAGATCAAGAACAGTTCCACTGTTCACGCCGTGTTTTTGCAATAAACGAACAATAGACGCTGCTATCGAATCATAATCTACATCCCGGGTAAGTAAATCGTAAGCGGAGGAAAGGACTTCGTAAGCCATTATTCCTCCAGTCTTGAGAGCGCTGTTTTGTAGCCATCTGAACCATACAGCAGAGAGCGATTGACACGGCTTATCGTAGCAGAACTTGCGCCGGTCTCGACAGCAATCTCGCTGTAGACCCGACCTTGACTGAGCATCTTGGCTACCTGGAAACGCTGCTCCATAGCTTTTAACTCTGATACTGTGCAAAGATCATCAAAAAAGCTATAGCACTCTTCAAGTGTTTTGAGGGACATGATTGCCTTGAACAATTCATCCATTTTGGGGTCTTTCAACTTAGATATCATAGATGACTCCTCTTTTCTAAAGGCATTTTACCGAATTATTTGTTTAACATAGTAACTCACACTATAATACTATACCACATACTTTCTAAAATGTGAAGTACAGAAGTAAAAACATTCACTTATTTGTCCGCCTGCTATAGACAAGCAGCATTACAGTTCTTTACTACTGATAATCTAATCTTTGACTAATAGAGCCGCACTTATGTACAAATCTCAAGATTTATGTTGCTTTCTATAGCAATTCACTGCAACTCTTGTCATAGTCTGACCATGTATCCTCCATGTTTAGGTTGTTTGGACGGAGCCGCCTGTATATAACTGTGACCACTATTTTGCCCTCTGCGCAAAAACACAGAGGGCAGTTTCATACTCTTTGTACGGTCATCTCTTATTCCAGTACTTTTAACGATTCCTGTACCTTTTCAGTTTTGAACTGATTGGTATACAGCTCATAATAGTGACCTCTTAAAGCCATCAGTTCATTATGAGTGCCTTGCTCTAGCACCTCTCCATTGTCAATGACAAGTATACGATCGGCATGCCTGATTGTTGAGAGCCTGTGTGCAATGATAAAGCTTGTTCTGTTCCGTAGAAGTCTCTCACTTGCCTTTTGAATCTTCATTTCAGACTCCGTATCGATCGAACTTGTTGCCTCATCAAGGACAAATATCTTGGGATCGGCAATGATTGCACGGGCAAATGATATAAGCTGTTTCTGTCCGGTGGATATTAGTCCGCCGCCCTCGCCCACCTCAGTGTCATAGCCTTTTTCAAGGCTCATAATAAACTCATGGGCACCAACCATTTTTGCAGCATTTTCCACTTCTTCATCAGTTGCGTCCAACTTCCCATACCTAATGTTTTCACGAATCGATCCAGAAAACAGTTGGGGAGACTGCAGAACATATCCAAGATTGGACTGAAGCCAAAGCTGGCTACGCTCACGAATGTCCTTCCCATCTATGAGTATACAACCCTCCTGGGGTTCGTAAAACCGGCATATGAGATTGACGATAGTGGACTTACCGCTACCTGTCTCGCCAACAAGCGCTATGTTTTGTCCTGCTTCTACCTTGAGGTTGAAATCCCTTAGGACTTCTTCTCCATCTTTGTAGCTAAATGATACGTTCCTAAACTCCACATCTCCGTTGATGGGTTCCCAGTTTTCAGTTATGGGATCAAACATATCTCCGTATTTTGCCACTACCTCACTTGAATCAACTATATCTGACTGGGCATCAAGTACTTGCGCAACACGCTCTGCAGCTGCCTGCGATGCCTGAAGCTCGGCGAATATCCGTGAAAAGTTACGTATCGGCTCAAACATAAAGTGGCCAATCGTGATAAAGAAGTTGAGTTCTCCAATGGTAATGTAACCGCCTAGCACATAGAATCCTCCTGTGTTCAGCACGATACCAACAGCCACACTGATTATAAGTGATGCTACCGGCATATATAAGGCGGAAATCATTACCGCACGCAATGAAGCTCTGCGCATATTGCCTGTCAGCTTAAACATTTCTCTGTTGTTGAGTTCTTCTCTTACCAAAGTCTTTGTGGTGCGGGCTCCCATAATTCCCTCGTTGAAGGAGGAAGTTATCATACTGTTGATCCTGCGTGTTTCTCTCTGGTGTTTTAGGATTTGCTTCTGAAATACTATCGAGATGAGGACCATTGCAGGCATCGATGCAAGAATGATCAAAGACAGCTTAACATTTACAAGGAACATTCCAATGAGGCTTGCCACAATCGACATAGTGCCCCATCCAACATCAATAAAGCACCACGAAATCGTCTCGGTTGCACGTGATACATCGTTTGTCAGCCTTGTTACCAAATATCCTACAGGTGTTTTATCAAAATATGAAAAGCTCATGGTTTGAAGGCGTGAGAACGCCTCCCTTCGTATGTCTTCCGACAGGTGGGCTTCAAGCTTTCCACATGCCTGAACGAACATCAAAGTAAAAAGTCCAAAACAGAACTGGATAAGTATTGCTGTAACTATAAATAGTGGCATGCGTTCGGTTGTTTTTGGAGTAATAAACCCATCTATGGCCCACATTGAGACATAGTTTGTACATAGATCCAGTATGCCTGTAAGCATTCCGAAACCGACTGCTATAATAATATATTTCTTATTCTCGGCAGCATATCCGAGTATCTTGCGCCAGGTCTTAAAGTTAACTTTGCGGGCGCTGAAATCTTGTTCTTGAATTGCGCTCACTCGTTCTATCGCCCCTTTGTTTATAAAAATAAAATTTTATGGTCAAACTACTTTCCGTCAAACTACTTGAGAAGACTGAATATCGTAAGTTCTCTTGTAGATACCGTCAATTTTCATAAGTTCCTCATGGGTTCCCTCTTCCGCAACCTTACCATCCTTTAGAACGAATATTTTATCCGCCTCCATAAGGGTGGTGATACGATGCGAAATAATAAAGGTTGTTGTGCCCTGTCTGCGAGTTTTCAGCGCATCCCTTATGCTGGCATCGGTCTTTGTGTCTACAGCGGATAGAGAGTCGTCAAAAATCAAGATATCACTTTCACTGATAAGTGCTCTAGCAATCGCGACCCGCTGTTTTTGACCTCCGGAAAGAGTGACACCACGCTCACCCACAACTGTATCGTAGCCCCGTTCAAAACTCTCGATATCATCGTGGATCGCAGCGACTCTGGCAGCTTCCCGAACCTTTTCTATGTCAGGTTTATCCATCTTGATCGCAATGTTTTCGAGAATCGTCTTAGAATATAGGAAAGGTTCCTGTAGTACTATTCCTATTCTGCTGCGAAGATACGATTTTTTGATGTCTCTAATGTCAACACCGCTTATTGTAATGCTACCGCCCTGAATGTCATACAGCCGCTGTAATAGTTGAACCAGCGTTGACTTTCCGGAACCCGTTCCACCAAGGATAGCAACCGTCTGACCACCTTTGATGGTCATGTTGAGGTTTTTCAACACTTCCTGGTTGTCGTAGGAGAAGCATACATTGTCAAATACAATATCACCGCCAATATCCGGCTCTTGGCCCTCGTTAAAACCCTCCTCCTCTTTCTCATCGAGAATTTCCTGTACTCTTCCGGCGGCAATCAAAGTCCTTCCAAAGTCAGACAAAACACGTCCAAAAGCACGCAAAGGCCACAAGAATATAAACACATAACTTGTAAATGCAGTGTACTGTCCAAGAGTGAGACTGCCTTTTACCGCAAATATAATACCAAATACAGCTACTAACACAATCTGAGCACCACTGATAAAATCCAGTGAACCCCAAAGATAAGCAAACATATTGTTTAACTTGATTATCTCATCCCTCAGGTATTTATTTGCGACATTGAACTTATCAAGCTCAAAGCGCTGGCGTCCAAAGGCGCGTACCACTCTGGCACCGGTCAAATTCTCCTGAACTACCGTAAAGACAGCGCTGTCCGCCTCCTCAACTTCGGTAAAAAGCTTTTGGATCTTTCTGAAGAAAAACAGCGAAGTACCTACGATAAATGGTGCCATGATCAATGACAGAACGGTCAAAGGTACATGCAGCCTTGCCATCACAAAAATTCCTATAGCAAAAAGCAGGATCGTGCGGACAAACTCAAGCAGTGAACCGGCTACAAAACGCCTGATGGTGTCAATGTCATTTGTTGCCCTTTGCAGTAGATCTCCTGTCTGTGCAGATACATGATACTTGAACGGAAGGTTCTGAACATGCGAATACAGGCGATCCCGAAGCTTTTTTATAGTACCTTCAGAAGCTCTGTTTGTTGTATAGCTCCTGCTGAATGTCAAAAATCCTCGTATAGCCTGCAACCCTATCATGGATATGGCCATGATCCATAGGTTTTTGCGGATATGTTCCACACCTCCGACAGCGTTTATGAACCAAACAAAATATTCGGGTATATCTGTCAATGGCTTGGTATCCAGTATTGAGTCAATCGTGACTGAAAGAAATAACGGTGATACAAAAGTTAGCAATAATTCTACAAACATCAGTATAAGGCTTATAAGCAATAAATGTCTAAACCCTTTTACATATCCAAATAAAGCCTTGATTCTCTCTCTGTTCAAGCATTTTCCTCCTTGTGAAGAGCCCTTATCTGCCACTTTAGGCGAAAAAAGCCGCAGGTCACAAATCCTGCGGCATCATTACCTATAGACAAGGGCCACAGTTTTCCGCCCTTGCACGCAAAATAAAAGTTATTTGCGCTTGCAAGTTGAAATGATCAATGCTAACGGCGGAAAGATGCCCTTGCACGCAAAATAAAAGTTATTTGCGCTTGCAAGGCCGGACATAACGCAGATCTCCATTAATTACGTTCTTGTCATCATTATAAATCCTGTTGATCATTGTTCCGGCCTCCTTTCATAAATATTAATTTCCAAGCTATTATAATGGTAGCTACTAACAAATGTCAAGCGCAAAACGAGAAAATCTTCTCAAAATAGTTAAATAATATACTAACTTCCACCCGCCATTACATAATTAGAAGTTTTACCAATTGGCTATACAAGTTTACGAACACAATACAAAAGGTTTTGCTGGAAGATCTGCACTATTATATAAATTATCAACACAAAAATCTTCCCATGCAAATCGCAGCTCAACATTTGCTTCCTCAGTGATAAGCGGACTGTTGATGTACATCTGCGAACCGTCTACAGTGACCGTAAAGTCCTCAACCGGTTTCCCATCTAAAAGCAACTCCAGTGAATTTATTCTATCACCATCGATATACAGACCTTCACCAGAATGATCAAATGTTAGCGGTAAGAGTTCCTTTGCCCTTCTGTATATGAGTTGCCTCAGGAGATTCACATAAAATATCCTTTCCATACACTTTTCCAAGTGCAAGTAAAGCTAGTCTCTCTCCAACAGGCTTTTTCTTTTTGGGGTGGATATCGTATTCCATCCCGACATCCATGATACATGCCATATATGTATTAGGCACAGTCTTTGATACCTTTTCCTGCATTTCTCTTACTGGTACAAAAGACTGACAGTTGCTTGCTTCAAGGGCTTTGAAGGGCGCCAGCTGTACAAAAAGAAAAGGTAGCTCATCCTTCCAGCCATCTCTCCAGCACCGGATCATTTCACCAAACAATTTATCATACAGGTGTGCACGATGGGTATCTGCTTCACCCTGGTACCAGATCACACCTGCAGCAGTATACGGCATTATTTTTTCAAGCATTGTATGATAGAGACCACATGCGCGGAAAGGTGAATAAGGTCCATTCATATATTCCCGCATTTTCTTCTCGTCAAGCTTAAAATCAAACTTCATGGGCTTAAGCATTGGAGTTTTCATCATATTGCGCATTGCTTCTTTTGCTTGAGGTGAATTCATGCGAGCTCTTTCCGCTTTAAAATCGTTGAGATACGAATCCCAATCCAGGTTCTTCAATACTTCTTCGTTATCTTGTAGATAGCATTCCAGTTCGCCAGTCAAGTAGCTTTCATGAGTCCAGGCAGCGGCGGGTGATCCTCCCCAATTACATCCGATGATTCCTATCGGAACATCCAGCTCACTGTGAAGCTTCTTTGCAAAATAATGACCAACTGCTGAGAAATATTCTATGTCATCCGCGGTAAGACTCCTCCAGAAACCATATTCAGAATAATCCTCGTCATCCAACTGGCCATCGTAAGATGTTCTTGGACAATCAAAAAATCTGATTAGGGGATAATCCACATCTCTTTTCGCTTCTTCAAAGTCGGCATCGGCATACATGTTCATTTCCATATTGGACTGTCCGCCTGCAATCCAAACTTCACCAACGGCGACGTTCTTAAATACGATCATCTGCCCTTTATCATCTTTAACATGCATCTCACACCCAGAACAAGCCTCCATAGGCGGAAGTTCAGCCATCCATCTATTTGCCTCGGCAGTTACTGTAACTTCAGCATCATTGAAAATCACAGTTACTTCGCTTCCGCTTTCCGCCTCACCCCAAACCGAGATTTTCTTGCCTCGCTGCAATACCATATTGTCACTAAAAACCTTTGACATTGACAGTTTCATAGTCTCACATTCCTCCGTATAATTAATATCAAATGATATGTAGATACGATTTGGTTCAAACAATGATGAATGATCACCGTTTACTCTTTCTCTGTAGTTTATAGGACATACAATTAGCTATTAAAACTCGATATAATCTATTATAAATTAGATGTAAACGTTTGACAATACCTATTTATACTTAACAAATCAGTATCATTGTATTTTAAGTTACAAAGATATAGCGTAATGATTTTTTGCTTCCATATTCTATCGCAAATCTAAATACTCTTACTCAGTATCAAAAAATATAGGTTCTATAATAAATGTTGGGGTTCAGGAAATTGAACTCCAACTTTTTATAATGAAGTCTAAGGCGCATAACGTATGCATTCAATGAGATATCAGTCATTCCTTTCTCCCCCACCCAAAAGAAAAATTCTATCACTATTTAGAATACAAGGTAGATAGTGAAATGAGTTGGTGGAATGAGGATGATAGTCACGTATAAACTAGCTCAATTGCGTTCCTTGATATTTTCATAGGTCAATTGCAAATTGCTTTACAAAGTAAGATCCGGTAGGCAATCATTGTTACCTACCGGATCATATTTTCACTTATGCTCTGCCCCAACAATTGACGAAGAGCCCTTTTTACTTTTGCTTTACCCTAATAATTGACGAATAGTCTAAAGAGAGAGAGAGGCTATCTCACCTCGAACTGTTTGTTCTTAGTGAGATAACCTCACTCATTTTAGTAGAAAGTTATTTATTATTTGCAGCTAGCCAAGCATCTACTTGAGCCTGGTATTCTGCCATAACCTCGTTAATGCCTGCTGCCTCTAGTGCTGCTAGGAACTGAGGCAAGTATTCATCAGGATTGACATCTCCATAGGTCAATACATCATAATACTGGTCATACACGTTAGAAATGGCTGCGATCTGTGTGCTGACTTTTGAAGCGTCCGGAGTAAATCCAAATAGTTTAGGATACCATGCCTCATCAATCAGCTCTTTCATAAAGACTTTGTCTTCATTTGATGTGTTTCCATCAAAGCCGTAAAGTAGGAACTGGTTACCAAAAGCACCACAGCTGTACAATGCAGTGTAAGGAACAGTGTCGATACTCAAGCCTTCTGGATATTGGATAGAGGATTTGTCTTCATTCCACTCCCAAGATACACCCTCAAGACCATAAATAAGGGTGCTGGCGATAAACTCGTCAGTCCAAATCAGGTTAAGCATACGTGCAGCGGCAGAAGGATTCTCGGAGGTATATGCAATACCGTATACGAGTGCATTGTTAGTCATATCGGATCTTGCGATCTCAACAGCACCGAACTCTCCGCCATAGGTGTTATTCATGGTGAACATCTTCTCAATTGTTTCAATAGAGTAAGCATGGCCCATTATAACGCCCTTAGATGTACCGGACATAATAACTGCATCATGGCCAAGAGTGTTGTTGGAACCTTCGGGATCGGAGTAACCTAGCTGGCTCCACTCATATGCCTTATTGATAGCTTTGCGGAAGGCTTCGGTTTCAAAGTAGTTGACAAGAGTTGTGCTGTCACCGACTGTTGCAAAGTAAGTGCCAACAATGTTAGTATGATCCTGGAAGCCATAAAGGGCAGGAAGCTGGTTGTTGTAAACCATGAAGCGCTCATTTGGATGTGCTGCCTTCAGTGCGGCAAGAGCTGCGTCAAGGTCGTCAACAGATTTGACCTGGCTCATATCATATACGCCATCAACCATAGCTTTGTCGTATATGTATTTCCAGCTTAGGACTTGACCCTTATAGCAAGGGATTGCATAGAGAGTGCCGTCGATAGTTCCGCAGGAAAGCCAATCTTTAACGATATCTGCAGCGCCGGCAAGTTCATCGTCAACAAATTCGTCTAGCGAAACGAGATATCCGTTAGACACTGCTGTGTTCAATGGAAGTGCGAGGAAAATATCCATTTTCTCGCCGGAAGCCAACTGCATATTTGCAGTGGTGCTGTAGTCGGCAAGATGACCAAACTGAAGATCCATAGTGATATCAGTAATGCCGAGCTCATTTTTAATGTAGTCATTGATGGCGTTTTCCACGTCCTTGATAGCTTCTTGACTTGGAATCGTCATCATAGTGGGCATGTACAACTGAACCGCATAAGGTTCTTCATCGTTGCCCAGCAACCGGTGTTGAACTAGGATCAGTTGCATTGCCGCCTTCATCTGTAGGACTTACGTTATTATTGGAATCTGAACATGCCATCAGACCAAGAACCATAAGTACTGCAAGAAGAAGAGCAAATAGTCTTTTCATTAGATTCATTACCTCCATGATTATTAGTACGCATAATTTTTGCGTCTATTATGAGGATAACACTTTTTCATCATTTTTGCTTTAAATAGATTATCGTGATTATTATAAAATGTACACACTTTCAAGGCACAATTTCATAGATATAAAAAAATATATACTACTGTATTCAAAATGTACGATATGAAAAACAATAAGTGGCAAATATACAATTGTATTGTCAATCGATTATCAATTATTGTTTATAAAATACGCTTGTAAATTTACTGTATGCTCATACGAAAAGAGATTATCACCCAAATGTTGATAATTACATCGAATATAATCAATTTTTTATATTTGATTATAGATTTGCATTTTGAAATAATACAACGCCATAATGGTCGGGCGGCAGTGTAAATCCACCCCGGCCCAAACTTTATAATATGTTTTTTGTTACCTTGTCAAGCTGTACGAGATCCTTCTAAATATGCTCATCCCAGAACTTCCAGTTGTGATCTCGTGCGCTTGTTATTGTGTAGTGCTTATCTTAAAACTGTAGTTGGTAAGATCAGCTTCCAGAGTTGCACTGTATCCGTTATTATCCCATTTCAGCTTCAGCTGATCAGGTTCGGAATCCAGAATATGAAGAGTCGCGTCAAATCCGAATGCGGGACATGTGTTCCTGAATTTCAGGAGCTCAAGCTGCTTTTGAACGATTTCCTTATTTAGACCTTCCTTGACCTGATCTAGGGTAAGATTTGTCCGGTTGATCTCCTTATGCCCACCCGGGCCAGCCTTTCTTACCGCTTCGTAATCATTTTTACCCGCCATTAAATCCAGATACCAAACCTGAGGCTTCCCTGGCATAAACATCTGGATCGCCCTAGCCAAGAGAAGTTTCTTGTCGTCCTCACCCAATGCACTATAGTAAGTAGCATTTACCTGATAATACATATTTTTGCTGCCATGCAGATCCTTTACATAACCTCCGCGATCTACTACAGTTTTTATCAGATCATCGATCAAGTTATCCGGGATCAGTCCCTTCAAATCAAGCAACGGAATGCCATCATGACATCCTAGCATATTGACCACACGAATATTCTTCTCCTGCAGATCTCTGATCCATTTGATAAGATACTCGTTAGTATTACGTTCAAATGCATCGATGATCAGGCCTGGTAAGAAAAAGTCATAGGTCATGTATCCTTCTTGGGCCAACTTCTCGTGAATTTTTTCCTCATATTTAGTGTGGATCTCCGGAAGCAGCGTCAAGCCATACTTGTCAGCGAGCTCTCGGACACGGCTGAGGAGTTCCCATGTTCCCGGGTCATTGAGGAAATTCTTTTGACCGGGTTCCTTGGGTGCATAAGCGAAAGCATCTAGGCGAACAATGCTAGCACCGTACTCTTTAAGCTTCTTTAGAGTGTTGTCGTAAAACTCCCATACTAGCGGCGACTTAATATTCAGATCCATCTGTCCAAGATACTCTCTCTTGGATTCCAGCAGGTTTATTACTGCATCCGCATAATCTTCAAATCTGCCAAAGTCGATCTGTTTGGGCTTAATGCCCTCAGCCAAAGCCTTATTAACTATCGATGCAATCTTTTCAGCGGTTGCATACTGCACCTTTATTGCCTTCATGAGTTCCTGGGTGCTGACTTCCCTGTACTTAACTTCTTGATAAAATGTGTTCCAATATGGTACTTCCGTTCCATCAGGCATTCTAACGTTTAAGATCGGCAGACCGGGCTTACGGAAAAACATATCCTTGATAAGGTGAGGATAGGGCTGTATATACCCCTCTTCGGTCATATCACCATGACCTTCCCAAAACTTATTCCAGTTGATAAAGAAATCTTTGTATTTTGAATTTTCACCCTTCTCTAGAATGTCCTGAAATTGCTCAGAGAGGACTGAGGCATGATTGAGAATAAAGTCAAGTTTCAGATCTATATTCATTTCATGCAATGCATTTAGATCCTCCATCGAGGCATACTCTTCACTTAACTCATAGTCAATAACTGAAAAACCTCGATCCAAATCGGTATTAAAAACACTCGGTAAAATGTAAAAGGATTGAAAAACCTGTTTCAATTGAGGCATTTTTAGAAAATCAATAATATCTGCCAATGTTCCTCCTATGCTGTCTGGGTATGCATTCAACATTGGACCGGCTGTTGATAAAGCTTTATTGTTACTCATTTTAATTACCTCCTTTGATACTAAACACAAAATAGTCACTTTAGTCCTTTGACTCTACTTAACACAATGTTTATCGCTCACTTATTTCATGAGCATGTACAAACCCTATTGCGCTTTCTTGCCACTAGCGTGATTACGGTAAACGATAAAGGCAAACATGGCAAGTAGTAAGATTCCACACGCACCGCCGTACATTGCATTAAATCCAAGCCCGGTGGACACTGCTCCTCCAATCACGGGGCCAAGTCCCTGACCTACGTCAGCACCAATATAGTATGTGCTTGTGGCAACTCCGCGCTTGTCAGGTAACATCCTAATGCATTCAGCCTGTATAGCAGGTTGGCCAGCACCCTGACCTATAGCCTTAAGCACTCCCGCAAGCGCAATCATCCAAGTTGATCTCGCTCCCGCAAGCATTGCCATTGATGCTGCAGCTGCTATATAAGCAGGAATCAAAACAAACGACAAACCTTTTTTATCATTTAGCTTTCCACCGAAGGGCCGTATTGCCAGCAACACAATTGCATTAACGGTGAAGAAAATACCAACATTGGCTATTCCACGTTCGTCCCCCATGATGGCGATAAATGAGCTCACAAGTCCGTTTGCCAGTGAGAATAAACCTCCGAATACAGCATAGGGAAGCAGTTTTACTTCAACCAGGTCACTGAATTTAATATTGAACCTCACTTTTTTCCCAGTAGAAGCATCAGTGTTTTCAGTTCTAATTTCCGGTTTATAATCTATAAATAGCATAAGCACTGCAGCGAATAAAGCTATGAAGAATGATAAATAAAAACACCAGTTATATCCGAATCTGTTAATTGCCCAAAGGCCGAGACTCGGCCCTATAGCAGTAGACAGTATATGTCCTAATCCTAAATATCCAATCCCTTCACCCATCCGATCTTTGGGTATAAACGTGCTAGCAAAAGCCATATTTGTCGTTCCACTCAATGCAAATGCTATTCCATGTACAACTCTAAATGCTAATAGTGCCGTTACACTTCCTGCAAACGAGTAGCATAGTACAGAAAACGCAATTACAATTGTCGAACAAACCATGATCCATTTTTTATTAAACCTGTCAGCAATAACTCCGCTGAATGGTCGCACAACAAGGGCAGTTATTGAAAAAACTCCTGTAATCGCACCTGCAATTGTAAGACCGGCTCCCAGTGTTACCGCAAACTTGGAAACTACCGGGGATATCATTTGAAACGCTGTTGAAGTCAATGCGCTTAGTATTAACAAATAAATATAATTAAAGTTCCATAATGTCTCTCTTTTTTTAGGTCCTATATTCAAATTCCAATGCTCCTTAGTCTCTGTTCTAGCCTTTGTGCGCTGTGTTATCCATCAAAACCATGCATATGCCTAGGACGCTCAAACAAATAAACCTCGTTTAATAATAATCAACGAGGTATATTTACTTATTTTAGGTACACTACTTATGTGTTTAATCTATGTTACTAATCATTGCCAGTCAGCGCTGTACTCTGCCAGAGGCATTTCCTTCCATCAGCTTGGTGACTTCCTCTACGGTCACCATATTGAAGTCTCCCTCTATTGTTTGTTTCAAACATGAAGCCGCTACAGCAAACTCAATAGATTTTTGCATATCGTATCCATTGATAAGACTGTATATCAGTCCTCCGCAAAAGCTATCCCCGCCGCCAACACGATCCACTATATGTATTTTATACTCTTTTGAGAAAAAGTAGTTATTTCCATCATAGATCATGGCTGCCCAACCATTGTCACTTGCGGAATACGATGTGCGTAAAGTAATTGCAGCTGCTTTTAGAGAAAATCGTTCTACGAGTTGCCTCGCGACACTCTTGTAGCCTTCCCTATCAAGGATCCCCTTGCTGACATTGGAACCCTCAGCCTCTATACCAAATACATCAAATGCATCCTCTTCATTAGCAATGCAAATATCAACATATTGGCACAATTCGCTCATTGTTTTTCTTGCTTCTTCACGGGTCCAGAGCTTACTGCGATAGTTAAGGTCACATGAAACGGTCAACCCTTTCTTCTTTGCAGCCTTGCATGCATTTAGGCAGATTCTAGCTACATTTGGGTTCAACGCAGGGGTAATACCCGTAAAATGAAACCACTCGGCATCCTCAAATATTTCGTCCCAATCAAAATCCTCAGGCATAGCTTCAGCTATGGCAGAGCCGGCTCGGTCGTAAATACATAGTGAACCTCTTTGGGAAGCTCCTTTTTCAAGAAAATATATCCCTACCCGAGCCCCTCCGCGTGCGATGTACTTTGTACAGACTCCAAAACGCCTTAAGCTGTTTAGTGCCATTTGTCCGATTTCATGCTTTGGGAGCTTCGTTACAAATGCTGCATCAATGCCAAAATTGGAAAGAGATATAGCCACATTGGCCTCTCCTCCGCCAAACG
Organism: Eubacteriales bacterium; assembly: GCA_050950785.1. Classification (GTDB taxonomy): domain Bacteria; phylum Bacillota; class Clostridia; order Oscillospirales; family JAAYOS01; genus JAAYOS01. The sequence goes on along the minus strand of JBMNIG010000005.1, from coordinate 24,165 downwards.
TTGCATTGAAACGGTCTGCCTGGATAAACCTGTTATATCCTTCAGGAGAAAGTCTAAGCATTACTTCTCCAAATGTTATAACCTTTGGCATTTTTTCCTCCACTCTGCTAAATTTATTCCTCTACTCTACCAGATGAATGGCGAATCCACCTATCTCCTCTTTAAGGTATGCAACTGTAATGTTTCCGGCAGCATCAAACCTGAAAGCTTTTGAATTAAATTCAATTCCCCTGTTCTCTAAGTGGAACATTGCACGCTTTATTGAGTTGCACTTTATTGCAATATGCCCACACTTACCAAAGTAAGGACTCCTCATCACTTCAATGGAGTCACCTGCAAAAAAGGACTCTGGTTTTTTCGTTAGTGGAATGTTGAACACACTGCATATCAATGTGGATATCGACTCAGCCTGAGCATCGTTTTCTGCATTGATTCCTATATGCGCAAGTTGGAAGCCAAGCATAACCGAAACCGCCTGCCTGGTAAGCAGTTCAATTTGATGGAAATTACCTGTGCTTATAAGCCTCTGATCTACCATCCAACTGCCACCACATGCAAAAACATGATCATAAGCGAGGTATTTTGTGATGTTATCCGCATTTATACCACCAGTTGGCATAAACTTTACCTTTCCGTACGGGCCAGAAAGTGCTTTGAGATATTCCAAACCGCCTGCAGCTTCTGCAGGGAAAAACTTTAGATTTGTAAGTCCCAAATCCAAAGCAACTTCAATGTCTCCAGCGTTCGATACCCCAGGAATCACCAAAATGTTATTCTGGACACAATATGAAACTACCTTTGGATTGAGCCCAGGGCTGACGATAAATTTAGCGCCCGCCCTGACAGCTCTTTTCACTTGTTCTACCGACAATACAGTACCTGCTCCAACCAGCAAATCAGGTTTGTTTTCCGATATCGCTCTAATAGCTTCTTCAGCCGCTTCGGTACGAAATGTGATTTCTGCACATGGAAGTCCCCCTGATATCAGCGCATCAGCGAGATCGAGAGCTAAATCAGCATTGTCGATTTTAACAACGGGAACGATCCCGATCTTAGAGATTTTATCAAATACTTCATTCATAGTATACTCCGATATGCGCTAAGCTTAGCTTAGCTAAACGATTTATAATAGGCGTTACTTAAGTACCCCTTTGAACGATATCGTTTTTTGCCTTGTCATTTCTTCAAGGGTACTTACAGCACCTTCACGCCCCACCCCGGACATTTTATATCCGCCAAATGGCTGGTGTGCAAGCCTGTAATTTCCTGATCCGTTAATGATGCAAGCACCTGCCTGCACGCTATTAGCAACCTGCATCGCTGTTCTGATATTCTCGGTTATCACTCCAGATGAAAGTCCATAAATGGAATTGTTTGCGATCTGTATGGCTTCCTCCATCGTATCGAAGGGAATAATAGGAAAGACCGGTCCGAAAACCTCCATATCCCGCGAAATATCCATCTCAGGTGTTGCTTCGATTACAGTGGGTGCAACAAATGCGCCGTTACGTGTGCCACCACAGAGTAGTTTTCCGCCTTGCTCAATAGTATGCTGGATTTGTTGTTCAACCTGTATTGCAGCTTTTTCGCTAACAACAGGTCCCATATCCACACTTGGATCAGAGGGGTCCCCTATTTTTAGTTTTGCTAATCCATTAACAAGTTCCTCTTTAAAACGATCGACAATTCCTCTTTGAACTATAAATCGCTTACTTGCACAACAGGTTTGACCAGCATTTCCTATGCGCCCGCTTATCGTTTCGGAAAGAGCAAGTTCGAAATCACAATCATCAAATATTATAAGGGGATCATTTCCACCGAGTTCAAGGGACACGTGCTTAAGAGAAGGGGCACAGTTTTTTGCAAGTTCTACCCCTACTTCCGTGCTACCTGTAAAGCTGACAGCGCTGATTCGTTCGTCCGAAGCAAGTATTGAACCGATTTTGCTTCCGCTTCCCGTCAGACATTGTATAGCATTGGCAGGAACACCGGCTTCAAGAAGAAGCTCACAAAGTATCAATGCACTTCTTGGTGTTTCGGAAGCAGGCTTCAATATCACGCTATTTCCGGTGACTAGCATAGGTGCTGTTTTATGTGCTGCAAGTTCAAAAGGATAGTTAAAAGGCACAATGCACGCAAACACGCCAAGAGGTTCATGAATTGTAAAAGCTACATCGCCTTGTGAACGCGGCTCAGCATTGTATGGCAATGTATGGCCATAAAATGTGTTAGCTGCAGAAATATATATCCTAAATATAGCAGCATTTGCTGCAACCTCAACACGGCACTGCTCGATCGGCTTTCCGCCTTCTTCGCACATTATCGAAGCTATACGCTCTGTGTTATCTGTTAATAGAACTGCATATCTTTCCAGGATCTCCAACTTACGGTACAGCGGGTATGAATTCCACTCAACCTGGCCTTTCACGGCATTTTTTATTGCCTGCTCTACATCTTCATTTGTAGCGGCAGGTACTGTATCGATCACCTTACCAGTTGCAGGATTTACAACATTAATTACTCCGCCGTCTGAAGCATCTACCCACTTTCCACCTATTAACATCTTCATACGACTAATCTCCTTTTTACTATAATGAACGCAGATACTCAACGTCTTCTGCAAGTGATGTAAAAATATCCCCGGTATATCCGTATTCCCGTTCCACTATGTAGGCTTCAGCACCCTGAGAATCCGCAGCCCTCTTGATTTCCGGCATGTTGATTATTCCTTCTCCGAGCTTACAATTGATTTTTCTATGCTCTTCCAACTTTTTCATTTGCTCGGGTGTGAATATTGGTCTGCCATCGGGGCCTCGCTTTACATTTTTGAAAACTTCTTCGAGACTATCTTCAGGACCTAACACTCGTGAAGTTTCCTTTACATGAATCAGTTTGAATCTACCGGCATAATTTGAAATGAATTCTGCAGCGTCGATACCTGCACGCCAGGCCCATCCGACATCCAGCTCAAATGTTACATATTGTGGGTCTGTGTTTTCTATTAAAATATCGATTACTTTCTTTCCGTCATAGACATTAAAATCACTGTTGTGATTATGATAGCCGTATGTCATACCATATGACTTGGTTTTTTCTCCAAGTTTGTTTAGTGTTTCCGCTGCTCTATAGGCTTCATCTCTTGAGCTTATTCTCAAACCGGGGCAAACAACAAATTTGCATCCGGTTTCAGGCAGATATTCCAACTGTTCATCTGTTTTTTCAATACGCACATGGGAACCAATTACCGACATCCCAAGGGAGCTTAGATATTCTTTAAGTTCTTTAGCAGAATAACCACCATGAATTTCATTAAACAGTTCCAGTCCTGTATAACCTGCCTTTGAAATCTTCTCAAGAGTTCCATGAAAATCGTCCATAAGCTCCTTTGAAAAAGAAGCTGTTTGTACATAGATTTCTTGCATTCAAGATTCCTCCCGTTTCGCGCAGTGCTGCTACAAAGAGCATCTCTGTGCATAGATTTATTACTGACGACTCAATTATATGTTTTACTTATACTGAGACTGCTATAAGGATCGCTAGCTACTTTGATTTGATAATATCTTATCAACTCGTTTGATCACATCAAAACACATATGAGAATTGTGGAACGGGCATTTGCCTGAATTAAGCTTATCAAATCCATGCATACCGTCTACTACACGCCAGCCTTGTTCGTCAACGATGACATTGTTATACCAGTCCCCGTCCTTCTTATTTACAAAGTACTTTTCAATGTAGTCTAACTGTCTTATGCTGGCATCGAGAAACGCTACGTCGCCAGTAATTTCATATCCGCACAACATTGCAGTCACGGCCTCAGCTTGAGCCCACCAAACATGACTTTCTTCTCTTTCTCCCGTTACAAGATCTCCTCCGTTGATAAGACTCCCGTAACTGTCAAAGTCATTTTCCAATACCTGCTGAAGGACTTTTTTGCATACAGCTTTGGTCTTGGCTATTAGCTCCTCATCGCCAACAAGCTCAGCAATATCCAATGCAAGATAACTTATCTCGCAATCATGACCGAAGCTCTGTCTGGTTCCTATGCGGTTACCTTCCTCGTCCATAAATCCTTTAAAACAACGATACTCATCATCGTACAAGGTTTCACATATGTACTCGGCAAATTCCCGCAAACATTTCCCTACATCGGGATCGTTCGTTGCACGGTACAGTTGCTCATAAGCTTGGCAAAGATGGTGCTGGAACATTATACCCTTGGGTAATCTGGCTGCATTTTTTGAACCAAATTTCATTTCCGCAGGCTTGCTCCAATCACGAGTAAATCCATTTCTGTATACTGCCGGTGCAATCTTTACCTTCTCTTCCATGATTCGAAAAGTTTCAAGTGCAATTTTGTAAGCCTTTGGATCCTTTGTAGCATGGTAGTACGCTGCAGCAGCCATTATCAGAAAGGATTCTGCATATGTTGGTTTATTGTCGTCAATTACCTCGCCTTTATAGCTGACTGTGCTATATGCTCCTCCATAAACAGGATCATAAAAATACTTCTCAAGATAATCGAAGGCGCGTTTTGCACGATCAAGATAAACATCATCTCGATATAGCATCCAGGCATTGGAAAAGGAATATACCATACGTCCGGTCAGAACCAACGAGCGTGGTTCATCCTTGACTATTTCCATATCAAGGGTTACCTTGCCGTAAAAGCCACCGTTTTCTTTGTCAAGTATGTATTCACTTGTCCAAAACGGAAAGATACATTCTCTGGCGTTTTGATCAGCTCTTTTTCTAAGATCAAGCAGTTTGTCAGATACTGTCATTGGTTACCCCCAATATATCAATCGAAATAAATCGTTTTTCCGGATGCAGCCGATTTGTAAATGGCATCAAGGATCTTTGTGACTGTAAAGGCTTCTTCCGGTTTGACAAAGAGTTCGCCGCGGCCCTTAAGGGCATTTACCCAGTGTGTAGCTTCAGCGTCATTTGGATTCATGACTTGATTTCTGGGATGCACACGTCCGAACATGGATACAGTCTCAATATTTGTTATAGTTTGTTTGCCTAAAAGGACTTGGTTGAGCCTGACCCCTTCTCTACCTGAGTCGAGCCCACCTTTTGTACCGCATAACTTAACCATTCCACCGTCATCTACAATGTTGAGAGCCCAGGAAGACTTTATATTGATAAGTGCGCCGTTTTTCATAACTACAAAGCCAAAGGCCGAATCTTCAACTTCGTATTTTTCGGGATCCCAGATTCCCATAGTATTGCCCTGCTCATCAGGCCCAAGGAACTTCCCAAGCTTTTCAAATGTAACTCCAGTGACACTTTTGGGTTCATAGTTTTTCATCATCCAAAGTGTCAAATCAAGTGCATGTGTGGCAATATCAATGAGGGGTCCCCCACCCTGTTTCTCCTTATCGGTGAAAACACCCCAAGTGGGTACTCCGCGGCGGCGAATAGCATTTGCTTCCGCATAATATATATCTCCTAGATAGCCGGCTTCGCAATAACGCATCATTGTATAGTGGTTATCCATAAAGCGGTATTGATAACCGACTGTAAAAAGTTTACCTGTCCGCTTAGCGGTATCCATCATCTTTTGAGCGTCTTCTATATTAGCCGCCATAGGCTTTTCGCACATTACATGTTTACCGGCTTCCATGGCCGCACAGCTAATTTCACAGTGAGATACGTTTGGAGTAAGGACATGTACAGCGTCAATCTGCTTATCATCCAACAGCTGACGGTAATCGGTATATACTTTTGCCCCTGCAACTCCATAGTCGGCAGCTGCCTTTTCTGCGCGTTCAACGATAAGGTCACAAAATGCAACAAGCTCTACATCAGGTTGCTTTGCCATAGAAGGCATATGCTTATCGTTTGCAATTCCGCCGCATCCAATGATACCTATTTTCAATTTTGACATTCAAATAACCTCCTCATATATACTTATGTTTTCGTCGTTTTTCTCTTGTTTTCTCAGTTATTCTAGCTTTTTAAAAAAGCAGTATGTGAATAAAGTAAGCATCAAGTGCCTTCTTTCGAGAAAATGGGTACAGCAAACAAAACGTCGTCGTTTTCAGCTTTATTTGGCGATGGTATACCCACTTTACTCGCGGCAGCAAACCTCCTATATCCAACAGGGTCATGGCTAAAAAACCAGCCCTAAATTCCTTCGTTCTGCCTATCCACAAGATGGGTGTCAGAGATGCTCCATTGCCGAGTCGTTGCTCTGATGGTTAAATTATGACTGACTACCAGCTCTTTTGTAATTGCCAGGTTTACTAAGTTAACTAAGATTTGATATCGTTCCGGTGCGACGCTTTCACCGGCATTCATTGATTTGTGCTAAGCTATAGAATTTCGTTTGGTTACGCAGTCGCTCTTTCCGTTGGCCTTTGAATGTCTGTGACCAGTTTTGCAGGGTCGTACGTAACACCTTTTGTGACAATCGCGTACATTACCCGAATCAGCTTGCAGCTCAAGGCCACAATTGACTGCTTCTTCTTTAATGGGTTCTGCGATCTCGTCGTGTAATATCTGTGGATTTCTGCAAATTCAGGGTTCTTTGCAACAAGCGGCATTACGGCCTGGAAAAGGATTGCTCGTAATCGGCCTCTTCCTCGCTTGCTAATAGTTGTTTGCCCCTTGTGCTTTCCGGAGCTGTTTTCCCGTATGGCCAGCCCAGCAAGCTTCTGAATTTGCTTTGGAGACTCAAAGCGTCGTATGTCTCCTATCTCTGCGAAGAATCCGGCTATCGTTATGAGCCCTACACCTTTGATTTCAAACAGCTCTTTCACTCCGGGTATCTCCATACACAGCGATTCTAACACGGATACTATCATGTCGTATTGGTTGCTCTTGTTCAAAAAATCTTCAAGCAGTAACTGGATCTCAATTCTCGCGGCGGCTGTGCCTTCGGTGCATCCGATACTTTTTCTTGCTGCTTCACACAGGCTCTTGGCTCTCTTTATTCCCACAGCTCGTATCTTGGCTTCCCGCCACAGTTTATTTATACCGTCCTCGCCCAGTGCCAGCACGTCTGCCGGCAGCGGCGCTGCTTGTAGTACCATCAGACTCCCTACGCCGTCAAACTTTCCAAACACATCATCGTACTCCGGGAAGTATATCTTCAACCACCGCTTCACGTGATTTTTCAAAGCTGTGATCTCTTTGAGCAGTCGCATACGTAGGTTTGACGCGACTCTCAGATCCGCATAGATACCTTTAGGAATGTATGGTGCGCTGTACCGACCCTCTATCACTAATCGGGCGATCAGCTTCGGGTCCTTTCGATCCGTCTTACTTGGATGGTTATCGTCCATCTCCTTGCTCTGCTTTACATGGTACGGGTTTACCAAAACAAGCTTTATTCCCTCGTCCTCCAGGAACTCTGCAAGGCTGAACCAGTAGTGGCCGGTTGGTTCTGCTCCAACCATCACATGCTGCTTTCCTACGCGTTGCTGAAGACCCTGGATCCACGTTTGGAACCTTTGGAACCCTTCTCTCGTATTCTCAAATTTGAACACCTTACCAAGCTCTACGCCTCGCCAATCGAATGCTCTCGCGTAATGAAGCTCGCTTGAGATGTCCACTCCGATGACAATGGTCTTCTCTGTCACTTGACAAATCTTCGCGTCTTGTTTACAATTCATGTTGGTACTCCCTTCTAGATGCGTATTGTATTAGGGCTTTGACCCTGTTGGCATCATTTTATGGGAGTGCCTCTTTTTTTGCAAACTTCGTTTTTGTTGATTACGGGAATGCTCCATGATCATCTATAAATAAAGTTTATAACTTCCCATTAAATATTTTGCAATGTCATGATTTTTAAGAATTCACTGTATGGTAGGACCTCACAGTTTTTTGATATTATAAGCTTAGCCCTTTTTGCCTGTGAAATGAGTAAATCCTGTTCGATGGAGAGTACCATAGTTGTAAATGGGCTATCTACTCCACCGTCTCTGTTTCGCTTTCTGCGGTGCTCAAGCGTCTCTTGCGGAGTGCTATTAAGCAGTATAGGAATATCCACTCCCTTTAAGTGGTAGCTATTTCCATGGGTCCATTCAATGATTAGAACATTTATTTCACTAAAATCAATGAGATCATACCATAGCTCATGGTCTTCTCTGCCCATTCTCTTAAGATATATCTTCTCAGAACCATTCTTGAACTGTGAGATGATCTCAGTCAGCTCACTAAAGTTGATTTCATTCTCAGTTCCCAGATAATCTCTGAGACCACAACGTCCAGCGTCTATATATCTTGAAAGCCACGGATATTCTTTTATACAATTCGGGTCTGAGTCTTTGCCTTCTAACTGGAGCTCTTCAAGTTTTTTACGAACTTTTTCATTATATGATCCGCTTGCAATAAGACCTTTGATTCCGTTTTGTCTAAATATACGAAGTCTCTCAGCATCATTGTACTTTGGGATCCTATGGGGGTAGTTGTCACCGGAAAGTGTATAGGTACCTACACCAAGTGAGTTCAAATAGTATGACAACAGAGAAGCTGTTTCTGATTTGCCAACTCCTGAGCCACCGCAAACTGTGACAACTGCTTTGTGATATGGGTTATTTTCCAAAGCTGATTTGAGAAGTTCAGCTAACATAGGCATTATCAACTTCGCTTTGGCTATGTGATCTTCGCTGATTTCTACTTTATCACCGGGCATGTCTCCTGTTGGTATGCTTTCTGGATCCACAGGCAGCTCCAAAATCTGAGAAATATTATTGGTTAAATCGTTCATATTTGACGACAGAGAATCTCTATTGATTTTATTTGCACCATTATTACCGGACATGTTATATCACCTGCATTCTGTAGTTTATTAGTTTTATTGTATAGCACATCAAAGCGATTGTCAATCGTTTTCACTCCATGTTTAAGCTTATGTATTCTGATCATAGGCATATTTTGTTATCACTTTATTGAATTTTTATTGCATATTTTCCAGGAATATTCTATAATAATAATACATTTGTTGTAAATTTATATTTATCTGTGTCCTATTTGCTTGTAAACGTTTCTATTAGTATGGAAATTATAAGGATGTGATCTTTTGGCGACTATCAAAGATGTTGCAAAACTTGCGGGTGTTTCTGTCACTACTGTTTCGAGGATTTTGAACAATAGAGGGGCAATTAGCGAAAAAACCAGAAAAAAAGTCAATAATGCTATGAAAGAACTTGACTACATGCCAAATGAGGTTGCACGGTCCCTTCTGAAAAAAAGAAGCAATATTATCGGTGTCATCGTGCCATACCTGGATCATCCTTTTTTCAGTAGATTGACCGAGTCAATCGAAAATGCATGCTATATAAATGGCTATAAAATGTTACTTTGCACATCAGGAAATATCCCGGATAAGGAACGGGAAATGGTTTCTATGCTTCGAGCGAACAAAGTCGACGGCATACTGCTGTGTAGTAGAATCGAAGATGCCTCGATCTACGCTGAGTATGAACTTCCCATGGTAAGTATTGAGCGCACCATCGAAAATGTCCCTTCTGTTTGTTGTGATAACTATCACGGAGGAGTTATTGCAGCTCAAACTCTGATAAGCGGAGGTAGCAAGCATCCGTTGATATTCAGTAACACAGTAGTAGATTATATGCCCGCGCGATTGAGATATCTGGGGTTTCATGATGAATGTAAACGCTCCGGGATACAAAGCTATGAGTTTCTGATCGATAAAGAAGATCTGTTCGCTGAGAGTTTCCATAAGAATTTAGAGAAACTAATAAAAAAATATCCTGATGTTGACGGTATATTCGCTACGAGTGATGTGCTTGCCGCACGGGCACTTTTGAGCTTTCTTGATAGAGGAAGATCTGCACCGGATGATTTTCAGATCGTCGGATTTGACGGAATAGATACTTCAGATTATTTCAATATAACAACAATAGCCCAGCCAATCAAGCAAATGGGTGAGTTTTCAGTTGAAATGCTTATCAAACGAATTGATGGCAAAATGGTGCCTAATCAGTCAATATTGCCGGTTACCCTAATAAATAGGCGTACCACACAAAAGCAGTAATAACAGATAAAATCTGTTTGAATAATATTTATGTCAATTATTGAGTACGTTGCGTAAATTTTATTTTATTTATATAGAAGGAGTAGATGTTTTGAAAATCACAGCTTACACACAAGTTCAAAATGAAGGTTGGACCGCATACGCTTTTGATGTGGCGCATCCCGGAGAAGGTATTTCGACCTCAGATTTTACGATTGACGTCAACGAATGGGGCAATGTCCGTGAAAACGCGGGAAAAGTACTTAATGTTGTGGAGATCCCCGGTGGAATTCGTCTGGAAACCGAGCCTATCAGTTTCCGCGGTTTTCAATTGAAAGGCTCAGGTGCGGCTGCATCTATCAACTTCAGTCGAGAGGACGTTGCTGAAGTCAAAACTGAGTGGGCTGACGAGTTTGAGGCTAGAAATGAGCGGGGGGTATTGTATCGACTTTACACACCCGATGCATCCGGCCCCCGACCTCTGGTTCTCTTCCTGCATGGTGGCGGTGAATGCGGAACCGATAACTGGGCGCAGATGACTGGTACGATTGGAGCTGCACGTATAGCCGAGGATTACCCTGATGTCTATGTGATGGCACCACAGGCCCCCAAGGGACTTATAGATCCCTTCAGTAATAAGGTCCCGATGCCAAGAACATTTGCCGAGAGCGACATGAAGGGAGAAACCGGCTGGCACCGTAGGTATCTGGCAAACATTTGTGACATCATACGCGACATGATCAAAGCAAATAAGGTAAACCCTAACCGGGTATATGTCACAGGTTTGTCAATGGGTGGAGCAGGAACATTGCGTGCACTTTCTGTCGGAAGTGATCTGTTTGCCGCCGCAGTTCCGATCTGTCCAACGATGACCCCCGAAACTTACGGGATCCTTTGTGGCTTAGTTGACACAAAGATTTGGATCGCTACTGCTTATGTCGATCACACGATCTATCGTCACAAGTACATAGTAGATGGAATCATGAAACTCAGAGACTCAGGTAACCACCATGCCAAACTCACACTATACTCTCCTGAAGATCTTCAAAAGTATGATATCGCAACAGATAATGATGTTCCACTAAAGCTATTATTCTCACAAAACCATGCCTCCTGGGTTCCCGTATACAACAATGAGGACGGCATTATGGACTGGTTGATGAGTCAAGTAAAATAGATTTTTCAAAGGTATAAACCTGTACACTTATCGATCGATAAAATACAGACAGCACAATCTTTTAAGATGTGCTGTCTGTTCATTTGAAAACAGAAGTAAAGGAAATGGTCTTTCATGGGCATCGTGAAGCGAGAAAACAATCAATATCTAATGCTTAATACAATCCATATAGCATTTTTACAGCTTCACTTCTTTGTACATTGAGATTGGGCCTGATAGTTCCATCGGTGTATCCCGTCAGGACTTTAGCATTTACAAGGATTCCTACGTAATCGACGGCGTATTCAGGAATATCGCTGCTGTCAAAAAAGTTTATCTCAGTAGCGCCCATTCCCTTAGGAAGAGTTCTGCCCAAGGCGGTCATGACCTGTGCCCTAGTAATTGGGGCATCGGGATCAAATATCAGTGAATCGGATACGCTTTTCCCCAGGAAAACCTTGTGCACATACATTGCAGCTACAGAATTCATGGCCCAATTCGGTATTTTTTCAATATCTGCATAGGGTAATTCTATATGAGAGAAATCTACAGTACTTAGTCCAAGATAATTGGTAAGCATTACTGCAAACTCAGCCCTTGTCATATGCTTTGTTGGGTAAAAGTATACTCCATCATCCTTTATCACTCCGTTGATGACACCTTGACTATTGAGATATACAGCATACTTTTCACTCCAATGACCTTTAGTGTCGGCAAATACTGTCCGAGCCGCACCGGCAGGCTCATATTCAAAGGAAGCTGTGGATATATTGCCAAATGCGTCAAGGGCTGTAATTGTGATTCTGTGCAGTAAATCATCGTTGGATACCGCGATGGTCGCCGAGAGCTCTGCGGACGCCTCAGAGTAATTGAAATTCACAGAGTTTCCGTCCAAAGCCAATGAAATCCTGTTCTTAGGAATGGGGAGGTTTCCATCAGTTATTCTTGCAAAGAGCTTTATATTGCCAGGAGAACTCTCAGTATCAACAGACAATATCTCAATCTCCGGTTGTTTTGTATCCAGCTCTGCATAATAGGAAACAACCATCTGATCAAGATAGATTGCTCCTGCACTTATGTCGCTTCCCTTTCGAATATTCAATGCACTTATTTCAGCAATGTCCGAAGGAAGCTCGATTGCGAAATGCCTATAGCCACTGAAATCCATCGAGCATACAGGAATGATTGAACCTTTACCGCTTTGGCTTATCGCCTCAAAACCAAAGGAATTACCGGAATCGTCGCCATATAGCCAAAAGTGTAGGTATCTGCTGTTTTTCGGTATGCTCCACCTTGTAGGCAGCGAAATGCCCGGGCCTTCAACATCGGTCAAATCATAGACAATACTCCCTGAAGCTTCACCAAAGCGAACAAAATTCTTATCAGTGTTGATAGAAGCGCTTATAATGCTATTTCCCGATGTCAAACCAGTGTTTGATTGATTTTCAAATGAATCAAGGATTTGATCAGCAACTCCAACAGTTACAGGTATTTCAGCAGATATCTCTCCTGCTGTGACGCGGATCCTGCCTCTGCTGCCTGCAATTTCGGAAGAAGTAAATACTCCGTTACTATCTATGGTACCTATATCTCCTGCGTCATTTACGATCTCCCATATGTATGCGTTGTCGCTGCTAAAAACACTCAACCCATAAAAGCTTGCGGATGCGTTCAGATCCACACTCTGAGCTGGTTCGATATCAAGAGTCTTGATCGTCTTTCCGGTTACACTATTTTGTACATTGATTGCTGTTGGTGTTGTAATTATTGACGCTACTGTTTCACTACGTACTCCACTAGCCGAAGCATATATAGTGATTTTTCCCGTCTGACTTCCGGCAGTGAATATTCCCTGATCATCTATCGTGCTCGAGAGGTGCGAAACGGAATAGTGTATGCCTTCGGGAGCTTTTACCGGATAAAACCCTTCATCGGTTGCCTTGACTGAAAAAGAAACCGAAGAGTTGGCTAATACGATCGGATCGATGGGATACAGATGGAGGTTTTTTACAAAACCGTCCCCTTGGGCTTCATTTATTAGAAAAATATAGTTTGCCCCCAAACGCAGGCTGCCATCCGATGGTCGATTTACAGTCTCTGTCGTGCCGTTTCCGGGATATTGAGCAATCATGGCTGTGGACCCGCCGCCGTCAAGGTTTACTGCCACATCACATCCTAAAGAAATCATTCGTTTGGCAAGAGTAGTCAGGCTCATACCATTTGAATATCCGCTCTGCCTTCCGTCGACGGTATAAAACACCACCTTGCCTTCCGGGGTAATCCCTAACGAGGTTCTCGGTGCACTACCGGTAGCAAGACCCGGTGTCACCTCACCATTTCTTACGATGATATCACCGGCACCCACCGCATATGAAACTTCATTCCAAACGGGATCAGAAGGCGTTATGGAAATCGTGACCTGCTGTGATTGTGCAACTCCATCCAATTTCGCAGCAAGATTATTTTCCTCGGTTGCTGTTAGAGCCATAGTACCCGGGGCCAACGTAACGGGTTCCGTCCCTTTGATAACCTCTGAAACAGTAGCCGTAACAGACCCTCCAATTCTCAGGTCACCGGACACATTTGTCAGAATAATGGTCGTACCCTCAGTCGAAGTCCGGGTATTTGCTGAAAAATCCGGAGTCAACAGGTAAACACCATAGTTCCTTCTTTGCTTGTTGATATAATCTATTTTCATCGAATAGCCGGTATCCGTCAACAACTCCATTGAAAGCTCCGGCTTTGCAATAATTGCGGAACCGTCGGGGAAAAAGCCCACGGCATTTAGTCCGGAATCTGAACAGCGAAGAATACCGTCGGTAACAACTATTCCCACAGGTATACCAGTGTCAGTAAAGAAAAAGTCACCGTTTATACCGGCCACGACAGTCTTTCCACGGTCTCTTACATGATTTGCTACATAGGCAATCGATGATCTACCGTATAAGACCGAACCAAACGCTACAATAGGCTTTACTTGTGAACCGGGAGTATATTCTATGTAACGCTCTTCAGTTTGTCCTGCTGTCACATGCTGTAGAGTATTGATATTCAGCCTTGTGCCGTCTGCCACACCAATTGAATTTTTCCTTATGTAAGAGCCTATGCCCTCCTCGGTTATCAACTCCAATGATGAGGCATATGTAACCAAGAGACTTAGAACAAGAATATATGCTATAATTTTCTTCATTATATAATCCTCTGTGCAATTATTTGTCAATCAATGTTATTTATTATGTTATCTTAATAAATGTTATCCGTTACTTTAGACGAGCTTTCACGCTCCCACTTCTATCGATGCTTCAATCACCTCCGTATTATTCCGCAACGTTCTCATCCTTCAGCAATCCGCCTGTTTAGGCATAAATATGAAATTATACTATTATTTAGACGTATATGAACCGCTTTTGTTCGGATATAAATTGTTTAGTCATATATTACCAGGTATTCTTTATGTAAACCATTTTATCATAGCTCGATACTTAAATCAAACAGTGATAAAGAAAGTTGGCTTGACAATTCGTAAAGGATCACTTGCTTTTCATGTAATAGTACCGTGCGACAAGATCTTAGCGCTTGAGTTTCTATGTATGATTTTAAGAATATAAGTGTCTAGGTAAAAAATATCAACAGCCATCAACCAGTGAAGTGATTGATGGCTGTAATTATGAAATTATAGGCTTTTTATCAATTGCTGGACTTGTCAGACTCACCAGATTCTGTTTCAAATGCTTCTGGTTGAGTTTCTACCTCAGTCTTCAACTGTTTCTGCTTCAACTTCAGTAGTCTTCTCTGTATCAACAGGGGTATCCTCTTCAGCAGCTTGAACATCCTCTGTATTTGCATTTTCATCTGATGCTTCCGTTTGCTCAACCTGCTCTTCATTAGGCTGAACATCTTCTGCATCTTCCCTTACGTCTTCAGAGTCCACTTCAAGCTTGCCTTCTTCACTTACCGCAACGATCCTGTCCGGAAGAGAAGCATCTTCCTCAGTGGTGGTTTTCTGACTAGCGGATTCAAGCAGTGCACGGATACTAAGCCAGACCTTCTGATTCTCGTCATCGACATTCGTGATTACACAGTCAATTTCCTGATTTTCAGAGAGGACATCTCCGGGCTTTCCGATACGGCGGTCGGAAATCTGAGAAATGTGTACCAAACCGTCCACGCCGGGTAAGATCTCTGCAAATGCGCCAAAGGGCATGAGCTTTACAACTTTGGCCTTGATGACATCGCCGATCTTGTAGTTTGCCATGAAAATATTCCATGGATTATCTTCCGGCTTACGAAGACCCAGTGAAATTCTCTTCTTCTCAGGATCAAAAGACAAAACATGTACGTCAACTTCCTGGCCGATGGAAACTACATCGGATGGGTGACGAACCCTTTGCCAAGACAACTCAGAAATATGGATCATACCGTCAACACCGCCAATGTCGACAAATGCACCGTATGAGGTCAGGGACTTAACAACGCCACGGTATGTTTTGCCCTCCTCGATCTCGTCCCAAACCTTGGCGGCCATTTTGCGGCGCTCTTCGTTAAGGACTAGGCGAATAGATCCTACTACACGGCGTCGGGCATGATTTACTTCGGTAATACGAAGCTTTACATTTGTCTTTACTAACGGAGTAAGAGGTGATCCCTTAGGAATGCCTGTCTGGGATGACGGGACAAACACGCGAACACCGTTGACCAGTACAACGATGCCGCCCTTGTTTTCTTCGAGTACAAAGCCCTCCATGACCTCTTTGCTCTCCATGGCAGCCTCAATTTCCTGCCACCCTTTTTCACTGTCCATACGCTTCTTTGAAAGCATAACTGTGCCTTCCATGTCATTGACACGCATAACGAAAACTTCGACCTCATCGCCGACCTTTACTATATCTTCAGGCTTAGCGGAGGGACTGTCAGTGAGCTCCGACATGGGTATGTACCCAGCATGCTTGGTCCCGAGATCGACGAACACTTCAGAATTTGACATACCGGTAACGACGCCGGTCACCTTATCGCCTCCTGACAGTGTCTTAAATGACTGCTCTAAAAGCTCAGCAAAGGACTCGGTTCCTGAATCAGTTTCCTCTGTGATCTCGGTGTTTTTTACTTCTTCACTCATTTTCTTACAGACCTCCTCAATAATCCACGACGGCGTGGAAGCGCCGGCGGTGATGCCAACTTTAGAAAAATCAAGGTATTCCTTAGGATTTATCTCATCTGCGCTTTCAATATGCCTTACATGCGAAGCGTGACGCCTGCTGATCAGAGCAAGTCGATTTGTGTTTGCGCTTTTTTTGTCGCCGATCACGATCATGGCGTCACATTCTTTTGCAAGTTCGGCAGTCTCTTTTTGACGCAAAATGGTTGCACTACATATTGTATCAAATATTTCGGAGTTTGTACACTCCCTTTTTATTATTTCCGAACATTCTTCCCACGATCTCATGTCTAAAGTGGTCTGGGATACTAAAGTAACAGGCTTGTCCCTGATTTCATCAATAATATTTGATAGTTCTTGCGGTGTCTCAACGACCAGACAATTGGAACACCAACCTGATATACCGACAACTTCTGTGTGGTTTCGGTCTCCGACGATTATGACCGTTCTTCCCTCTCCACTCGACTTCTGAACTATTTTGTGGATCCTTTTGACATAGGGACAAGTCGCATCGATGTATTTTACCCCGTTTTTCTCAAGGATGTCATAAGTCTCCTTCGGAGCGCCATGTGAGCAGATAATAACAGTATTTCCCGGCTTTGCCTCATTTACTCCTGACAGTTGTTCGATGCCCTTTTCCTTGAGCTTTTCCGTCACGTGAGCATTATGGATGATGGGACCGAGAGTGCACGGGTTATTCTCACTTTCCGATTCCATGGCTATCCGCACAGCACGATCCACTCCAAAACAGAAACCTGCACTCTTAGCCACTTTTACTTCCATTATTCCACTTCACCTTTCAGTAAACGTATCCTTTCCATTAAATCATCTGCGATTTTCCTATATGATGCGGAAGTAGAAAGACCTTCCTCTTTTTTGGGGTAATAGGGTTTTCCAAATGAGACTTCAAGTTTAGGAAAGCGTAAAAGGTTCTTTCTGCCTTCTGTTAAGTAGACCGGCACAAGTGGAGCTCCAGATTTGATCGACATCATGGCTACACCCGTTTTTGCCTTTGAATCTTCACCAACATCGACACGTCTGCCCTCAGGGAATATCAATATCTTTTCTCCTTTGCGCAGAAGATCTATTGTATCTTTGATTGCCTTCCGGTCTGAATTGCCGCGATCAACAAATATGATCAACGGCTTTATCAACCATGATAGTACAGGTACTCTCGACAGCTCGATTTTCGCCATGAATTTTGCTTGAAATCTCCTCTTTCTATACATTGCAACAGCAATCACAATTGGATCAAGCATCGAAGTGTGGTTCCCACATACGATGGCGTTGCCATCGGGCAAATACTCTGCACCAGTGATTTTTATCCTGCAAAATATCCTAAGTATAAAGGAAACAATGAAAAAGTATATATTAAAAAGCATTATAGAGAATCCTCCGATTGTTTACGCCTGTTACGGTCATCAATAGCCTCTGAAAGGGCTTTGGATGCTCTGTTGCCAATGCGGCTGATTATGATCTCTAGCGCCTTTTCGACACTTTCCTCAAAGGTCAATCCGGTAGTATCTAGTACAACTGCATCTTCAGCCTGTCTTAGCGGAGCGACACTTCTTGTTGAGTCATTTTTGTCCCTCCAGATCAAATCGTCCAAGACTGATTCATAGGTGATATCTATTCCGTTTTCTTTCATTTCCAAATACCGTCTTAAGGCACGCTGCTCAGGAGTGGCTGTCAAAAAGATCTTAACATCGGCATTAGGCAATACAACAGTTCCAATGTCCCGCCCGTCCATGACGGTGTTGCTCTTTCCGGCTAACTGCCGCTGAGAATCAAGCAAAAAGGCACGCACCTGAGGGATCTTGGAAACGTTTGATGCATAAATAGATGCTTCTGCTGTGCGAATATCGCGAGAAACGTCTTCACCATTAAGAAATATGTGCTGACCGTCTTCTTTGTGGGATATAGAAAGCTCGATCTCAGGCAAAAGGTTTATTATTTTTTCGACATCATCGGATAATATGTTCTTGCGGAGTACATACAATCCTATTGCACGGTACATAGCCCCGGTATCAATATATGTGCAGCCAAGACGTTTTGCGATTTCACGCGCAAGAGTACTTTTACCTGCGCCTGTTGGTCCGTCAATCGCAATAGAATAAGGCCTTAAAACCTCAGTTTTCATTTCAGTATCTTGATTCATGACCTGTCCTCCGGTGATGTACAGTATTCTGCGGAAGCTATCCCGGCTGAGTAACCGGTAGACCAAGCAATTTGTAAATTGAATCCTCCGGTATAAGCATCGACATCTATTATTTCTCCAGCAAAAAACAGACCCTTAACTAACTTAGATCCCATCGTTTGGGGATTGATCTCACTGGTATCGACTCCTCCTGATGTAACAACTGCCTCCTCAATCGGCCTTGTACCAGTTATTTGTATTCTGAAGTCCTTTAAGACATTCAATAGTGCATGTCTTTCTTTTCTTTCAACCGAGTGAACCGGCTTGAATGGATCTATTCCAGACCTTCTGATAACCGGCAAAATAGCTTTACCGGGAAGAAGATCACCAAGTGAATTTCGAAATATTTTATTGCTGTATTTCTCAAAGTCTCGAAGGATTCGTTCATCAAGCTTCTTGTGGTCTAGCGCAGGCTTAAAATCTATTGATACTGTGTAACGGGAATTTTCAAAATCTCGCAGATGAGCACTCATACTTAACACAGTTGGACCGGTGATCCCAAAGTGAGTAAACATCAACTCGCCAAAATCCTTATATACAAGCTTGCCATTGCTATCCGTTGCCTTGACACCAACATTTTTCAGCGAAAGACCTTGCATTTCGACACAGTCCGGATCCGGCGATTCCAGAGGAACAATAGAGGGCTTTGGAGAAATTATCGTATGTCCGAGATTTTTTGCCATTCTATATCCATCACCTGTGGATCCTGTCCGAGGATATGACATCCCGCCGGTTGCAAGGATCGTCGCTTTACACCTTATGGTTTCGTTGTTATCTGTCAAAATATCAAAATAACCGTCGCCGAGGATGACAATGTCCTTAACCTTACACTTAAGTGTCTGCACTCCATGTTCCTTCATTAGACTTCTCATTAACTCCGACACGTCCTTTGCTCTGTCGGAAGCCGGAAACACTCTGTTTCCTCTCTCTACCTTGAGCTTCAAACCGTTTCTTTCGAAGAAATCATATACGTCAGAAGGTGAAAACCGGTTGAGAGAACTGTAAAGGAACTTGCCATTACGAGGGGTGTTTTGGATGACAGTTTGAGGCGAGCAGTTGTTAGTAATATTACACCTGCCTTTGCCAGTAATATTAAGCTTTATGCCAAGCCTATCATTTTTCTCGAGCAATAAAACCTTGGCTCCTTTAGCTGCAGCGGAGACCGCAGCCATCATTCCGGCTGGACCTCCGCCGACAACAACTACTCTATCGCAATTATTCTTGTATTGCGCTGTCGGACGTTTCATATGTCTCATACTCCTCCCAGATTGCTTCCAGATCCTCAAAAGTTCTGGTCAGTTCATCTTTTTTTCTTATCCCTACCGATATTATGAGAGCATTTATGAGACTTAGCGGAGCAACCAAGGAATCTACAAAAGATGCCATCTCACTGGGTGCAAAAAGTGTGCAGTCACTCATACCTGCTATAGGTGATCCGGGAGAGTCTGTGATTGAAATCACATCTGCTTTTCTATCAAGGGCAAATCTCAAACCCCGGAGTGTTCTCTTTGAATATCGTGGAAAGCTGATGCCGATAACTAAATCACCCTCACCGGCACGAAACAGCTGCTCAAAGATATCACCTTCGTTTGGGAGCACCCCCAACGACTGTAACATTGTTGAATATTAGCCTAAAATAAAACCCCAAAAATCGGCTAGAAATGAGGAAATACGCATTCCTAATATGTAGATATGTCGAGCGCCAAGGATGCGCTCAACAGCACGATTGAATGTCTCCTCGTCAACGACCTCCAGGGTTTTTCGAATCTTTTCCACATCACTTTCCATTACAGACTTTAAAATATTGCGGTTTTTCAGCCGCTCACTTGTCACGTCTATCCTCTGAATGGATGTAAGCCTGGTATTGGCATATTCTCTCAGGGCGCGCTGCATATGAGGATATCCATTGTATCCCAGTTCTGTTGCAAAGCGAACGACTGTAGACTCGCTTACACCCACTGTTTTACCTAGGGCATATGCAGTCATAAATGCCGCCTTATCCAAATTCATAAGAATATAGTCAGCTATCCTTCTCTGGCCTTTTGAGAATTCTGCGCGCCTTTGAGTCATCCTTTTCATTATGTCACTATTCATACAGTTCCTCCGCACACATAACCGATCTTATCGAGGCTTCAACCCCATCGGAATACAGAGAATCGATCTTATCTTGTTGGCAAGATTTTTTACCCGGTGGATGCAAGCAAGGTACATCCTGCTATCCGGTCATCATCGCAGTGACTTCAAATATCTAACTTCTTGCTTGTCAAGAAAGCGCCACTCACCCGGCTTTAGCGTGCCCAAGCCCTATTTCACCGATCCGATTGCGTTTTAAGCGCAAGATCTCCATCCCAACCTGACTGCACATCCTGCGAATTTGGCGGTTCTTACCCTCGTGGATCATGATCTCAAGAGAACTTCTGTCCTCTTTTTTTTTGATGATCCTTACCTCCGGACTTACTATAGGTTCACCATCAATTTCGGTAAGCCTGCGTAGCATTTCAAACTTTGCATCATCGGTGCTGTTTACCGTTGCACGGTATACTTTTTTAACTTCATTTGAGGGGTGCATCAATTTATTGGCGATCTCCCCGTCGTTAGTCATTATAAGCAAGCCCTCAGAGTCCATATCGAGTCTTCCCGCAGGATAAACATGTGTCCCGCAAATTGGCAACAAGATCACGCACTGGTCTTGCGCCCAAGCTCATCCTTTAACGTTGTGACGTAACCTCTTGGTTTGTAAAGGGCCATATAGACCGGTTCCGGTCTTCCCCCAACAAATTCACCGTTTACTGTGATTATATCCTGTTCAGCATCAGCCAACTGACCGATAACGGCTTTAACTCCGTTGACTTCTACAGCGCCTTGGGCAATCCAGCCTTTCAGCCTCCCTCCTGGACGCTATCCCGTTTCTTGATAAAATTTTCTGCAGTCGCTCTTTCATAATCGTTACTCTGCCTATACCTTCTATAACTTTATTTGATATACGCCGGCAGTGCCGACATATGAGGTTTTTTAAGATAATTACTTTAATTGGATTATATCAAAAAGGCGTAATACTTACAACATTTTTAAAAAACAGTCGAACACGATCAAACAAGCCCGGTTTGATATCTACATTCTCCACGTCACTATCAAACACTAGCGGTACCCTCTTTATCACACTTCCGTTTATTAGCACATACCAATTCTCCTGCTATGTCACCTTTGAAAACCGGAGCATATACGAATTTGGGTGCATAAATCACCTTTCGACTCTTTCTCCGTCTGCAAGCCATATCCGGCAATCATCTGCAAAATTGACAGACTCATTCTGGGCTTTACACCATTCTGAACTGATATGTCGACACACTTTTCACCCTTCAAAGCGATATCGGGTCTCACTGTATGATTCAAAAGCTTTTATTGCAAAGTGCTATGTGGTCACGCCAGTCATCCGGGGCATTTAGTGTAACAACGATTACTTCCCGACCGTTTCTTTTTACAGACGAAACAAGGGCACCGTCCTGCAGATGATGTATAGCCGGTTTTCAATCCGGTGGTCCCCTCAAGCCTAGAAAGCAACTTGTTGTGATTTGACATATAGCGTCCGGCAAAGTGACCGCTTTTTGTGCCTTCAATAGCCCTAAAGTTCTCATTTTTCATGCAGTATGAAGCAAGCAATGCCATGTCCCTTGCCGTGGAATAATGGCCATCTTGATCAAGACCGTTGGGGTTGCGGAATGAACTGTTTACCATACCTAACTCTTTGGCTTTATTATTCATCAGGACCGCAAATTCATCAGGCCCACCGGCGCAGTGGTATGCCAAAGCCAATGCTGCATCATTGCCTGACATTAACATAAGTCCATACAGCAGATCCCGTACAGAGACCTTCTCCCCCTCTCTCAAGTACATGGAGGAGCCCTCGGCATAATGCTTTTTTTCTATTGTCACAACGTCATCAAGGTTGCAGTTTTCCAGGACTACTATTGCTGTCATAATTTTTGGTTGTACTTGCGATCTTCATTTTGCGATCGGATTGCTTTTCATATAAGAAACCTGTCACTGTCTGCATCATATACAACTGCTGATTGTGCCGTCACACTGGGAAACTCGACATTAAAAGCCATAGAAGTATCAACTGTAACTCCACAAAGAAGCAGCACAGCAACTATAAAAGCGCATCTTGTCTTCAAGGTCTTTGTTGAGAATACTGACGCGCAATGTTTGCTTGTCTGACGCATTTTTATATTACCGGTATTTCTGCTGATGCATATTTTTGAACGAAGTGCTTGCAATCCTTCCGCAGTTGACGATTTTTTCATAAAGACCATTACTGTGTTAAGTTACATTCCTTTCAATGTAATTGCTCTAAAAAAGTCCTGTGACGTAAAAAATAATAAAGAAACGCCCTGCGTAGTTTTCCGCAGGACGGTCTGTTTTATTACTGTAGCTTACTAACAGTATGTGGTTTGTCTGTTTTGAGTTGCCCAATAAATTTATTCGTGTGAGTCGGAAGAAGGATTTTTGTCCTTTTGGTCTTTCTTGTCCTTGTCTTTGTCCTTTTTTTCCTTGCCAAGCATTTCAGAGATTTTGTCAACAACACCTGGAACCATTTCCACAACCCGATCGACAGTATTGCCAGCCGGAGGTGAAACCGGTAGAAGCTTTACATTTCCGTTAGAAACCACAAGGAATGCTACAGGGACAATATTCACTCCGGCACCGCTTCCGCCTCCAAAGGTTTGGTCATCGTTTTTGCCACTAAAGTCACTGCCACCCGATGCAAAACCAAAGCACAGCTTGGAAACAGGTATGATCGTTGTTCCGTCTGGCGCAGTTATTGCCTGTCCGACGATCGTGTTTACATCAACCATTTCCTTGATCTTCTGAAGAGTTACCGACATCATGTCTACGATTGGCTTTTCCATTCTATGCACCGCCCTTTTCATGTAATGTTTTCGTTTTACTGCGTTTAACAGAGATCATGTCCGCAAGCAGGCCGAATACCGCACGCAAGATTCCGGCGATCGCTGCAGTTAATTGCAGCTGGAAGGATATCGTGGGGCGCACGGCCATATAATCCACTTCAATCGAAATTTCCTTTTTTCGTACCTTTATGTTATTTTCCAATATCCCAATAATTATACCTTCAGCCGCCCAAGCTTTACCGTACATTATTGCCGCCTTCGCGGGGTCATCCTCTGCAGCAGCCACAAACCGAATGTAAAGAAAATCTATGCGGGCAGCACTCCCAAGGCGCCTTATCGTTCCGCGTATCAAGTTATAATTTTCTTTGAAACGTTCAAGGGAACTGCCCTTTTCCTTTTCGTCTTTAGCCACCTTATCTTTTGTTTTTTTACATGCTTTTCTCTTTTTACTTCCGAGACATCTTTTTTCCGCGTGGTTGAATATATTAGGACTTTAACAAAAGCGACCTTTAAATAAACTTCAAATCCGTCATCCTTATTATACCGAAAAATAACGCCTATGCGCACAAGATACAGCACGACAATAAGCATAACAACCGACCCGAGTATGATCCAGCCTATCATAGAATCACCACTTTCTGTCGATCGTCTTAGTCTGTCCGAAACATCGACCATCTACCTGCTGGCTGGCTTATTTAATCATCCGGCAACCCGTTTATAATCATGCTAGTCTTCTTCTAAAATGTAATATGGTCAAAA
>JBMNIG010000004.1:0-90907 GCA_050950785.1 Eubacteriales bacterium | reverse complement strand
TGACCGGGCAGAAATCAAAGATATGCTCGCTTATCTCCATGTAATACGAAACCCAGCTGATAACTTACGTCTTATCCGTATCATCAATAACCCGCCCCCGGGGAATAGGTAACAAAACCATTGAGATGTTGGAATATCTCGCTCAATCAACCGGAAAGTCGATTTTTGATGTGGTTTCAGATGCATCATCCTACGAACAGCTCTCAAGGAAATCAGCCGGTTTACATGCTTTTGCCGACATGATCATGCAATTCCAAGAACAATCCGCGATTATACCCCCTCCCGGAGTTATATGATCAAATTCTTGAAAAGTCAGGCTATCTCAGTAATCTACAGCAGCGAAGTGATACCGATCAAGATGCTGCAACAAGAATTGAAAACATTCTTGAGCTGAAATCCAACATTATCTCATACACCGAACAAGCAGATGAGCCGACACTTGCCGGGTTCCTTGATGAGGTTTCGCTGTTTACAGACATTGACAATTACAACAGTGAGGCCGACACCGTTGTATTGATGACCATCCACAGCGCCAAGGGGCTTGAGTTTCCTTCTGTGTTTCTTGTTGGTCTTGAAGAAGGAGTTTTCCCGGGTTTCCGCAGTATAGGCTTTCCCGAAGAAGACTGGAGGAAGAGCGTCGCCTATGCTATGTCGGTATAACAAGAGCCCGCAAAACACTTTTCATTTCACATGCCAAATCCCGTATGTTGTTTGGACATACTACATACAACCGCGTTTCTCGATTTGTTGACGAGATTCCATCAGAATGCATCAATTATATTGAATCTTGAACGTTTACCAACGTCCAAAAACTTCGAATATCAAGGGTATTCAACAGGCCGATGCAACTAGATATGAAGGTAATAGCTACAACAGAAATACCTCATACGGAATATTCTAAGAAACCGGTAGGCAATTTCAGATCTTCTTCCACCAAGCCAGCGTAAACACCAAACTGCCTCTAGATATTAAAAAAAGAGCGACATGATAAATCACAAAGCTTTCGGTGACGGAATGGTAGTTTAAAATAACTCCAATGGGAGGAGATGCCCTCATTGAAGTTACTTTCTCGGAAGGGACGAAAAGATTGATGCTAAAGACCGCATCAAAGTTTATTACAAAGCAATAAAAGGAGCGGAGTTCATGGACTATTTTCATGTGACTCTCAACGAGAAGCGAGGTTGCTTCTCATAGCATATTGGCACTTGCACATTCTGGGAGATTCAGTTTACGAGTTGATGGTGCGTACAATGCTATCGGTTAAGGCAGATTTGACAAACCATTCTATGCACAGTGAAACATTGAATTATGTCTCCGCCGATGCTCAATTTGAAGCATACCAAAAGATAAAGGATATCCTTACCCCCTATGAGGCTGACATCTTCAGGCGCGGACGCAACGCCCCATGTAAAGACGATCCCCAAGAACAGCAAATCGTGCCAAGTATCATACAGCAACAGGGTTTGAAGCCCTTTTCGGCGCACTTTGGCTTTCAGGAAGCCACAAGCGTCTAAATCAGTTATTTGAAATAATAGTCAGCTAACAGTTCTTATTGACCATCCGGCCTTGGCCGGAACACTACTTATATTTTTTTAAAAGTGAGTTTCTTATGGCTGGACATTCAAAGTGGAAAAACATTCAGGCAACAAAGAATAAAAACGACAAACAGCGTGCAAAGATTTTCACAAAGCTCTCACGTGAAATTATTGTTGCTGTCAAAGAAGGTGGCCCAAATCCTGATACAAACTCCAAGCTGCGCGACGTCATCGCAAAGGCAAAGGCAGCAAACGTGCCAAACGACAATGTAAACCGTGTTATTGCGCGTGCTTCCGGAAACGTTAGACCAATCAAATTATGAAAGCATAACCTATGAAGGATATGGTCCTTGCCGGAAGTGGCCTGTTATTGTTGAGTGTATGACGGACAATCGCAACCGGACGCGCTTCCGAGATGCGTCACTACTTCGATAAATACAGGTGGCAACCTTGGTGCCACCGGCTGTGTCTCCTGGTCTTTTGACAGCAAAGGAGTTATTGTGATCGAGCGCGGAGACTTGGACGAGGATCAGGTCATGATGGACGCTCTCGATGCTGGAGCTTCCGACTTTGAAGCTGAAGATGAATCGTTTATTATTTTCACAGAACCGGGGGGAATTTAGTGTTGTCCGTGAGGCCCTGGAGAAGAATGATTACAGCTTTGTCAGCGCTCAGGTTGAAATGGTTCCTCAAAACTATGTCACACTAAGTGATGAAGACTCAATCAAGAATATGAACAAACTAATCGAGATGTTGGAAGACAATGATGACGTCCAACAGATCTGGCATAACTGGGAAGAGGCTTAGTATACAACTGATGCTAGCTTTTCTGGAGCCTGCTGTTTGGATCATTAACACATGTGACTATGTTAAGGGTTGCATTACTCATTTTTCATGAACAAATCGGCGAGTTGTAAAATTAAATGAAACACAAATAAAGAAATAAATAGACCCACGAGAGCTTCTCTGTTATAATGTTAGTTCCTACAACAAACAGAAACGGAGAAGCTTCATGAGCCAAGTCTATTGTATCAGAACTCGCATAAAAGGTAAACACCTAAGATTGGAAGAGCGTGAAGAGTTAGAAGCGATAGTAACTAAGAACAATTACTTGCCTAAGAAATCAAGGCTTAGCCATCGGGAAATAGCAGAACGAATGGGAGTAAGTCCAGCCACAATAAGTAGGGAGCTGAGGCGTGGGAAGGTAATCTTAAGGGATTGCCAATGGCGTGAAGTGGTTAGCTATTCAGCCTTAAAAGCCCAAGAGGACTATGATGAGAAGGCAAGTGCAAAAGGGGCTCATCTAAAAATTGGTAAGAACTATGAGTTAGCAGAAAAAATTGAGAACTGTATTATAAATGGCAAGTTCTCTCCTTATGCGACCATAGAGAAACTTAAGGATGACCCTGACTATCAAAGAACGCCCATATCTAAGCGAACGCTCTATAATTATATAGACCGTGAGTTATTACTCAATGTAACAAAAAAGGACTTACCTCGAAAAGGCAAGAGTTCAAAACGCAAGTATACCCGAGTAACCCGCAGAATACGGGATGTAGACGCCAAACGCATAGATGAGCGCCCACAAGAGGCGAATGACCGCAGTGAGCTCGGTCACTGGGAAATGGATTGCGTTGAACCAGGTCGAGGAAAAGGCAGGGCATGCTTGCTTGTGCTGGTTGAGAGGCTATCTAGAAAGACACTGATATTTAAGTTGCGTAGCCAAACACAAAAAGAAGTGCTAAAACGACTTGACCAACTAGAGAAAAAGATAGGTGCAAAGCGATTTCGAAAGATGTTTAAAACAATAACAGTTGATAATGGAAGTGAGTTTTTAGATTGGCGCAAGCTAGAACGGTCCTGCATAAGCAGTAAAGCACGCACCCGAATTTACTACTGTCACCCATATCATTCATGGGAAAGAGGTACCAATGAACAGATAAATGGACACATACGACGATTTATCCCCAAGGGATGTTCGATAGCGAAATACAGTACAAAAGCAATATTAAAGATCCAAGAATGGCTTAATGATTACCCACGTAAGGTTTTAGAAGGTAAATGCGCAAACGAGGTAGTTAAAGAAGAACTAAGAAAGTGTTCATAGCGAAAGCATTTCCCGTTCCGCCCAGACCCAAACCGCCAGAAACAAGTGAAAACTACAAGATATCTAGATAACATTTGACAGAGAAAAAGTGTTTCACTTTAACTTGCAATTTGCGTTTCATGAACAAATCAATTTTGATACTTGAAAAAATATAAAGCTTGGTATAAGATATCTTTAATATGCATAAAGGCTGTGACAGGGAGAGTAGCGAGGAGCAGTTGCAGACAGAGAATTGCGGTCACCGGCTGAAAGCCGCAAGCTGGAACTCCCAAGTGAAGTTCACCCTTGAGCCCCGATCTGAAGGCCAAATATGGTTGGTAGGACACGGCGTTTGCCGCGTTAAGGCAAGGAGCACTATGCTCCGTCGAGTGCAGTCGTTCAGACTGAACTTGGGTGGTACCGCGAAGTAAGCTTCGTCCCATTGTGGATGAAGCTTTTTTATATAAAGCCGACATTTTCACATCGTCGGAGAAAGGATCATGTCATGAAGGATAAATTAGCATCGTTAAGACAAACTGCTGAAAAGGATCCTGCAAGCGGCCTCGACTAGTCAGGAGCTTGAGGCCCTTAGAATTCGATATCTCGGAAAAAAGGGAGAACTTACAGCAATATTAAAGCAAATGGGTTCGCTATCTGCCGAGGAGCGTCCAATAATGGGTGCTCTTGCCAACGATGTCAGGCATCGCATCGAAGAGATGCTTGCATCACGGATAGTTGAAATTGAGAGGTTGGAACTTGAAAAAAGGCTACTCCAAGAAGATCTCGATATTACACTCCCCTCAAAGCGCAAACCATTGGGCCATAAGCATCCAATGAATATACTTCTTGATGAGATCGAGGACTTGTTCAGAGGCATGGGTTTTGAAATTGGCTGTAAGGTCCTGAAGTTGAAACAACTTATTATAACTTTACAGCTCTCAACACTCCCGAGGGACATCCTGCCCGCGATATGCAGGACACCTTCTACTTTGCAGACGATGTTCTACTCAGGACACAGACATCCTCAGTTCAGATTCGTGTAATGGAGAACAAAACGACCGCCAATTCGCATAATTGCCCCGGGACGTGTTTACCGCAAAGATGAGGTCGACGCTACCCACTCACCGATGTTCCATCAGATCGAAGGCCTAGTGGTGGTTGACAAGGGCATCACAATGGGCGATCTCAAGGGAACCCTTGATGCGCTGCTTCAAGCAATTATACGGTCCCCAATCTAAAACCCGCTTCCCGCCCCCACCACTTCCCGTTTACCGAGCCTTCAGCAGAAATGGATCTAATGTGTTTTGCATGCCATGGCGAGAGGGCTGCAGGGTTGTGCAAGGGTGAAGGCTGGATTCGAGATGCTTGGTTGCGGAATGGTTCATCCTAAAGTACTTGAGTACTGCAATATTGACCCTGAGGGTATATACAGGTTTTGCATTCGGACTTGGCACCGACCGTATGGCAATGATGCGATACAAGGTAAACGACTTGCGCTTGTTCTTTGAAAATGATATGCGTTTTCTCTCGCAATTCTGAAAGTCCGGCGGTAATATGTCAAGTAGTTAAAACAAAGAATTTCTAATAAGTTACACCTGGAAACGCGTTAGTTTAGTTTTTAAAGGCGCACCTATCTAAGCCCTGCGCAAAATCTATTTTAACAGGGCCTTCTTAAGGGTGGTGGCAGTGTTCTATGCCACCGATGGTTTGTACAGGCGGTTGTCTTTCAGCAGACGAAAGACTAGCCTGACGAGCTTCCGGGCAGTGAGAGCGAGTGCACGCTTATGTTGATACCTATTAACCTCTTTATATTTGAGGTCATAGAAGCGCCTGTACTCCGTGTCGCAACGCACGATAGAGAAAGCAGCTTCACATAAGTAATATTTGAGGAATCGGTTCCCAGACTTAATTTGACGTGTGTTCTGTGCCTCGAACATTCCAGACTGATGCTGGGTCCACGCAAGACCTGCATACTTGGCAACAGCAGCATGGTTTGGAAAGCGGTTGATGTCTCCAATTTCAGCAATGATGCCCGCCGAGAGTACTTTACCAATTCCAGGGATGGATGTGAGTGTGTTGGGGATGTTTTCAAACTGGCGCTCAATTTCCTTATCCAAAGCCTTTATTTGCTCTTGCATTGCGCGCATAGAGGAAATGGAGATAGATAAAACCTGATTGACAGAATCGTTGACAGTCTTTGGCAAACGATAGGAACCCCTAGCTGCAGCTTGGACAGCTTTAGCAACTTCAGATGGGTTGGGGAATCTGTTCTTCCCTTTTTCCACAAGGAACTCAACTAGTTGGTCCACATCCATATTGGCTATATCATCTGGAGTTTCAAACTCTTCAATGAGAGCCAGTGCGGTAGAACCATAGGTGTTAGAGAACACCTTTTCCTGGGCCAACCCAGAGCATTTCATGAAGAGGTAGTTCATGAAGCGTTGCTTTTCTCGTGTAAGATTTTGAACAACCGAGAAACGGGTTCTGGTAAGTGTCTGGAGGGCTTTGTATCGGTAATCATCCGAGTATATTGCAGCGGTGATCCTACCAAAGCGAAGATTGTCCGCGATAACGAAAGCGTCAATAGCATCGTTCTTAGGCAGGTCGGGATAAGCATCTTTGAACTTCTTCACTTGTTTCGGATTAAGGACATGGATTCTTTTCTCGAACCTGCCGAGAGCCCCATCCTCGCGGAGGAAGCATGCAAGATTGTCACCGTACACCGAAGTTGCTTCCATACCAAGTATAACTGTAGAAATATTATACTCCTTTAGTGCGGCAACAACGCGCTTTGAAAGGGATTGAGCTCCGCCAAGGTTGTTCTGGACAGTAAATGAGCTGTGTTTTGAGCCGTCTGGCAGCATGATGTATACTGCGTTAATGCGGCTCCCCACATCAATGCCTACGAATAGCTTGTTCACGTTTTCACCTTCTTTCGGGTTAGAATAACGTCAATCGGATCGGCAATACCCATGACACCGGAGCATCGACACCCTCGCATATCAGAATCCAGCTGGAAGCAACCCGTTGCGAACCTCCACTGCAAAAGAGGCTGGCTGATTATCCAGCAAACAGCCGGCGGTTTGAAGCTAACTTCCGGTTCAGGGGAACAGACTTTCTATGAAGTAACCTCTCGGTTCAACAGGAGACAATAAGAGCTTTGCCTGATTGACTTTCTCAATTATATCATGGGCATTGCTAATCCGGTTGACTATTTGGTGACTAGCAGGATCACCGTATAAACATCTTGCAAAACATATTATACGAGTGAGGCTTTATTATGAAATTATCCAGAAAGTGGCTTAATGAATTTGTAGATGTTTCCAATGTATCTGACAAGGAATACGCCGACGCAATGACAATGTCAGGCTCGATTGTTGAAGGTTATACTATTCCGGGTGCTGAAATCACCAATGTTGTAGTAGGACAGATCATGGAGGTTGCCCCCCATCCCAATGCGGATAGACTTTCCATCTGTACAGTGAATGTTGGAAAACCCGAAATGGTTACTATAGTTACCGGCGCTAAAAATGTAAAATCGGGAGATATCGTGCCGGTTGCCCTTGATGGTGCTACACTACCGGAAGGTGTTGAAATCAAAAATACAAACATGCGTGGTGTGAATTCCCAAGGTATGCTATGCTCAATTGATGAGCTGTCGTTGACTTCACACGATATTCCCGGTGCAGACAACAGCGGTATATTGATCTTAAACGATGACAGCAATGATATATCACTTGAAGGTGTAGAGCTTGGCGACGACATCAGGCCGGTACTTGGTTTGGATGATACAGTAGCAGAATTTGAGATTACACCAAATAGACCTGACTGTCTGAGTATAATAGGTCTTGCAAGGGAGACCGCTGCAGTTTTTGACCGCCCTATAAATATCCATGAACCAAATGTCAATGGAAGCGGCGGCAATGTTAGTGATTACCTGGAAGTTGAAATCCAGAGTGACCTCTGCCCCCGCTATGCAGCTAGAGTTGTCACAGATGTTAAGATCGCCCCCTCCCCTGCCTGGCTTCGTAACCGTCTCCGCTCAAGCGGTGTGCGCCCAATCAACAACATCGTAGACATTACAAACTATGTAATGTTGGAATATGGCCAACCAATGCACGCTTTTGATTATACCTGCTTAGAGGGTAAAAAAATCGTCGTTCGTACAGCTCGCGAAGGGGAAACGATCGACACATTGGATGAGAAAAAGCGCGATATCCGGGAGGGTACTCTTCTAATCTGTGACGAACAAAAGCCTGTAGCTATTGCTGGCGTTATGGGTGGCGCTAACAGTGAGATCACCGAAAAAACTCAAGTCATTGTTTTCGAGTCCGCGAACTTCAATGGACCTTCAGTTCGTAGAACTGCAACTTCTCTTGGAATGCGGACCGAGTCTTCAGCACGCTTCGAAAAGGGACTCGATCCCGAAAATGTCATCCCTGCACTACAGCGTGCCTGTGAATTGATTGAACTACTCGGCGCAGGTAAAGTCGTTGATGGACTTATTGACAATTATCCATCACCTGTTCAGAAACGCTCGATCATCCTTGAGCCAGAAAAGATCAATTCACTGCTTGGAACCGATCTGACTGAAGAATATATGAAGCAGGTCCTCTCCAGACTCAGCTTTGAAATTGACGGGAGCTCAGTCTTAATACCATCGTGGCGTGCTGACGTGGAAAAATGGCCGGATTTGGCGGAAGAGGTTGCACGTCTTTACGGATATGAAAATATTCCGATGTCCCTTATGAGAGGCGCTACAACGATTGGCGTACTAACTGAAGAGCAGAAAACTGAAAAGGTTATTGAAGATACCTGTTACGCATTAGGTTACAGTGACATTATAACTTACTCATTCATTAGTCCGTCATATTACGACAAGATCAGAATGCCGAAGGACAGCCCACTGAGAAAATCATTGGAGATTTTGAATCGCCTGGGAGAAGATACCGGCATAATGAGAACCGTTTCCCTCCCCTCCATGATGGAAACACTTACCCGAAATTTGAATAATCGCAACGAACAAGTCAGACTCTTTGAGCTTGCAAAAGTATATATTCTCACCGAGGATAAGCTTCCCGAAGAAAAGAAAGTGCTGACCCTGGGAGCATACGGAGGAGACTTTGACTTTTTCGAGCTAAAGGGAGACATTGAAGGTATTCTTGAATCCCTTCGTATAGATTACCGCTTTATCAAGACCTCTGACCAAAGCTCATATCATCCCGGTCAATGCGCAGAAATTTTCTCAGGTGATACCCGTATAGGTGTATTCGGACAGGTTCATCCTATTGTTGTTGAAAACTATGGTATGGATGTCCGGGTTTATGCAGCTGAACTCGATTTTAACGGCATGTTCAAATCCATTGGACCGGATGTTGAATTTACTCCCCTTCCCAAGTTCCCGGCAATGGTTAGGGATATGGCCGTAGTCTGCGATTTGACAATTCCGGCCGGTGCACTTCTTGAAACAGCCAAAGAAGTTTCGGGTGACCTTCTTGAAAGTGTTGAGATATTCGATGTATACACTGGCGATCAGGTACCGAAGGGTAAGAAAAGCGTTGCACTGTCCCTTAAATTCAGACACTCCGATCGAACCCTCACAGATGAAGAGGCAGACACGCTATTCAACCGTTGCCTGTCCGCTCTAGGTGAAAAATTCGGTGCTGTTCTGCGATAAATATTATTACAGAAATAATTCTTTCAATAATCCCTTTACATCAGCAATATTTCACGGTAAAATAAGCCTATAAGAGTGAATGTTTGAAGGGGGGATTGAAGTATGGATAATACGCGAAAGTTTAACCTGGCTGAGGAACACAAGCTGGAGATGAAAGCCATACTTTCCTCTGTCTATGAGTCGCTAATGGAGAAAGGTTATAATCCGATAAATCAAATTGTCGGTTATCTGCTTTCAGAAGACCCCACTTATATCACAAACTATAACAATGCGCGAAGTCTTATTCGCAAAATCGATCGTGACGAACTCATGCAAGAGCTTGTTCGCAATTATTTGACCGATTCATTGTAATTGAAATCCATACATCTTTCTTTAGTGAGGGAATATGCGATTTATCGCTTATTCCCTCATATTTCCATCCTCATTTTACTATTTAGGTTCGTTTGACAATGAATAGTACATGTGTTACAATAAAGTAACAATTTGTTACGAATTTTCCAGTGTTTGGTTGTTTATATTGATCTTTATGTTCCCCAACTTATATTTTACGGAGGTTTATATGTCTGAAAACAAATTGCTAAGTTATAGAGGCTATCCCCTACTAAGACAGGGCAATCTAATTTATTATGGAAATATTACCGACAAGTATATAATAATGATCCAGGTTATGGAGACAAAGAAGCTTAAAGACCTAGATCTCTCATCAAAAGTGTCAGTACAGCTCCAGTACACCGATCCTGATATATCATCTAGAAATCGCGTTGTTAAGAAAAGTGAAAAGAAAGGTCTGTATGAGGCAATGGATCTTGCTTCGATATGGCTGACAAGAGCGTTAAATTCATAGCTTCTATAAGGTCGTGCATGAAGTTCTTTTAACTTAAGATTAGCAGGAAGTCTATAATCGGAGGAAATTATGATTTCATTTTCCGGATTGGCAAAGAAAATTGCAGCAGCGGCTGTAGTTTCAGCAATGCTCACCGTATCGGTCAGTGCTGTGGAAGTGGGCACCGTAAATGCAAGCGCTCTAAATATGCGTTCATCCAATACCACCTCTTCAAATGTTGTTGCTGTTGCCCAACGTGGTAAAAAAGTTATAATACTCGAAAAGAATGGGGATTGGTATCGTGTCAACTTTGACTACGAAGAAGGTTATATGTTGGCAGATTATTTAACAAAAACAAATAATGAGGATTTTTCTAATAAACCCATTGACGGAGTAGTAACCGGTTCCGTGGTCAATGTACGCGCCAAACCCGGTACCGCATACTCTGTTGTTTTCCAGCTTCGCAAAGGTACCTATGCAAAGGCTATAGGTATTGAAGATGGATGGTATAAGATAAAGTACGGCAATAATGTCCGGTTTACATACATCCCCGACTACTTTTGAAATCAGAAAAGCATGAATCAGCAAAATTCCTCTCAAAAGGCATCATCTGATTCTACAGCTACCGAAACAGTAAGCTCTGCTGAGTCTGAAAACTCTTACCGGACAAAACGAAGTGAAGTGGTCGAATTTTGCAAAAACAGTTGATTGGTACCAAAATACACCTATGGCGGGGACGTTTCCCCCTTCAAAAGGGATTTGGACTGTTTCCGGATTTTGTCCTATTATGTATTCAAAAAACTTTGGATATACCTTAAAACCCGGGGAGCAAGCAGCCAAATGAGTTAAAGCAACTTCAATTGCAAAAAAGTGATCTTCTTCCCGGAGATTTGGTGTTTTTTCAATAACGGTAGCGCCAGAAAAGGCAAGCCCATGTTGGTATCTATATTGGTAACAACAAATTTCGTACACGCAGTTTAAACCTGGAAAAGCCCGTCCACTATCTCATCATTATCGGGAGTCATATTATTCGCGATATTTTCGTAGGAGCGGGGAAAGGGTCCCTTACCTAATTTACAAAAACGTAAATAAAAATGTGCTTTTTGGCCATAAAGGACCATCAGCACATTTTTTTTTATCGGCAAAAATATGAATTCAGATTATATACTGATTTTCAACCACTGAATCTAGAAGCAAAACATAGAAGGTAAGTGTCAAAATAGGCTGGGCATTGAAAAAAGTAACAAACCTCTTTTCGTTTTCCCATAGAAGCAGACATTCAAAAATGGGACCCCGAAGTTTCAATAGCTATTGAATATCTATTTGCTAAAACTCTGTCTCGGAAAATAAAATCAGCTAAGTAATTCATCAAAAAGCACTTTTTGTAAAAAGGGACGTTGAGTTACATCAAGAAGCGCGCTTGATGACATCTTTTCAGGTAAAATTTAGAGCTTGCAGTAGCTTTTTCCTTTTGTTTGCGCTACCGGCCTTTTGCCAGTAAGGACCCTACTCTGTAAAGATCGATTACAGAAATCGAACTGCTTAAATCAGATGATTTGCTTACGCTTGATGAACTGTCTGGGCTTTCGATATCACTTTTGAAATCCGACCACTTATCGTTGTTGAAATCACTGTCCGCTCTCTTTTTAGATTTCTCAACCACTTGGGCATTTTCCCGGTCAAGCATGTCATCGTCAAAGTCTGCATCATTGTTTTCAAATGTAGCGCCGGCACGCCTAAGAGCTTCTAAAATCACATCAGGAGGCATCCCTTCCACTCCCAACTTTCCCTCCTTTGAAGGGATCGTTTTTCTTTTCTCTTTTCCAAAAATATCGGGAATATAAGCATGCTTTATAAGCTCAGGAGTAACGCACCCTTTTATGTGATTTCTGATAACAAACCCTGCTGAATCGCTATCTGTAAGGATTATTATACCGCGGGCTTTAGCCAACTTTTTTATTAGGTTCATCTTTTCACGATCGGAGAAGACTTGAAAGCCTGAAGTTTCAATAACAAGAGTGTCAACGATCTGTGATACCGTGTTCTTGTCGTACTTGCCTTCAACCACAATTATTTCTTTGATTTTTTGCTTTTCTCTTCTCATCATATAAACTCCTGATATTTCATCAAGCTATTGCCTGGACACGCCCGATTCCAAATAGCGCAGATTGCTGAGATTTAAGAGCAGAAGTTCAAGAAGCTCTTCCCTGTCCCCACCCGATGTCTTCATTTTGTAATCCCATTCAGCGCACAGTTTCAAAGCTTCTGCACACCACTTAGTGGACAGCTTCTTAGCCGCCCCTATTGTCTTTGTAATAAGAAAAGGATATCTTATTTCTAATTCGTTTCTTACAAAGTTTTCAGGATTTCCGTTATTAATCGCCTTCTGTGTATAATAAAGTCTTCTCAACTGCTTGCCCAAAGCTGCAAGTATAGGCGTTGGGTCGTTCTTCATTTGAATCAGGTCTCGCATGATTACAATCGCATCCGAAAAGCGCTGTTCAACAACAGCATCAGTCATATTATATATGACTGCATCTAAAACAGGGATGCAGACAGCATCAATGTCCGATCTTAAAATCTTGTCCCCCTTTGCATATGCAGCAACCTTAGCAACTTCAAGCTTAAGTTTATACATGTGCTTACCGCAAATATGGAGCATGTACATAGCATCTGAAGGATCAATATCCTTTTTTAATGCACGAAAATTCCGCTTGAGCCAGGAAACCAGCTCCGAATCGTTCTGCACCGGAAACTCTACAACACGTCCAATACGAATTATCGCCTTATAAAGCTTGGTATTGGTTTTCGGTTTGTATTCCAGTACATCGTATACAAATATGAGACAAGTTGTTTCAGGTAGATCCTCAATCAATTTTTCGAAATCTTTTAGGCTTGACTCAGCAGATCGGAAAATGTCGTAGTCGCGAACAACTACAAGTTTTCTGTCAGAAAACATAGGCAAAGATTCCACTGCGTCCAGAAGTAACTCGAACTTTAGGTCTTTGCCGTCAAAGAGAGTATAATTGAACTGCTCCATATCGGGATTAACCAGTTTTGTCTTTATTTGATCTAAGTAGTGCTCGAGCAGATACTTCTCTTCCCCGTGAAATATATAAACACTCTTGATTTCACCGTTTTTTATATCAGACTTCATTAACTTGAAACCATCTGTTGTCGTTTTTTTAGTTGCCATTCATATCACCCCAGCTCTTCACTTTTATTTCTATCGTTCCTTGTCTATCCGTCCTATAGATATCTATTCCTCTATCTTTCAATCTTTGGAGAGTTTCTGCAGAAGGATGCCCATAGCTATTCTGACCTGTTGAAATAACAGCTACCTCGGGAGAGGAAGCGTCTAACAAAGCTTCACCGGTGGATTTACTAGAACCGTGGTGTCCTGCAACCAGCAGCTCTATATCAGGAAGCACTTCTCTTTCCGTTAGGATCTTTTCAGAAATAAAGGCGGCATCCCCTGTAACCAGGGCATTAAACTCTCCTGCCGAAATCATTACACACATTGTTTCCTCATCATTGCTTTTTTTAACGATGGGACGAAAAATCTTTATATTGCACTTTGCCATATCTATCAAGTGGTTGTCGTCCACAGCTAACACCTTTATGCCCCTCTGTGTAAAATAGTCTGCTGTCTCCAAAGCAGCTATAGTATCCGGCAACGCTGCACACTTTATATTTACATTATCCAATAGCTCTTTGATCCCATTGATATGATCGCTGTGAGTATGAGTAAGGATGATCATATCAATTTTATGTTTATTGTGATTTAGTAAATATTCAGCTGCAATATTCCCTGCACCCGGATATCTGTTTCCGCCACAATCTATTAGTACAGTATAGGCTCCCGATGTTGCTATGATCGACTGTCCCTGTCCAACATCCAGCACTGTTATTGTCATGTCACTGTCAAGCATATCCAGCTCTGAAAAAATTACAGCACAGCTCAATGTAATTACCACTACTGATATAGCTACATAGGTTATACTCCTATTTTTTCTTTCTAATATCCAAAGTGCCGATACAATAACCGTAAAAACGATCCAAATCAAGATAAATGGATTTCTAACGTCCAATACGGCAAAGGGCAAACGGATGGAAAGTGAAGCAACACAGTTTATGTACTTGACTCCAAGCCTTAATGGCACAGCGATAACCTCTGCAATAGGAATACATATAAACGATAGCAGCACGCATATCGTACACATATAGAACGCAAGTGAGACCATCCATAGTGAAAGCAGGTTGCTTATGGGTGATATAAGTGGCAATCGCCCGAAATACCAGAGAACCGGAAACAATGTCAACACATTTGCAGATAATGTAGCACACAGGGTGCTGACAATAAATTTGACTGCGGGATTTTTGCGATGTTTACTAGGCAAAAGTGAGTAAATCTTAATTTGTATACGGGGTGAGAACAAAATCATTCCCAGAGTTGCCAGAAAGCTCAGCTGTAGTCCAATATCCATAATACAAAATGGGTTGATTATCAGCAATATCAGCATCGCAGTCGAAAGAGACGTAAGTGAGTCCTCTTCCCGTCCCACTATTCTCGCAAGTAATATGATCGATTGCATAACAAATGCCCTAATTGATGATGGTGCTGCACCTGTCATAAGAACAAAGAAAAGCATTAAGGGAAGAGCAACAATCGTAGCTACCTTTTGCCTTCTAAAAACAAATAAAACCATGCCTACCAAGAATACCACGTGCATTCCTGACACTGAAATTATATGCGCCATCCCGGCACTTGACAAGGTAAATTGTGCACTTTGTGGTAAGTCGGATTTATCACCTGTGAGCAACGCTTTGACAAAACCTAGCTCAGTACCATTGAACAGTGATGCAAGCTTTTCGCTAATGGCTTTCCTAACAAGTAACGGAAGATATTTTACGGGAAATGACTTTGAATATTCAATTTCAATTTCCCCCGTTTGTTCAGCATCAATAAAAATTCCTTTAGCCCTGTAATATGTAAGAAAATCAAAGTCGCGGGTTGCCTGTGGCGCTGAGAATTGAACCGACATAGTCAACTTGTCTCCGGGTTTTAGGTCGATGCTCTCAAATAGACGAAGATTTGCCTTGTGGCCACTACTTGTTTTGACAAACACTCGAGACGATATACCGTATTGTCGAGGATAGTCAAGAACAACAAAAGATTCTTCTGATTCCGTACCGATCAAATCAATCGCAGGGGTATACTTAACGACTTCAAATAGTATCAGCCATAAAGCTCCGACTAAAAATCCGATAAGAATGATTAGTGACCTTTTGCATCCTTTTTGCTTATTATCCTCTTTTTTCTTATCACTACCATCATCTGATGAGTTCCTGCCATTGGATTTAATATGTCGCGTCGTCAAATGCAGACGTTTTCTGTAGAGCTTGGGATACCTTTTTTGCCGTTGTATATGTCCGGGAACATAGTTTGCTTTAATGCTGTTCAGTGACGAAATCTTGAAATATCTTTTTAGATATAAAATAAAGAGCAAAACCGCGGTTGTCCCCGCCGCTGAGA
The DNA here is from genome assembly GCA_050950785.1 of Eubacteriales bacterium. Classification (GTDB taxonomy): domain Bacteria; phylum Bacillota; class Clostridia; order Oscillospirales; family JAAYOS01; genus JAAYOS01. The sequence continues at coordinate 75,250 of JBMNIG010000004.1, read as the reverse complement.
CGAGGACAACCCGGTGCCCTTCATGAGCACGCAGTAGAATGGCTATGGCGGCGGTAAAGCCCAAGGTAAAGCTCACAAGCCTGCGCATGACCACTCACCAATATTATCAGCCCGGAGGCCAGGTCATATCACGACCGGCTAACATATGGAAATGCAAATGGGGTACTGACTGCTGCGCCTGTGGCCCACAATTTGTAACTACTCTAAAGCCTTCCTTAAGATCGAGCTCTCTAGATACAGTGGAAACCGCTTCAAAAATCCTTGCTATCAAAGATGAGTTTTCCTGATCGATATGAGCTGCTGATTCTATATGCTGCTTGGGAATAAACAAGATGTGGACAGGAGCCTGAGGATCGATGTCATTAAAAGCATATACAAACTCGTCCTCATATACCTTTTTCGAGGGAATCTCGCCAGAAATAATTTTACAGAACAGACATTCCGACATAGCTTAACACCTCGCATATCATTATTTATTCGATGTTAGTCAAGATTGAAAACTACTTGACCATATTCTCTACAAAAGTATCAACTAGGGCAAGTGCATCATCCACCTTTGAAGGATCCTTTCCTCCACCCATGGCTGATGTAGGTTTTCCGCCGCCGCTACCTCCGGCTACTTTACAAACTTCACGTACCAGGTTGCCTGCATGCATGCCTTTCTTTACAGCTTCTTTTCCACAGACAGCTAAGAATGTTACCTTATCATCTGACACGGAAGCCAGTACTGCAACTATTGATGGCTCTTTATCAACAAGCCAATCACCCATAGTCCGCAACGCTTGTGTTTCGACATTGCCAACGGAAGCTGATATTACGCCTAAACCATGCATGTTTTTTGCCGACTTTAGGAGCTGTTCAACACTGCCAACAGCTTCCTTTGCTTTCAATGCTTCAATTTCCTGACGCAGTGACTTTAGCTCTTCCAATGTCTGACGAACTTTTTTGTCAAGATCACTATGGCCGGACTTTAGAAGCTCCGAAATCTCATTGAGAATACCTGTTCTTGTATCGAATTCATCAATTACGCCAGTGCCCACCTTTGCTTCAATACGTCGAACTCCGGCTGCTATAGAAGATTCGGACATTATTTTGAAGGAACCAGCCTTTGCAGTATTGTCTAGATGAGTGCCACCACACAGCTCAATGGAGTAATCATCCATGCAAACGACCCTTACGACATCGCCGTACTTCTCCCCAAACAAAGCCATGGCACCCAATTTTTTGGCATCATCAATCGACATTTCTTGAGTATCTATGGAATATCCATTCAAGATGGCCTCATTTACTTCCCGTTCAATTTCTTGTAATTCCTGACTGGTAACAGCCGCAAAGTGAGTAAAGTCGAATCTAAGCTTGTCCGGTTCTACAAGGGAACCTGCCTGCTCAACATGCTCTCCCAGTTTTGAGCGGAGTGCCTTATGCAGAAGGTGTGTTGCCGAGTGGGCACGCATAATAGCTTTACGTCGTGGCAAATCGATCTCGGCAGTGACTTCGTCTCCGTTCGAAATACTTCCTTCGGCTACAACTCCATTGTGAACATATTTGCCGTCACTCAACTTCTGAACGTTTTCAACGTAAATGCGTCCGGTCGATGTACTAATGTGTCCTGTGTCTGAAATCTGACCACCGCTTTCAGCATAAAACGGAGTACGATCCAGAATTATTGAAACTTGTTGTTTTTCAAGTGCCTGTGAGGAAAGTTCTCCTTGAGCGACTATTGCCAATACTTTTGCTTTTTCCGAATGACTTACATAGCCGGTAAATTCGGTGGAGATTTCTTTGTCCAGTCCGAAATCTGTATGAGACCAGCCCACATCTCCAAGGGAAGCACGGGCAGAACGAGCCCTCTCCCGCTGTTGCGTCATCAGACTCTCGAAGCCGTCTCTGTCAAGTTCCAGCCCGTTTTCTTCCAGGATTTCTACCGTAAGGTCGATAGGAAATCCAAAGGTATCATATAGTTTGAAAGCATCTTCGCCGGACAGTACTTTCTCCCCTGCTGCTGTTAAGCGTTTGACCTGCTCGTTTAAAAGCTTCATTCCTGAGTCTATTGTAAGACGGAAGCGCTCTTCCTCCATGGCGATTACTTTCTTGATGTACTCTGCCTTTTCGGATAGCTCAGGGTAAGCGCCGCAACTTTCGCTGATTACAGTTTCGCAGACTTTGCTAAGAAATGGGCCTTCAATTCCCAGCAATTTTCCGTGTCTAGCAGCCCTTCGGAGCAGCCGGCGTAGCACATAGCCCCTCCCTTCATTTGAAGGGAGCACTCCGTCACTGACCATCATTGTTGTTGAGCGAATATGATCGGTAATTACTCGCAGTGACACATCGCTTTTTTCGTTGTCTTTATATTTGACTCCGGAAATATCTGAGACATGTGCCATAATGTTGCGTATCGTGTCAACTTCAAAGATGTTGTCCACTCCCTGCATAATGCATGCAAGACGCTCAAGGCCCATTCCTGTGTCAATATTCTTCTGTGATAGAGGTGTGTAATTTCCTTTACCATCTCCATCAAACTGAGTAAATACTAAATTCCACAGCTCAACATATCTGTCACACTCACATCCGACAGCACATGTTTCCTCTCCGCAACCGTATTCCTCTCCACGGTCGAAGTGGATCTCTGAGCATGGTCCACATGGTCCCGAACCAATTTCCCAAAAGTTATCTTCAAATCTGAGTACACGGGACGGGTCAACACCAACATCTTCAGTCCAATATTTGAAAGCTTCATCATCATCTGTATATATGGTGATCCATAAGCGGTCGGCCGGGATCTCCAGTTCCTTTGTCATGAACTCCCAAGCCCAGGCTATAGCTTCCTTCTTGAAATAATCGCCAAATGAGAAATTACCAAGCATTTCAAAGAAAGTGCCGTGACGTGCTGTCTTTCCGACACGTTCGATATCAGGAGTCCTTATACACTTTTGGCATGTTGTCATACGTGTCTTGGGTGGTATAGCTTCGCCAGAGAAATATGGCTTCAACGGAGCCATTCCTGCATTTATTAAAAGAAGTGACGCATCGCCACTTGGAACCAGCGAAAAACTGGGATGGCGAAGGTGGCCCTTACTTTCGAAAAATGATAGAAAGCGCTCTCTTAGTTCGTTTAGACCAAGGTTTTTCATATATTCCGCAACTCCTCTAAACCTGTAATAGATAAATTACAGATGATTTGCATATTTTATACGATTTTGATAGTACATGTCAATTATAAAATCAATGTGTTGTGCTGATAGTCAGCCGGAAGCGTCGCATACGCATTGATCTCCATATCAGCAAGATTGCCGGCAGCCCACTCGTAATAGGCCTGACTTCCGATCATTGCTGCATTGTCCCCGCACAGACTTATCGGAGGAATATAAAGTTCAAGACCGGCTCTAGCCGACTCCCTCTCCAAATCCGCGCGAAGTACTGAATTAGCCGCGACACCTCCCGCCGCACATATTTTTTTGTATCCATATTCACTGCAAGCATCGATTGCCCTTGGTACTATTTCGTCACTTATAGCCTTACATATCGAAGCGGCAAGGCCGGGCAAATCAAGCTCAATTCCCTTTTGATCAGCGTTGTGAACCAGGTTGATGATTGCAGTTTTTAACCCTGAAAATGACATATCGAAGGGCGCACCATCTACTTTTGCTCTTGGAAGTGCATAGGTCTCCGGATCTGCGCCTGTGGAAAGCGAATCGAGAACTTTGCCACCCGGATATCCAATTCCAAGAACCCGTGCAGCCTTGTCGAATGTCTCTCCTGCAGCATCGTCCCGCGTTGAGCCGATCACTCGATAGTCAGTGTAGCTGTCAACACCAAGTAAGAGCGTATGCCCCCCAGATGCTACAAGGCACATAAAGGGTGGTTCAAGTTCTGAAAAGGACAGATAGTTTGACGCTATATGGCCACGTATGTGATGTACCGGTATCAATGGTATGTCCAAGGCCATGGCAAGGCCTTTGGCATAGTTGAGCCCTACAAGCAACGCACCTATTAATCCGGGAGCAAACGTTACGGCAACTGCAGTAATATCTTCCCGGGAAATTCCTGCGTTCTTTAATGCAAGCGAAGTCAAACCGTCTATGACTTCGATATGCTTTCTTGATGCTATTTCCGGGACAACACCGCCATACATCCTGTGCATGGCGATTTGCGAAGCAACTTCGCTAGATAAGATCCTGCGTCCACCTTGTACTACTGCTACGGCTGTTTCATCGCAGGATGATTCTATAGCTAGTATGATGCTGTCACGATTAAGCGAGTTATTTGTACAGCCAACGTTAAGTTTAAGATGTTTTTTCCTGTCTGTCAATTTATTATGAATCTCCAATTCTCGAAGTTTCTATGTGTGATGTTTCTTTGCGTAATGATTTAATCAGCGCTTGATCCAATTACATGCTCACGGTATGCGCAAAGCTACTTTATACTAAAATTCAGTAACATGATCAATGCATCTTCTGTTGGATTGCGGTAGTAGCTGATTCGCTTTCCCACCGGCTTGAACCCGAAACTGCGATAGAGCGATAACGCGATTTCATTTGACTCCCTGACCTCTAATGTTGTGGACACAACATCCATATCTTTGCATGTTTCAATAGCCCTTGACAGTAATGCCTTTCCAATGCCCAACTGTCGAAAATCCGGTGAAACAGCAATATTGGTTATATAAGCTTGATCGAACACTACATGCATGCCAATATAGCCAATTAGGGTATCGTCTTCTGTGACAGCTACATAGTATATTGCGTGTTCGTTGATAAGCTCGTCCGAGAGCATTTCCCTGGACCAGGGAATTGAGAAACATCTATTTTCAAGTTCGACCATCTGATCAAGATGATCAAAGGTCATAGGCTTTATTCTTATCTCCATCTGATCCTTCATCCCCTGCTTTTAGTGAGCTGAGAATATTCTTTATTGCCAGACTTATACGTCGCGCGATTTCCTCATATATTTCTAAGCTGCCACCGTATGGATCGGGAATATCTCCCGTTGGAATGGAAAATATCTTGTCCTTGTATTGGGGAAATTGCGATATCAGTGCCCTTACATGCCCTTCTGTCATTCCATATACACGGTCAGCTATTTTCAGATCGTTCTCGGTGATATTTTGTGATTCGTGGGAGTCTATATCAACCCCATAAGCACCTGCTGCAGACACCGCTTTGTCGGTAGCAGGTGATGTTGAATATACTGCAATACCTCTTGAAAAAGCTTTAGCATCCAGCCCTATTTCTTCTGCCAAATGATTAAATATGCCGGCAGCCATTGGGCTTCTGCAAGTGTTTCCGGTACAAACGAAAAGTATTTTTTTCATAATATCGCAAAATCCTTCTCACCAAGTATTCAGAGATTTGGTAATCGATATATAAACATCTCATCCGGCTTAAAAACTATTTTGCTTCAAACCATGTCTTGCCCATCCTTGCATCGGCGATAAGTGGAACCTTCAGTTCTACAACTCGCTGCATTTCCTCCGTAAGGATTTCAGCCACAACTTCAGCCTCTTCCTCAGGTGCTTCAACAATCAATTCGTCATGAACTTGAAGGATCATTTTAGCGCGAAGCCCTTCACTTTTCAGCCTGCGACTGACATGCAACATGGCTTTCTTAATAATGTCGGCGGCAGAGCCTTGGATCGGTGTATTCAGAGCAGCTCGTTCCCCGAAGGATCTGATATTATAGTTTTTGGATTTCAGTTCAGGGAGAAAGCGCTGTCTATGCATGATCGTCTTAACAAATCCGGTCTCTTTGGCAGACTCAACAATTTGCTTCATATAGTTCTTTATACCCGAGTAATGGTTGAGGTAGTTTTCGATATATAGTCCGGCTTCACTACGTGATACACCGATATCCTCAGCAAGTGAAAAGTCGGATATGCCGTACACGATTCCAAAGTTTACTGCCTTTGCGCGACGGCGAAGTTCAGGTGTAACCTCATCCGGGAGGACGCCAAAAACCTGTGATGCGGTGATCGTGTGTATATCTTGATCGTTTTTGAAGGCTTCGATCATTGCTTTGTCATCTGCAATATGAGCAAGTACACGTAGCTCTATTTGAGAATAGTCTGCGTCTATCAATACACACCCATCTTCGGCTACAAACATTTTTCTGATTTCGCTTCCAAGATCCGCTCTCACGGGAATATTCTGTAGGTTTGGGTCAGCGGAACTGAGACGTCCTGTAGCAGTTACCATCATATTGAACTTGGTGTGTACACGTCCGTCCTCGCCTATCATTTTTAGCAAACCATCTGCATATGTCGACTTTAACTTTGTAAGCTGCCTATATTCAATGATTTCTTCAATGATTGGATGCTTGCCCTTTAGCTTTTCCAGGACCCCAATATCGGTTGAATAGCCCGTCTTTGTTTTTTTGACAGGGGGAAGTCCTAATTTGTCAAACAGAATTTCACCAAGCATCTTCGTTGAATTGATATTGAATTCCGCATCTGCATACAAGTAGATCGCCTGTTGGCACTTTTCGATCTTTATTGAAAGCCATTCGGAAAACTCCGCGAGCTTTTTTGCATCCACCTTCATTCCGTTGTGCTCCATCTCAGCCAGAACACTACAGAGAGGAAGCTCAAGTTCATAAAACAGCTGTTTCATATCTGACTCGTCAAGCAACTCTTGCAGCATTTCACCAAGCATAAACAGTGTTGCAGCATGTGTTGCTATTGCACCTTCTGCTTCGCTTTCAATTGACAGAGAGTTAAATGCGTTGCCATCCTTATAAATCTTTGGCGAAGGTACCTGTAGTTCAAGATATGACAAGGCTAAACGCTCGATCGTATAACGCCCTTCTGTTGGATTTAGAAGATAGGCGCATAGGGCCGTGTCAAAAATGTACCCCTTAGGGTCTATCGACATATCCAATAACAGACGAATGTCGGTCTTGATATCAATTCCGTATTTAGAAATTTTCTCACTAAAAAAAGATCTGAGAAAATCAGTCCAAGCTTCAGGTTCAAAGTCACACTCCCGGGCTATATAAACTTTTCCAGAATGATAGAAAGCGACAGCTTCAAGATCCTGTTGGCAAATTACAGAGACAGGTGAATCTATTGCATCCAGAACGTTTGCCCACTTTTCAGGATTTAAGTGTTCTATAGCAAAATCCAGCAGTTCTTTTGCTTTTGGATCTTCAACAGGAGGAGACTCTATTGAGAGCTTGTCAAGAAGTGATTTGAATTCTAACTTTATGAATAGATCGTATAGTTTTTCACTATCAACAGGCTGTAATTTTATAGATTCAATGTCTACATCAATGGGGACATTTTGATCTATTGTTGCAAGCTCATAACTTAGCAGTGCAATGTCATGACCTGCTTTCAGCTTATCAACTACTCCCCTGCGCATATCGATCTCATCAAGTTTATTATAGATATCCGATATGCTGCCATACTTTTGTACAAGTTCAGTTGCTGTCTTTTTTCCTATTCCCGCAACACCCGGTATATTATCGGAAGGATCGCCCATTAGGGCTTTTAAGTCGATCATCTTGGCTGGTTCAAATCCATATTCATCTCGAAATTTATCCGGTGTGTAGACAGTTGTAAGTGTTTGTCCTTTTGCGGTTGTGATAAGCATGACCGAAATTTTGTCATTTACAAGCTGAAGCGCATCACGATCACCTGTGACGACTACTCCTTCCATGCCTGATTGTTTGATTTTGTTGCACAAAGTCCCAAGAATATCGTCTGCCTCATAACCCGCAAGTCCGAAACTTGGGATATGCATAGCATCAAGTATCTCTTTAATTACAGGCATTTGTACTGCCAATTCATCAGGCATTTCCTTGCGGTTGGCCTTGTAATCTTCATACAACTGACTTCTAAGTGTTGGCGCGTGAACATCAAATGCTACACAGATGCCATCGGGCTTCTCTTCTTCGATCAATTTGAGAAGAATATTTAAGAAACCGTAGACTGCATTTGTATACAGCCCTTCCCGGTTGGAAAAAAGGCGTATACCATAAAATGCCCTGTTCATTATACTGTTGCCGTCAAGCATCATAAGCTTCATGGAACAAAATCCTTTCAATCAAACTCAACTACATGAGATCTTCCATCGATTATTACCTTAACACCATTGGGCATATCTTCAAGAGTAATGCCTTGCTGATTTAGTTCATTTCTTATTTTGTCGGCCTCCGCAAAATTTCTGGACTTCCTTGCAGCGTGACGATCTCGAACACGAGCCTCAATTTCCTGACCTAAATCTAATAGATCATCTGATTGTCCCTGATTTGCATTTATGTGCAAATCCAGTCCAAGTATTTTGTCAGCTTCCAAAATCAACTGATACATAGCGTCAGACTTTGTGGCATACCTTGCCATACTCCACACTACTCCCAGTGCCTTTGGAATATTAAGATCATCGTTTACCGCATCAAAAAAATCTTTACGAAAACCATCAATAATATCACTCTCGATCTTGCCATCTGCATCTTTATGGCTTTGTACGGCTGTGATCAAATTATTAAGGGATTTCTTTGCAGCATCCATTCCGTCAAATGTGAAATTGAGTTTTGAGCGGTAATGGGCGTTTAGGCAAAAATATCTATAGCATAGAGGTGAGTAACCACGATCATCAAGATCACTTAGTGTATAGCAATTACCGAGACTCTTTGACATTTTACCGCCGTCCACCAATAAAAACTCGCTATGCATCCAAATGTTAACAGCGGAATGGTCGAGCAGAGCTTCAGACTGTGCAATTTCGTTTTCATGATGGATCGGAATATGGTCGACTCCGCCGGTGTGTATGTCGAACTCTTCGCCTAAATATTTCAGACCCATGGCAGAGCATTCGATATGCCAACCCGGAAATCCCATTCCCCATGGTGACTCCCACTGTTGAAGACGCTCTTTCTGGGCCTTTTTCCATAGGGCGAAGTCGGCAGGATGTCGCTTCTCACTGTTTACTTCGACCCTGGCCCCTGCCTGTTGTTCGTCAAAGTTCATCCTTGATAGTTTGCCATAATCCTTAAACTTTTCAATGTTGAAGTAAATACCATCCGAAGTTTCATAACCATAGCCCTTCTCAACAAGCTTTTCAACAAAATCGATCATTTCAGAGATGTTGTCAGTAGCTTTTGCAACTATCTCGGGTTTGTCAATATTCAAACGGGCTATATCTTTCATGAACACATCGGTGTAGTATGCGGCAATTTCAAGAGGAGATTTCTGCTGCTCACGGGCAGACTTCTCCATTTTGTCCTCTCCTTCGTCAGCATCGCTTACCAGATGACCAACATCAGTTATATTCATAACATGCTGGAGTGTAAAGCCATTGTGCTTTAGTGCTCTGCGCAGAGAATCCATAAACAAATAAGCGCGGAGATTTCCTATATGTGCATATTGATAAACTGTAGGGCCACATGTATATATCTTGACTAAAGAGTCGTTTATAGGACGAAAGTCCTCTTTCTTTCTGGTTAGAGTGTTGTAAAGCTTCATAACTTGACGTTGCCTCCAAGCATTATGTTTGATCTATGTGATCGATTTTTATTGATATTACCCTTTTGGCTTATTACCCTCTACTAAATCACAGGGATTTGGTCCTTCGTTAGGACTTTCTATATTCATTGCCTTTTCAAGTTTTTCTAAACGTATCCTCATTCGACACAACTCCTGAGCAACCGGGTCAGGTATATGGATCTGATCCAGGTTAGGAATCCGTTTTCCGTTAAGTCGGACGACACGTCCGGGAACTCCGACAACAGTCGAATGGGGGTGGCACTTCATCAAGAACTACAGCATTTGCCGCAATCCTTGCATAGTCACCAACTGTGAACGGCCCCAATACCTTAGCGCCTGCGCCAATTAGAACATTGTTACCTATAGTCGGGTGACGCTTTCCGGTCTCTTTGCCGGTTCCACCAAGGGTTACACCCTGATATATCGTAACATAGTCACCGATTTCAGTAGTTTCTCCAATTACCACGCCCCATACCGTGGTCAATAAAAAGTCCTCTCCCGATCTTTGCAGCCGGGTGTATCTCAACGCCAGTAAAAAACCTTCCTATCTGTGACACCAGTCTTGCCAGAAACTTCAGTTTCCACTTATGCAATCTGTGTGAAACTCGATAGAACAAAAGCGCATGAAAACCGGAATAAAGGAAAAAGACCTCCAAACAGGACCGGGCAGCAGGATCCCTTTCCCGAATGGAACGCAGATCTTCGCCGATTCTTGTAAACATAATTCTTCCTCGCTATTTAGCAGTATAGAATAGGTCTCTGTTAAGATAAACGTAATCTATTCCTGAGACGACAGTTACCAAAGTCATCAGCCATATCAGTATCTCACCAAGATTTGTTATTCCAATCGTGACGTTGCGAAGTGGCGTCAAAAGAAAAGCAACAACGATAACCTGGACCACCATTTTTGCCTTTCCCCACGAATTAGCAGCTATAACCCTGCCCGCAGACATTGCGACCGTACGCAAACCTGTAACGATAAACTCACGAGATAGAATCAATACTACTGCCCAAGAAGCAATGATGCCGGACTCTGAAAGCATTACCAGAGCTGCTGTAATCAATAGCTTATCGGCAAGCGGATCAATGAACTTTCCAAAATCAGATATCTGGTTATATTTTCTTGCAATATATCCATCCAGTTTGTCAGTGGCACTTGCAAGCAAAAACAACACAAGGGCAACCACTTCATGATGTGGCAATTTTAGCAAGTAAACGACCATAAAGACAGGTACCAGTGCTATCCTAATCAAAGTTATTATATTCGCGCTTTTCATTCAATGCCCTCCGCCAATATTTTTAAACCATTGTCCCAACTAGTTCACCGTCAAGCAAATCTTCCATCATAACTTCCACAATGTCGCCCTCTTCTACTGACCGATTTCCGGTAAAGAACACCTTGCCATCGATTTCGGGCGAGTCGGCGTAAGTCCTGCCAAAATAGTGACGAATTATAGGGTCGTAACCCTCGCATAGTACATTATACACCTTTCCAAGTCTGGAACGATCATATTCGTACATGACCTGGTCCTGAATATCCGTCAACACTTCTATTCTGTTACGAATTTCTTCAGGGCTGACTTTGTCTTCCATATCGAATGCACGAGTACCCTCTTCAGGTGAAAATGCGAAAAAGCCCGCTCGTTCAATTTTAGCCTCTTTCAGGAAAGTACAAAGTTCGGTAAATGCGGCTTCGTCCTCCCCGGGAAAACCAGCTATAATACTGGTTCGTATACATACTCCATCTAGTTCTCTGCGGAGCTTCTTGATAAGGGAGCGGATCGTCTGACCATCTGAACGGCGATTCATTTTACGGAGTATATTGTCGTTTATATGCTGTATCGGAATGTCCAAATACCTAACGATCTTTGGCTGCCGCTTGATAGTACTTATAAGCTCATCAGTAACTTCCTCGGGATATAGATAGTGAAGACGTATCCAAGCCAGTTCCTTTATTTCGCATAGCCGTTCTAACAATTCAGGCAGTTTTCTTTCCTTATATAAATCTAGACCGTACCTTGTAAGATCCTGTGCAACGAGTATCAACTCCTTGACTCCGTTTTCAGCAAGATCTTGAGCTTCCTGCAGGATATTCTCCATATGTCTGCTACGATAACAGCCACGCAGTGTTGGAATGATGCAATATGAACATCGATTATCACAGCCTTCAGCTATTTTAAGATATGCAGAATACTTCGCACCGGTACGAAAACGAGGTATCTCGGGAAGTTCTCTGTTGATATCCTCAAAGATACATGGCTTTTTTCCCTCTAGTACATTGTCCACTACCGAAACGATGCTGTCAAAACTGCCGCAACCGACGATTCCGTCTACTTCAGGTAGTTCCTTTAAGATCTCCTCCCGATATCTTTCTGCAAGACAACCGGTCACAATTATCTTTTCAACGTTGCCGCCGATATTGTCTACTCTGTTCTTCTTTTTTGCTGCTGCAATCTCAAGAATGTTTTCTATTGCCTCAGCCTTTGCAGATTCGATGAATGAACATGTGTTTACGATTACTACATCCGCCAGTTCCGGAATCTCAACTATATCGTATCCTGCATCCATCAACTGCCACAGCATTTGTTCGGCATTGATTCTGTTTTTGTCACAGCCAAGCGAAACCAATCCAATAGTAGCCATTATATATTTATTCCTCCGTATATTTGCGCAAAATTGGCCATATATCATCCCACAAAAAGCCCTTGCGCGCGAGGGCACTCGATATTTTAGAGGCCTCCCGTCTATCAATAGGTAAACTCTTAGCGCGGGATAGTATAAACTTTTCTATCATCCCGGAATCAAAAGGCATCGACTCTATCGCCTGGTCGATATGATCCTCTTCTACACCGCGTTGTCTAAGCTCTTGGCGAATCCTTATCTCACCGTAACCCCTTGCGGCACGGCTGAGCACATACTGATGCGCATACTCTAAATCATCGATTGCACGCATCTGCTCCAAATAATCCACCGCAAAAAGTGCGTCATCAGAGCTGTGACCCTTCTCTATAAGCTTGTCGGTGACTTGCTTGCGAGTCATCATTCGAGCGCTTAACATTTTACCGGCATGAATTAGGGCACTTTTTTGCCCTTCAGTCATATTACTTGTCATCTTCGAGATCGTCAGCCTCTATGTCTACTGGGGTTACAGCAGGAACGACCCGTTTAGTAGTATTTGCGGTCTTTGCAGCCCTTGACGCTACCTTGCCCTTTGAAAATAATGAGGGATCCTCATTTGCTGCAGCCCTTATTTGATCTTCTACCTGCTGGGCAAGATCGGGATTGTCTTTCAGGTACTGCTTTGCAGCCTCTCTGCCCTGGCCTATTCTTTCTTCTCCAATAGAATACCATGAGCCACTTTTCGTAACAGCACCAATTTTTACGCCAAGATCTACCATCTCACCAACTCGGGAAATACCCTCACCGAAGATTATGTCGAACTCGCCCTCTCTAAAAGGTGGTGCCATTTTATTCTTGACTACACGTGCGCGTGTACGTCCACCGATGTTTTCAGAACCGGACTTTATCCATTCGGTACGCCTAATATCGATACGTACGCTTGAATAGAACTTTAGAGCACGCCCACCTGTTGTGGTTTCATTCGATCCGTAGATGATTCCTATCTTTTCACGCAACTGGTTGATAAAAATAACAGTGCTGTTTGTCTTTGAAATGACTCCTGCCAGCTTGCGAAGGGCTTGTGACATCAAGCGTGCTTGTAGACCTACAAAAGACTCTCCCATTACGCCTTCGATTTCGCTTCGGGGAACGAGGGCGGCAACAGAGTCGACAACGATTATATCTATTGCGCCGCTTCTTACGAGAGCTTCAGCAATTTCTAATGCCTGTTCGCCTGTGTCAGGTTGAGAAATAAGTAAATTGTCCACATCTACACCAAGAGCCTCGGCATACACAGGATCCAAGGCATGTTCAGCATCTATAAACGCAGCTTCGCCCCCTGTCTTTTGTGCTTCAGCTATACAATGAAGGGCCAGGGTCGTCTTTCCGGAGGATTCCGGTCCATATATTTCGATGATCCTTCCCCGGGGAATTCCCCCGATACCTAATGCTATGTCCAGGGTCAGCGATCCGGTGGAAATCGAGCTGATAGCCATATCGCTCTTTTCTCCCAAACGCATTACAGAGTTTTTTCCGTACATCTTTTCGATTTGCGCAATCGCAGTTTCTAAAGCCTTCTTTTTATCCATAACAGGTGTTCCCTTCTTTGATTGGTATTTATTGGTAGTTACATTATATAGCTTATGCAGTTATTATACAACAACTATTTATAAGTTTTTTCGCTTACTAAAGAATGTTATTCAAGAATACAAGTCACGACCCTATCGATACCCTGAGTGTCTTGTAAAATATTGATCTCGGAATAACCATTTTTGAGCAGAATGTCTCTAACATCTTGCGCTTGACCTATTCCACATTCAAACATCAAGGCAGCACCTTTTTTCAGCAACGGATAGTAACCTGAAGCAATCGAGCGGTAAAAATCAAGTCCGTCATCACCGCCGTCCAGGGCCATGAGCGGCTCATAGTCTTTGACTGAAGGATCAAGGTTCAAGATGTCACCTGACGGTATGTAAGGGGGATTTGATACAATAAGATCATAAAGTCCCAAAGAAATCGATCCCGGCTTCATCGCGTCAGCTCGTACGCATGCGACCCGCCCCGACAAATCGTGCCTTCGAATGTTTCTGCGAGCTACTGCAAGAGCCTTTTGTGATATATCTGCCAAAATCACCCGACAATCAGGAGATGTGTTCATTGCAATAGATATCCCAAGACAGCCACTGCCTGTACATAAATCAAGAACACGACAGTCTTTTTTACCATCTACCCACTTTATTGCCTGCTCTGCTAATAGCTCCGTGTCGACTCTGGGTATCAGCACATTGAGGTCAATGTCAAGTGGAATGCCCATAAACTCCCACTCACCTATTATATAGGCAAGCGGCTCGCCCCTAAGCCTGCGCTCAAGAAGTTCATATGATCCACGGTAAACATGTTCCGGGACATATATTCGTGCGTCCCTAAAAAACTCCTCCCGTGTCTTTCCCGCAACAAAGGTAACTATTTCCCGCGCTTCCAAAGATGGTTGAGTGATGCCACGATCGATAAGCTGCTGTCTTATATCGAGATAAAGATCATTATATGTTGTCGCCACGTCCCATCCCCCATACAGCTTATATTTAGCGCTCTGTTTACCAGCGATCCAGACCTTCCTGATCAGGTATCACGCGGGTAAGAGCATCAATTGCCACTTCTATCATAGAATCATCAGGCTCTCTGGTAGTTAGATTTTGAAGCCACATCCCTGGCGCACGCAAAATCTTTGTAAGCAGGTTATCATATCGTCCTGCGAATCTGTTGATTTCGTAGCTTATTCCAACAACAAGCGGCAGCAAAGCCAGACGCATAAGCATTCGTATAACAGGGTTTGACCACTTTACAAAAGAAAATACCAAAATACTTATGATCATCACAACAAACAGAAAACTTGTTCCGCACCGAGGGTGCTGGCGTGGGTGTTTTCTCACATTCTCAACGGTCAACTCTTCCCTTGCCTCATAACAGGATATCGATTTGTGCTCAGCCCCGTGATATGCAAAAACACGCCGCATCTCATCCATTCGGGAAACAAGCACCAGATATATAAGAAATATCAGAATTCTAAGTGCGCCTTCAAGGAGATTTCTTAGAATGCCCGAACCTATTACTCCTCCTAGGAGACCTGCAACCAGTGTAGGCAGAAGTATAAACAACCCTATCGGTAATAGTATTCCAAGCGCCAAAGCAAAACCAATCACTATCTTGTCGGCTTTCTCTTTGGAAAATTTGTTTTCAAGCCACTGCTCGACCTTACCTTTGTCGTCACCTTCATCAAGAAAGTCGGTGGAATACATCAAAGCTCCGATTCCAATACGTAGAGAATCGAAAAAATTGAACATACCACGGATCAACGGAAGACCAAGTACCGGAAATCTGTCCTTGACCCTTTTCACCTGCATCTCTTTTACTCGATGCCCCCCAGGAGTATTTACCACAATTGCTGCCTTCTGAGGACCAAGCATAAGTATCCCCTCAATGAGAGCCTGTCCGCCAATCGTCGTCCGGAAGTTCCGGACATTTTCTTTATTAGTCATCATATTCCTCCGCTGCTATAGCTTAAATGCAAACTGAGTTTCAATAATGTGTAGCTTAAATTGCATTATTGCATAACAGCATAAATCAATCAAGATTATTTGAAATCAAATGTAAAACAGGGAAACTTACATAGCCTTTATCTTAATTGGAAGCTTCACTGTTACAACTGTACCTCTTTGCTCAGCATTCTCTATGATCAACTCGCCATTGTGAGCAAGTATGACCTCATTTGCAATTGCAAGTCCTATTCCGCTGCCCCGTGCTTGAGATGAGCCCTTATAAAACTTTTGCTTTATAAAGCTTAGATCCTCTTCATGGATACCGGGCCCGTAGTCCCTGATTTGAATGATCACCCAGTCTCTATCACAGGTAATTGAGGTGTCGATCTTTTCTCCCGTTCCTCCGTGTTTTGCTGCATTATCCAAAAGATTGAAGAAGACTTGTTTTAGTCGTTCACTGTCACCGGTAATCTCCGGAATATCTTCGTCAAATGAATGATTTAGCGTTATACCTTCTTTTCTAAGGCTGTCCATATACATATAGACTACCTCTTCAAACTCCAGGGCAATATCGATTTTGTCCATCCTCATCTTGAGACGCCCACTGTCAAGCATAGTGAACTCAAGGAGATCCTCAACAAGCTTCATAAGGCGTTTTGCTTCCTTCATCATGATCGTAACGCCCTTCTTCATCTCATCGGCATCATCCATATATAGTAAAGTTTCGCCCCATCCAGAGATTGCAGTAAGGGGTGTGCGGATTTCATGAGAAACGGAGGATATGAAGTCGTTTTTCATTTTTTCTGCGTTGCGGATCTCTACCGACAAGTTATTGATCGTGTCACACAGCTCTCCAATTTCATCATTGAACTCCTTGTCGATCCTTACCCCGTAGCTCCCTGCTGCAATTTTCTTTGCGATTTCGTTTATTTCCCTTACAGGATTTACTATGGAGCGTATAAAGTACAGGTTTGACATTATAACGAATATTATAATAGTTACACCTATTGAAAAGGCGATCAAAATAAGGGTAAACACCTGGCGGTCAACAAGCTTTAGGCTTGTTACGTAACGCACCGCACCAACTACCTGGTTATTTGAAAAAAGAAGAGGAGCCGAAACAGCAATTACCCGTTCACCGGTTGCCTGATCTATCCCGATCCATGGAGACAGTGAGCCACCCTTCAACGCGCCGGTAACATCGGGAGTATTAGGTGTGCTGCCGGCTACAAGCCCGGATGTTGATATGTCTATACGACCTGTAGAATTGATGAACTGCAGCTCAAGCTTGTTTTTTTCCTCGAACCTCTCAGAGTATTGATAGGCACTTGTATAGTAATCCGAATAACTCAGGTTTAGATAGCTGTTAAAAAAGCGTGCGGTGCCCTGTGCTCTCTGTTCAAGGGAGGTGAGAATATTGGTATAATAGTAGTTTGAAATGTATATAGAAAAAAATCCAATTACAACAACCAGTATGATCACAACGATGCCAAGGCTGTTCACGATCCACCGGTTTTTTATCCCCCGAATATTATCCTTACCTGAACTATTCATAACACTGTTACACCCCAAAATATGACCATAGGACATCGCAGCAACTAATCCCGATAAATCAGCCGTATCAAACCAGACGATACATATTCAGCAGGTCATTATCTTCCCCACTTATAACCGAATCCCCAGATAGTTGTTATAAACTCCGGGTTTGTGGGGTCGTCTTCAATTTTCATACGAAGGCGCCGAATATTGACATCCACGATTTTTAGGTCGCTAAAATAGTCCTTTCCCCACACCTGATTGAGGATCTCTTCACGGGACAGAGCCCGGTCGGGATTCTCCATAAAAAGCTTCATGATTGAAAATTCAACCTGTGTGAGTCTTATCCTCTCCCCGCCTTTTTCAAGTGTCCTGTTTTTGACATTTAGATGGAACGGCCCGCTATGCAGTTCGCTTGGCGGGGGACTTTCTTCAACTCCGACACGACGGCATATTGCATCTATTCTGGCAATAAGCTCGGTTGGTGAAAAAGGCTTTGTTACATAGTCATCTGCACCTGTCATCAGTCCAGTGACCTTATCTACTTCTTGTGTCCTCGCCGTGAGCATGATGACACCAATGGATGAGTTCTTGGAGCGTATCCTACGGCACACCTCAAACCCGTCCATATCAGGAAGCATGATATCAAGAAGAGCAACTGATATGTCGGGATTATCGGCCAAAATCTGTAGGGCCTGTTCTCCGGTCTCAGCTTCGAGAACCTCGTAGCCGGCCCGCTTTAAGTTTATCACAACGAAGCCACGTATACTGGCTTCATCCTCAAGGACCAAAATCTTTCTCATGAATTCAACTCCCCGGTAAGCCATTCAGTCTGTATCAACCTAAAGGATTTTATAACATCCTCTTCGGAAATGGCGTAATCCGCCAACTCAGGTGGCAGCTCAGCCAGATAAGCCGCAAATATCGTGTCCCTTCTTAAGCTCTTAGTCTGTTCGGTTATAATACGGAACCGTCCCGGCAGTCTGCTTCGGTCTTCTTTATTGTCACCTGTAAGTGTGTATATTGACAAAACGTCCACAGGAATCGTCTCCCCTTCCGGTAACACGGAAAAGACGATAGTGCGCTCTCCACTTACATAATCGCGACGATCGATGTACAAGTTATCATACCACTGCTCAGGAAGTATAAAGTACCATCCGTCAGAATTGTTGTGATATGTCTGCATAACCTCAGTGACCCGGCCATAAAGGTTGTAATTGCGCCAGACTATCTTTCTGAATGTCTCTGATGACTTCTGAGTCTCATATGACGGAAGCGTCCCCACCATAGGTAGATCGAATATTTTATCTCCATTTATGTCGGATCCAAAGATCGTATACTGTTTGACCTCTTCTGCGCTAAAGCCCATCTCTTCATTCATCGAAATGTTTACAAACTTTCCGTTTCGGTAGGCACAGATATCGGTAAGAATATCTGTCTTGTTATATTGCGAAGAAATAAAGATTGCCGGTCTCATACCGCTAAGGTAACCGCTTTTGATGCGCAGTATCGAATCCGCACCGGATGAAAGAGAAACGCTATCTGCAAGTAGCATAGCCTTGTCGCTTTCACTGTATGAGTATACCTCTGCTACGCCGGTCAGTGATGACAGATCGTGTCGGACAATAACAAGCTCGCTTACACCATCATCATCCATGTCAAAGAGTGAAATTCCTGTGTAAGTATTGGACATCATCTCAAAAAAGCCGTCATCACTTACAGAATAGACAGATACAGCCTTTGGCACTCCTGATCCTAACGATCGCCCAACAATTATCTCGCTGTAACCGTCTCCGTCTACATCATAATAATATACACAGTCAAAAAACGATCCTTCGCCCTCCACCGATGCCTTCAGGGTATATATGCCATCGGCTAGGACGAAAAGGCACAGCTTTAGAGGTTTCTCACTTGCAGTCCGCATGAAAACGATAGCTTCCTTAGTTCCGTTTTTGTCAAGATCCTCAAGCTGAACCGATTGTCTTCGTGAACCGGAAATGGGAGCTGCATACTCCCCGTCTACACCAAGTGCCTTGTCAATCTCGGACTGAAGTTGCTTAAATTCACTTGCAATTTCAGGGACTGCAAGAAAGTCACTGGATTTGACGCTTGAAAAACCACAACTGCTAAGCATCATAAGAACCAGAAACAAAGAAAAAATAGTCGTTTTTTGTCTAATCATAGTTCTTTCCGTCCCAAGAGATCTTACAGTGTATTGTATCACAATTTGAGAACAGTGTAAACAAACAAAAATAGCGCGCAAAAGCCCTTAACGACCTTATGCGTGCCATGCAAATAACTCAAAAACCCTTGCTTACCAGTGGTTTACGCAATTGCCTTCCTACGCAATTGCCTTCCTAAGAAATTCAATTGCTTTCTTTTCCATCCTTGAAACTTGGACCTGGGATACGCCAAGCACCTTTGCAGTCTTGTCCTGTGTCAGCCCCTTATAGAAACGCAGGAAAATAAGCATCTGTTCCTTCTCCGGCAGCAACGAAATGGCCTCTTTGAGGGCAATGCTTTCTACGACTTCATCCTCCATTCCGTCAACTCCGAGGGCACTTTCAAGGGTAAACCCACCCTCACTGTTTTCCCGCTGTAGCGAATCGGGAGTTTCAGTAGCTATTTCTGCCGCCGCAATATCCTCCGGTGATATCCCGGTCTCTTCCGAAAGCTCTGACACCAGCGGCTCCCTTCCAAATTGTTGATTGAGCCGTTCCCTCGCCTGTCTGATTATGTTTGCGCGCTCCTTGATACTCCGACTGACTTTTATAGCCCCGTCATCTCTGAGAAATCTTCTGATTTCACCGGCGATTTTGGGAACAGCATATGTTGAAAAGCGGGTACCGAAACTTTCATCGTACCCTTCGATCGCCTTAAGGAAACCAAGACAACCTAGCTGATATAGATCCTCAGCTTCAACTCCACGTCCAAAAAAACGCCGTGCAACGCTCCATATCAGTCCGGAGTTCTCTTTGATCAGCGTTTCGGCTGCATCCTTATCGCCCGTTTTCGCTATCCGAATGAGCGCAGTCATATCATCAATGTTGCTCACATGCTTCACCGCACTGTATTCCGTGGGGTTATTCTCTTGATCATTCGCACTGTGGTTCCTCCCCCGACCTTTGAACGCACATAAAGCTTGTCCATAAAACTTTCCATTATAGTAAAACCCATACCTGAGCGCTCTTCATTGCCTGTGGTAAACATTGGTACCCTTGCCTTCTTGACATCTTCTATGCCGACTCCCCGGTCCCGCACTGTAATCTCAAGCACACCATCCTCATATATGCGTCCTCTGAGCATTACAGTACCCATTTTTTCAGGGTACGCATGAACGATACAGTTTGTAACAGCTTCGCTCACAGCAGTCTTTATGTCGTTGAGTTCATCAAGAGTTGGATCGAGTTGTGCTGCAAACCCGGCAATAGCGGCTCTGGCAAACCCTTCATTTATTGACCGACTAGGAAATTCCAGTTTCATTTCATTAACAGGATATCTGTTATGTATGCTCATATGTATCCCTCTCTCTATTCAAACGTTACAATACGCTCGAGTCGTGCAGTTTTGAACACCTTCATCACATTAGGTGGCGCGTTTTTTATAATAACTTTTCCTCCCACTTCCGACATTTTCCGATAGAGACCAAGTACAACTGCTATACCGGAGCTGTCCATAAATGTAACTTCAGACATGTCAAGAGTACAAACTGTCGGTACTAGTTCTTCAGTAGTGTCGGCAATCTCTTTCAGGGCATTTTTTGCGGCATGATGATCAAGTTCTCCCGAAAGTTTAATGATCAGACCGTCCTCCGTGTCCCTGACCTTTATTTTCATATATCTGACCTCCCAAGAAAAAACGGTAGTGTCAAGTCTGACACTCCTTTTTTTGGAATAACCCTTTATTTTCAAGGGTTTCTGATTTTTTTACATAAAAATAACAATGACCCCCCATTTTCAGTTATAATTGAAGTTACCACACACCAAAAATCCCTGAAAGGATGTCATTGTTATGTCTTCAATTATAACCTATTTACTTACTCTAATCCAATACCAATATTACCAAATTTGTTGGTTAACGCGTTTCATCGCAAAATTCATTCCACTCAAGCAGTGGAACTTTGACGATTCTCATTCCCCTAAATATCAAAAGTTTAAAACTGATATTCTTCCCGTTGTAATTAACTATGAGATTGTTGATTATCTTCTTCTTATCCAGTACTACAAAGAACGTTACAACTACACTGTCAAGCCGGTTAGGCGTCGTAGAAAATGTGATATTCCGGAGGAGTGCCACTGCCCTCGTTGCGGTGCACCTTCGCCTTATTTATACAAGAATAATGGCTCCAAGGGTCAAGTGCTTTGCAAGGTATGCCAGACCCGATTTAGTTCAGAAAACAAGTACAACCAACCTCTTAAACTGCGTTGCCCTTATTGCGGACATGCACTTGTTCACAAGAAAGACCGTAAGCATTTCATCATACACAAATGTGTTAATACTAGATGCTCATACTACCTACATAATCTTAAAAAAGTTGATCCGAAGGATCTCGAAGATTTTGGCAAAAACAAATATAAGCTCCATTATATCTACCGCGAGTTCACCGTAGACTTCTTCAGCATGGATTTAGATTCCTTACCCAAGAATGCCTCGTCTTTGAAATTCACCAAGAACAATGCTTACATCATGTCTCTTTGCTTAACTCTTCATGTGAACCTTGGACTTTCCCTTCGTAAGACTTCACAGGCACTTAGAGATCTATATAACATTCAGGTATCCCATACCATGGTGGCCAACTATGCAAAAACGGCTGCCACTGTCATTAAGCCTTTCGTTGACCATTACGATTACAAAGCCTCCAATACTATGGTGGCTGACGAAACCTATATCAAAGTTCGTGGCCTTAAAGGCTATATTTGGTTTATTATGGATGCAATCTCACGATCCATCATCGGTTATCAAGTCTCAGATAATCGTGGTGTTGGTCCATGCATTATTGCCATGCGCATGGCCTTTAGGCATCTTAGAAAAATTCCCGAAAAGTTTTACTTCATTGCTGACGGTTATAGTGCCTATCCTTTAGCAGCACAACAGTTTGCTAAAGAAGAAAATGGTGGACTACACTTTGATATCACTCAAGTTATTGGTCTTACAAATGATGATGAGGTTTCCACTGAATTCCGTCCTTTTAAGCAGATCGTCGAGCGCCTTAATCGTACTTTCAAGGCTTCTTATCGCGTCACTTGTGGATACGATAATTTTGATGGTGCCAACTACAGTGTCGCACTTTGGGTTGCTTATTACAACTTCTTGCGCCCACATAAGACCAACAATTACAGAGTTCTCAATAACGTTGATATGCTTCGTGATGCTGACAACATGCCGGGTAAATGGCAGCTGCTGATTTTCCTTGGACAACAAACCATACTGCAATTACAACTTCAAAAAGACAAGGGCTGTGTCTGTTCTTAGATTCTGAGCCAGAGGTAAACGACCAAGCCATCCCGTAGGGACTTGCCCTTGATAACACTCAAAAATAATGTCACAATGCCTCATCCAACGACGGTGAACTCTAGCTGTTCTTGAGTTCTTCGCCGTCGGTTGTGATGTCTAAGCATTATTTTTGGGGGTTTGTCAAGGGTGGCGGGAGCTTTATATCAACTCATTTTTGAGTTATTAGGGGTTCTTTTTCAACCTCTTGCTTTAACCACCTTTTTCATATATCACTTTACACTACCGAAAAAACCCGTCTGCGGAGCATGTCCGCACGACGGGATTGTATCATATACCATGTGTCGAGTTTTGCTGAATTATAATGACAAAGCGGCTTATATACTTTACATAGCGTTTACTGTTTCGATACCTAAAATATCAAGGGTTTGTTCGAGCATCCTGCCTGTGATTTTACATAATGCGATCCATGTACTCCTTTTATGGGGATCAGTTTCACCAAGTATCCTGCAGGAGCCGTAGAAAACATTGAATGAATTTGCTAGTTCATACAGTGCATCGCATATATAGTTTGGAAGCTTCTCCTCATATGCCTGATAATAGGAATTTGCCAGCATTTCCATCTTTAGGAGGATGTTGCTCTCAAGCTCTGATCGAACATCAATATCGTCAATATCTATAGCAGCTTCATCGCCAAGCTTTGCAAATATTGATCGGATCCTAACCAGTGTATATAGCAAATATGAGCCGGTTTTTCCATCAAACTGCAAAAATTTATCAATATCAAAAATGTAGTTGCGAATTCTGTTGCACATCAGATCGCCGTATTTGAGAGCTGCTACTCCGACTTTTCTGGCCGTATCCGTATCTTCCTTTTTTGCACCGTCCGACAACAGCTTTTCGGCAGCATCCGTGACAAGGGAAATGAGATCCTTAAGTTGCATGGTGCCACCTTCTCTGGTCTTGAAAGGCTTGCCGTCTTTACCGTTAACAGTACCAAAGGGATAATGTGCAAGCTTTGTATCCGGCTTTACGATTCCGGCCTTGCGAGCTGCTCTGAATACCTGTTCGAAGTGCAGAGCTTGCCTTGCGTCGGTAAAATACCATATTTCATCAGGGTCCTGCTGCTTCATGCGCTGTAAAATCGTTCCTAGATCGGTGCTGTGATATAGATGGGCACCACTGCTTTTGCGAAGCATTACAGGCGGCACAGGCTTGCTATCATCAGGCTTATCCACATCCATGACAAGGGCCCCGTCACTCTCATAAGTCAGGCCGCGTTCAGTCAAATCGTCTATCATTGGGTCAATAAAATCTCTGCATGTGCTTTCTCCGTACCAAAGGTCGAACTGCACATTCAACTTCTCATAATCGCCTTTGATATCTTCGATCGAAACAGCGCAGATATCTTCCCAAATGTCATAATATCCTTTTTCCTGTTGCTGAAGCTTATATGTGATCTCTTGGGCAAGACTGTAAAATTCTTCGTCTGTTTTGGAACGAGCACTGGCCTCCGGATAAATACTGTTGAGGTCGTCAACTGTAAAGGGAGGATTTTGAGGTTTATTGTCCTCGAAATATCCGGATAGATCATACTTATCGAGAAGTCCGGCAATAACAAGCCCCATCTGCAAACCCCAGTCACCCAAGTGGATATCACCAGTTACTTCACAACCAAGGAAACGGGCCAACCGCTTCATTGCTTCGCCAATAACTGCGCTTCGCAGATGACCCACGTGAAGTGGCTTTGCAATATTGGGTCCGCCATAGTCTATAACTACCCTTGGTGGTGAATCTAGTTTATCAACGCCACAAAGCTTATCCTCATGTAGGTTCTTAAGCAACTGTGTAAAGCCCTTATCATTTACATTAAAGTTGAGAAAACCGGGGGCTACAGCTTCTGCAGTTGCATACGAAACAGTATTGTTAAATTCCGCCGCAAGCCCTTGAACTATATCTAGAGGTTTCTTCCGTAGACTCTTTGCAAGTTTGAACGCAGAATTGCACTGGTAGTGGCAAAGGTCAGGTCTGTCGGAAAAAGTAACCGACAAATCCTCCATCGGATAACCAAGGCGCTCAAAGCATTTTCCCAGATCTTTTCTGATTTGTTTTAATAAAATAATTATCACTCCAGTCATTGGTCTGCCTGACAAGTTATGTTATCACCCAAAACCGCTGACGTCAATACTTTACAGCGTAGCTAAAAAGTTTTATGGCCAGAAGGACAGTGATTGCCAGGACGATGATATTGCTATAGGCAAAGTTTAGTACTGAAAAGCCTGCTGTCAGGCATTTACATTAAAGGATGCTTGATTGTTTATTTTTTTGAATCTTAAGTTTCATCAGTATTTTGGAGAATGAGACCTTCGGGTGTAAGGCGATATACCTTGTCGCAGACCTCGGAAAGATATTTCCGATCGTGAGATATACTTATTATAGCTCCTTTGTATCCTATTAGAACCTTCCTTATCACCGGATTTGAGAGCGGACTAAAGTTACGGGTAGGTTCATCAAGTATCAATACATTGCATCCTCTTAAAATCATGCTGAGGAACAAAAGTTTAGCCTTCTGACCTCCCGACAACGCAGAAATCTTTCCGGTCATCTCTTCATGAGTATATTTCATACTTCCCAGAAATGTTCTTGCAACAGTGATTTCATCTTTACTTCCGTCTTTTGCAAGTAGGGAAACGGGTGTTTGATCAGGATCGAGAAGTTCACTATAGTTCTGAGGCATATAGGCTGCATTGATGTCTGTTCTCTGCAAAAGCTCTTGAGCGATAATTCGAAGCAAAGTCGTTTTGCCGCATCCATTTGCTCCAATAATGCCGACGCGTTCAGGACCTGTGACAGATAAGTTTATATTGCGGGCAAGTACTCTGTTAGCATCCCCAACTGTTAAACTATCGATTTGAAAATCAAGTACTCGTTTTGAAGCAGGCAGGCTTATATCATCACCGAAAGAAACCAAAATGGCTTCCTCTGCCTCAGGAAAATCCGTAAAGGATTCCTTTTCCTTTTCATAGCGTGCTTCCATCGACTTGAGAGAATGCATTTTTTTCTTAAGTAATCGACCTCCGCTGGGATCCCCGCGTGAAATGGTGTTTTGACGGTGTTCCACCTTGCTGTATATCTGTCTCCAGCGATCCATCTTTTCCTTGAACTCTGCCCTCTCATTTCGGGCAACCTGCTCCTGGCGCTGAAACTTTCCCATTCTAGCCTCAACATAATTGCGATAGTCGGTTTTTTGTACTGTGCAGCGAGGCATGGATTTTTTTCGTAACTGCTCTAAGTGAATGATTTTGTTTGCGGTGTTTTCCAAAAGAGTTTCATCGTGAGAAACGTACAATATTGGTAATTTACATTCTTTGATAAAGGATTCAAGCCATATAACAGTGTCTATATCTAAATCATTAGTCGGTTCGTCAAGCAAAAGCACATCTGGTGAGCACATCAATATTTTCGCCAACTGTACTTTGACCTTTTCACCACCTGACAGGGTATTGATCATCCTATCCTCATAAAATAGAAGGGGTTCAAGTCCAAGGTCGGAAAAGATCTTGACCTGTGAATTGTAGTCATAATTACTGTCAGGGATATACTTACAGAAATATTGATAAACTGACAAGCCGCTATCAGCCGTGTTCATATCCTGCTCAAGATACCCAATGATGGCTTTGTTTGTTATGATTTCACCGGACCATGAGCAGTATGACTCAACAGACTGCGGTGAATGGATCAGTTTCAATACTGTGCTTTTTCCGTTGCCCTCTTCACCAATTATAGCAGCTTTGTCACCTGGGTTCAGCGTGAACGAAAGATCTCTGACAAGCTCCCTGTTGTCTTTATTCATTGTTATTGTAAGGTTTTTTAT
This sequence comes from Eubacteriales bacterium, assembly GCA_050950785.1. Lineage (GTDB taxonomy): Bacteria > Bacillota > Clostridia > Oscillospirales > JAAYOS01 > JAAYOS01. The sequence goes on along the minus strand of JBMNIG010000004.1, from coordinate 48,756 downwards.
ATCTAGCATATCTGTGTACTCCTCCTAATGATATCGGACGAAAACAATACGCCGCTTGAATCAGCGGCGTATAAGCTTCTTTAAGGAGTTATGCAACACAAATAGCTATGCATAAAATCACAAAAAGGAACGGACTGACCCCTGATCCAACAGCGCTAAGTTTTTGTTATGTCGGATATCGATCATCATTTCATCCGCTTCCTTTCATATGTTGCTAACTATTTTAACATAAATAATGGTGTATATCAACTACTATTACTGTTTTGAATATAGAAGTCGTATTACATTGTTTACAAACCCGCAAGGCAGTAATTTTTGAAGAACAGCAAACAGCTTGTACTTTCCCCCAAGTGTATAAAGTGGCTTTATGTGCTTTTTTTGAGCTATTCTCAGTATATCTGAGGCGATCAGTTCAGGCAAAAGTCCGTTTCTCTCATCATTCTCCATTATCGAAACAGCTAACTCGATCCGTCCGCCATATATGTCATCGCCGCAAGTGCTCTTGTTCCTGGCACTGGTAAATCCCGTCCTGACATCACCAGGCATAACGGCACAGACCGATATGCCAAAGTCCTTAAGCTCGTTTGCAACTGCGAGAGAAAGTGAGTTTATCGCAGCTTTGGAGGCAGAGTAGAAGGCCTGAAAAGGTATGGGGAACACAGCCGCCGCTGAACTGACATTGATTATCCGTCCACCCTTGTTCTTACGCATCAGCTTAACCGCTTCCTTTATGCAGTTGAAAGAACCGAAAAAGTTGACATCGAATAGTCGCTTTGCATCTTCGGATTCAGTGAACTCAACAGCTCCCGAAATTCCGAACCCTGCATTGTTGATCAATATATCGACTCGTCCTACCTCTTCCCCTATCTGCGCAAATGCATGCTTTACTTGATCAATATCAGTAATATCGGTCGGAATATGTATTACACCACCAAGTTCTTGATGGTCTCCGGGCCTGCGACTCAAGTTGTAAACCGCGTAACCGTTTGCTGCAAACAGATCCACCAACTCTTTGCCTATGCCGCTGGATCCTCCGGTAATCACAGCTGTTCTTTTCATTGCGATTTTCCTCTGTTTATTCAGACTGAACGACGTTTTCATCCTCTGATGAAGGATATTCATCGGCGGAGGTCATTTTGTCGTGCTTTTCAAAAGTTTCTTTGATTATATCCATAGCTTCATCAAGAAGAGATTCTGTATGTGAAGCCATATAACTTGTCCTCAACAAGCATTCGTTAGGCGGTGTAGCAGGAGGCAAAACCGGGTTGACATACACACCTGCTTCAAATAGCATTTTGGATTTTGTTAGTGTTGCGATCGGTGTATATGTGTAAAGCGGAATGATCGGTGTAATTCCGTAGTTGGATTCCCGAATACTTATACCACGGGCTTTCAATCCATTTCGTACATAATTGGATAACTCTATAAGACGCTTTGGAAGCTCAGGCTCCCTTTTCAGTACGCGCAAAGCCGCCAATGCAGAAGCACAATTTGAAGGCGGAATCGATGCGCAGAAGATGAATGGACGTGATGTATGCCTTACAAAGTCGACAACATAGCTATCGGCTGCCATGTATCCACCCAGGCTTGCCAATGATTTGCTGAAAGTGCCCATTATAATGTCTACCTCATCGGTCAACCCGAAGTAATCCGCCGTACCTCGTCCGCCATTGCCAAGTACCCCCAGTCCATGAGCATCATCAACCATTACTCTGGCACCATACTTCTTTGCAAGTCTGACAATTTCAGGTAGGTTGCAGATATCTCCACCCATACTAAATACACCGTCGGTCACTATCAGCTTACCTGCGTTATCCGGTACAGTTTTAAGTAGCCTCTCAAGGTCCTCCATGTCGTTATGTCTGTAACGAAGCATTTTTGCGTAGCTTAGCCTACAGCCATCATAAATACTTGCGTGATTTTCACGGTCACAGAGAATGTAGTCGTGCCGTGAGGCGATTGCACTGATAATACCCAAATTGCTCTGATAGCCGGTTGAAAAAGTCATTACCGACTCTTTCCCGAGAAATTCTGCCAGTTCTTGCTCAAGTTCCAGATGGAGCATAAGAGTACCGTTGAGAAACCTTGACCCCGAACATCCAGATCCATATTGCTCAACGGCCTTGATAGCGGCCTCAGTTACCTCAGGGTGTACGGTCAAACCCAAATAGTTGTTTGAGCCGAGCATGATGCGCCTTTTACCCTCCATCATCACTTCTATGTCTTGACGTGACTCAAGAGCATGAAAATATGGGTAGATGCCCAGCTCTCTTGCCTCATTGGCAGACGTAAACTCTTCACATTTCTTAAACAAATCCATTTATTCTCACCTTTTCATGACATTTTGCCCTCGACTTTGACAACCTCTCCTTGTTGTAAAGCCGGGTATGCAACTTTTCCAATGACAGACTATTATAGCTGTCAGTTATCTTGGACACACCGAATCAGTATACAGTCAATATTTAGTATAGCATCTACTATTCGCTAAAACAAGCAAAATACTTATAATATTTTAAGCAATCCAATCAACGTTTTATTTGATTATTTTTGTAATTAGGTTTTTGGCCACTCTGCGTGACCAGATCCCTTTCGGATCCATAAGGAATATGTGGACCTGCGTGATCATCAGATAATCTGTGTGAGCTTTGAAAATGAGTATCATTTGAAATATTCAGGTATCTTGTGCTCCTCGAAAAGCCCTTTTGAAAGCAATCCTCACATATTCCAAAAGGATAATCCCAGTTTAGTTTGGTTGCACATATTCTGCAGGATTTACCATGGGTTGAAATTTCGGATATTAGGATCTCGTTTATTTTGTTTGCTGTTTCGAGCTTTTTCTCCCTGATGAGTTCCATGGAAAACGGCGTTCCCATCGTCTTGCTAAACGAGTACTTTAGATCAAGACATTTGTAGTAATCTTCTAAGCCGTATAAATCGTTGCTCTCCGGAACAGGCATAGGTATTTCACGCTTCTTACTGTAACGGTCGCAATAGGTCAGCCACAGCATGAACACTGTTGGATTATCCTCAGAAAATGGAATATTCGTAAGCTTAAGAAGCTCCTGCTTTGAAAAGTTTAGGCCCCTGATCCGCAGCTCATTTATCAGATAGAGTGTACGAGTAATATCCGTTTTTGTGAATAGCGGGCTTGTGGGCATATTGGCCCAGATTTTCAGCACATCCATGATGTCTGCATCGATATTGAGCAGGATTTCTGAAAAGCCTAAAAATGCCTTCTGTAATTTTGTGTTTGGCTCAAGTAACAGATCCTCTATACCCTCGCACTTTTCGCCGGCCAATACATATCCAATATTATATATCCCTCGCCTTCCGGCACGTCCTGCAATCTGTTTGACCTCATGGGGGCGAAGCCTTCTTATTTCGGTTCCGTCGTACTTCTCGTCATTCATAAATACTACACGACGTATAGGCAGATTTAGCCCCATTCCGATAGCATCGGTAGCAACAACAACCTTTGTTTCACCGCTTATGAAGCGCTCAAGCTGTTTTTTTCGAGTGTTGTACGGAAGCGCTCCATAAATCACACTTGCCTGGATATCTCTATTGAATAGCTCGCTTGCAATGTTAAGAACACTCTTTTTAGAAAAGACGACAAGGGCATCTCCCTGTTCCACGTCCTCTTCAATGTCATACTTTTTATGAACATAAACAAGTTCGGTATCCCTGGTATGTTCAACCAGCTCATAAGTGTCACCGCACTCTTCTATTACACGCTTTAACAAATCTAATGCTTCAGGTGCTGTACAGAGATGTATCTCCTTTGCTTGCACTCCAAGGATGGCTCGAGTCCAGGCAAACCCCCTTTGACTGTCCCCTATCATCTGACATTCATCTATCACACACACATCGTACTTTTCTTGCAGGTTTAGTTTTTCAACAGTTGAGGACATGTGATTTGCGTCGGGTACAATATCTTCCTCTTCTCCTGTCATAAGGCTACAGGGAACTCCGGATGAATTTAAGTTCTCCTGGATTTCAAGTGCTAATAGACGTAAAGGCGAGAGATATACACCAGTTTCAGCTGCCTTAAGGCGAAGCAAAGCATGATATGTCTTCCCTGTGTTTGTAAAACCATAGTGAATGACAAAGCGCCTGTTCATCTGTCGAGCCATTGGGTACTCATCCTTAGGATGCTTGGGGATCAACAGTGCGATATTGCTTTTGATACTTTCTTCTACATAAATTATTTGAGCTATTTTTACAAGGCTCATGCTTCGGATGGCTTTTAAGCAGACGGGTATTGAGAGCAATTCGTCCACAGTTGGGGCTTTAGGATCGCTCTTACGGAACTGTTCATAACGGGTATGTTCCCAGCCAGCAAGAATCTCGATCAGATCCGGAACTATATTCATACCACGCTTGTACTCTCGGTAAAAATCTCTATCCCTATGTGCTGCAAAGGCACTTTGCTTTACAAATGTGTTGATGCGATTGCGTATCTTATTGATATCTTTTGTATGCTTATCACCCATGCCGGCATTAGCTTTGGTAAGCTTTTTGAGCAGGTTGATAAGCTCATCAACGGTATTTCTATATCTGGGAAACTTACACCTCTCAGGCTTTGGCCGCCCTTCAATAAAAGTTTTTGTCAGCGCTTGATATATCAAGTTATAAGAGTCCCTATTATCCATATAAACTCCTTTTTCTATGTTAGTATAGATTTTTTGGCATCACCCTTCTTATTATTACCCAATGCATAGGATTATGTGCACACTCAAAAAGCCATGGGTCAACCCACGGCTTTTGATTTTAGACTGCGTATGTATGTTTTTGCTTCGCCAATGAGATAAAGTGAGCCGCAGATCAAAACCATACCATCTTCTCCCGCCAGTTCAAAAGCTTTGTCGACAGCTTCCTGAATTGAGGATTGGGCAAATACATTAGAGCAATGCTCTGCTGCTAACCTTGCTGTCTCGTTTACGTCAAGAGCTCTCGGACTATCAGGCTGTGCAGCAACAAAGATTTCACATCTGCGGGCTATCTCGGGTATGCAAAGGGCATAATTTTTATCTGCGAGCATTCCCATGACAGCTACTATTTTACGGTCTTTGAACAACGTATCGATAGTTTGCGCCAATGAACGAACAGAATCCGGATTGTGAGCGGCATCTATTATACAATAGGGTGAGCTGCATATGGGCTCCAGTCTCCCCACCCATTTTGTTTCTGCAATTCCCTTAGCAATTATTTCGTCGGTAATATTATATCCACGCCTTGCAAGCGCTCGTGCAGCTTCGATCACTCCAATTGCATTGTACACTTGATGGGCTCCCATAAGGGGAACGGTGGTTTCTATCCCCTTGTATGAAATCCTGGAACCAAACAGTCCGGTTTCAATAATTTTAACTTCCTCTTTGTTTGGCACGATCAAAGGCGCACCGCGTTCAATGCAGATCTCTCTGATTTTATCCAGCGCTTCCTGTGGCTGATCTGCATAACAGACGACTTCAGTCCCCGGCTTTACAATGCCGCACTTTTCCCACGCAATTTCACTTAATGTATTGCCCAGGTAATGGGTGTGGTCAAAGGATATCGAAACGATCATTGCTACTTCAGGAGCGTCAATAACGTTCGTAGCATCAAGTCGACCGCCCATTCCGACCTCAAGGGAAACAAAATCACAGCCGTTTGCTGCCCAGTAGTCAAAGGCCATTGCCGTTAGGAGCTCAAACTCAGTAGGATGGAGCATGCCCTTGTCAAGCATATCTGCGATATGATTTTTTGTTTTCATCGTAAATTTTACGAGATCATCGTCGGAAATTGGATTGTTGTTTATCTGCATTCTTTCGTTGAATCGCTCAAGATACGGGGAAATAAAGAGTCCTGTTTTATAGCCTGCTTGTATTAGTACAGAACCCATCATCGCGGTTGAGCTACCCTTGCCGTTTGTGCCGGCGATGTGTACATATTTCATCTTTTTGTGGGGATCGCCCATTTCACGCAGCAGATTTTCTATACGTAAAAGTCCGGGTTTTGTGGAGTACTTTTTAGTTCCATGAATATATTCCAGCGCTTCAGCGTAATTCAAACTTCTCAATTCCTTTCGGTTATTCTATCTAAGACCGGCCAGATTTTCGTTGATTTTTTCAATAACTGAATGGATGGACTTCTCTTTCTCCTTCTCGGCAGCTACAACTGCAGCAGGTGCTTTTGTAAGAAATCCGGGATTTTGAAGCTTCTTTGTTATGATCTGAAGTTCCTTTTCTGCTTTAGCCAACTCCCGCTCAAGGCGTTCAATTTCCTTTTTGGTGTCAACCAGTTCCGACATGGGGATAAAAATACGTGTATCATCTGTAGCGGCAGTTGTATATCCTCGAAGCTCTGCAGGAGATTCATCGAGAAAAACCACATCTGAGGCATATGCAAGCTTGCAGAAACTTTCAAACATGCTTTCAAAAATCCCGCGATTCTCTGTCAGGAGCTGCACACTTGCCTTTTTGGAGGGTGGAACATTCATCTCTGCGCGTCTGTTGCGTATCAATCTAATGGCAGCCATGACAGTTTCAACTTCTCTTTCGATATCGGAAAAGTTCAGAGCGCTGTCGTATTCGGGCCATGGAGCAACGATCAATGCAGGCTTCTCTCCCGGCAGCGACTGCCATATTTCTTCAGTAATAAAGGGCATAAACGGGTGTAGAAGCTTTAGTGTTCCGGAGAGCACATATGCCAACACCTTTTCGGCATCGCGCTTTTCTTCACCACCACTGTAAAGTCTTTGCTTTGTCAGCTCTATATACCAATCGCAGAAGGTCTCCCATAGAAATTCATACAATTTCTGTGCCGCAAGACCTATCTCATACTTCTCCATATTGGAGGTCACGTCTGCAACGAGATCATTGTATTTTGACAAAATCCACTTGTCCTCAGATCTCAAGCTGTCGGGCAGTTCAATATTGTCGATCGATAGATTCATAAGAACGAATCGGGATGCGTTCCACAATTTATTTGCAAAGTTTCGCATAGACTCGATCTTCTCATCTGAAAAACGCATATCGTTGCCCGGGCTGTTGCCGATCAGAAGTGCCATCCGAAGGGCATCCGCACCATAATTTTCGATGACCTCCATCGGATCGATCCCGTTCCCTAGCGACTTGGACATTTTGCGGCCCTGTGCATCTCGGACAAGCCCATGAATCAATACGGTATGGAAAGGCTCAGCCCCCATATGCTCAACACTTGAGAATATCATGCGTGAGACCCAGAAACCGATAATATCATATCCGGTCACAAGTACGTCAGTTGGGAAGAAGTAATCTAAGTCGTCAGTTTTGTCCGGCCAACCCAGTGTGGAAAACGGCCATAGCGCGGAGCTAAACCACGTATCCAAGACGTCTTCATCCTGCCTTATATTGGCGGATCCGCATTTTTCACAAATGGCCACGTCTTCCCTGCTTACATGCATGTGCCCGCAGTCATCACAATAAAACGCAGGTATTCTGTGTCCCCACCAAAGCTGACGTGAGATACACCAATCCCTCGTTGCTTCCATCCAGTTCATATATATCTTGGTAAACCTTTCGGGCACAAAGCTTATTTTTCCACTTCTTACAATGTCCATAGCAGGGCCTGCAAGAGGTTCCATCTTAACAAACCACTGATCGGAAGTGATAGGCTCGACGGTATTACCGCAACGATAGCATTCACCTACGTTGTGGTTATGATCTTCGATATTTACTAAATATCCGCCGTTTTCTAAGTCCTCTACAACCTTTTTCCTTGCCTTATATCTTTCAAGGCCCTGATATATACCGCCATTTTCATTGATTATTGCGTTCTCATCCAGGACTAAAATTTCGTCAAGCCCATGCCGCTTTCCGACCTCAAAGTCGTTGGGGTCGTGACTTGGTGTTATTTTGACACATCCCGTTCCAAATTCCATATCAACATATTCGTCCGCAATAATAGGGATCTCACGTCCGACAAGCGGAAGAATGACTGTCTTTCCAATCAAATGTGAGTAACGTTCATCATCCGGATGTACGGCAACAGCTGTGTCACCCAACATAGTTTCAGGCCTTGTAGTTGCTACAACAAGATACTCATCAGAATCTTTGACAGGATAGCGTATATGCCATAGGTGTCCAAGTTTCTCAGAATATTCGACTTCGGCGTCCGACAGTGCAGTGCGGCACATTGGACACCAGTTTATTATTCGATTACCTTTATAGATAAGGCCCTTTTCATACAGGCGCACAAAGACCTCGCGTACCGCCCTTGAGAGACCCTCATCCATAGTGAAACGCTCGCGTGACCAATCGCATGATGAGCCTAAACTCTTCAGCTGTTCCACAATGCGTGACCCATACTGTCTCTTCCAATCCCAGACGCGCTCTACAAATTTCTCACGTCCCAGGTCGTAGCGGGTCAGGCCTTCGTTTTCACGAAGATGCTCTTCAAGCTTTATTTGAGTCGCGATGCCTGCATGGTCTGTACCCGGCACCCAAAGCGCCTCATACCCCTGCATGCGTTTAAACCTAATAAGAACATCCTGCCATGTCTCATCCAGGGCATGTCCCATGTGGAGCTGACCGGTAACGTTCGGCGGAGGTATTACTATTGTAAAAGGCTCTTTTTGTGTACCGTCCTCTTTAGTAGCATAAGGTTGGGCTTTAAAATGTCCACCGTCCTGCCACATTGCATAAATGCGGCTTTCCACCGAAGCAGGATCGTATGTTTTGGGAAGCTCATTTCTGATAGTATCAGACATCACGAAATCACCACTTTATACTATATTAACAACTGTTTTAATTAACTTATTGAGTTTATCATATCCGATTCGCAAAATCAATATCGACGCCACCTTTGATATGCTTAAAGAAGCAGCTTCAAATCGATCGATTTTCAAAAATGATCCATAGCATATAATGTACAAGTTTACTTGTCATTCGCAGTACATCTACAAAAGTCTGTTTGAAGCCCGAAGATCAGATTATTTTAATGTGTAATAAATTTCAAAAAAATGTATTGACAACGAAAATCATTAGGTGTATTATTTAGAGAGCCTAATTATTAGGTTACCTATTTATTTGGTTGCCTACGTATTTTTATTCAACAGCAAGGAGGTGAAAAAATGCATCCTCAACCACAGGATTCTCTATCCTACAGACTCCTGTCGGCGTTTTTCCGTTTTCTCAAAACTCCGTGGCATATTGTCGCAGCCCCAGGTCTAACAAGGACCGAAACCGGTATACTCATTGGCATTGACCGATCTTCCCATACCGGAAAGCCCCTTAGGATTTCAGACCTCAGCCATATCATGAGGGTTTCACCGCCGACAATATCACAGCACATCAACAATCTTGAGGATCAGGGCTTTGTAATAAGAACACAGGCTAAGGATGATAAACGTGCAGTAAACCTTGCATTATCGGAAAAAGGACGCGAGACATTAAGACAACAGCGCGCAGTTATGGAGCAGAATATCAACCAACTGGCCGAACATTTGGGCAGGGAGAACACTGAAACATTGATTACACTGCTAACCAAGACGTCCGATTTCTTCTTTGAAAGGGAGAGTACAGAACACGATGGCAGCGAGAGTCCGCCATATAAGCACAAAAAACATCGGTATAAATATCCTCCGTTTCATGGTAATAATCCCCACTTCAAGGGCAACCACCCACAATCTTCCCTCGATGAATCTTAGAAATAAACAAGTAAAAGACCGATATAACGAAAGGGGTCGAATGTTCTTTGTCCAAACTGTTGGCCAAACTGAAGCCATATAAATACTATATTTTATTGGCAATCCTGTTTTTGTTTGTCTCTTCTATACTTGACCTGTCGCTTCCCAACCTGATGTCGACAATAGTCAATGAAGGAATTCCCAGCGGAGACACGAATTTTATATTGAAAACCGGCTTAAAAATGCTGCTGATCTCACTATTGATAATGCTTTGTTCTATTTCATCAAACTATCTGACCTCTAAGGCTGCAATGAGCTTTGGTCGTGATTTGCGGTCAGATGTTTTCAATAAGATCACAAATTTCTCTCTGCATGAGTCTGACAAAATAGGTGTCTCATCCCTTATCACACGCAACACAAACGATATCATTCAGATGCAGATGCTTGTAATGTTCATGCTTCGTACAATCGTTTCCTCTCCCCTTCACATGATCGGCGGAGTTATTATGGCGGTTTCAAAAGATCCCACATTGTCACTGGTATTTGTAGTTGCAGTACCGATAATGTTGATAATAATTATATTCAACATTCGTTGGGTCACACCTATATTTAAACAAATACAGACTAAGTTAGACAGAGTAAACCGTGTTATCAGGGAATTGCTGTCAGGCGTTCGTGTTATCCGTGCATTCAATCGGATCGACCACGAAAAAGATCGATTCAATAACGCAAACCGTGATTTGACAAAAACCTCCCTTACCGCGTTTCGGCGTATGGCAGCTATGCAGCCCTTTACTATGATCACAATAAATTTTGCCATACTTGCGATTTTCGTATTTGGTTCGATCAGAATTGAAGGCGGACACATGAGAACCGGAGATCTCATGGCTTTTATCCAATACGCAACTCAGATAATGTTTTCCCTTATGATGGCATCCATGTTATTTGGGATGCTGCCCCGGGCGGCCGTATCCGCACGAAGGATATCTGAAGTACTGAATATGGAATCAGAAGTTAAAGATCCGGAGAACCCTAAGTCACCTGTGGAACATCTAAAGGGATATGTGCGTTTTGAAAATGTTACATTCCGATATCCGGGTGCCGAAGAGCCGGTACTGAACGATATTTCATTTGAAGCCAATCCGGGTGAAACGGTAGCCGTAATCGGTGGTACAGGATCTGGTAAGTCCACGCTTGTAAATCTGATCCCTCGTTTCTATGAGATCGAGAGCGGGAAAATCTATGTTGATGGTGTCAACATTCGCGAGATGACCCAGGAAGAACTTCGGTCCAAAATTGGATATATCCCTCAAAAAGCGATCCTGTTCACAGGATCTATCGCCGACAATATCAGATATGGCAAGGCGGATGCCTCCGATGAGGAGATTCGATACGCCGCCGACATCGCACAGGCCACAACCTTTATTGACGAAATGGAGGATGGCTTCGACTCCTATCTGTCACAGGATGCAACCAATGTGTCAGGTGGTCAAAAACAGCGCATATCAATTGCAAGAGCTATCGTAAAACGACCTGAAATTTATATTTTCGATGACTCTTTTTCTGCGCTCGACTTTAGAACTGATGCAAATTTAAGAGCAGCACTAAAACCTATCACAAAAAATTCCACCGTTTTCATCGTTGCACAGCGTGTTAGCACGGTTATGAATGCTGATCGCATTATTGTTCTCGATAACGGTAACATGGTAGGTTACGGTACGCACAAAGAACTTCTAAACAATTGTGAAGTTTACCGTGAAATCGTCACTTCTCAGCTCAGTGAGGAGGAATTGGCATGAGTGATAACAGAAAAGCAAAAATTCCGGACAAAGGCTCTCCCTTTCCTGTAGAGTATCAGTCAAAATACAGCCGCGGGAAAGATCCCGTGCAGGCATTGCATGAGCGCCGTCGAACACGACGTCATATGGGCCCACCAGGTGGATTCAGAAGGCACGGCGGGCCTATGGGTATGCCCGGCGAAAAAGCCAAGGATTTTAAAGGCACGCTTAAACGGGTCCTTAAATATCTAAAGCCCTTTTGGTGGGGAATTGCATTGATCGCTTTGCTATCGATCTGCACCTCACTAATTACAGTGATCTCGCCTCGAGTTCAGGGCAACGCTATCACCATAATCGAGCAAGGTGTCGCCAAAGGAAGCGATGGAATAAATTTTACTGCTTTATACCGCACACTCCTGATATTGGGTAGTATTTACGTATTTACATCCCTCTTCTCATTCTTGCAGCAATTTATTGTCGCTACCATATCCCAGAAACTAGTTTTCAACTTTAGGCGCGACATTGAAGCAAAGCTTTCAAAGCTTCCCTTAAAATTCTACGATTCACATACACATGGTGAAGTATTGAGTCGGATCACTAACGACGTTGATAACGTATCCTCAACTCTTCAGATGAGCGTTACGACGATCGTATCTTCAATAATAACTCTCGTAGGCGTTCTGATCATGATGTTGAGCATAAGTCCCGTTTTGACGCTCATTGCCCTACTTATTACTCCCCTTTACCTTGTCGTTGTTTATGTTATAGCTCCAAAGTCACAGCGCTACTTTATAGCTCAACAGACTGCACTTGGAGATCTCAACAGTCACGTAGAGGAAATGTTTACGGGTCATAAAATAGTTAAGGTTTTTAATCGCGAGAAAGACTCGATAGATGAGTTTGAGCAAATAAATCAAATGTACTACACCTTTTCCCGTAGAGCCAACTTCATATCAGGTATGATAATGCCAATAATGCAGTTCCTGGGCAATCTTGGATATGTTGCGATGTGTATCGTTGGTGGAATATTTGTCTCCAGAAGGACTATCAACCTTGGTGATATGCAGGCATTTATGCAGTATGTTCGCCTTTTCAACCAGCCCATCACACAAACTTCAAACATTGCAAACGTAATACAATCCACAATCGCTTCTGCCGAGCGGATCTTCGAAATCCTTGACGAGCCGGAGGAAGTTCCGGAAACATCCAGTCCTCAGGATATAACCAATCCCGAAGGTGCAGTTCGATTTGAGAATATACGCTTTGGGTACTCGGAAGACAAGATACTAATGGAAGATTTGAGCATTGATGTAAAGCCCGGGCAAACCGTTGCCATCGTGGGACCAACCGGTGCCGGAAAGACAACCCTTGTAAACCTGCTTATGCGCTTCTATGACGTCATGGATGGCCGCATTACAATAGACGGTGTTGATATCAAGGATATGACAAGGGGTGGTTTGCGGAGCATTTTTGGAATGGTACTCCAAGACACCTGGCTATTCAATGGCACAATAAAGGATAACATATCCTATGGAAAAACCGATGCCACCGACGAAGAGATCGTCCGTGCAGCAGTCGCCGCATGCGCCGATCACTTTATACGTACTCTTCCCGACGGGTATAACACTGTTCTCAACGAAGAAGCTTCAAACATATCTCAAGGTCAAAAGCAACTTTTGACTATTGCACGGGCTTTCCTTTCCGATCCATCAATATTGATATTGGACGAGGCTACGTCAAGTGTTGACACTCGAACTGAAGTTCTCATACAAAACGCACTTGCAAAGCTGAAAAAGGGACGGACCAGTTTCGTTATAGCCCACAGGCTTTCCACTATCCGCAATGCCGATATTATTCTCGTTATGAACAATGGTTCAATTATCGAAAAAGGAACCCATGAGGAACTATTGGACAGAAAGGGCTTCTATTACGATCTGTATAACAGTCAGTTTACGAACGGAGCTGAAGTAGAAGCTGTTTAGGAATAAGCTGCAATACTCTTGCATTTTTGGATAAAATAGTCTATATTATATTAGCACTCTTAATATTAGAGTGCTAATATGTATTATTGGAGGTTCTCTACTCTTTAATTTAATAATAAAAATTCTTTTTGTGTAAGGTGGTAGTATGGTGAAGAAACAATTTCAAACAGAATCAAAGCGCATATTGGATTTGATGATCAACTCTATTTATACCCACAAGGAGATATTTCTTCGAGAATTGATTTCAAATGCCAGCGACGCTATCGACAAACTATATTTCCGTACCCTCACCGATTCCGATATAGGAATGTCCAGGGATGATTTTAGGATACTCATAACTGCAGACAAAAACAAACGCACCCTCACTATTTCAGATAACGGATGCGGTATGAACAGCGAGGAGCTCGAATCAAACCTGGGAACCATTGCTCGTAGCGGTACTCTTGAATTCAAAAACACAAACGAACTCGATGGGGATATAGATATAATCGGGCAGTTCGGAGTTGGTTTTTATTCAGCATTCATGGTAAGTAAGAAAGTAACCGTTATCAGTTTGGCATATGGTGAAAAACAGGCCTACAAGTGGGAGTCTACGGGCGTCGATGGATATATCATCGAGCCTTGCGAGAAAGAAGAAACCGGCACTGAAATCATTCTGGAACTAAAAGATAACACTGAAGAAGAGAACTACGACGAGTTCCTGAATGGATATCAAATTTCCGCTCTAGTTAAGAAATATTCCGACTACATCCGTTACCCAATCAAAATGGAGATCGAAAAGTCCCGTCCCAAAAAGGACAACGACAAAGAATATGAAACATATTTTGAGCTTGAAACCTTAAATAGCATGGTTCCACTCTGGAAAAGAAACAAGTCCGATATAAAAGAAGAGGACTACAATAATTTTTACAAGGACAAGTTCTTCGATTTTTCCGATCCACTCATCGCTGTCCATACAAACGCCGAAGGTGCTGTTACCTATAACGCCCTTCTTTATGTCCCGGCAAATGCACCATATAATTATTACACTAAAGAGTTTCAGCGAGGTCTTCAGCTCTATTCAAGCGGTGTGCTGATCATGGAAAACTGCCCCGACCTTCTTCCTGACTATTTTAGTTTTGTACGCGGGCTTGTGGACACACAGGATCTTTCGCTTAACATCTCTCGCGAAATGCTACAGCATGACAGGCAGCTAAAGCTTATTGCCAAGAGTATTGAGAAAAAAATCAAAAACGAACTCAAAAAACTATTGGATAAAGACAGAGAGAAATATACTACCTTTTTCAAACTCTTCGGACTTCCTATCAAATTTGGAATTTATCAAAGCTTTGGTGCTCAGAAAGACTTCTTGAAAGATCTGTTGGTATATCAGTCTCTAAATGAAGACAAATATATAACCATCCAAGAGTACGTGGATTCAATGAAGCCTGAACAATCTCACATCTACTATGTCTGCGGTGATTCTGTTGAGAACATCTCCCGCCTGCCCCAACTCGAAAGGATACGGGAAAAAGGTTATGATGTTTTGTGCATGACTGATGATGTTGATGAGTTTCTTGTCAAGCTGTTAGGAGACTGGGATGGTAAGAACTTCATCTCTGCCACATCCGGGGATCTAGGGCTTTCTGAAGAGGATGAGAAAAAAGCCACTGACGAAAAAGAAAAAGAACACAAGGAACTCCTCGAGGCTATTCAAAAGGCCCTTGATGACAAAGTGTCGTCAGTAAAACTTTCACTTCGGCTCAAATCCCATCCAGTCTGTCTTTCCTCCGAAGGTGAAGTTTCTCTTGAAATGGAAAAGGTGCTAAATGCAATGCCTACAGGCGGTGGTGTCAAGGCAAAGAGGGTCCTTGAACTAAATGCTGAACACGCGGTTTTCAAAAAACTTATAGATCTCAAAGAAAGAGACCCCGATAAACTGTCAACTTATAGCCGAATCCTTTACGGACAATCACTTCTGATCGAAGGACTGCCCCTTGAAGATCCAGTGGCTTTTGGCGAAGACCTTTGTAAACTAATGAGTCAATAAATTTTGTGCCGTTTTTGAAGGATCGAATATATAAAACGCGGTACATTGCTTGTGATCATCAAGCAGTGTACCGCGATTTTAATCTTAGTATGCCAAGTGAGTTTAGACTATTTTGAATTTGCCAGCTTTGCAGCAGCTTCTCTTGCAGCAGTTGCAATTTCTTGGTCGGGGTCTGTGTCGGCCAGATGACTTAGGTGGGTCCTTCCTCTTGCCATGCCTATTTCGCCTAGGGCTTCAATTGCTGCAAGTCGTATTTCCTTATTGGGATTGCGGAGCGCAACAACTAAAAAGTTGAAGCTCTCGTCCTTCTTTATAGTAGCCAGTGCAGCAATAGCTGCCTTTGACATTTCAAGATCCTTGCCTTCTGCAATACCTATGAGCTTATCAAACTTACCTTTTTGAGCATACTTTTCAATTTTCGCGTATTTCATGACTTTCTTCCTTCCATCATTGCTCTTATAGCCATTTGATATCATTATAACAAATTTTCGCGAAGTAAGTCAACATGCATAAAGGCAATTATATGTCAATAATACTGATTTTCAGTAAACTATTTTATAAATATTGCATAATTCTTTGTATTTTCATTGAATTCCAATACAAAACAACATAAATTGGCAGACGCAAACTGACAATATACCATATGAGTATATGACAAAAAGGAAACGTTTTTTTACATTTTTGCATTATTAAACAACCTAGTGAATTGGATATTGTTCTTAGATTTATCCATACTAATTTGGGAAACCAAAATCAAAGTAACTAAATGAATTTAATAAATATAGAAAAGGTGGTATCATGAGGTCTCGAAAATCTTTAATATATTGCACAAGGGTTTTGACAATATTCTTTATTATTTGTTTTCTTGGAGTCATGACACCGGATGCTGAAGCAAGAGTTGTAAAGCACACTGTTGTAAAAGGCGAGTCAATGTGGAAGATCGCTGTCAAATATCATGTAGGGTTAAGTGAAATAATCGCAGCAAATGACCAAATCAAAAATCCAAACCTAATTTATCCCGGTCAGATATTGAATATTCCACTACAGGACACAACCCTTACAAGCTATGTCAATGAAGTTATTCGCCTTACGAATGTGAAGCGTACACAGAATGGTCTAAAGCCACTCACTGCAAATTGGGAACTTAGCAGGGTGGCACAATACAAAGCCCAGGATATGCGGAACAAAAATTACTTTTCCCATACAAGCCCCACATACGGCTCTCCATTTGATATGATCAAGGCATTTGGCATAAGCTATCGGTCGGCCGGAGAAAATATTGCAAAAGGACAATCAACACCCGCACAGGTAGTTGAGGCGTGGTGGAACTCTTCCGGACATAGAGCGAACATTCTTAACTCTTCTTATAATCAGATAGGTGTGGGCTATGTCGCAGACGGAAAGTATTGGGTGCAAATGTTTATTGGCAAATAAGATCGTGGCCATAAATTGAATGCAAAGACCATGTCTATATTGCTGCCAAGCAGGCAGGCGGGATCGACCTGCCTGCCTGCTTTCCAAGTCCGGCATTATTTCAGATGTAAACTAAATCTAACTTTGTACTTGATTCGCAATTTACATTATAGTATACTATCCTCGCATGAATGCAGGTTTTTCCTCATTGGGAAATTAAAGCCTTTATTACTTCGCCTGCTATTATAAGTCCTGCGACAGAAGGAACAAAAGATACGCTTCCCGGAACCTGCTTTCTAAATCCGCTTTCTGCATTTTCAGAGCATTCAACATGAGAGGTTTCGATCGTATCTGTACTGGTATGCAATTGCTTGATCGGTTGCTCTTTGGAGTATACGACTTTAAGTGATCCAACTCCCCTTTTTCGCAACTCATAGCGCATTACTCTGGCAAGCGGACAAACCGATGTCTTATATATGTCCGTCACTTCAAATCGAGTTGGATCAAGCTTGTTTCCTGCTCCCATACAACTAATGATCATAGTTTGGGCAGCTTTTGCCTTCAGTATGAGGGTGATTTTCGACGATACAGTATCAATTGCATCTACAATATAATCGTAATCCTTCAAACTTATTTGGTCCGAAGTTTCTTCATTATAAAACATATTATATATTTCAACGATGGCTTGGGGATTGATATCGTTGATTCGTTCCTTCATCACATCTACTTTTGGCCTGCCTATAGAAGATGTGGTTGCAATAATCTGTCGGTTCAAATTAGATATTGAAATAAGGTCCTTGTCAATAAGAGCAATCCTACCAATTCCACTCCTAGCAAGTGCCTCGGTGCAATATCCACCTACGCCCCCAACACCAAAGACGGCTACCGATGAATTTCTCAGTTTTTCAAGGGCCGCACTCCCCAAAAGAATCTCCGTTCTTGAAAAAGCGTGCTCATCCCAAATCATAGCTCATTACCACTTTTTACAGCATTTATAAAATCAGGAAGATTTTCTTCGAAATTTACTCCAAATCTAATATCTGTGCCAGCTTCTTTTGAACAAGCGATACTGGAAACTGTAAGATCTACTGCAATGCGAGCAGAGTTCTGCAGCGTATGTCCTCGTATAAGTGCTGCGCAAAGAGCGCTACCGAATATGTCCCCCGTTCCGTGATAATAGCCCTCTATCCTATTTGCCATGGTATATGACAGTGAACCTTTCTCCGTATCGTAGTTTGCTGTTCCGATATTATCGTTATCAAAATAAACACCGGTTAGAACGATTTGCTTTGCCCCAAATCCGGCAAGTTCCTCAACGATTTCACGGATATATCCTTCAGTGTAAGGGCCCTCCAAGTATGGCTTCCCAAGGAGAAATACCGCTTCCGTAATATTAGGGATAAGTACGTCTGCCTTCTGCGCAAGTCTTTTCATATTCATGGGAAATTCCGGAGAAAAATTCTTATATAACACTCCATTATCCGCCATGACCGGATCGACGATGATCTTTGTCCCATCACTGCGCAGCAGATCAAAAACTCCTTCTAATATTTCAAGCTGTTCAATAGAGCCCACATACCCTGTATATATTGCGTCAAACTCAAGACCAAGAGATTTCCAATGCTCTGCTGTCGGCATAATGTCCTCAGTCAAGTCCCTGAAGGTGTAGCCGGTAAATCCGCCGGTATGGGTTGACAAAACCGCCGTTGGTATAACACTGGTCTCGATTCCGGCAGCAGATATTATCGGAAGAGCTACTGTAAGCGAACACTTCCCAAAACATGAAATATCATGTATGGCTGCAATTCTTTTTTGTCTTTTCATTTCATACTCCTCGCGAATGTTTGTCGAATCATAAAAGATTGTTGTTAATTATATTACCTTTGATATCTAAAATCAAGCAATAAGTAACACTATAATATTGGTTGAACCCGAAAGAAAAACGATATAGGAGAATTTTTGATATGACATTTAACGAGCTGTACAACCGCCTGCTAAAAGCTGAGATCGAGGGACATTTGGCCAATGAGTTGGATTCGCTACGAATGTACAATTACGACCCGCACCATATTGACTGCCTCCTACATCCGGAAAAATGTACTCCGGTGTGGCGCCTTGATGATTGCACCGATTGCACTGACGAGGAAAGAGAGAATTGCAGGGTGAGTTGTCTCTTCGAAGCTATAACCATAGACGAAAAAGGAAACGCTGTTATCGACCCTGATAGATGTACAGGTTGTGCCGAGTGCTTGAAGAATTGTAAAAGGAATAACCTCATGGATCGTAAAGATTTGATTGCTGCACTTGCTGCCATCAAAAATTCGGAGGGTCCGGTATTTGCCATGATCGCTCCGGCATTTATAGGGCAATTCAGTGAAGAGGTTACTCCCGGCAAGCTTAGAAGTGCTTTTAAGAAACTTGGTTTTACCGGAATGCTTGAGGTTGCTCTTTTCGCCGATATCCTGACTCTGCGTGAAGCCCTTGAGTTTAACCGCCGTGTTACTCACGAGGAGGACTTCCTGCTTACAAGCTGCTGCTGTCCGATGTGGATTGCTCTAATTCGAAGAATATATAAGCAGTATATCACCCATGTTCCCGGGTCCGTATCTCCCATGGTGGCTTGCGGGCGTTCAATAAAGCAACTCGAACCCGGAGCCATCACTATTTTCATCGGTCCATGTTTGGCCAAAAAGGCGGAAGCCAGAGAGCAGGATATCAGAGACGCTGTCGATTATGTTTTTACATTCGAGGAAGTAGCGCAACTATTTGAATTTACGGGTATTGACCCAGCAGAATTCGAAGAAGATATGCGTGACCACTCCTCCTTAGGAGGTCGCATATATGCCAGAACCGGAGGGGTAAGCAAAGCTGTTAAAGATGCTGCCGAACGCCTGTCCACCGGAAACTCCATGCCGGTTCGGGCGATACAGGCCAATGGCATCCGCGAATGTAAGGCCATTATGCAGGAGTTGAAAGAAGGAAATATCCATCATAATTTCATTGAAGGCATGGGATGTGTCGGAGGATGCGTAGGCGGCCCTAAGGCAATCCTTGACCGTGAACTGGGACGAGAACATGTCAATGAGTACGGGAAACACGCTCAATTTGAGACACCGATAGACAACCCTTACGTCATTGAGCTCCTCAACAGGCTTGGTTTTGAAAAAGTAGAAGATCTGTTGGCAGAAGAATCAATATTTACCAGGGATTTTTCCTGAGTAGTTTCGTGGTTTTAGCATTTGGATTAATTACAATTTAATGGAGAAAATAGGGTACAGCTTATCAGAAGGCACAGGATCAAATTTTCTGTGTTCTCTCGATAATATATCTAAAATGTTATAAGGAGTGATCAGGATGATTGCTAAGCTGGACAGAGACGGATGTATTTCCTGTGGGCTTTGCGCCGAAATTTGCCCCGAAGTTTTTCGCATGGCTGATGACGGTATAGCTGAAGTTTGGCAGGAGGAAGTTCCAGAGGAAGTCGAGGACGCGGCTATCGAATGCCAGGAAAACTGCCCTGTATCAGTTATCACTGTCGAATAGTAGCATTTGCAAATCTTTTTTAACATTCAATTATGTGTTTACACAGGATCAAAAAGTAAGCATGGTAGGCAACAAGGAGAGGGTAATAACCCTCTCCTTGTTGCTTATCGGCTTCTATCAAACGTATCTAAAAGCCGCATTATTCAAGATTTCAAGACCACATTACTTCACGGTCGCATAATTTCCACAGCGTTATGGAGGTTTGATATTTCCACGCGGCTATGGTCCCCTCCAAACTCACCATCCAAAGTCCAGGACAGTGGCTCATCGCTCTCAAAGACAATATTGTCGGTGTGAGTAAGAGTGATATATCTATGGTCATAGTTGCCTTTTGCCAGGTCTCGAATCAATTCGCTCAATTCAGCTGCATTATTGGGCTTTCTTATAAGAAGGACCTCAAATTTGCCATCAGCAAAATCAACAACTCTCTTGTCCATCTTCAGCACGCCGCCGGCCTGCAATGTGTTCATTACTGCTCCAAATAAAAACTCGCCTTCAGTCTCAGTATCGTTGCTTACTATTTTCACACGGTAAGGCTTTATTTCGCTCATATTTTTAATGCCTTCAAATAAATAAGCAAGATATCCGACTGCGTTCTTTGCTTGCTGGGTCGTGGCGTAAGACACCTTGGTAAAAGCTCCAAAGGAGGCAACGTAGGTAAAGTATGAGCTATTATTGAACATACCTACGTCATGGAAACAAACTTTTCCGTTTACCGCAATATCAGTGGTTTTTTTTATGTTTCTGGGAAGTCCTAAGCTTGCAGCCAAATCATTTGCAGTACCTGTGGGAATGTATGCAATTGGAAAACGCTTCTCAAGCCTCATCATACCTGTAATTACTTCGTTGAGTGTGCCGTCTCCGCCGCAACACAGGATAACAGAATAATCTTGATCTATATTTGCAACAAATTCTGTGGCATCTCCCCTCTTTGTGGTAGAATGAACCGTAGTTTCATAACCGTTTTTGGAGAGAGTATGAATGATATCAAATAGTCCTGTACGTGATTTCATTCTCCCAGCATAGGGGTTTATGATAAGAAGTGCCTTCTTCTTTTCTGTGGTTTCCATCCTGTACGATTCCCCGTTTGTTATGAAATTATTTTTATTTGCATCAATAAAACTCACCTGCATATATCATACGCTAATCATTAACGGGAATCAAGTGGCTGTTGGTATTTATTGTCCTTTCGAATAAACGATATTTATCAGGCACGATAAAACAGCAAGGAACTTTTAACAATTTTGGATGTCAATATGAATGAAAACCAATTGGGCCAATTGGAAATATATTAGATGGGAGAATTTTGAATGAAGAAAATCGTAATTGCATTACTTTTGTTATTTTCGATTTCAGCAAATCTAATTAGTGCAACGACACTAAACTGCGAGGGTCTCAATGATCATTGGGCCACAGAAATTATAGCTAATAGCGATTTTGCACAAGTGTTGTGTGAAAACAACGGATTTCAACCTGACAAAGCAATTACGCGAATTGAATTTATGCGTATGATACACAGGGCTTTGGGTATAAATATCAACTACTTTAGAGCACCGGATATCCGGGAGCATTTTAGTGATGTAGACAACGAAGATGTTGGCTCGTCAGAGCTCATCGATCTCGTTACTTTGGGCATTGTCACCGATAAGGGGGTATTCAGACCTTATGATCATCTCAGAAGAGATGAGATGATCCACTATACTATCAATGCACTCAAGCACATGACAAATGGCAACTACGCTATCATACTTATGATGCCAGCTCCCTTTGCCGATGAGGATCTAATGATTCCAGAGTATAAAAATGATGTCGTTGAGGCAGTTTTGCTCGGTATCATAAACGGCCGCGGTAATAACATGCTTTATCCTGCGGATGCTGCCACAAGAGCGGAAGCAGTCGTAACGATCAACAGATTGCTGACGGTTGTCAAAAATTTGACCCCTGTAGACGTTAATGTCGAGGCATCACTTAAAGAAGACGGCATTGAAATGAAGTTGACTATTGAAAATAACTCAAGCAATTCAATCACTATTAACCACACCTCAGGTCAAGAGTTTGACTTTCAGTTGCTTGACGAGGATTTGAATATCCTATACACATGGTCTGCTGACAAAATGTTTATCATGGTACTATCTGAAACTGTGATAGAAGCTGGGAGCTCTGTAGAATATAGTGCTACTCTTGATGGAGACCACTTTGAGTCGATCAAAGATCAAATCTATCTATTGAGAGGGTTTATCGTAGGCACCTCCGAATCATTTAATATAAATGATGAAGGGTACGATTACATCATAAAATAATAATTTCGATATTCGCGGGAGACGGGCACTTGCTCGTCTCCCCTCTATTTATAGAAAATATATATTGACAAATCGAACTTTTTTGAGTACGATTGATATACCCTATGGGGGTATGTTTGGAAGTGTCCAAAAAAGATATAAGACAAGACGGATTACTACAAAAAGAGTACTGTTCGTGTCTTTGACTTGTGTTTGATGACCGAGGTCATAATATAGCGAGAAAGAAATAATGAGGTGTTTTGATTGTCTAAAGAGAATTGTGTGCCTAAGCACTGTATAGGTTGCGCAGTTGAAGAAGACTGCAATCGCACTACTTCGCGTGAAGAAGAACTTATGAAGTCACTGATATCACGACTCAACCGTATCGAAGGACAAATTCGCGGAATCCGCAAAATGATTGCGCGAAATGCATACTGTGATGATGTCATCAATCAAGTCTTCGCCGCCCAGGCAGCTTTGAGCGCAGTAAATAAATTGATTCTCGAAGACCATCTGCGTGGGTGCGTAATAAGAAAAGTGCAGAGCGGAGAAGATGATGTTATCGATGAACTGCTCAAAACCATTGGGAAACTTATTTGACGACCTTTACCTGTAGAAAGGATTGTGTTGATTTGATCAAGAAAGAAATGCTGTCTGTAAGCGGAATGACTTGCGCAGCCTGTGCTCAAAGAATAGAAAAAGTAGTAAGTAAGATCGAAGGGGTAAATGGCGCGGAAGTAAACATAGCAACCGAAAAGCTTACAGTAGAATACGACACTTCAGCCGCTTCTTTGGAAGATATCAAAGGGGCTGTTGAGAAGATCGGCTATGGTATAGTTGAAAGAAAAACCACCAAATCTGTAACTATGCCTATTGCCGGAATTACTTGCCAAGCATGTGCCCAAAGAATAGAAAAAGTACTGAGCAGACTTGAAGGTATAGAAAGTGTCTCTGTAAATCTTGTCACAGAAAAAGCAACAGTCGTATACAACCCCGAAATAACCCGGCTTTCCACTATTAAGCAAAAAATCATGAGCTTAGGCTTTAAGCCACTGGATATCGAGGGCAAAGACGCTGTTGACCAAGATCGGATTCGAAATAAACAAGAGATACGTGCAATGTGGATCAGATTTGTAGTAGCCGCTGTCTTTGCTTTTCCCCTTCTATATATAGCAATGGGGCCTATGATTGCCTGGATCGATCTACCGCTACCAAACTTTATCTCACCTGTAAATCATCCTTTTCGTTATGCTCTTGCCCAATTGATCCTGACTATACCTGTTGTTATTGTGGGAAGACGCTTCTATACTGTTGGTTTCAAGGCATTGTTTCAAAGAAGCCCTAACATGGACTCGCTTATCGCATTAGGTACGACAGCCGCTATTTTATACAGTCTATACTCAACAGTAAATATATATTTAGGCGATGCGCATGCGATTCATGGTCTCTACTATGAGTCGGCAGGAGTTATTATAGCTCTGATCTTGCTTGGAAAATCTTTGGAGACCGTATCAAAAGGAAAAACCTCTGAAGCAATCAAGAAGCTTATGGGGCTTGCACCAAGAACTGCTATAGTTTTGCTAGACGGACAGGAAATCGAGATGTCAATAGATGAAGTCGCAGAGGGCGATATCATACTTGTCAAGCCGGGTGAAAGGATCCCTGTCGACGGCATAATAACCGAAGGTAGAACCGCAGTGGATGAATCAATGCTTACCGGAGAGAGCATGCTCGTTGAGAAAACACCGGGTGACAATGTATACGCAGCGTGCATCAATGGCAACGGCTCAATTCGCTTTCGTGCAACAAAGGTTGGGGAAGATACAGTTTTGGCTCAAATCATAAAGCTTGTTGAGCAAGCACAATCAGCTAAAGCTCCGATTGCAAAGACTGCCGATATCGTATCGGGATACTTTGTTCCAATAGTTTTGGCAATCGCTATCCTTGCATTTGCAGGTTGGCTGCTTGCGGGGAAAACTCTGATATTTTCTCTTACGATCCTTATCTCGGTTCTAGTAATAGCTTGCCCCTGCGCCCTTGGACTTGCAACTCCAACTGCAATTATGGTTGGAACCGGCATAGGTGCCGAACTCGGGATCCTGTTCAAAAGTGGAGAGGCACTTGAAGTTGCGCACAAAGTAGATACTATCGTGCTAGACAAGACCGGTACTATAACCAAAGGTACACCTCAAGTCACCGATGTTGTAACATCGGATGATATCGATCGTGAGCACCTAATCAGAATTGTAGCAGCAGCAGAAAAGAGTTCAGAACACCCCTTAGGCGAGTCAATAGTTCGATACGCCGAAGAAATGAAACTTGATCTTCCTGAAGTCAGCGGGTTTGAAGCCCTACCAGGACATGGTATAGTTGCTGACGTTGATAGTATACACACACTTATAGGTAATCGAAAACTGATGAATGACAGTGGTGTTGATATTGAAAAATATTTGATGGATGCTGAAAAGTTAGCCGACGAAGGTAAAACTCCGATCTTCATCGCCTTCAACGGGCGGTTTGCCGGAATCGTTGCAGTTGCTGACATAGTTAAAGAAAATAGTGCTGCCGCGATATCTAAACTTCGCAAAATGGGTATTGACGTTGTGATGATCACCGGCGACAATCGCAGTACTGCCGAAGCTATAGCAAAACAGGTAGGAATTGATAAAGTGCTGGCCGAGGTACTGCCGCAGGATAAATCAGCTGAAGTTAAAAAGCTTCAAGCCGAGGTAAAGGTTGTGGCCATGGTCGGCGACGGAATAAACGACGCCCCTGCCCTGGCACAGGCTGATATCGGAATTGCCATAGGTTCAGGCACTGACGTTGCCATGGAGTCGGCCGACATCGTACTGATGAGAAGCGATCTTATTGACGTTCCTACTGCAATCGACTTAAGCAGGAGCACGATTAGAACAATATATCAAAACCTTTTTTGGGCGTTTGGCTACAATACAGCAGGAATTCCCGTTGCGGCAGGCCTTTTGTATATCTTTGGTGGGTCTCTGCTAAGTCCGATGTTTGCTGCAGCTGCAATGTCATTTAGCTCTGTTTCAGTTTTGTTGAATGCACTTAGACTAAAGCGTTTTAAGACTCATCATGCAAAGGCTCAAAAAAAGACAGCCGCGTTGGCCCGGTGACTCAATCGTGGCTGCCTTACTGAAATAATAATTTTTACGAAAAGAGGTATACAATGAAAAAAGTAGTTTTGAAAGTGGATGGAATGTCATGCTCACACTGCGAAAATGCTGTCAAAAATGCTGCTGAATCTATCGAGGGTGTTAAGTCTGTTAGTATTGACCTGGCAGCAAAAACAGTTTCTATCGAGTATGATTCAAGCACTGCAAGTCTTGATGCTATTCGTAGTGCAATTGAAGATCAAGGGTATGATGTTGAAAAATAGCAAGGCATGTAGCTAAGTTGTTATGTATCTACTTGCATCTACTACGCAAATTCAACGGATTGAGGATGTTTCTCAGCAATGATCGAAAGGGCATCAGCGTCACCGCACACTATTAGATTTGGAACCACCTGAAGTATAGATCCCGGTACCATAGGAGTCACTGGTCCAAACAGAGATTGGTATATAGTTTCTGCTTTATGCTTACCACTGACTACCATAAGGACTTGTTTTGCCTGAACGATAGGTCTAAGTCCCATTGTGTAGGCCTGCTTGGGAACATCCTCTTCCCTTCCGAAGAACCTGGAGTTAGCTTGAATAGTGCTGGGAGTCAAATTAACTCTGTTCGTGTTCATATGGTAACATGTATCCGGTTCATTAAACCCGATATGTCCGTTATTACCTATCCCGAGCAGTTGAAAGTCGATACCTCCGAGTGATTCGATCAGTTGATCGTAGGCGGTACATTCCGCTTCTGCATCTTCGCACAAACCGTTGAGAAAATGTGTGTTTTCACGTTTGATATCAATGTGTTGGAATAGGTATTCGTTCATAAAATACGCATAGCTCTGCGGGTGATCTGCGGGTAAACCACAGTATTCATCCAAGTTTACTGTATTACACTCTTTAAAGGACAAATATCCTTGCTTATGCCATTTGATGAGATTACTATATACGCCAATAGGTGTTGAACCGGTAGCAAGGCCCAAAACCGAGTTAGGCTTTGTGTAGATCTGGGCAGCTATGAATCCGGCCGCTTTTTCGCTCATTAGGTCATAATTTTCAGCTAAGATAATTCTCATATTGACTCCTCCCAATTAAGATTACGAGAAGAAACCCCGGGATATGCGGGACTCCTAGTCAATTATTTTCGCTGCAATATAAATGTACCACCAGTTATTTCATTTTGCAATAAATTTATTTTTTGATTTACATAAAAAATATTTCCATAAAGCAACATAAAAAGAACGTTTACCCATCAGAATAGACAGATAAACGCTTTGAGCTAAAATATTTATTATCTTTAGAATTCCATAAATCCATGTATCATAATGTGTGTTTGTTGTGTGTGAGCAGTGTGTGTGTGGAAATTACTACTTTTGTTGCGTCTGCTCAACACTTATTTCAAGCTTATACAGAACCCGTCTTCCTGATTTATCCATGTCGGTAAAGAGTAGAAATTTACCATCGGGTGAAGCCACAGCGTCTTCGATCGGCTTGGCATTTGGTTTTTCAGTCTCAAACTCGACAATTTTACTTTCTGTTGAGATTCCCTTTACCTCAAAGCGGCCGGTCCATTTGTTTTCATCTGTTACATCCTTATTTATCAGGTAATAAGACACCCATTTGCCGTTCTTATCATAAGAAAAGCCTTCTTTTTCAATAAGTGATTGAGTGATAAACTTCTTTTGTCCGGTATTTGCATCTATCAGTCCTGCTCCCTTACCGCTGTCATTTCTGAAAAGGTAATCTCCACTCACAAGCGGATATAGGGTTGAATCCTGTGCTTCTGTATAGGTCTTGTTGTCAGATGCGTCTCGCAAAGTCACACCGCAAAAAAGCACACCTTCAAAACCCATCATTTTATAGCCGATCCTATTTGCATCAAACCACTTTGGATAGCGTGGCATTTCCATATCGAAAGCGCTTCCCTCTCGCTTAGCAGCTAAAAGTCTTACAGGGTTTTGAAAGTCAAGATCTGATATAAACAGACCTTCATCGGTAACATAAGCAATTGATTTGCCATCAGGAGAGATATCCAGGCTGTTGTCTACGTTTTCAGGACGTGCTATTGCTTTCTTTACGGTATAACTAGCGCCATCAAGTATTGCATATTCAGTATTAGCTTTTGTCATAACAAATAGATCATCATTGTCCAATTTTTTTAACACAGTAGTATTGTCAGGCAGTTTAACAGCCTGCTTTGTCTCAAGGTCATATAAAAATGATCTATGCTCTCCTATATCCTTCGGGCAGGTAATAGATATCCTTCCAGGATCCAAAAATACCACATGGTTTATATCGAGCTGCGCGGCCTCAATTGGTTCTATCTTTACGCTTTTTGCATCTTCTATATATTCGTGAGGCTCCCCTTGCCCTTCGTCTTCACTTCCACCTCCCCCTTGCTGTGATCCTTTACTAGTTGACTTCTGTGAAGACTGTGGTTTTTGCGAAGATTCACCACCTTCCTCTGAACCGGATTTTGAGGATGAACATGAAACGAGTATAATTAAAATCAACAATAAAGAAATCGTTGATATCAGAATACTTGCTACAGTATTTTTAATGGTGTTTTTGTGTTTTACCATATCACACCTCTCTAGATTGAAAAACTTACGATTAAAAAGACGAGCGGCACTATGTTCATAGCATTACCACTCATCCACCGAATATGCCGCTAATAAAAAATAGAATTTGCTTATAACTGATATTTAGCCACTGCGATGTGAATGTTCTACTATACTTTGCGGCTGTTGTCGAACTATTGGTGTGATTTGTCAGAAAAATCGAACAATTATAGTCAGCACCTATGCTATAATATATTAAGTAACTAAATCATTACAGGGCAGATTTCAGCATATCGATTTGAAAATCGCCGAACAGAAAAGAGGATTGAAAATGGCTCCAATTCAATATAAAGTTTTGTATTTTGACGGAGATTATGCAGTGTTGATAACTGCCGATGGAACAAAAAACAAAGTTGCTCGTGCATTACTACCTCCTGACTTAGAAGAGGGAAACTTTCTCATCTATGAAAACTTTGAATATAGGATCATCTAACTGCATTATTCTGAGCCATGATTATACGATTCTATTTCCTCTTAATGGGAGTTGATAGAATCGTATATTTTTATTAAAATAAAGGCAAATAAAGGTGACTTCTGAATTTGTTACCATACCTTATTTTGATTCTCAAGTTGAAATAGTTGACGACGAAAAGCAGCAATATTATTTGCATGAATTGAAAAAATAACAATGTAGCATATTTACAAGAATAATGAAGGTGAATGATATTATGAAGCAATTACTATATTTCAAATTGGCTCAGTGCCCATACTGTAAACAAGCTGATCGTTGGCTTAAGGAGCTGATGGAGGAAAATCCTAGATATCAAGAAATTTCGATCAGAACTGTACTTGAGGACGAAGAAAAGGAATTTGCAGACAGCTATGATTACTATAAAGTTCCCTGTTTTTTCTATGGGGATGAAAAGTTACATGAAGGAGTAGCAAGTAGAGATATAATAAAAAAAGTGCTTGACTATTGCCTAGAATAGATTCCGGATATATAAAATAACACTTCCGCTATTAACTTCCGCTGTATGTGATAAAGAATATATTTCACAAAATGACTCAAACTAATTGACGGAGGTGTAATTTTATGAATCTTACCTGGTCTCAGAAAGAGAAAAGTTTTCTTGAAGACTTGAAGTCACATGAGCAGATTTGCATTGCAAAATACTCCCTATACGCAAACCAAGCCCAATGTGAGCAATTAAAGCAAATTTGCAAGGCAAATGAAATGGTCGAGCGGGGTCACCTTGATACCATCAACCAGCTTATTAGCGGTAAACTTCCAGATATGAACCAGCAAAATCAAAACCCGCAGCAAAAATATCAGGAATTTATGAGTACAACGCAAGTACAGGGAACATTGTCCGACAAAGATATCTGTACTGATCTTTTAATGACAGAGAAATATGTATCGAACACATACAACACATCAATATTTGAGTTTCAAAATACTAATGTGCGCGACATTTTAAACCATATTCAAAAAGAAGAGCAAAAGCACGGTGAAGCGATCTTCCAGTATATGAACAGCAAAGGACTTTACAACGTACAGCAATAGAAAAAATAATCAGCGGTTTGACCTTATCGGTCAGCCGCTGTTTTATTTTTCTATATGCTATGTATTTAGCGTAGAGAGTATTTTCTTATTTTTATCCGCTGAACAAAGGCTACGCAAAATATCTTTTCGTGTTACGATACCGATAAAAAGGTCTCGATCATCTATAACGGGTACGAAGTTTTGGTTTAGTGCGTGATTAAGTAACTCGCTTACAGTGGCGGTTATTCTCGCAGGTGGGTACTTGTCCTCTCCTAACATATCTGCTACGCTTATTTTTTCAAGACTTTTTATACTCATTTTCTGAGGTTTACCGTTCTGATAATCAATTAGGTACCACAGTAAATCCCCCTCGCTGAGAGATCCGACGTATTGGTTGGTTCTATTTATTACAGGTATAGCGGAATATCCATGTCGGCGCATCTTTTCTAACGCCTGACGAATTGTAAAATCTTCATATAAATATGCGACATTCTGTTTAGGTATCAATAAATGTGCTATGTTCATTCTGTAACCTCCGAGAAGGCGATGTTATACTCCTATTATACACTCTGACCAGATTTTCATCAATATCAATCGGATCGATATACCGCATCCATTAGTTGACTTTGAGTAAAGGCGATGCTAATATCAGAATAAAACTTTCTTTCCTATCAGGATTCGCCTAACGTATAGCCACTTATGCCCAATATCGGTATTATTTGTCTCGACTATATGTTGATTGCTATCTTTTGAATGATTTCTTATTCTAGGAGGAACTATGTTGATATCAGGACTCCAAAAGCTCACATTGCTTGATTATCCGCAAAAAGTAGCAGCCACCATTTTTACGCCGGGTTGCAATTTTCGTTGCCCCTTTTGTCACAATGCCTCCCTTGTGATCGACCCAGGCAATGCGCAAATAATCTCAGAGCAAGACGTGATGAAGTTCCTCGATTCCAGAAAAGGAATATTGGACGGAGTTTGCATAACAGGCGGAGAGCCGCTTATGCATAAAGACATCGGCGATTTTATCAATAAAGTAAAACAACTAGGCTATCTGGTTAAGTTAGACACGAATGGAAGTTATTTTGATCGTATGAAAGAGTTGGTAGATAGTAACCTTGTTGATTATATAGCTATGGATATCAAAAACTCGCCCGAAAAGTATGAAATAACTGCTGCAGCCACTCCGGATATGCTGGAACAGATAAAAAAAAGCGTAGCATTTTTACTCGAGGAAAAGGTTGACTATGAGTTTAGGACAACTGTGGTTAGAGAGTTTCATAAAGAGGATGATTTTTTATCTATTGGGAAATGGATAGAGGGTGCCAAATCTTATATCCTTCAAAATTTTGAGGATTCTGAAGATGTAATACAGAGTGGACTATCCAGCGTCGGTCATAATAAGCTACAAACATTTGCAGACATTGTACGGCCGTTCGTTCGCAGTGTTCATATAAGAGGTGTGTGAATACTTTTTAACTGTTGGAAGAAGAGATTCTATACGTACTACATTGCTATAACTTTATTACAACCTGTATATATTGTGTTTGAACGAAAAGAAAACGCAATATATTGTGTAATTCCCTTGACAATCAATGTGCTCCATATTATAATTAGTTCACTGACATTTAAGTCATTTTATGTCATTAATTGTCAGAAAGCTCTATCCAGCAACTTATAGCTTCGATTAAAGTTCATATGCATTGGGCTTATCATCATTTAAGTAGCAGTATAGTGCTGTATAAAGGAGTGGATTGTTTAATGTATCAAGTGATCAAAAGGGATGGCAAGGTAGCGGAATTTAGCGTCAGTAAAATTGCAAATGCTATAAGAAAGGCATTTGATGCACAGGAAAAAAAATATCATTCTGATATTATCGATTTTTTAGCGCTCAAGGTCACATCCGACTATCAAGACAAGATTGAAAACGGCTTTATCAGCGTAGAAAACATCCAAGACAGCGTCGAACGTGTATTGGTACAAGCCGGATATGCAGATGTCGCAAAGGCATATATACTTTACCGAAAACAAAGAGAAAAAGTTCGCAACGCAAAATCCACTTTCTTAGATTATAAGGAACTGGTCAACAGTTATGTCAATATAGAAGATTGGCGCGTAAAAGAAAATTCAACAGTCACCTACTCGGTCGGCGGATTGATCCTCAGCAACTCCGGCGCCATAACCGCCAACTATTGGCTTTCAGAAGTGTACGACGAAGAGATCGCTAACGCTCATCGCAATGCCGACATTCACATACATGATCTGTCGATGTTAACTGGTTATTGTGCAGGTTGGTCGCTAAAACAGTTGATCCAGGAAGGACTTGGCGGTGTTGAAGGAAAGATCACCTCCTCCCCTGCAAGCCACCTCTCAACCCTCTGCAATCAGATGGTCAACTTCCTAGGCATTATGCAAAACGAATGGGCCGGTGCGCAAGCTTTTTCGTCCTTTGACACTTACCTCGCTCCATTTGTCAGAGCCGACGGGCTAGACTATAAAGAAGTCAAGCAATGTATACAGTCCTTTATTTACGGTGTTAACACACCAAGCCGTTGGGGCACACAGGCTCCGTTTACAAATATTACTTTAGACTGGACAGTGCCCGATGACTTGGCGGACCTCCCTGCAATCGTCGGTGGCAAGGAGATGGACTTCAAATATAAAGACTGTAAAAAAGAAATGGACATGGTAAACAAGGCGTTCATTGAGATCATGATCGAAGGAGACGCCAACGGACGTGGGTTCCAGTATCCCATC
Source organism: Eubacteriales bacterium (assembly GCA_050950785.1). GTDB lineage: Bacteria > Bacillota > Clostridia > Oscillospirales > JAAYOS01 > JAAYOS01. The sequence continues at coordinate 16,098 of JBMNIG010000004.1, read as the reverse complement.
CCAACATACTCCATCACAAAAGACTTTGACTGGAGTGAAACCGAGAACAACCGCATGCTCTTCGAAATGACAGCGAAGTATGGCACTCCATATTTCTCAAACTACATCAACAGCGATATGGAGCCAAGCGACATCCGCAGTATGTGCTGCAGGTTGCGTCTCGACCTTCGCGAGCTTCGTAAAAAGGGAGGCGGCTTCTTCGGAAGTGGAGAGAGCACCGGTTCGATCGGCGTTGTAACAATAAATATGCCTCGCATTGCGTATCTAGCAAAGGACGAAGCAGAATTCTATGACCGTCTCAATAAGTTGATGGATATAGCGGCTCGTTCTCTCGACACAAAACGCACAGTTGTTACCAAGCTGATGAATGCAGGCCTATACCCGTATACCAAGAGGTACCTTGGTACATTTGAAAACCACTTTTCAACAATCGGTCTCATTGGCATGAACGAGGTCGGTCTAAATGCAAAGTGGCTCGGTAAGGGTATGCTTGATGAGAAGACTCGCAAATTTACAAAAGAAGTCCTCAACCATATGAGAGATCGCCTTGTGATATATCAAGAAAAATACGGCGCTCTGTTCAATTTGGAGGCAACACCCGCCGAATCAACCACATATAGGTTGGCAAAACACGATGTTGAACGCTACCCAGATATTATTACAGCTGCTAAGCACGGTGACACACCTTACTATACAAACAGTTCACACCTCCCTGTTGGCGCAACGGACGACTTGTTTGAGGCATTGGACCTTCAGGATGGTCTCCAAGTGCTCTACACTTCCGGTACAGTATTTCATGCCTTCCTGGGCGAAAAACTACCGGATTGGAAAGCCGCTGCAACCCTTGTGCGTAAGATAGCCGAGAATTACAAACTCCCCTATTATACTCTCTCACCAACTTACTCGGTTTGCAGTACACACGGCTATATAGCCGGCGAGCACCACACTTGTCCTGAGTGCGGTAAAGGTACAGAGGTTTATAGCCGGATAACTGGCTACTATCGGCCGGTAAAGAACTGGAATGCAGGAAAATCACAAGAATTCAAGGACAGAAAAGAATACAATCCTGCTGAAATCATCTCAATTTCAGATGCACATTCTTCCTCCGGCAAGAAAAAAGCATCTAGCAGCGAGATCATGCTTTTCACCACAAAGACCTGCGCCAATTGCACTTCGGCAAAAAAGGTTCTTGATGAAGCCGGCATCAAATATCGTGTTATGGACGCTGCGGAGCATCAGGACCTGGTTGAAAAGTACGGCATTATGCAAGCACCGACCCTTGTATGTGTCACAGGCAATGACGCTGTAAAATATGCCGGGCTTCAGAGTGTTATGCAGTTCCTCAAAGAAGCAAAATAGCTTTTGATGACAAGCGGTACCTTGGACTTTTGTCCTGGTACCGCTTAGTTTATAAAAATATTGTGCTGTAGAAAATTCGAACTCCAATCTAATAGAAAATCTCATCAACAGGAATCGTAAACATAAAAACCGCATCCGGTTCCTTCTCTTCTTTTAGCAAACACTTGATTGCTTGAACTACTTTATATAAGTTTATCCTGGTCTCTTATCACAGTAAAGATAGTTTTATTATATGGGTGCTTGTCCTTTAGCAGGCTTTTCAAAGATCCAAAGAGCGGTATGTCAGATATATTATTATTTACTATGGTGCTTCCCATCCCTTGACTGTCTAAAATGGTTGCTCCATTAACATCATGCTCTACCAATAGTGATAAAATATCCTCCAGGTAGTCAGTGTTATTTAGGACTATAAATAATACTTTCATTAACCTACACTCCCTTTCTTAGCAGCTTACCATTGGCGTTATCTAAGTGATTTCCTTGTTAAACACTCTTTTGTTTCGATGAGTATCTGATCCGTTTATTTCTCCGGCTTTTTTTATTGCAAATTTGGAGAAGATCGGACCTGTAGTTTCATATATTAAAATGCTAAACATTATAATTGTTGTTATGGCAGTAGCGTATTCCGGTAATTGCTGCCTTACTATAACAGACAAACCAATGGAAACTCCGCCCTGAGGAAGGAGGGCAAGTCCCATATACTTTGTTACTGATTTTTCTGCATTTACTGATAAGGATCCAATCAAGCTACCAAAGTATTTTCCCAAACCACGAGCAAACACATAAGCAATTCCGATCCCGCCTATTGTCTTTAAAATACTAAGATCGAGTGATGCACCAGCCAAGGTGAAAAACAACACATAGAATGCAGGAACAAAATTATTGACAGAATTAAATGCTTTGTCAGGTCTGTGTAAAAGGTTAACTAATGTTGTTCCAATCATTATATTAGTCAATAGTGGTGAAAGCCCTAGTAAGTCTCGAAACTCCAACACCTATACCGATTGCTGCAAGAGAAGCAATTTGGTAGTCATCATGACCCTTTATTTTTCTTAAGACCATTGTCAGAACTAGACCAATAACAAATCCAGCAAGTAACGAACCAAATATTTCTATGGATAGATCAAGTATAAGTGTAGCAAATGACGGTATTATGCCACTGACTGACATTTTTGCCAGGGATATGGCAATGCCAAAAGCCATTATTCCAAATATGTCATCAAGTGCCACTACTGGTAAAATCGTTCTTGTCAGCGGTCCCCTTGCTCGGTATTGCCTAATTACAAGAAGAGTTGCAGCAGGGGCAGTCGCAGCAGACATTGATGCTATAACTATACTAAAGGCAAAATCCTTGCGAAAGATAAAATACATGACTGAAAAGACAACTACTATTGCTCCTATTACTTCTGCTACAGTAATGACTAGCACTTTCTTCCCATATTGTTTCATGTCTTTTATGACAAATTCGCTTCCTATGCTAAAAGCTATAAATGCAAGTGCCAGTTCGCTGATTACCTCCAAGGATTTTGCATCTGATGAGCTAACTATATTGGTAAACGATGGACCAAGAAGTAAACCAATTATAAGGTAGCCGGATACATTAGGCAATTTTACTAAGCTTGCTAATTTTCCTCCAATGAAACCTATTGCCAAAACGATGCCGATTTTAAAAATGATGTCTATGAAAATCTCCTCCTACTAATTAGTGTGATCCTGCGCCGTTTTAAAAGCAACAAAAAAGCGCAATCATATTGCAAATGCGCTTGGAGCACTCCTATGAGGTTAGCTGACGGGTTAGGGCATCCAAGTAGCCCTTCTAAATTAGATTAACCCCAAATCCGACTGGTTCCCCCACTATTATTAATATTCGGAGATATCTATTAGCTTAGCTAATTATAGCATAATTTATTGTTTCGTCAACCTATCATGCTTTCAAGTCCATATTAAGTTTCAACAGCGAATTTTTGATCAAATCGGTATAAGAGGAAACAATGTAGATTATTGCTGTTTTATATGGATAATGTTAGACTGATATATGAATCGGAAGATAATAAATTGTCCCGATAATCCATCTGATATCTGTTGATATATAAAAGCCCAGGAGGCTGGGTTTAGTAAAATAGTCCGAAACAGGGTTTGCTGATGTGTTTGTTGCACAGAAAGGAATATGATCGTGAGAATAAAGCTTAATGACATCCTATCCAACTTTGGAGTGAGTGATCCAAAATCCATTGAGCAAATATATAGAAGTGCATGGGATATTGATGATACATATGTGCTGAAAACAAATGATGAAAAAAACCAGCTTGACAAAAGTATCCTTCTTAATCGATTGCTTAATTCAGAAGGTGTCCCTGCCATTGAGTATATCGATACTACGGATGGTAGACCTTACATCTATTTTGATGATAAATACTGGTGTCTGATGAAAAAAATAAAAGGTACTTGCTTTGATCCTTTTGTAGGTGATGCAAAACAGAATGGAATAATGCTTGGAAAGGCTGTTGCCGTTCTTCATAAAGCTCTAAAAAACATAGAAAAGAAGATCGACACCTACGATTTGGACTTTTCACATGAATTATCATCATGGATCATACCGGAACTAGAAAAAAACGGTGTATCATTCAATGATGGTGTGATGGAAAATATCGTTGCTTTTTTTGATAGAGACTATAAAGCCTTGCCTCGGCAATTGATACATCGTGATATGCATACGAGTAATTTACTCTATAATAACGGAGTATTCACTTATCTTGATTTTGATATGAGCCAAAGAAATGTTCGCATATTTGATATAGTATATCTCGGATGTTCGCAGTTGGTCGAAAACTATAAAGATGAAACCCGATTAAAACAGTGGCGTGAAATATTTAATGGTATTTTGCTGGGATATAACCAATTATCACCACTGAGTGAAGAAGAAATGAACGCTATCCCCTTACTATTTGTTTTTAATGAAATGCTCTTTACAGCATATTACTTGAAAATAGGTCAGTTGGAGACTGCGCAAAGCTGTAAGGAAATGACCAATTGGCTTTATGAAAATATCGTATCGATCATTCGCTTACAATATTAACCCGTCAGTTGCACCAGCTAAGCAGAATGAAATCTGCAATAAACGGACTCTTTTTTAAATATGTTCTTAGGTCAAAGCCACTGAGAAATTGTAACAATTGCGCATGAGACAATAAATGTTATTTACATAGAAAAAATATGAAGCATAACAAATTCCGCTGCATTGTGCCAAGAATTTCTATACAACAAGATGCTTGACAGCTAAAGCTTTCTGTTGTAAAATGTAAAAGCTTGATGTCACAGTCAAGCTACTGAAATATCCTTCGGGGGATTAGCTCAGCTGGGAGAGCGCTTGAATAGCATTCATATGTCACTAAAACAGAATTAAAAGCTGAGTTAACCACAAAATATAGTAATAACGATAAAATTTAAATACGGGGGCGTGGCGCAGCTGGGAGCGCGTCTGAATGGCATTCAGAAGGTCAGGGGTTCGATTCCCCTCGTCTCCACCAAATATTCTTAAACCCGCTTTTAAAGCGGGTTTATACCGTTCTTAAGCCAAATTTTTTAGTATTTTTCTTCACTTTTGCAAAAAAGCTGATGACCTTACCCCCTATAGGGCGGCCATCAGCTTGATTATTTCCCCTATTGATTGCTCGCATTATACGCTAGGATACTTTTGATTATCTGCTGCTACAATGTTCAGACGGCCGTGGATACTGGTAGTCATTCTATTTCAGGCAGAAGTCACAGATGAAATCTGTTCGTCTGCAAAATCGGAAGATTTAAAAACCTGTATATCGGCGACATTGCTGTCTAAATATTTTGAAGGCATAACGGTAGAAATTGAACTGAATAGAACTGTAGGAAAAGGACACTATAATAAATCAATTATAATCAAACATTTTTCGTCAATTTTGTATTGCATATTAATGGACAAAATTGAGTCAAGTCCAAATTAGTGTGTAAATTACCTCGGTCATCAAACGGTAGCTAATGAGACAATAGCCTAAGCGTTTATGCCGCGAAAGCTGTTGACGATGAGTACATGGCATGTTAGGCTGTTGGCCGGGCATCACCATACTAGCGCAAGACTTCTCCTCAAAGATAAGGGGGATGGCCCTGATGCCTGAAAACATGCCATGGGAGGCTCATTGTCAACAGACCGTGGAATAAATGCGTCTTCTATGCAGCAGTGCCAGACTTTGATTCCTTATCCTGCACTTGATAGTACAGCTGCATATCAAGGTATTTACGACCGGTCTGCCATTTCTCATGCTGCTCTATTAATAGAGCCCCCATGAGCCGGATGACGGATGCAGCATTGGGAAAGATTCTAATGACTCGCTCTCGACGACGAATTTCCTCATTCAACCTTTCCACACCGTTTGTAGTACGAAGCCGTTTCCGATACTTCAGGGGCAACGCAAGAACAGCAGTAATATCATCAAATGCTTCATCCAGGAGAGCTGTGGCTTTTGGTGCTTTGACTTCATATGTTTGGATAATGTGGTCTCTGATTTTACGAGCACTCTCAAGGTCAACAGCCTCATAAAGCTGGCGCAGCTCTTCCTTAATTTCCGTCTGTAATGCTTTAGGCGTATGATCCAGTATGTTCCTGGAAAAATGGGTTTGACAACGCTGCCAGCTAGCACCTTGAAAATGCTTTCTAACAGCATTAACCAGCCCTTTATGGTCATCAGAGGTAACCAGGCGAACATCCTTTAGCCCACGATCCTTGAGTGAAGAAAAGAACTCACCCCAACTGCTTTCTGATTCGCTGTTGGCTAATTGAAACCCGATGATTTCACGATAGCCATCTTCGTTAACGGCAATGGCGATCAGCATACCTCTTGACTGTACACGTCCATTTTCCCGCACCTTTACATAGATGGCATCCACCATGAGAAAGGGATAATGGCTTTGCAGAGGCCTTGTACGGAATGCTTCTACTATTGGATCTAAGTTCTTACAAAGTTCTGAGATGGTCGATTTTGAAAACTTTTTTCCACATAGCTCTTCAGTAATTAGCTCAACCTTTCGAGTGGAAACACCATTGATGACCATCTCCATCATAGCCAGCACCAACGCTTGTTCACTGCGCTGGTATCGGGCAAAAAGCTCTGTAGAGAACTGTCCATTGCGATGCCTGGGAACCCGTAATGTGAGTGTGCCAACTCGCGTAGTCATTTGTCTATCTCGAAACCCATTGCGGTATGCGGCTCTTTCTTCAGTGCGCTCATAGGGTTCAGCACCTATTTGCTCTGTAGATTGAGCTAAAAGTATCTGGTTGAAGATTTCCTCCAACAATTTGGAGAATGCTTCATCCCTACCATTTGATAAAAATAATCCGTGCAAAAGTTCTTCGGTTATAGTAATATTAAACTGAGCCATGGTTCATCCTCCTCGGTTTGGTATTTGTTTAGCAACTATATTTTACCGAGGTATGAGCTTTGGCTCAACTCCTTTTTACACCATTATATAGACTTAATCAATTGAATTTCATTAGTAAAAGTGATAACATATAAGTGATAACTGAGCGGGGAGCTTAAATTATGGATAACTTAACTCAAGAGATTGAGCGATGGTATGCAAACACATTTTTTATTGTTGGATTTGATGATAAACTTATTGACCTCAATCGGGAGCGTTACAGCGAACAAGTTCAAGTAGTAAATAAGCAAAAATATAGAATAGACTCCGAAACCTGTGCATCCCTTACTTTCTATAAGCCAGAAGGTTACCATTTCTATTTGGGGAAACATTACATTGATTCAAGCAATCAACACAATGAAACATGGAAAATGATTGTTCTCTAAATTGCAAGATTAAATGCAACAAATACGATTATCCAACATGTGTAAGATTAAGCGACCATTTTTAGTTCGTCCTGGAACACCTCACTCGGCGAGCGATAGCCTAATATTTTTCTGGGAAGCGTATTACACCATGCTTCCACTTGGGCAATAAGTGTCTCGTCGATATCATCTATACATCTGCCCTTAGGGATGAACCTTCGAATGAGACCGTTGTGACGCTCATTCGTTCCCCTTTCACTGGACGTGTAAGGATGCGTGTAGTACACCGCTTGATCAGAATTGAGCGCAAGACTCAACTCACTAAATTCACCACCATTGTCAGATGTGATGGTCTTAAAGACCTCAGAGAACATAGCGCCATACGTTTGCTTGAGCGTCAGAATCGCTTGGTTCACACAATCTGCTGTCTTTTGATGGATCTTTAAAATATGTTCGTGACGTGTTTTCCGTTCGGTTAGCGTGAGAAGGACAGATCCCTTCGAGCGAGAACCTAAAACCGTGTCTATTTCCCAGTGGCCGAACTCCTCACGATCATCAATATGTGCTGGGCGCTGATCAATACTCATTCCAAGAACCTTTTTACGCTGCCGTGTCCGTTTCTTCTTTGTATTTCGTGTTACCTTCAAAGGAAGATCGATATTCTTAACGGCTAGCAACCCGAGATCGATATAGTGATACAGTGTTTTCGTACAGACCATTGCATTCCCAAAGAGCTTCTTCGCCTTCACGTAGCCGCATATGGCGTCTGGAGACCAATGATTCTCCTTCATTTTCGCAACTGCGAACTGGATGAATTCAGAAACTTGAAGTAGCTTGTACTTAGCACCACAACGAGAACGATTAGACTCGTAAACACGTTGCCCTACATCGGCGAAGTAAACCTGATGTTCGATTAGATCGGAACGTCTTTGTACGACGCTTCCACGTTTAAGCTCCCGCGATATGGTTGATTTGTGACATCCAACCTCGTCTGCAATTGCTTGGAGCGTCTTTCCTTGCTTACGTAGCGCTTGAATTTGTCCTCGGTCAAATTCAGTTAGGTGTGTAAAGGATCGTTTCTCTGTGTTATGATGGGGGTGAGCCATTGGTATCCCTCCTGTTGGATTGGTTTGGTAGACCTAATCCTTACATCGGGATTACCGTGGCTTTTCTTTATGCTTGCTTGTTGCATTTCATTTTACAATGAACCATTGCATATATTGTAACTATGCACAAATATTTCACTTGACATTTCAGAAATATTGTATACAATATGATTGATGGCACAAATTTTAGCCTAATGATGCCCCATGTTTTGATAAAAGAATTATTCAGAAAGCAACAGAAGTTTGATTGTTACTAGCTTGAAAAATAGGTCAAGAGTTCTTGCCAAGATACTAATTATGAAAGGTGGATACGTATGTCATACAATAATCTCTACGATCAGGAAATGCAACTTCTAGAGAAATTGGGTAAAAGTAAAGAATATTTTGACAATGATGCAATTTCAAGTACAATATACCAGAATTTTGTAGACTCAGTTCTATCTAAAGATGGGGTAATGAGATATCCAGATTACTACTGTGGCGCTTATGTTGACGACAATGGCGAACTTATTGTTTATGTCACTGAGGCTGATAACTCTGTTCTTGAAGATTTGAAAGAGCGATTCAAAGATGATCGATTTAAGATTAAACACGCAAATACTCCCTTGAATCAACTAATAGAACAAAAAAATAAAATTATGTCTCATAGAGACAACACGAGTCCTTTTTACCAATTTAGAAATATATTAAAAGCATGTGCCATTACTGAACGAAAGAATCGAATTGACATATTTCTTGAAAATTTGAATGACGAATATCTTTTGCAAATTAGAAACTCCATTCCGAGAAATATAAATATAACTTTTTCAGAGTGGATAGGAAAAGCTGCTAGTCAATCGGATTTAAAGTGTGGTCAGCGAGTATATGCTAATCCTGCACCAGAATATCCAGGCTCTCTTGCATTCCGTGCGCGCTACAATGGTGTAGATGGCTTTATTACTGCTTGGCATGTATGTGGTATAGATCAAGGTTTATATGACATCTATGGTAATATAGTTGGTACTGGAATGAACGAGTGTAAAGAATTGGATTGCGATGCCTCTATTATACGTCCTGCATCTGGTTTCACACCCACAAACAAGTTTGTTGATAGTGGAGATCTTGGCCTAACACTACATACACCAGTAGAGGGACAATACCTTAATCTGTATGGTGGTACATCTGGACTCATTAGTGGCTGGTTAATCTATTCGAGTTTTATCTACAGCGACTTCTTTGGAAATTGGAGCTTACCAGCGGTACAGTACACAACTGGACAATCACAATCTGGTGACAGCGGAGGTATAGTTTACAGATTAATTGGTGGAATTCGATTTGCTTGTGGAATCCATCATGGCCTAACAGCTGTTGTAAACCCATATGGCCAGCTAGGAACCTATACAGATGCAAAAACCGCTTGCCTCAAACTTAACGCTACTCGATATTAGCGTATGAATGTAATAGGATCTAATAACATGAACAAGAAAATCTTAGCTGCTGTGTTACTAATATATTTTCTGGCAATTGGTTACATTATGTACTCAAATTCGCATCTTGTATATGTTAATAATACAGATCCAGAAATACTTGAACAGTTAAGAAACCATCTAGAACCCTCAGATACCAAAATCGCAGCAGATAATGCTAAAATAATTTTGAGGACTACTAAAAAAATATATGAAATTGGCGATACAATAACCGTAGTGTTTGAAAACATCTCGCCTGTTACTTTTATTGGTGGATGGGACGCAATTTATGAAATAAACATTGATGGTGAGTGGTATGTAGTTCCAAATATGGCAGGATGGCATCAGCTAGGTATTATGATTTATCCTTGGGATGTAGCAACTGTTGAGGTGAGGACTGACAACATCGGATTCGACTGGATTCCAGGACATTATCGAATTATTAAAAGCGTATTTGCAGAAAGTTCTGCCAAAACTGTTGGAAGTAGCATCTTTTATGACTATGAGTATTATGCCGCAGAATTTTACCTAAAAAATTAATGCTATGACATTATTTTAAGGGTGTATTAAATGAAACTCACAACAATCATCTTTGGTGCCACAGCCATTGTTTGTGCAATTTTGATGGTGCTGATGATGCTGTCTATAAAGGCTCTTCGTCAATTGTTGGGGTAGAGCATAAGTAAAAATATGATCCGGTAGGTAACAATGATTGCTTACCGGATTTTGCTTTGTAAAACAACCATGTAATCAACCTATGAAACCATCAAGATACGCAATTGAGCAAGATTGCACGTGACAATCATCCCCGTTCCGCCTACCCATTTTGCCATCTACCTTGTTTTTCACGATAGTGGTACAGAATATTACTCTTGGGTGGGAGGGAGGGGAATAATTATGTCATTGAAAGCATACGTTAGGCAACCTGAGAATTCATTATGTGAAGGATACGATTTCTAAAGCGAGAAAAATTTCTAACACCAAATGATATTCTCTTCAATACTTTGATTTTGTTGTTACATCCTTCTGTGAAACCGTTAGTATATCTGCAATCGAAAGCATTCAAGATATATTGATCCCAGTTATGTATAGCGGTAAGACTTGTCTTAAATTCAGGTAGATTCGAGAATTCGGCAAGAAGCAACCACTTAGCCAATCTTTCTTTTGCTTGCACACGATTCTCTGACCTCATAAATTCGAGAAACTTGTTCTTTAGAAAATAGGCTTCACGTAACCTTGGGGATATTTTAAGCATTTCAGTTATTTGAGCAACTTCTTCCGGCTTAAGGTACATTGGATTTTTTAATAGCAGCCGCCTGCTTCGTTTGAAGTACTTTCGTCGATAGTCAGAAAAATTCTGCTGTTCAGCCTTACGAACTTTTTCAAAATCCCAAATTACTTGCCTTACCACATGATATTTATCAATGACTATTGTTGCCTGTGGAAAGCAAGTCTTGGCTATTTCCAAATAGGATCGATTCATATCCATTACAACATACTTCACACTATTTCTTGTACTAAATGAGCTGAAATATCTTAAAAGGGCTTCCTGTTTCCTATTTGGGAGAATATCTAACACTTTGCGTTTCTTTGTATCAGTAATAATGCATTGATACTTTTGACCACCGGCATTACCCTTAAATTCATCAATGGATAGGACTTCGGGAAGTGATTTGCATTTGTATTCCACTAACGAAAAATATCTTGCTGCAGTTGTAGAAGATATATTATGTTCCTTTGCTATGTCCTTTATGGACTTCAAATCAGAAAAGGAGCCAATTACGTGTGCTACTAAACGGGTCGTGACTCTATGATATCTGGGTAAGAATGGGATCGTTTCAAAGAACCTCTTATTGCAATGCTTACAAACATAGCGTCTTTTCCGGATGTGAAGAACTGTTGTTTTCCCAAACGCGGCTAGATCCTTTATAAATGCTAATCTAAAACTGAGCCACTTAGGATGAAAACGCTCATCCGAAAGTGAGCCACTTGAAATAAACTTTGTCGCAGTTTAATCTGAGACAGAGGTGAATGGAGTGGTTATAACAGTGAAGGATTACAAACAGATCCGCCAAATGTTTCTATCCGGAATCAGTCAACGTGAAATAGCCAGACAGCTACATATCTCCCGAAATACTGTAGCAAAATACAGCGAAGGTTGTTCTGTGCCGTGGGAACGCAAAGTCCCTGAACGTGAAACATCCGTATTGACAACTGAGGTAGTAGAGTTTATTCAGTCCTGTCTTGACGAGGATGAACATGAAAACATCAAGAAACAGAGCCATACTGCTAAACGGATATTTGACCGCTTAGTTACCGAGATGAAATTTACCGGTGGGGAATCGACTGTAAGACGCAAAGTTAGAGAGATGAAAGCTTACCAACCGAAGGTATTTGTTCCTCTGGAGTTCTCTCCCGGAGAAGCATTACAAGTCGATTGGGGTGAAGCAACTGTATACTTGCGTGGTAAAAAAGTAACCGTAAATCTATTCTGTGCCAGACTCTGCTCCAGTTGTGCTCCAATAGTATTTGCGTATCGCCGTCAGAATCAGGAGAGCTTTCTAGAGGCTTTCGTAAGGACATTTCGGTTCTTTGGCGGTGTTCCGGAGAAGGTTATCTTTGATAATGCTAAAGTTGCTGTTAAGGATGGATTTGGGGCACATGCTAAAAAGCAGGCTGGATATACAGCATTATCTGCCCATTATGGTTTCGACGCTTTGTTCTGCAATCCGGCAGAAGGCCATGAAAAGGGTTTAGTCGAGGGTCTCGTAGGCTGGTCACGCCGAAACATACTAGTGCCTGTGCCTAGAATCAACAGCCTTGAAGAGCTAAATCTACTGCTTATACAGCGTTGTAAGGAATATCTCCGTCATCATATTACAGGAAAGCCTGCCTCTGCAGGAGAGATGTTAGAGAAAGAACGAGAGTGTCTAAGGGTCCTGCCTGGATATGAGTTTGAAACAGCCAAATGTTCCAGTGTAAGAGTTAGTACATTCGCTACAGCGAGATTTGACACAAATGATTACTCAGTACCTGTCCAGTATTGTGGTTGTAATGTCAGCGTAAAGGGATATGCAGAAAAAGTTGAAATCTACTACAAGGGGCAGATTATTGCTAGCCATGAACGATGCTTCAAGCGCCATACTCCGACATACAAACTGGAACACTATCTTCCCATTCTCGAGTATCGCGGACGGGCAATATTCAACGCAGCCCCGGTCCGTCAGAACCTACCACCCGATTTCCTCAAATGGCTCAAAAGTCAATCTACTGACCACAAAGGGCTTATGCAGCTCCTATGGGATTGTGTAGAGCATGGCTGGGAAAATGTCTGGAAGAACAAAGTGGTTGGGATCGAAACACCGGTCATAACTGATGTCGTTGCTGTTTCGCCTGTCAACTTGAGTAAGTACGATTTGCTTGCTGGTAGAAAGGCAGGTGTGTGATATGTCAGTAAACCCTGTCGAAGCTCAGATCCAACTTTACGCAAAGCAACTGAAAATACCCACATTTGCGGATTACAACGAAATTCTGAGGCGTTTAAAGCCAAACAGCATCTTTGAAGATATACTTTTAGAACTTATGAAATCAGAGTGCATACAACGTCAAGAGAATCAAAATCGACGCCGACTAAAGGCAGCTAATTTTCCATATCAAAAGACTCTGGATGAGCTTGATTTAAGCCGTTACAATGGTTCGATATCCGAGACATTTCTTAATGAGCTTGCCAGCTGCAAGTTTATTGCCGATAAGAAGAATATTGTTATGATAGGCAACCCCGGCAGAGGCAAAACCCATCTATCTATCGGACTTGGGCTAAAAGCGTGTTCAGAAGGATTGAATGTTTTATTCAAAAATGCGGCCGCACTTTCAACCGAACTTGCTGAAGCAAGAGACAACTACGCTTTGGGTAAGCTTGAAAAGCGGATACAGAAGGCAGACTTACTTATTTTAGATGAACTCAGTTACATAAGCTTTAATCGACATCAGTCTGAGTTATTGTTCAAGGTTGTGTCTGAACGAAGCGAAAGAGGTAGCGTAATTGTTACAACTAATCTTCCCTTTTCCCAGTGGACAGAGTTATTTGAGAATACGACAATGGTCGCTGCACTAGTTGACCGCCTGACTTTTAAATCCTATGTTCTTGATATGAACGGAGAGTCTTATCGTCTCGAACAAACAATGAAGAGCCAGTAAGCTATCGAGTGGCTCACTTTCAAACGAGCGTTTAGTGGCTCACTTTCGAGCGAGCGCCTGGCTCAGTTTCTAGTTGACAAACACAGCCGATTGTCAGGAGGGTGCAATGTCAACCTGAAGAATGCATTTTTGAGTCTTTTGCGGCTAAGGTACCACTGACACTTATTAGGAAGAAAAACGGCGGCAAAGCGGACTCTCTTAACATGGGGATAAATGCGGCCAAATACCCGTATTTCATATGCATGGATGCTGATTCTGTGCTGCAGTATGATTCTCTTTCGAAAATAGCTAGTTGTGTTCTAGAAGACGAGAACATAGTTGCAGTTGGCGGAGTTGTCCATCCATCTAATGGTGTGACCCTGGAAAACGGAAGGGTAAAGAGATACAGAATGCCCTCGAATGCTCTCGCTTTTATGCAGGTTCTGGAGTACAGTCGCTCTTTCTTGGCTACAAGGATTCTACTCGACAAATTCAACGGTTCTCTGATTATTTCGGGTGCCTTCGGGCTCTTCAAAAAAGAAACTGTTATCGCAGCAGGCGGATATGACCCTTCAACTATTGGTGAGGACATGGAACTAGTAGTTAAGCTGCACGAATACTGTGTAAATAACAATATGCCGTACCGCATACGCTATGCCCATGATGCCGTTTGCTGGTCACAAGCACCCGAAAGGCTAAAAGATTTATGTAGGCAGAGGAAGCGCTGGCATATCGGTCTTTTCCAAAGCATGTGGATTCATAGGGGTATGTTTGCAAATGCAAAATTTGGCGCAGTCAGTTTTATTTCATATCTCTACTTCCTGATTTACGAACTGCTTTCTCCCTTTATTGAACTGTTTGGAATACTTACAATGGTTTTGGCTTTCTATTTTGACCTAATCAATGTTCCGTTTATGATAATGCTCTACTCAGTCTATGCAGTATTTGGTTCGGTGTTTACCTTGACAGCATTTTTCTCCAGGGTATACACGTCCGAAATGAGGATATCTTTACGTGACACTTTGTTTGCGCTAGGACTCTGTGTTGCTGAAGTGGTGGGGTTAAGGTTTATTCTGTCGTTCGTAAGAATGGCGTCCCTAATAGGATATCGTAGTGAAAAGCACAGATGGGATAAACTCGAAAGACAGAAGATTGATTTCGAATAAGTTTGGTGCAGATGTTTTGAGGTCGAAGCAAATGAATAATACTTCTAGAATAATAATATCGTCGGTGTTAGTGGTATGTGTGCTGCTCTCAACATCTGCTTTTGCGGCCATATATCATACTTCTGCAGCGTCAGCCGAAAGCAAGAGTATATATGTTGCTGGAAACCCCAACCTCTATCCTGTAGAGTACTACGATGAAGAATCTGGATGCTACATGGGAATTATGCCAGTGATATTGGAGGAAATCTCCAAGGAGATTGGTTACGACTTTACATATATAGAAAGTGGCAAGAAGGACAAGCGCTTTCAGCTTACGAGAAATCATCAGGTTGAGCTCGTGTCCGGCTGTCTTACTACGGAGGACTATTCCGGACTCATTGAGTTTAGTGATGTTGTTTTGGAGTATACGGTAGACGGAGAAGAAAGGTATGTAGCATTCGGCTTTACAAGAGTAGCTGATGAAAATTTTGTGACTGCCTTTACAAGCGCTTTGTCGAACATTTCGTACAAAAGGATGGTAGGATTAGCACTCACTTCTGCAGAAAAGGCTGGAACGAATCAAATCCCGCTACACATAATTGTGATTACTTCCGGTATCATCCTTGTGTTGATTTTGTTATCTGTATATTTGGTATTCAAATACCGTAAACAAAAACTGAAACAGAAACAACATATGTATATTGACGGTCTGACCGGATTAGGGAACGATGAACATTTTAGTAACTGGTTTTATAAAAACATCACAGACAAAATACGTCCTGTCAGCTACTTGGTATACATCGGCTTTGATGCTGACAAGATATTGAGCTCCTTTGGAAACGAAGAATACAGAGACTTAGTTAGATATGCAGCCGATACTATAAGTAGCAATGTTGGGGATTTTGGAACTGTGGCCAAGATTTCTGACGGTGGGTTTATTACACTTTGTGTCGCCATGAGCAAGGACGATATCAAGATGTGGGCTGTGGAGCTAATAGAAAAGCTCAATAAGTACGATAGATTGATCCCGGCTCAGCTTAAGGCAATTTTCCGA
>JBMNIG010000003.1:0-51236 GCA_050950785.1 Eubacteriales bacterium | reverse complement strand
AACAACACATTCAGCGTGAAGCCAAAGGGATCTCTTCAGGCGTAAACAGCAAGGTGGATTCAAAATAGAGCTATCCCTCAAGGAAAAGTGTGGTCCGGTAATGAACATCGAAAAATTTAGAGTATTGTCATCGGCAACTACTTTTGTGCAGTTAAGTTATAGATGAACTATTTGATTGGACGGAGTATTATCATGAAGACAGCTAGAAGATTGCTAACCATAATACTTATAGTAGCGTTTGTGTTCGCATGCATCCCAGCCACAGCAGTTAATGGCATCTCAGAAATGATAGCACAGGCTAGAGAATTAGAAAGTACAAAAGTCTTTGATATTGATGAGGGTGAGCCCGTATCATCAAACGAAGTTATACCTTTGTCGGATGAACTGGTTGACTTGATGATGCGGCTTGATCAGTACGACTCATTTACACTTGAAGAAAAGGAGTTGATCCATAATCATTTTGTAAATGCAAAAGAAGAGAACACAGATGAACCAGTTGAGACTATCATTCCGCAAAAGCAGAAGTCGTCTCCGGATTTTGGAGACCTTGATCGGCTCTATGATGTCTTGGGAACAAGAGTTGATTTTGATGCCTGCTCAGAAGATGAGAAGAACACCATTAGGGAGTTCATTAAGGTGCTTCCCGAGAGTAACATTGTTAGGCTATGTGAAGAAGGATATACACTTCGACAGGTGTACCACATTTCGCTAATAATTGAGGGTAATTTTTTCACAGAGAAGGAAGCAAAAGAAATAATAAAGAAATATCCCAGCATTATCGAATGGCTTGGCCAGGTGTCAACACTCAAACGCTTCTTATCTAAAGAGGCTGAAATTGACAAAAAGCACAAAGCGAAGGAGCTGTTTCTTAAAGGATACAGTGCTGATAGTATTGTCACTTCGTTTGCACTGGAGGAGATATTGGGTTTAGGCCAAAGCGAAACTATATTAACTTTTGAAGAGCACATTAATCTTATGGAGAAGTTCATCAACGACGCCTCTAAATCTGTTAGTGGTAAAGTGACTTACGAGCAGCTTTCGATCTCATTTGCATTTCAGCTTGATGTTGTAAAGAAAGCAGCTGAAGAGAAAAACCTGAGTCCGGAGGACTTGATATGCGAGCTCATGAAGTATGTTTTTGTGAACATAGATAATGAGATAGATTTAGATGGAGAGATCCAAGCAGAACCCGAGGATATGCCAAAAGCACTGAATGGTGGAGATCAGCATGAGCTTGTTGACTATGAAAAAACGATTACCGCACCATTCAAATCAAATACAAATCAGAATGAAAGTATCGGATTGAATACGGGTGACCTAAATCTAAGTTTTGACATAGTTGACATTCCGGGGGTAAACGGAAATACACTGGACTTGAATATAACCTACAACTCAAATGACGCAGAGCTGAGCAAAAGAAAACTGGGGTATAGTTACTATACAATGTATTATGCAGAAGGTTATAGAGAGGAGTATTGGTATTTAAACGGTGGCTTATACACCAAAAACTTACCAGTCAAGCTTTACTTTAATACAGTTAATGAACGAGATGCCTGGATGTCTAACAATAATCGTATTTACCGAACATTTAATCTACCACCTGAAGATTGCTATGTTGACTTCTATTACGCAACAGCAAGATGGAGAAATGATCAAACAGCTACCGGCTTGACTAATCCCTGGGAGCAAACCGGATATACAGGTAACCCAGCACCTGATTCAGTCTATGTGAATACTGGTGTTTACATGGGCTCAATACCCAGAACCGGCACAGAGCTTATACGGGATGATGGTTATGTGTACTCTCCTTCGCAATATCCAAACAGGCAAATTTGGACACATCATTCAATATGGGATGCTATTTATAGTGGGTATATCAGTGGGCTCATAAAATCTTACTTATACACATATAGCATGTCGACTACCGGTTTGGAGCATTTCCCATACAACTACAATACTACGGAACCGGTTACATACACAGAAAGAAACAATCTGGGCGCAGGGTGGTCCTGGAACTTACCTTCAATTGAATTTGACGGTAGTACTAAAGTCCTGCATCTAGGAGATGGCACAAGCTTTCTGGTAAACAGTAACCTTAGCCTAAAGGATTACAGTTTAACAGATATCCAGCTTCAGAGTGATAGTGCCTCGTACAATAACGGGCAGGTTAATTCCGCATATGTATTGAAGTATAAAGATGGTTCGAAGTATTATTTCGCATCAGACGGTAGGCTTATCAGTCAGATGGACAGGTATGGGAATACTACAGAGTATCAGCATATAACAATAAACGGATACCCGGTATTAAATAAAATCATCGATACAGCGGGGCGAGAAACAAGCATTGCCTATAACACTACTTCTTCTGGGAAAGAGATAGTGATTACTGCCCCAGACTCAACACAGACAAAGCTCGTTCTTGAACCAATACCAAACTACAGCTCGGACTATGTTTTGAAAAGGATAGAGCATCCGAATCAAACACAGACATCCTTCAGCTATAGCTATAATACTGCATACTTCAATTTTCTTAGCAAGAATCCTTTAGATACAATTAATGTATGCGCTAATCTTACTGAAGTAATATATCCCACGAATGCAAAATCGCAATATAGCTATGTGAAAAAAACTGAAAACCTTGGCTCAAGCGGCAGCTACGAGACCTATAAAGTAAGCTCTCGAAAGGATGTTGAGGCGGTATCGGAATACAATAACAGGTCATATACATATGGTTCGCACAGCGGGTTTGGTCAATATAGTGATCCCAATAACCTTCCGAGCTCTTACACATACAGTACAACTGTAACTGACCAATTGGGCAGAGTAAGCACATATACATTCAATCATAAACACCTGAATACAAATGAGACCATGTCCAATGGATCGTCAAATCTTTACTCAAAATCCGTAACATACAACACCGACAAGCTACCGATAAACATCACTGAGAGGGATTATAACTTGAGTGGTGCTTATATGGAGAGAGTACTGCTCTATGAATATGACAACAAGGGCAATATAACTGCATCATGGGATGAACAGGCACTGGGAGTAGATACTGATACTGATCATAAGACCGTCTATACTTATGATCCAGAATACAGTATACCACTGACAACAACGTACAAGACGAATGCAAACACCACAATACTAAAGCAAAACACACTGACAGCGAACGGCAAATCTATACAATATTCCGAAGTTTTTGAAAACGGAACACTTAAACAAAAATCCGAGTATCAATACGACTCTTTTGGAAACGTAACTAAAGAGCGCAAGTACAAAGACGACTTTACAAGCTATATTGAAAAACACTACAGCTATACCGACAATGTTGCAGGTCGTAGCTTGCATGGAGCGTATTTAACCGAAGTTATGATGAGTGGAGTAACGGATGAAGCCGGAAACCTTGTAGCCGGGACACCCGGTTATGCCGCTGGTGTTATTGCAAGCCTTAACTATTATGACGTTATGGGAAGGATTACATCCCAGATTGATGCAAGAGGTAATTCAACAAGCTATCAGTACGATGCTTCGGGAAGGATTATACGTATCACCCATCCGGATTCGACGTATATAGACTACGATTATAACTATACAAGCAATTATCTAATACATACAAACGAAATTGGTGTGCAGACCAAATATGTTTATGATGGTTTTGGGAATGAAATAGCTGTCATTGATCTTAATGCCAATCAACCCATAAAGACTACTGTTTATGACCAGTACTTCAGGGTAGTAAAGGTACATAACCACAATAACAGCACTGACAGCTCGGAAGTTAACTACACATACGATTTGAAAGATCGTCCGACCAGTATCATAACGAAAAATAAAGCCGGGATCATTATGGCCGAAGAAACCTATACATATGATGAAGCGGTTGGAAACGGTCTTTCGAAGGTAACAAAGACTATCGTCGGAGATTCTAACGCGCCAAGCATTGTTTCAACCTCATATACTGACCGGTCTGGCAGACTGGTTAAACAGGGTAGGATCTATAACTCTACAGAATACTGTATATGGATTCAAGCGGCCGGTTTGCCATTCTTGCGACAATAGGCATTGTGGCAATTGGAACGTTGGTCGGCGGAGCATTAGACCTTGGAAGTCAGTTGATTGCTAATGGAGGAGATTTTGAAACAGTAAATTGGCGAAGTGTTGGGGCCTCCGCTGCGGCAGGAGCCGTGACAACCGGTATGGGAATCTTGACGGGTGGATTATCTCTTGGAGCTACAGGCACAATTGCAGCAGGAGCATTGATTGCAGGAGAGGGATACTTTGTATATAACGCTGTAAATGGTACGCCAAATACTGTA
The DNA here is from genome assembly GCA_050950785.1 of Eubacteriales bacterium. Classification (GTDB taxonomy): domain Bacteria; phylum Bacillota; class Clostridia; order Oscillospirales; family JAAYOS01; genus JAAYOS01. The sequence goes on along the minus strand of JBMNIG010000003.1, from coordinate 46,914 downwards.
GTTGGAACCGTTATAGCCATGAGTAGCGGAGCGATTGTTGGCGGAGTTACTTATAAAATAGCCAATGCACCAATGAAATTAAGTAGTAATAAGGGAACGCGTAGTACTCTAAAAAGTTTAGGAAACAAGACTGAACAATATGTTACAAAACGAGGCTGGACATGGGATTCTATGGACGATGTTGTTAAAAAACCATATACTACTCGTGAAGCTATTAACAAAGCAACTGGTAATCCAGCAACTGCTTACTACAATAAAGCTGGCGATTATGTAGTTGTGGATAATGTTACCGGTGAATTAGTACAAGTTAGTAAATTTGGTGATACTGGATGGATTCCTGACGCGACAATTAAAAATCCATACAAACCATGAGAGGGTGTTATTGATGACTGATATTATTAAGGAGAATTATTCAAAAAAGGCCGTTATCTATGATAATATATGGATGTATTTTATTAAAACGGCAAAAGAAGTAATATGTGATTGCCAAAAAAATCAGATTAGAATAATGGCGCTGGAGGCGTTTAAATTAACAGGGGAAGGGATACAACCATCTCAAGAACATAGCATATATTTTAATGTCAACGAAGATTGCTGGAGCAGAGCTATTGAATTTTTATCAAAAATTAAGGATAATGACTATTTATATGAAATTTGGTATGAAGGATATTAAATCAGGAGTTAATAATTGCATAGTCGCATATTTTTAAATGATGCGCACTTCCCTCCGAATTGCGATAAAGTACAGTCTTAATACAATACCCGACAAGCCAATACAACGGCAAGTCGGGTTTTCTTTTTTATGCTTGACAATATGTATTACATTGTGATACTATAAAACCATCAGGAAATACAGGAGGTGCAATAATGTCTACAGAAAAGGATAGTATGCTACGGGTAAGGCTTACACAAAGGCAGTCGAATGAATTGGATGCCATCATTGATGAACTGCAAGCGCAAATGCCGGAAGCAAGCGTTACCACATCAAGCATAGCAAGATATGCTCTGGAGAAGTATGTGAGCGACCATATTGCCAAGCGTGACGGAACAAAAATTTTAATTGAAATCAGTACCGCAGATGCCACAGAAGAGGACATAAAGAATCTCTACGACCTTCTTTCCAAGTTGTTTGACGAAACAAAGGAGAATTACTCACCAATGGTTCATTACATGGTTGGAGAGATATTAGAGCCTGTGATGATGAAGATGGCAAGCCTCATGAAACCAAAGAAGCCGGGGGTGAAGGCAGGTGAGTAAGAAAAAGTACATTGTCCGCTGTCCTCACTGCAATCACAGAGTATTTGATGCCGATTATGCTGATGTTGAAATCAAATGCCCGGTATGCAGGAAGGTTTTTGAAGTAAAGCTGGAGAAAAAGGCGGGGTAAAAAGTGAATAAATCTGGCACAGAGCCACAAAGGGAGCGAATGACTCACCTATAGAGCCTGGCAGATAGTCTTAAAAACTATTTGTCAGGCTCAATTTATTTCCAGCACGACAGGAGGTGAGAATTTGAAAGTGACAATGATGGACGCAGCATTAAAATATGCAGAAGCCAATATCCCGGTTATACCTCTGCACTGGATTTGTGAGGATGGCTCCTGCTCCTGCAAGAAGGGACAACAATGCGACAGCAAGGGAAAGCATCCGCTATATACCGGCTGGTACAAGAATTCCACTACTGATGTTGAGCAAATAAAGAAATGGTGGACGAAAACACCTAATGCCAATATTGGCATTCCTACAGGAGAGAAGTCCGGCTGGCTGGTACTTGATGTGGATGATGGTGGTGATGAAACTCTATCGGCTCTTGAATCAACACATGGAAAACTTCCGGATACGGTTACTGCTGTTACAGGAAGTGGAGGTCGGCACTATATCTTTAAATACCCCCAAGGCAGGAGCATTCCTAATAAAACAAAGTTTGCACCGGGACTTGATACGCGTTCAACAGGTGGACTGATTGTCGTGGCTCCAAGCATTCATGTAAGCGGTAATCAGTACGAATGGTTAGAAGGACATTCTCCCTTTGACAGAACCCCGGCAGAAGCTCCAGCATGGTTATTAAAGCTTATGGAAAGGGTGGAAGTATTGCTTACACCCTTTGAAGGTAGCAGTATTGCAGCCGAGATTAAGGAAGGCAGCCGAAACAGTACCCTGACAAGCCTTGCCGGAACCATGAGGGCAAGAGGAATGACAGAAGAGGGCATCTATGCGGCATTGCTCGCAGAAAACAACGCAAGGTGCAATCCTCCGCTTGATGAAGCGGAAGTTAGAAAGATAGCGCACAGTGTCAGCCGATATCAGCCAAATCACCCGGTGAAAAAGTATTACCACAGGACAGACAGCGGGAATGCAGAAAGGCTGCGTGACCGGTTTGGTTCAATCATAAGGTATATAGGTTGATTGAAATTTCAATAAGCTCTATGGTAAACTGGGTAAGGGGTTTTATCATCTACTATTCCGAAAAGGATAATTGAACTGAGAGTGGGACTATGGAGGCGTTCATCCGTGAAACAGATATGAAGTATAAAAACACAACACATGCCAATTTCATAGAGCGCCCGAATCGCTTTGTGGCGTATGTCGAGCTTGATGGCAAGGTTGAAAAAGTCCATGTTAAGAACACCGGACGTTGTAAAGAACTGCTTTTGCCCGGCAGCGATGTCGTACTTGTGAAAACAGGTAATCCCTTAAGGAAAACGCAGTACGATCTGGTAGCTGTGTATAAGGCTGGATTGGGCTGGGTAAACATTGACAGTCAGGCACCAAATCAGGTTCTGAAGGAATGGCTGAACAGTTCACCGGCGCTGTTTGAAAACATCACCTTGCTCAAACCGGAATATACATATGGAAAGTCCCGCGTAGATTTCTATCTGGAGTGTGGATCAAGAAAGATTTTGATCGAGGTGAAAGGTTGCACGCTGGAAATAGACGGCGTAGGATATTTTCCTGATGCACCGACAGAACGTGGAGTAAGGCATTTGTACGAGCTTGCCGAAGCGGCAGGAGAAGGGTATGAGTGCTATATCGCATTCGTCATTGCCATCCCCGGTGTCCGGAAAGTATTACCCAATGTGAAAACGCACCCGGAGTTCGGGATGGCTTTGGAAGCTGCAATGAAAGCAGGCGTGAAGGTGCTTAACCTTCCCTGTAATGTTATGCCGGATGAGCTGAGCATCGCGGATATTATACACGGAACTTACACATTTTAATAAGACCTAAGGGAGAGGTAATCAACGACATGTTTAGAGAAATGAGAAGAACCAAGCAATTGTTATCGATGGATGAGACTGAAGCTATAATGAATAGATGTACAAACGGTGTCTTAGCTTGTATAGGTGATGAAGGCTATCCTTATGCAGTTCCTCTCAGTTATGTGTATCTTAACGGCAAAATCTATTTTCACTCAGCAAAGGAAGGGCATAAAATTGATGCTATAATGAAGTATCCGAAGGTTTCTTTTGCAGTGATAGATGAAGATACGGTGGTTAGCGAGAAATATACTTCTTATTATCGTAGTGCTATTGCCTTTGGGAAAGCAAGAATCACAGAAGGCAATGAACACAGGGAAGCTTTTAGAGCTTTAGTTGAAAAATATTCCGGCGATCAGCCTAAAGAAGCTAAGCAAAATGCAATAGACAATTGCAACAAAGCATATATTGTTGCAATCGATATAGAACATTTAACCGGCAAGGAATCTATTGAATTTGTCAGAGCAAAGGAACTATAGTCACGGAACTTTGCTGAGCAGAAAATAAATAGATGCTATATATAACGAAGGCTTGGCACAGGACTAGATGACCTGCAAAAGGGTTGAAAAGCCTACTAAGTATGCGATAGCCTATATTCTTGTATAATGAATGCCGCCAGTTGAGAAGAGTAATCTTCTTCATTGGCGGCATAAGTTTGGTAGTGATTATGATAATCCAGTAGACACTGAAGGTCTACTTATTCTGCTATGGGCACGATATGTTTTTCAATTCTCTCTTTTGGAATCCCTGTTGCAGCATAGGAAGTAGCATTTTTAAAGATGTTTTGAGTCGTTGACCGTGGAAAGCGCTTCTTTTTTGCAGGTTCGAGCCCCAATGGGGCAAGTGCCACTGATATCATACGCCCAATTACCTGCTTTACGGTATCGTTTGTGATATCAAGATCGCACTCTGGTTGCGATGCGCAGAAATCTACGATCTGTGTAGCGATAGCTACAAGCGCAGGGATATCAGAAGCAGATAAATCGGCCATTTTTATCCGATTTTGCTCATCCCAAATGATTGTATCGTAGATGCTGCGAGCTGTTCGACTGTCCTTGACTACCGAGCATGTAGGATGTGTTTTAACAAAGTCATCAAAATTCATACACTTGATCTCCTTTATGCATACTAAGGCGTAATATAGCGTCCCTGCGATCATAAGGATACCATATTGCGTCCTAGAAGTCAACACCTCAATTTAATTTTTTAAAAGTACGACTATGCCTATAAGCAGGAAAGAACCTCTTTAATCTTATTTGGGGCAAATTGTCACTGATTATGATATAATTATATGTGCTATCTAGTTATCAAGCTAAGGGGATTCGATCAGCATTAATTGAGTTTCTTCATATGAATGATGTTCAGCAGTTTTGTTTAGATAGTGGATATAAAGAAGCGCAAAATAATATTGTGACAAGAGAGAACTAGGTTCGAGTAGAATCTCTTGGCAACCTGGTTCTAAATATGATAAAATGCTTGCATCTTAATTGGAGGCTTTAGACATGAAAGAAAAACTTCAAAAATACGCAAGACTCTTGATAGAGGTAGGTCTAAACGTTCAGAAAGGCCAGAACCTTATGATTTCGTCACCTATCGAGTGTGCCGAGTTTGCACGTATGTGCGCATCCGCCGCTTATGACGTAGGATGCAGAGAAGTTATTATGAACTGGAAGGATGACCTATCGGACAGACTAAAGTATCTTCATGCCGCCGATGATGTTTTTGACAGCTATCCCGAATGGCGCAAAATCATGCTTACGGAGCATGCAAAAGGTGGGGGTGCGCTATTAAATATCTATGCAACTGATCCTGAGAACATGGTGGGCGTAGATCACAGCCGCTTGTCACGCTTTGAAAGTGTTGCGGGCAAGGCTCTAGAAGAGTACAGACAGCTCCAGATGAGTAACACCGTACCTTGGTGCGTGGCTTCTGTTCCAATACCCTCATGGGCGGTCAAAGTTTTTCCCCAAGCAGAGCCTGACGATGCAATGAACCTACTATGGGATGCTATATTTAACGCAGTCAGAATTTCCGATGACACAGATGTAGTTGAGGAGTGGCGCAAGCATATAGATCAATTGACCGTAAGAAAAGATTATCTAAACAAGCTAAACCTTAAATCCCTCCACTACAAAAACTCTATTGGGACAGACCTGGTAGTGGAACTCCCTGAGGGGCATATCTGGGCCGCGGGCTCTGAATTTACAAAGGCGGGACAAGTGTTTGTGGCAAACATGCCTACTGAGGAAATATTTACTGCGCCTAAAAAAGATGGAGTCAACGGTGTTGTAGTGTCATCGATACCATTTGTGAAAGATGGCAACATTATTGAGAACTTTAAGATGACCCTGAAAGACGGCAAAATTGTAGATGTTCAGGCGGATAAAGGCGTCGAGGTACTAAGAAATGCTATTTCGGTAGATGAGGGTGCATCATATCTTGGGGAGGTCGCCCTTGTCCCGTATGATTCTCCCATATCAAATACAAAGATCCTATTCTACAATACGTTGTTTGATGAAAACGCCTCATGCCACTTTGCATTTGGACAGGCATATCCGTCCAGTATTAAGGGTGGAGAAATGATGTCTAAAGAGGAGCTTAAACTACGTGGGCTGAATGATTCGATTACTCACGAAGATTTCATGGTTGGTACCGAAGACCTCTCGATAATTGGAACCACACAGGATGGAGAACAAATTCCTATTTTTGTGGACGGCAACTTCGCATTCTGATATTTATATTTATGAAAACACCTTGCAGCAATGCAAGGTGTTTTAATGAGTAGTTGCATAGGCAATACCTATCATAATTATCATATAATTATATTTTACAATATATAACTTAAGTTATATGATATAAGAAGCAAATGTATTCACAAGGATGATAAAATGGATATTGTATTTAGAAATAGGAAACTTAACGAAAATTATAAAAGTAGAAACATAAAAACATTAACAAGAATATTTTCTATACTGTTTATAATCAGTTTGTTTACACTGGTGTTTACAGGATGCAAAGCTGAGACAGAGGGAAAAGATAGCGATGTTGATACCAATTATTATTATAGCTTTACAGATTCATTAGGTAATACTGTTAACTTAATAAACATGCCTCAAAGAGTTGTTTCTCTTGTTGGTTCCTATGCTGAAACTTGGATTTTAGCAGGAGGGGACCTTGTGGGTGTGACTAACGATGTTATAAGCGAGAGAAAATTGGACTTGCACGACGAAATAAAAATAGTCGGTACAATCAAAGATCCAAATCTAGAAGAGATAATAGCTCTTTCTCCTGATTTTGTTTTGCTTTCTGCAGATATTGAAAGCCATATGGAGATTTCGCAAACCCTTGAAAAATCCAATATACCTTTTGCATTTTTTAAGGTAGAGCATTTCGAGAACTATTTGAAGATGCTTGAAATATGCACAGATATTACAGGCAAAAAAGAATCATATGAGCAAAACGGTTTAGCGGTTAAAGAGCAAATTGATGCTGTTCTAGCTAAAATCGATGAGAAGGATAGTCCGAACATTTTGTTCATACGTGCATTCTCAAGCGGAGCAAAGGCAAAAAATGATGATAATATGGCCTGCAAAATCCTAAACGACCTTGGTACCCTTAACATAGCATCAAAGCATAAGTCACTCTTGGAGGATCTAAGCATGGAAGTGATCATTCAAGAAGATCCGGATTATATTTTTGTTGTGACTATGGGAGACAGCGAAAAAGCTTTACAGGCTTTACAGGACAGAGTAGAGAAAAACCCCGCGTGGAGTGATTTGTCGGCTGTAAAAAACAACAGGTTTATTGTACTTCCAAAGGAGCTGTTCCACTACAAGCCAAACGCAAGATGGGGTGAAAGCTATGAGTATGTTGCGAAAATTCTCTACCCTGATAAATTTGAATAAGAATAGCAAGAGCTATAACGCTGCTGTTATAGCTCTACTTGTCATTACGCTCCTAATTGGGGTTTTTATGAGCATAAGCATTGGGGCTACAAGAATATCATTATCGGAAATTATTAATGCAATGAGACAAGGTGATAATACCTCGACAATCTATAGGATCATTAGCTTTGTAAGAATACCGAGAACGTTGGCTGCAGTTCTTGCAGGTTGTGCTTTGTCGGTAGCAGGAGCAATACTCCAATCAGTATTAAATAATTCACTTGCAAGTCCAAGCATTATTGGCGTAAATTCGGGAGCGGGATTATTTACTGTATTAATTGCAGCATTTATTCCTGCGAGTATATATTTAACGACCGTTGCTGCCTTCGTAGGAGCACTTCTGGCTGTGCTTTTAGTCTATGCTATAGCTAAAAGGACAGGGGCTTCCAGGATGGCTATAGTTCTATCCGGAGTTGCTGTATCGAGCTTTATAGGGGCAATGACAGATACAGTGCTGACCCTTAAGCCCGATGTGGCAATCGAACGAACAGCGTTTTTAATAGGGGGTTTCTCGGGTATAACAATGGGAAGGCTAAGCTTTGCCGGAGGCTTTATCGTATTTGCCTTTGTTGTGGCTATGATTTTTAGCTACGATATGAACATACTGGCTTTGGGAGACGAAAGTGCCAAATCCTTAGGCTTAAATGTCGTAAGGCTTCGCTTCATATTCTTAATTCTGGCAGCAATGCTTGCAGGAAGCGCTATAAGCTTTGCTGGCCTATTAGGCTTTGTTGGACTAATCGTTCCTCATGTATCAAGGATTATGGTTGGGCATGACAATAGAATTTTGATTCCGGTATCGGCATTGTTGGGAAGTATTTTCACTTTACTTTGTGATCTGCTGGCACGGGTACTCTTTGCTCCTTTTGAGATCCCTGTTGGAATAATAATGTCATTTCTGGGAGGTCCGTTCTTTATTTATCTTTTGATAAAGGGCAGGAGAGGTCTGCTTTATGATTAAGCTGAATAATATAACCGCAGGGTACAACAAAGTTGAAGTCATTAAAAGTATAGATATGACTTTTGAAGAAGGCAGTATTACAAGTATTATCGGGAAAAATGGTTGTGGAAAGACTACATTATTAAAAACGGCGTCAAATTTGCTTGAACCCTTTAGCGGAAAAGTGACCATAAGTGGCGAGGAGATCTCAAGTATCCCAAATAAGGAACTCGCAAAGAAGATCTCCTTCTTACCTCAGATAAGATCTGTGCCAAATATTACGGTGTACGATTTGGTGATGCACGGCAGATACCCCTATTTAGGCTTTTCGCGCACCCCACAGAAAAAGGACAAAGAAATCGTCGAGAAGGCCATAGAGGCTATGTCGATCGATGGATACAAGAGCAAAAACATTCACGAACTTTCCGGTGGTCAGCGTCAAAAGGTTTTTTTGGCCATGGTTTTAGCCCAAAACACAGATATTGTATTTTTGGATGAGCCCACCACCTATTTAGATATCAATCATCAACTGGAAATATTGGAGGTCATTAAAAAGCTAAAACAAATGGGTAAGACCATAGTTATGGTTCTCCATGATTTAAACAGTGCCCTTTCCTGTTCCGATAGGGTATGTCTTATGGATGATGGAGAGATAGTAATTTATGATACACCGCAAGTTGTGTTTGAGAGTAGAGAAATTGATAGGATTTTCAAGATCTGTTCTTCACAGGTGTCTATTGTGGGCGAAGACACAAAACAATATGTCTTCTTTTTGAAATAAAGACAGCGGGACGGTTCTGTCTTATTTCTTATAGTTACACAACGTAAGCAACATTACCGTGCTCACAACGACAAAATCGCTCTGCCGATAAACTGGCAAAGCGATTTTTTGTGAGCACGATTAAGTCCTGCGAGACGTTAGCAGAGGTAAAGCAAGACAGAAGAATTGTCCCCCTGTCAGTCCATGTCCTATTTAGCAGGTTGCTCCGCCTGTAACATGAAGCTTTGCTTCCAGGATCTCCTGCTTTCTGTCAAAGAGATCATTTGATAGTAATTGAGATTCTACATTTTCAAAGCCAAGCCTTTCAATCGTTCGTGCGAAACGTTCGCCGGTCTTGCCTTGTTCCCTATACAAGAGTATGGCCTTTTCGATAACATCCATAGCCTCATCTTTGTCTGTGAAGATTTTACTGAGAGGTATCCCTCTAGCCGGACGTTTTCCCCACATTCCTCCGATATATATCCTGTATCCGACCTTTCCATCTTCTATCGAGTCAAAATGGCACTTACCAACGCAACGACCACAGTTATTACATTCGTCTTCATTAATATCAAGTACACCATCGACAACTTTCGCTGCATTGATCGGGCAAGTTTCTTCTACCGGACACTTTTTGCATCCATTGCAGAAATCCTCATCGAAATTAGGTATCATTTGCCCTACTACACCTAAGTCATTCAAGTCCGGTTTTACGCAGTTATTTGGGCAGCCTCCCACGGCAATTTTGAATTTGTGCGGGAGCCTCACATCGGAATATCCGTTATAAAATCTTTCGTGGATTTCTTCAGACATTGCAAAAGTATCGATCGATCCATATTGACAGGTGGTACCTTTACAGGATACAACAGGTCGCACTTTAGAACCTGTGCCGCCAGTTACAAGACCTTCTTTAGCAATATAGGATCTAAAGTCTTCGATTTTGTCATAAGGGATTCCTTGAACTTCTACAGTCAACCTAGTAGTAAATGTTACAATACCATTCCCAAAAAGATCAGCCGCTTCTGATATACACTTGTTTTGAGCCGCTGTTATTTTACCATTTACCGTGATTATCCTTCCTGAGAAATTATCAGTTCCTCTATTGCGCAGAAATCCTAAAGCCTTGACTCTTTTTTCGTCTGCTGCACTAGCAGTCAGATTTGCCACTATTTACAACCTCCAATAAATTTGCAATTTTATATTGATACCTCATTAAAGGTAGTGCCACCTTCAAGCACTCGCGTATTGGTGTAACCAAAATGCTTTAAGCGGTTTTGAAGCATATAAGCTCTTTTACCCTTTGCACACACCAAAAGAAGTTTTTCAACTTCTTCAAACTCGGACAGTTTACCGTTTACCTTTGTTAGATCTATGTAATGAGCTCCATCTATGGTTGGATTAATGGAAGCATCGATTATTTTGAATCCTTTAGCATCTCCTGCAGCATAGGAAGCAGGTGTTATAGTTTCAAAAGCACCGTTGATTTTATTTAATAAAATATTCACAGTATGTGAGAAAGGATGTATTGCTGTCGAGAATGGTGGCGCATAAGCCAAATCCATGTTTTCGATATCTTCAAGAGTTGCTCCCATAGTAATGGCCGTTACAGCTATATCAACCATTTTGTCTACAGCACCTTTGCCCAATACTTGTAAACCTAATAGTTTCATAGTATCCCTGTCTGCTACCATCTTAACTATAAAGGGTGAAGCACCGGGGTAGTAGTGGGCCTTGTCGTCTACAACAGCTACGGCACTTATAGCATTAAAGCCTGCTCGTAATGCATCCGTTTCTGTTAATCCGGTTCTTCCTAAATTCATCTCGGGAAGCTTTGCAACTGAAGTTCCCAGCACTCCCGGATAGGCAATATTAGCACCCGTAATATTTTTGGCGACGACACGACCAGCTATATTAGCAGTAGAACCCATGGGAGACCAGGCGGGGTTATTTGTTAGTCTGTTAGTTACAGTAGCACAGTCTCCAACCGCGTATATATCTTCAACATTTGTTTGCAAGAATTCATTAACTTTAATGGTTTTGTTCGGCATTAATTCAATACCTGAATCATCGAGAAAACCTGTATTGGCCATTATCCCCACAGAAAGAATAACAGCATCTGCTTTCATAGCACGTTTGCTTGTTTTGATCTTTTCAACTTTTTCTTCACCAAGAATAGCTTCAAGCTTTGTTTCTGTAAAGGTTACGATACCCTGATCCGATAAATGGTTTTCGATATACTCAGAAAACTCCTCATCAAAACCGGGAAGTATATGTTTTGCCATATCGATAACAACGATCTTTACCCCTTGAGAAGCTAAGTTTTCGGCGATTTCAAGACCGATATATCCTCCCCCGACTATAACAGCACGTTTTACTTCTCCGGTTTCAACGGCATTGCGTAAGGCGTCAGCATCATCCGGGGTCCTCATAACGAATACATTTTTCAAATTCACTCCATCGATTTCCGGCTTGATGGCTTCGGCACCTGATGCTACAACCAATTTGTCATATTCATACTTAAGTGGTTCCTGCGTTTTCAAGTTTACCGCATCTACGGTCTTTTCTGCAGGATCGACTTTTGTCACTTCTACTTCAGTCAGTACCGAGACACCGGTCAATGCAGAGAAACTCTCAGGAGTGTTAACAGTCAATTGACTGCGGTCCGGAATCACATTTCCAACATAGTAGGGCAGTCCACATCCTGCATAGGAGATTTCTTTGCTTTTAGTTAAAATAGTAACGTCACAGCTATAGTTTTCACGTTTTAACTTTGCAGCAACCTTTGTACCGGCTGCCACACCGCCAATAATAAGAACTTTCATATTTTACACCACTCTGTCTTGATTTACAGGATCGCAATTTAAGTATATCACTTGTAAGGTTGATAATAAAATGATATTATCTAATTATAGTTATAGGTAAAACCTATCAATTGCCGTAATATAGATCATAAGAAGGCGATAATATGACGATCAGGCATTTAAGGATATTTATAGAAGTAGTCGACAGCGGAAAAATGAGTGCTGCTGCGGAAAAGCTTTTTATTTCGCAACCGACTGTTAGTCAAGCAATAAAGGAGCTTGAAGAACATTATGGGGGGCTCTTGTTTGAACGGCTTTCCAAGAAACTATATATAACCCCAAAGGGAGAAAGGCTCCTTTCCTATGCTAGAAATGTGGTAAAGCAGTTTGATGATTTGGAAGAAATGATGCTTCAGGATAGTTTTGTGAAGAAAATCAGGATTGGAGCTACGAACACCGTCGGTAATAGCATTCTTGGAGATGTTATAAATGCTTTAAGGAATATCGATCAGCAAACCGAAATATATTCGTATGTAAATAACACTCAGAATATAGAAGAAAAGTTGTTGAAATCGGAACTTGACATTGCTATAGTAGAGGGAAAGATAAAAAGTCCGGACTTGATTTCTATCCCTGAAGTAAATGATTTCTTGGTACTTATCTGCAGTACGGAGCACCCTTTTGCAAAGAAGAAAGCTGTAAAACTGGAAGATCTCAAAAAAGAAAGCTTTGCAATGCGAGAGCAAGGCAGTGGTACAAGAGAGTTGTTTGAAAGATATATGTTGGAGAAAGGAATGCCAATAAGAATAGCCTTCGAGGGAAACAGCTCTGATTCCATCAAAAAAGCCGTTGTAGAGAATCGATTCTTAGCGGTCATCTCTATACGGCTGGTAGAAGATGAGGTTAAAAACGGGAAGATCCATGTCATCCGGAATACAGATAATGACTGGGATAGGTATTTTAGTGTTGTTTACCATAAGAATAAGGTTGCTACTGATGAAATGAAGAATATAGTTGAGATAGTAAAAGATTATAAATATGTTGACTTCCTACAAGGAGTTGGTACGGGGAAGTTATTGAAATGAGGCAATTTTTGAAAGGTAATAGTTAGTGATAGCATAACAAAAAGGAAAGGGGAGTTATTAATTATGGATGTATTGCAGGCAATCAATGACAGAAGGAGTATACGCAGTTTTAGAAGCGATCCGGTAAGCAACGATATTATCCGCACCATTATTGACGCCGGTATCAAAGCACCATCGGGTAAAAACAAACAGCCATGGGAGTTCATTGTCGTAACTGGGGATAAGCGGATCGAAATGGTGCAGATTATGAGAGAAGGCATTCGAGACTTCAAAGCGCAGTATGGAAACGTAGGCAGTGCTGAATACACAGCATCTATTATGGAGCAAGCCCCCGTGATTATATTTATATTTAACCCACATGGTACACATCCCTGGCAAGAGAAAACAGTTTTACAGCAATCTATAGAACTAGTTGATATCCAATCTGTAGGAGCAGCAATACAAAATATGATTTTGGCCGCAACCAGTCTCGGGCTCGGATCATTGTGGATTTGTGATGTATTTTTTGCATATGAGGGTTTGTGCAAATGGCTAAAGAAAGATCATCAGATGGTTGCAGCACTGGCATTGGGGTACACGGGTGAAACCCCGCCTATGAGACCGAGAAAAAGTATAGATGAAGTAACTGAGTGGATTTGATTTCATAGATGTTATCTGCGAATAAATAATCAAAGTTTCTTAAAAATTGACTACGGTACGTATAGTCAAGAAAAGTCCTGTTACGAAAAGCAGGACTTTTTACATGCCGTAATTCAACTACAATGTGCTAGTTTTCTTATACAAAGGTATGAAAGTCATGTACCGTTGCAGAAAAATGCTTTTACATGTTACAATATATAAAAAAAGTTCCACAAACATAATTTTGGGAGCACGAATCAAAACACAGAATCAAGGAGAAATCAATGGCGGAAAGAAGACAAGATAAGTTGCTTGGCATTAGAACTGTAGGTATACGCGAATGGAAAGACAATAATGTCCAATATAATCGTTATGAACCAACACCTTACAAAGCTTTGGATGTACTTTCTGAGAATTATAAGTTTAGAGGTATCAACAGAGTTGTAGATTTTGGGTGTGGGCGGGGCAGAGTGGCATTTTATATACATAATCGTTTTCGCCTGCCCGTAACGGGAATGGAAGCCAATAGTAAGACATACGAAGAAGCGCTCGAAAATAAGACTATATACAGATTAAAGGCAAATCATATCCCTGCACCTATCAAGTTTAAGTATGGCCTTGCTCAACACTATAAAATTGACAAGACAGATAACTGTTTTTACTTTTTCAATCCCTTTTCAGTACACATTTTCAGAAAAGTTGTAAACAATATTTTGAATTCCGTGGAAAAGGATCCAAGAACGGTGGATTTGATCCTTTATTATCCATTGCCAGAGTATAAAGAATTTCTTAAAACCACACCCTTTAAAATAATAAATAAGTTTAAGGTACCCGGCGCTAATGATAAAAAACAGAAGTTTATTATATACCGGCTAAGAGAAGAGGATATTGAAACAGTTACATATGAGTGCGTCAACTATTAATTAGTGGAATAGGGTAGCCAGGTGTTGCGAGAGACTGATCAAAACGTAAATAAGGAGTATCCAATGGCAGAAAGAAAACGAGATGGATTGCTTGGTATTAGAACTGTTGGAATGAGAGAATGGAATGATGATAATATTCAATATTACCGCTATGAACCAACACCATACAAGGCTTTAGACATACTTGCGGAAAACTATGATTTTATGGGTGTTGATAGAGTCGTCGATTTTGGGTGTGGTCGGGGTAGGGTGACATTTTATATACATAATCGTTTTCACCTATCGGTAACAGGAATAGAAGCTAATTCTACGACATACGAAGAAGCGCTTGAAAATATAGCTACTTATAGATCGAAAGCAAATCATATCACTGCACCTATCGAGTTTAGGCTTGGCCTTGCTCAGCATTATAAAATTGATAAGACAGAAAACTGTTTTTACTTTTTTAACCCTTTCTCGGTGCACATATTCAGAAAAGTTGTAAACAATATTTTGCGTTCTGTGGAAAAGGATCGAAGAACGGTGGATTTGATCCTGTATTACCCTTTTCCGGACTATATAGATTTTCTAAGGATAACACCCTTTACAATGATAGATGATATTGAGGTACCCCGCGCAACTGATATAAGGGAAAGGTTTCTTATATATCGGCTGAGTGAAAGAAGATTTTGATATAGACGATTGTATCAACTTTTAGTTTACGGGAAAAGGGTAGTGGTAGGTTAAAATGAAAGCCTGGTTTTGGTTTATTCTAAAGCCGGGTTTTTTATTTCAGAAAATGGAAATAAAATATTTACAATGTAATAAGGCTAATGATATTTTCACACCCTACCATAGAACAACTATATTTTCTACAGACCGAGGACCTTGGAGTATATAGCCTGGTATTTGATGCCTACGGCTTTGGCTACTATACTGAGCAGCTAACGGACGGAAAACTAGCGGTGTCCCACGGAGGGCAGGGAACCGGCTGGATGAGCCATTTCCATGCGGTGCCCGAAACGGGAGATGCAATTGTCATTTTTGCAAACAGTCAGCGGAGTCGGCCGTTCATCTCAAGTCTCCTAAACGGATGGGCCAGGTGGGGTGGATTTTCTCCGTCAGGCATGACGCGCATCCTCTTGGGGGAGTGTTTTCTATGGGGACTGGTTGGTCTAATCATCTCAACAACACTCTGTCTTATAATAGATATTGTCAGGAGAATTATTGAGAACAAACTAAGGTTTATTTCCCTGCAGAATTTGGTGAAAACGTCACGCATATTCAAAATTGGACTTTCCCTCTCAATATTGGCCATTCTTTGTTGGGCTTTGTCTCAAAAATACTTGTTCATAACTGCAGTATTTCCGGTTTCATCGATATGGCTTGGGGTGTGGTTTGAGAGCGAAGTTTTGCCGATTTTGAAAGAAATAGTGAGAAAGTCTCTAAATTAGTTTTTTAACAACGATATGATCACCATTTTTCATTTGGAGAACACTAGCCTCAAATGTTTCAGCCAGCATTTCAAGGAACTGCTGTCGTTCTTCATCGTTTTGCATATTAAGAACCAGAGGAGATCCTGTAATCACTCTTTCGGGGCAATCTGTGATATATAAAAGTATTTCCATTCCCTCACTATAACCTCCCTTGTTTTACATAGCAGGAACAAGCCAAAGTGGTTCGAGTTTTGGCCTATATACAATTATGGTTTTTGGAATGTCGTTTGCATTAGCAGCAATATATCATGTTAGCAAAAGCATTTGGTTATGTATTCTGTTTCATACCATGATAAATGCATTCTCGTCAACTTGGATCATTAACGAAAGTATAAAAACTAGAATATGCACGTCAACGATCCTTATTTTATTGTCCTTTGCTCTGGTCACATATTATAAAATGACACAAGAAAAATCGCTGCATTGAAAGCCACCCCATGATAAATCCCGGCCCAATATATTAGACAATGTTAGTTTAATATATTAGACCGGGGTTTTGGTAATTTAGTGTGGAATATTCTGCATCGAAGAAAAAGCTTTGATACTGTCCGGTGAAAAAATTGTTAATTCTAACAAAATCATTATAGTCAAAACTAAATAATCATGAACTATTTTGAAAAGTAAGGGATACTTGCAAAAATTTATTATTTGTGCTAAAATAAGCAATACATTCTCTTATTTTAATATTTTCAATAAAATATTGTTCGAATATTGTCGAATTTTGAAAGCGCCGAATTCTATAACAAGAAGTGGGGGAACCAACTTTTTGGGGTGAATCATACTTGAGTGCGGCCGTAGAAAGCTGCCGCTCAAGGGTGTAGGGTTATCTCTCCAACCCAAACCCGTCAGCTAACCTCGCAGGCGTCGGAAGAGGAGATTATTGGCTCATGCCTAGAGTTAGCTGAATAAGTATGCCTATTTTGCATTAGGAGACTATGGTTCCCATAGTCTTTTATATTTTGAATCAAAGATTGTTAAAACATTAACCTTATCATGAACACGATTTACCTGATGAGTTTCAATATCTGGCGTATTTTCTTTCATATTGGTTATGATTCGGCAATTGAGTCTATTTCTATAATATTTATTTTGCTTATAGCACTAAGCATCATAAATCAGGGAGGCATAGTATTGAGCGAAGAAATTCTCAAAGTTAAGGATTTAAGCGTTGAATTTTATATCGAAGGCCGAGTGATCCCTGCTGTTAACGGAGTCAGCTTCTCATTGAAGAGAGGTGAGACCTTGGGACTGGTTGGGGAGTCTGGTTGCGGAAAAAGTGTAACCGCCCTCTCTATAATTGGGCTGTTGCAGACCCCGCCTGCCAAGATAGTAAAAGGCGAAATCATCTTTAATGGGGAAAACCTATTGGACAAAAGCCCGGAAGAAATGAGACAGATCCGTGGCAAGGACATCTCAATGATCTTTCAGGAGCCGATGACTTCGTTAAATCCCGTGTTTACCATTGGGCGTCAAATTTCGGAAGTCATCATCCAGCACCAAAACTTATCAAAGAAAGATGCACTTTCTAAAACAATCGAAATGCTCAAACTGGTTGGGATTCCACTTCCGGAAAAGGTAGTCAAACAATATCCTCACCAACTTAGCGGCGGGATGAGGCAGAGGGTTATGATAGCCATAGCACTGGCCTGTGAACCCGCACTTCTGATTGCCGATGAACCTACGACGGCTCTCGATGTAACTGTAGAGGCGCAGATTCTGGATTTGATCAATGAGCTCAAAGACAAAATGAATTCTTCAATAATCATGATAAGCCACGACCTGGCAGTTGTATCGGAAGTTGCTGATAAGGTAGCAGTTATGTATTCCGGTAGGATCGTTGAATTTTCAGACGTAAATTCGATTTTTACCAAACCCAAACATCCTTATACAAGGGGCTTGTTGGCGGCGGTCCCCGATATTGATATGGACAAGCAGCAAAGGCTAAAGGAGATACGAGGAGTTGTGCCTCGGCCAGATGAGATAAAAGAAGGCTGCAGGTTCAAAACACGTTGCGACTGTGCAAAGGAAAAATGTATCAATAAAGAGCCTCCATTTTATCAAGTTGGAAAAAATCTTGTGCGCTGCTGGAATTATGCATGAGTATCAATATATGAGACCGGAGGTGTGAATTTGTCTTCAAAAGTTTTGGAAGTTAAGAACTTGAAAAAGTATTTTCCCGTCAAAACGAGTTTGTTCGGCAAAGGAGCAGAATTTGTTAAAGCGGTAGACGGGATCGATTTTCATATAAATCATGGTGAGATTTTGGGTCTGGTGGGCGAAAGCGGTTCCGGCAAATCCACAACAGGACGCACTATCATTAGGCTATTGGACCCAACCGAAGGCGAAATAATATTTGATGGTAAAAATATAACGAACCTTAAGAAAAGAAGACTTAGAAATGTCTATGAACAAATGCAACTTGTTTTTCAGGACCCATTTGCCTCACTAAATCCAAGAAAGAAAGTCGGCAATGCAATAGAAGAGGTTTTGCATGTACACGGAATGAAGGACCAATCACAGCGTAGAGAAAGAGTTCGGGAATTGTTTGATATGGTGGGACTTCGGGGTGAAGAGGACAATTACCCCCATGAGTTCAGTGGGGGACAGCGTCAGAGGGTGGTAATTGCCCGAGCACTAGCTGTAAATCCCAAATTGATAATATGTGATGAGCCGGTGTCAGCACTCGACGTGTCCATCCAAGCCCAGATCATCAATCTCCTGACAAGCCTAAAAAACCGCTTGGGTCTATCATACTTGTTTATATCCCATGATTTAAGGGTGGTTAAATATATGAGTGACCGTGTGGCGGTGATGTATTTGGGAAAGATCGTAGAAATTGCGCCCGCCGAAGAATTATTTAAAAATCCTGCGCACCCCTATTCCAAGGCACTGTTGTCGGTTGTATCGGGTTCGGGATCCGGGAGGAATAAGAAAAAGATCATATTGGAAGGGGAAGTCCCCAGTCCCGTAAATCCCCCGTCTGGCTGTAGGTTCAGAACAAGATGCAAGTATGCCACAAAGCGATGTAGCGAATTTGAACCGCAAACCAAATGTTTAGGGGATGAGCATTACGTGAGTTGCCATCTATATTGAATCATCCTCAAGCCCTTAGAAATTCTAAAATAAAAATCTAACAGAGGTGAAAAGTTGATGAATGTACATAAGTCCAGAAAGATTATATTGATAGTTTTGGCTTTCGCACTACTTTTGAGCAGTGTTCTCGCAGGATGTTCGAAGGGGGGAGATTCCAAAACCTCTGAAAAGACCCTGGTTATCGGTTATGACCGGGATTCTGAGGTTATGGACACCATAAAAACCGCGTGGTATTCCGATGCTTTGATTTATATTCACGACAGGCTTGTAACCCGTGACTACGAATTTGGTTACAATCCGGGATTGGCTGAGAGATGGGACATATCCGACGATGGCATGATATGGACTTTTCATTTGAGAAAAGATGTCAAGTTCCATGACGGAAAGGAGTTTACTGCTGAAGACGTTAAATGGACCATCGATACAATTAAGGATCCGGATACCGGTTCGCCTTTCAGTGGTGATTTGGAAGCAATCAAAGAAGTCAATATAGTTGATGACCACTCAGTAGAAATAGTCTTAAACTATCCTTTCCCGAATCTACTATACAATCTTTCAAGCACTGGTTCAGGAATCCATCCTGCAAATGCATATGAGACATATGGCGACGATTACGGCAAAAAGATCGTAATTGGAACAGGTCCGTATAAGCTGGAAGAGTGGACACCCGGAGACAAGACAGTACTTGTCAAGAACGAAGAATACAACTGGGGGCCTGAATGGATGTCAAATAAGGGGCCTGCGCTGATTGACAAGATAGTGCTAAAGATCATACCCGATGAAAATTCCAGAATGATGGAGCTAGAAGTTGGCGGCATCCATATTTTGCGGAATGTCCCCGAAACATATGTTGATAAGCTCGATAACAACCAAAATATAACCATATACAAAGAGCCCGCGACAAAGCTGGGGTACCTTGCTTATGCCACAGACAAGGAACCATTTAACGATGTTAGGGTCCGCAGAGCAATCAACCATGCGTTGAATAGAGAAGAAATCATACAGTTTGTACTCAGAGGAATAGGTGAGGTTGCCTACGGTTATCTTCCTCCCGCCCTTAAAGACGAGTACCTTCAAGAGAGTAAAGACTTAGCCTATGAATATAACCCTGAAAAAGCAAAGCAGCTCTTAGCTGAAGCCGGATATCCCGATGGATTGGTACTGACTCTTTCGGCGGACAACTCTTCCAAGAGCAGTAAATTGGCTGAAATCATACAGGTTCAGCTTAAAGAAGTAGGCATAGAAGCAAATATCCAACTGTACGATTCGGCAAGTTACGCTGATATGCTAAGAGAGGGTAAGCAGGAACTGTTTATAAGGGAGTATAGTTGGCCTAATGCTGATATTATTGACTGGTTCCTTTTGTCCAGACAGTTCCCGTATCCAAACCACTCGAGGTGGGTGGATGAGAAGACCGACGAGTTGATTACATATGCTGCCCAAAGGCCTACGTGGGAAGAGAGAGCCGAGGCTTACAAGGAAGTACAGCGCTACCTGATTGATGAGGCTGTATGGGCGCCCATTTATATTCCAATGAATATGATTGCTGTGCGAAATGAAGTAAAGAATTTCAAATATCATCCGTGGATGCTCCAATATAATGACGGATTTGACATTGAAGTAAATGGGAAGTGAGTCGGTGCTGAAGTATATTGTAAAAAGAGTAGCCTTGATGGTCCCCGTGGTAGTAGTAATGACACTAATAGTTTTCATGATATTTTACTTTGCGCCCGGGGACCCGGTTTCCCGCATCGCAGGGCCGAATGTCACGCCTGAGGTCTATGAAAACATTATGCAGAAGTATGGGTTGGACCAGCCCTTCATTGTTCAGTACCTCAGGTTTGCAAAAAGTGTTGTAAAAGGGGATCTGGGGATATCCATCCTGCAAGACAGGCCGGTAATAGAAATGATCAGGGAAAGACTGCCGGTGACATTGCAGATCGGATTGCTTGGATTCTTAATAACCTTTGTTATTGCTATTCCCGCAGGAGTTATTGCGGCTGTTAAGAAAAACACGGTCGTTGACTATCTGTGTATGTCTGGCTCCCTGCTGGGGATAGCGATCCCCACATTCTGGTTTGGTATGTTACTTTTATACGTATTCGCTTATAAATTGAGATGGTTCCCAATTTCGGGGGACGGAACGATAAAGCAGCTTATCCTTCCGGCTTTCGCAATCGGTTTGACTAATGCAGCTATAACTGCAAGAATGGTCCGGTCCAGCATGTTGGAAGTATTAAAGCAGGATTATGTGCGGACCGCAAGAAGCAAGGGTCTTTTTGAGAAAACGGTAACTTACAGTCATGCTCTGAAAAATGCGATGATCCCGATAATTTCCCTCATGGGATTGAGATTAGGGTGGATAATAGGTGGATCGGTGGCTCTGGAGATCATCTTCAGTATTCCGGGAATAGGCAGACTGATGGTAGATTCAATATTGTCAAGGGACTACCCGGTCGTTCAGGGCGCGATGATAGTGCTGACTTCATCGATAATTTTGGCAAATATTTTGGCGGACATATTATACTCGGTGGTCGATCCGCGAATTAGATATAGCTGATTTTGTGATATAGATAGAAGGTGATAAATGTTGGAAGTATACCGAAGCAAAGATGTAGAGGTCTATGCCGATAAGGAATGGCTTGATCGAAAAGCGGTTGATGAGAAGGACCAGGAAAAGAAGAGCGCATTTGCAGATTTTACAAGAAAACTTTTCAGACACAAGGGAGCAGTAATAGGCGTTATTATCATTTTTCTGTTTATATTCACGGCTGTGTTTGCGCCGTGGCTAACCACTTATGACTATGACAGCCCGGATATTGACTCAGTACTGCAGGCGCCCTCGTGGAAACATATATTTGGAACGGACGAGTTTGGAAGGGACATATTCACAAGAATAGTCCATGGTTCTCGAATATCCCTTGAAGTTGCTCTTGTAGCTGTTGCCTTTTCGTTGGTAATCGGCACAGTGTTAGGCGCTATTGCGGGATATTATGGCGGAGTTGTTGACTACATCATCACATCCATAACCGATATAGCTTGGTCGTTCCCTACAACACTTCTGGCGATTGCGTTCATTGCTGCATTAGGCAGGGGAGTTCAAAATGTCATAATAGCCATAGCTTTGGCCAGCTGGTCAGGATATTGCAGGGTGGTCAGGGGACAATTCCTGTCGCTTAAGCAGCGGGAGTTCATTGAAGCTGCCCGAGTCCTTGGCATGAGCGATTTTAGGATCATTTTTGGACATATCCTTCCCAATGCGTTGACACCGGTGGTGGTGATGGCGACCTTGGAGCTGCCAAAGGCCATTGTTATCGAAGCGTCTTTGAGCTTTTTGGGGCTTGGCGCTCAGCCTCCAATACCAAGTTGGGGAGTGATTTTGAACAACGGCAAGGGGTTACTTGATATGGCCCCTTGGGTTTCATTTTTCCCCGGGCTTATGATAATGGTAGTGGTGCTTGGGTTCAACCTCTTCGGCGATGCGTTGAGAGATGTTTTGGATCCAAATTCATAAATAAATACAGCTGTCAAAGTTAATAAGATAAATGAACAACCATGTGAGACCTTTCTGTAAGTTTGGATCAGATACCAAATCACCAGATTTCTCACAATGGTTGTTTGCTTTTTATTATTTAGTTGATATTTGTTTTGATAGCTTATATTATTAAATATGAATAATATTTGAGGAATAGAGTGGATCGTATGTTCTTTGTAGCAGTCTTTGGTGTAAAGGACAAAGAAAAACATATAGGAACTTATAACTTAGCTATATGTCCTGCCTGTGAAGGATTAACCAGGTATGAAGTTCGTAAGTCGTACAGATACTTACACCTTTTTTTCATACCCACTATTAGGTGGAATGTCAAGTATTTTGTGGGAACTGCATGCTGTGGCAGTCTTTTTGAGTTGGACCCTGTCGTTGGGAAGAAGTTCGAGAAAAATCCTGACATTGAAATCAAACAGGAAAATCTAAGGCGGGTTTATACTCGCTCTCCATTAAAGTATTGCTTAGATTGCAAAATAGATGTGCCTGGACAATTCAGTTACTGCCCCTATTGCGGCGGGAGATTATAATATCAGGGCGATCATTTTGGCAGGGAATTTCCGGTTGTTGCAATGCTTACAAAGCCATGGTCAAAGATAGCAGTGAGATCTCGGGATTGAGATTGAAGAAATCATTGCGGATCTGTGTTAATATAGGTGTGATAATAAGCAGAGCCTGTATGTTATAATACACTGGAAATAGATATGGATTTAATGAGGGGGTCAAAAATGGCACAATTTGATTGGGTGCAATTCTATAAGGAATGTGCTTACAAACTGTTAGATTATAGAGAAAACCGGCCAAGATTAGTGGAAATAGTTAAAAGCATCTATAAGGAGACGGGCATCAATATGCCGACTCTTGAGAAGGACAATAAAATAGTGGACATTGACCCGTTTACCTTTTTTGGCTTGTTCAACAAGAGTTCAATGAAGGAATCCAACAGGGTAAAGATCATAACTGCTATTTCAAAGAAGCTGGCTATCAAAGCCCCTATCCCGACAGCGTTTGACAGCATTCCTGTGCTTAATAATCAGAACGCAACATTTTACTCTTTTATAGATCAAAGAGGCAACGATGACATTGATAACCTCTGGGAGTTTTTTGCAAAAGCATTGGCGTATGCCGAAGATCCAACGGCTAAAAATCGTTTGGAGCTCTCCAAATTCTTCGATTTGGTTATTCAGCGCAAAGGCAACGGAAACAGCAAAATTACGATGGGGCTCTATTGGATAGCTCCGGATGTATTTTTAAACCTTGATAGCAGGAACGAGTGGTATATTTACAAATCCGGCAAGTTGCCGGAAAGGATCGTTGCCGGTTTGCCCGAAATTGAAGCAAAGATACCTGCGTCCAAATATTTTGATATTACGGAAAAGCTGAGAGCGTTCCTGCAGAGCAAACAGAGCTCATTAAGAGATTTCAAGGAGTTGTCACATGAAGCATGGCGCTATTCTGAGCAGGTAAATCAGGAGCAGCGTGCCGCAAGTGCCAACACAACCAGAAGTGTTACCAGTTCAGCTCTAGCAGATGAAGATGTAGACACAATACATTACTGGATTTATTCTCCCGGAGACAAAGCTGTGATGTGGGATGAGTTTTACAACTCGGGAATCATGGCAATAGGTTGGGGAGAAATTGGTGACTTGAAAACTTTCTCAACAAAGGATCAGATGAAGTCCAAGATGAAAGAAACCTATGACCCGAGTCTTACGTATAAAAATGCAGCTCACGCAACTTGGCAGTTTGCTAATGAGATGAAAATTGGGGATATCGTCTTTGCTAAAAAAGGAATGTACCAACTTGTTGGGCGCGGCGTTGTGGTTTCAGACTATGTGTATGATGAAAAACGCTCTGATGGATACAGACATATTCGTAGGGTAGATTGGACGCACAATGGCGAATGGTCTCATCCGGGCCAAGCTGTGATGAAAACTTTAACAGATATAACGGCCTACACAGAATATGTAGAAAAGCTAAAAGCTATTTTTGAAGATCAATCAGAGGAGGATGTCGAAGAAGAAGAAAGGAGCTATCCTTTATATACTCCGGGAGATTTTCTTGAGGAAGTGTTTATGCCGGAAGAGGACTATGATCATCTGGTAGACATTCTGCAAAGCAAGAAAAATGTTATTCTGCAGGGTGCCCCAGGTGTGGGAAAGACCTTTGCTGCAAAAAGGCTGGCCTACTCTATCATGGGAGTAAAAGATATTGACCGTGTCATGATGGTACAGTTTCACCAAAGCTACTCCTATGAGGACTTTATAATGGGATTCCGCCCTTCCGCTACCGGTTTTGAGTTGAAGAAGGGTACTTTCTACAATTTTTGTAAAAAGGCAGAGATTGATACCGGCAATGATTATTTCTTCATTATTGACGAAATAAATCGCGGTAATTTGAGTAAGATTTTTGGTGAGTTATTCATGCTGATAGAGAATGATAAGCGTGGAATTTCCCTGCAGCTGCTGTATTCGGATGAGAAGTTTGCTGTACCGGAGAATGTATATATCATCGGCATGATGAATACCGCTGACCGTAGCTTGGCAATGTTGGATTATGCTCTCCGCAGAAGGTTTGCCTTCTTTGAAATCCGACCGGGATTTGAAACGGAGGGTTTCCGTAAGTATCGTATGGGCATCAACAACGAGAAATTCAATCGCCTTATAAGCTGTGTTGAGAATCTAAACAATGTGATTTCAGCAGATGAATCTCTCGGTGACGGCTTCTGTATTGGCCATAGCTATTTCTGCAATCTGACAGCTGAGAAGATGGATGACCGATGCTTGTCAAGGATCGTGGAATTTGAACTGATCCCACTATTGAAGGAATATTGGTTTGACGAGCCGTTGAAGGTTAAGGATTGGAGCAATAATCTAAGGAGTGCCATTAAGTGATACCAATACAAAATGTCTACTATATGCTGTCCTATGCGTTTCAGGTATTGAATGCGCAGGGCTACAAGAATATTGCCACAGAACGATTTCATAATACTGCGGAGCTTATGGCCGCAATACTGGCAAAAGGTATCGCTATTCAGATCAAGCGAGGGCTTGGCAAAGAATACATACCGCAGACAGAAGCACTGTCGGCTCTTCGTGGAAAGTTGGATATTGCCGAGTCGATCAAAACACAAGCCATACTGAAAAAACAGATGGTTTGCACCTACGATGATTTCTCCGTTAATGGTACAATGAATCGAATCATCAAAGCAACTGTGGAGCTTCTACTGAAGTCTGATATCTCAAAGACCCGGAAAAAGGAACTTCGAAAGCTCATGGTGTTTTTTTTAGATGTTGAACCAATTGACCTGTATAGCGTGAATTGGAATATACAGTATAATCGGAACAACCAAACCTACCGATTGCTCATTTCTGTTTGCTATCTGGTGGTAAAGGGGTTGCTTCAGACAAATTCTGATGGCAGCATAAGACTTATGGACTTTTTAGATGAGCAGCGGATGCATCGTCTTTACGAGAAATTTATATTGGAATATTATCGTAAAGAGTTCCCGGAAATTACAGCAAATGCTTCTAAAATACCATGGCAGCTGGATGATGGTAATGGGACGATGCTGCCGGAAATGAATACTGATATCATGCTAACTTATGGTAATAGGGTGTTGATTATAGATGCGAAGTATTACACGCATACGACTCAATCGCAGTTTGGTAAGCACACGCTCCATTCCGGCAACTTGTATCAGATTTTTGCCTATGTGAAGAACAAGGATTACGAGTTGGCAGATAAGTCTCATGAGGTTTCAGGAATGTTGCTTTATGCCAAAACCGATGAGGAAGTTTTTCCGGACAATCAGTATCTTATGAGCGGAAACAAAATAACCGTTAAGACATTGGATCTGAATTGTGATTTCACAGATATCGCCAAGCAATTAAACGCCATCGTCTCTGAACACTTTGGAATAGAGAAGAGAGCAACGTGTAACATGTGTCCCTAAAGAGGGTCATAAAAGAACTACTACTATATAATGCGAGGAAGGTGTAAGACAAAGACAGTCTCCTTGTCTTTATTTTTGTCTAGAAACAATGAAATTTAAGAGAATCGGAAGTACTTTTATTTTGGTCTTTGCTGCCCTTATTTGGGGAGTTGCATTTGTAGCTCAAAGTGTAGGAATGGAATTCGTAGGGCCGTTCACTTTTAATGCAGCGCGGTCGGTTTTAGGCGGTACAGTACTTATTCCATGTATCCTCATCTTAGATAAGACTGCAGGAAAACCACTATCCATTTGGGGAACCAAGGATAAGGAAGCCCGCAAGACTCTCCTCAAAGGTGGATTGTTATGCGGAACTGTACTGGCAATAGCAAGCGCATTGCAGCAAATAGGAATAGTTTATACATCGGTTGGTAAAGCGGGATTTATATCGGCACTTTACATAGTTATTATCCCGCTATTTGGGCTATATGCTGGCAGACGCGTGTCTAAGATGGTATGGGCAAGTGTCGTTATTGCAACTGTAGGGATGTACTTTTTATGTATGAATGAGAGCTTCGTAATCAACATAGGTGATTTTTTGATATTTCTCTGTGCAATCGTATTTTCTTTGCATATTCTTATCATCGATCACTTTGCTCCAAAGGTTGATGCTGTGCGAATGTCATGCATTCAGTTTTTCGTCTGTGCCGCTGTCAGTGCAATACCTATGCTTATAACTGAATCACCGGACATAAAGGTCATAGCATCTGCGTGGCAACCAATTGTATATGCTGGAGTCTTATCAAGCGGAGTAGCATATACTTTACAGATAGTAGCGCAAAAGAACATTCCCCCGGTTGTGGCCTCCCTTATTTTTAGCTTGGAGTCGGTTTTTGCTGCGCTTGCAGGCTGGATAATACTAGGTCAAGATCTTACGGCGCGTGAACTTTTTGGTTCATTGTTTGTTTTTGCTGCAATCATACTATCACAGCTCAATAAACCTGATAGTGAGAAGCAAGGTAGCGTAGATATTATGCAAAACAATGCCTAACTATCAGCCATATCATATTTTTTATACTAAACAGTACGGAATATAAATATGATGCTTGGGAATCGTCTGGAATGGACGGATGCTTTGAAAACATCTCAATGTATTTTCGTATAATACACAGGACACTCTATGTCATAGTTTCGTAGAGTGTCCTATTATTAGGTGCTTCTATTAGGTGCTTCACGCATCGCTCGCAGTTAGGTGTAATAAGTCCGCTGTAGGGCTGCGAGCAAAGGAGCATCCTGTATTTTCATTTGCACTTCTTTGCGTAAACACATTTACAGCATTTCGAAACAGCACCAGCTCCTAAGGCAGCATCACAAACTGCTCCTATACCTAGCATCCTACAGGCGGGTTGCAAATAGATAAAAATTTTTGAAAAGGCTATTGACATTTAATCTACTAGTGAATATAATTCAATAGTAGACAACACATCCTACTGACTATTAACGAGGGAGGAAGTATGTGAATATACAATACAAAAAGGGTGTACTGGAACTGTGTGTTCTATCGCTGCTTAGAAAACGCGATTGCTATGGATATGAAATATCCGAATACTTGTCAAACCATATTGATATAGCAGATGGTACAGTTTATCCAATCTTGAGAAAGTTAAAAAAAGAAGGCATATTGACTACTTATATGCAAGAAGAAAGCGGGGGACCTCCTCGCAAGTACTATTCGCTTACGTCCCTAGGTCGAGAGACGTATGAAAAAGAACGGGCATCATATCTTGATTTTGCTAAAAGGGTAGAAGCCTTATTGGAGGATGATAGTAATGACAAAGAATGAATTTCTGTCAAAACTTGCTGATGAACTTAAAAAGAACAATATTTCTGATTCTGACGACATTGTAGATGAATACGAACAGCACTTTGCTTTTAAGATGGCAGATGGTTTCTCTGAGGAGGAGATTGCTGCTAAGTTGGGTGATCCTGCCATAATTGCTTCCCATTTTGAAAGCGATGGGGATGATAAAAAGGGTGGTGGCAGGAAAGTAACTACAGTTATAGGGCTGTGCTTTATTGACTTTTTTGTAGGAGCTTTCTTCGTTTTGCTTATGGCTTGGGAGCTGATCATGGCAGCCTTTTCTATTAGCAACGCGGTGATTGCAGTTTGTTTGATTGGCAATATCAGCCCCTGGTCAATAATTCCGCACATACCCCACTTGCCTGGTGTGGTGTTCGGCTTGTCTTTTGCTGCACTTTCTGTGCTATCAGCCGCGGGTTGTATCTATTTCGCCGCACTCATTCGCCAGCTCATGCGTTCCTACAGTCGCTTCCATCAAAACACAATTGCAGCTGCTTCCGGTAGGGCAGTACTCCCATCCCTTGGCATAAACCCGCGGCTACCAGCAAAAATCAATAGACGCATTCGCACTGTTGCGTTGTTTACACTGGTGGTGTTTACCACATGCTTTGTCCTTGGAATGATAATATCTATGATTTCATCAGGAGCCTTGGAGTTTTGGCATGCTTGGGGCTGGTTTGGATACAATGTTGCAAATTGACTTAGGAGTTAGAAATGAATACCATAGTTATCACTGGAGCTTCTTCCGGCATCGGGCTGGAAACTGCACTTGCATTGACCCGACAGGGATTTAATATACTCGGGGTTGCCCGAAGTGAGTCCAATTGCAATAAAGCTAAAGAAAGGATATTATCCGAAAACCCGAATGCCAAATGTACTTACTTTCTGGCTGACTTGATGCAGCAGCGTGAAGTTGTCCGTGTTGCAGAGGAGATTACCTCATACCTCAATGAAAAATGCAATGGTGAGCTGTATGCTCTAATCAACAATGCAGGCTGTGTACGAAGTTGGTATATGACTACTGACGAGGGCTATGAACAACAATTCGCACTCAACCACCTTGCAGGCTTTTTGCTTACACATAAACTTCTGCCGGCTTTGAAAAAAGCGAATGGACGTATAATAATGACAGGCAGTCAATCTCATAAGGGTATCAAGGTACGTTGGGACAACATAATGCTGTGCCACAGGTATAATCCGCTCACAGCATATAAACAGTCAAAACTATGCAACATGTTGTTTGCCAAAGGCCTAAACGACCGCTATGCAGAGGACGGTATCCGTGCGTATGTTGTTGACCCGGGGCTGGTAAACACAGATATAGGTAACAAGGAAACAGGTGGTCTTGTCAACTTCATATGGTCGCTTCGCAAGAGACATGGTGTACCGCCTTCTGTTCCGGCTAAAACTTACGCATTTCTGTGTGAGCAGAAAAATACACCGGAAGGGCTATACTATTATCTTTGCAAAGAGAAGAAATACAGTAAACAGGTAACAAGTGAAAATGCTGACCGCCTGTTCGAATTAAGTGAACGCCTTTGCGACATTCATTATGGAAAGGTGTAGATGATATGAACGTACTGCTTACCGGTGCAGCTGGCGGCCTAGGCCGTGCTTTTGCCAATGAATGTGGACGCCGCGGGTACAACCTGTTTTTGACAGATATAAATGAGGATGGTTTACTCTGCATTAAGCGCGGACTGGAAAGGCAATTTAATGTTGTGGTTACAACAAAAGCCTGTGACCTCACAAATGCAGAAAGTGTGGACGAAATGCTTGCAATCATAGATAAGCATGAAATCCGTTTTGATATACTCCTAAATGTAGCCGGTTTGGATTATGAGGGTGGATTTGCGGAGCGTGAAAGGGAAAATATTGTAAAGATAGTCATGCTGAACAACGCAGCAACCCTGCGAATCACTCATGCTATCTTAAAACGCCGCAGACCCCGTAAGCCATTTACCATTGTTTTCGTGTCCAGCCTAGCATCAATGTTCCCAATGCCGCTTAAAGCTACATATGCTGCATCAAAACGTTTTCTGCTGGATCTTGCTACTTCACTACGTCAGGAACTTAAGAGTAAGGGTGTTAACGTACTTACGTTGTGTCCTGGAGGCATGGTAACGACACAAGAGACTATGTGCAGTATCAAAGCTCAAGGCTTCTGGGGGAATGCAACCACAAATCCTTTAGAAGGGGTTTCCCGCAATACGATTGACCGTGCGCTAGCAGGAAAAAGCATATATGTTCCGGGCATACTTAATCGGGTGCTGTCCTTTTTCGGTAAAATCATACCCCGTTCGTGGGTGGCCGCAGTGGTCTACTGGCGTTGGAAAAAAGTACAGGACTCGACTTTCAGCATTGCTAGGTGACTGGAATTTATATAAGAAGATATTTATAAGAAAAAAATAAACTGTTAAATCCCTTGACTTTGACGTCGTGTCGTCCATTACAATTCTTTTTGAGGGAGGGGAAGAAGTGAAACTCATGACAATCAGCGAGGTTACAAAGGTTTTTAATGTTTCGACCAGAATGCTTCGATATTATGATGAAATCGGGTTATTGCCCAGCACTCGTAAGGAGGATTATTCATATCGAGTGTATGATGAGCCTGCTGTAAGACGTTTGCAACAGATCATCACTCTGCGGAAATTGCGTATCCCACTGAAAAAGATTGCTTCGATCTTCAATGATCCGGATCAATTGAAAATACTTGAAACCTTTCAAGAAAGCATAAGCGAACTTGACGAAGAAATAACAGCACTACACACTATTCGGGATATTTTGAATGCATTTGTCATGAAATTGAACAATGCAGCCCATATGCATGTCAAGTTCGATATGTTCGACGATGCTGAAATCATGAGTGTCATTCAAACCCTCAGCCTCACTAAAATAAATTAGTCGATTGTAAAAGTCCGAAGAAAAAAGCGAGCACAAAGCAAAGCGAAGAAAAAGGAAGCAGAAAAAGAAAAAAGTCCCTTTGAAGAGTAAAAAAGGGAGCAAAAAACTAAAGCGACACAAAAGCCGTTCTTTGAAAAAGTATTAGATTGTGGAAAACTTATGCAATCAGCTTGCGAGTGCTCTTGAAAAGTTCCGGCTTGTGCATGGAGTTTGCTAAAAGGACAGTGACAAGCTGAACAATACCGGCAAGGAAAACATCTGCTTTTGCCGTAACAGTATTATGAGATTTTCTGCTGTCAAGGACAAAAGTGTCTTTCATCGTATGGATAGTCCGTTCAATAACAACTCTGTGACGGTAAAGATTATCCCAATGCTCGGTTCCCCTCGGGATGCCGGGATAAAGTCTGAAGTTTTTATCGGGATATGTATAAACGCATCTGCCGTATGGCGAAGAAGTGCATGGAGTTTCACAAGTGCAAATTCTTTTGGAAGAGCCTTTTAGACGAACGGATTTCGGACAAACCCACTTAAAGCGCTTTGAACGGTTTTTCCCACCGGATTCACCTAAAAAAGTGAATGACGAGCGGTCAATCGGACAAACCGGCGTACCGTTTTCATCAAATTGAGCATTGGAACTTTTGGAATTTCTTGCATTCATCGGTACACAGACACGCTCAAACTTAAATTCTTTGTGAAGCATATTATAGTTGTCATAAGAATCAAAAGCCGAATCGCCTAAAAAGGTTTTGTAAGAGAAAGACGGATGAAGCCGTTTAAAATCAGACAAAACGGGGCGAAGTGATTTAGAATCACCGATTTCCTTGTCGGAATCGGGGCTCAGGGTCTTTTCCCCTTCAATTTCCGGATGCCTCTTTTTGAATTGCTCATCAAAGAATGCAATATGTCTCGGGATGCCGAGACCGTTTGTCAGAATACCCACCTTAGCGGCATAACAGAAGTGACCGTTGATGTATTGCTGGCGGGCATTCGTGTTCGTTTTTGAAGCAGGCGGCATAAGATTATATGCTGCACCGTAAGGGTTGAAATCCGGATTGCTTTTAACAAGTTTCTTTGTTTGCTTGAGTATGCCGTTCAGATATTTCGGATTGTTTTCGGCAACGGGAAAAGCGATTCCGGTAGTATCATAGATAAGATAATCGGATTTCTTTTCATCAATTTCACGGCAGATTGGTTCGGTTAAAGCAACAAGACATTCAAACATTTCCGCAAGATAATCGGCAAAGCGTTGTTTAAACCGTGTCATGGCCGAACCGTCAGGTATTTTTTCAAAGCCACAGAAATCGGTTAACTCACGAGAGCATTTCAGTATGTCAAGTAAGAGCTTGTCTGTCGGGATACCGAGGATCTTTTGCAAAAGCAATGCTTTGATGTAGTTTTCGAGATGATAAATATTGTTTCTGCCGTAGCGAGAATAGAACGCATGGTAAAAACTTGCGGGAATTATTCTTTGAAAATCGATGTGTTCTTCAAGGAGGGCAATTAACTTCGGCTTCTTCTTTTCAACCGCTTCGGACACATCGTTGTAGATGTCAAACAATGACATTTGCATTTTATTTCGCATGATTTTTTCTCCTGCTTTTATGGTTTTTTGTTTTCTTGCCTACCAAATTATACCATAAAAGCGGAGAAAAATCAGTAGTATATTTCACGAAAAAGCCTTGTGCCGTGCGGCTTTTTTGAGTTTTACAAACGGCTAAAAACATTAAAAGAAAGGAGAAAAACATGGACTACCGAAAACTCATCGACGAGCAGCTTGGCGACGGATACACTTTCGTGAAGATTTACAACGCTTTTGAAAACGGAGAGTTGCGGATTATCGCCAAGGACGCGCAGGGATGCGAACACCGATATATTTTAGTGGATGGCGAACTAACGGAAAAACCCTAACCTAAAATCGAAAACAGCCGAGAACACCCCGAAAGGGGCTGTCTCTCGTGCAGACATTTTTAGAAGGCTTGCCTGTGCAGGTCATTTTTTATGCCATTTTGAAAGGAGGCGGCTGATATACGAAAACTAAAGAAATACACACCAACTCGTTTTATGATGAAGGATTCCGTTTACTGCAAGGAAGCCGCCGACTATGCTGTCGCTTTCATTCAGGCCTTACGTCATACCAGCGGCATATGGGACGGTCGGCCTTTTGAACTTATAGATTGGCAGGAACAGATCATTCGAGATGTGTTTGGTGTTCTGAAGCCAAACGGCTACCGTCAGTTTAATACAGCATATATCGAAATACCAAAAAAGAATGGAAAGTCAGAGCTTGCCGCGGCAGTTGCACTTTTGTTGACTTGTGGCGATGGCGAACAGCGCGCTAAGGTATATAGCTGTGCTTCGGATAAGAACCAAGCAAAGATTGTGTTTGAGGTTGCTGTGGCGATGGTGCGTAAATCACCGGCATTAACAAAGCGGGTTAAGATAACTGAATCGACAAAAACCCTTGTATATATGCCCACGGAGAGTACTTATCAGGTGCTCTCTGCGGATGTGGCATATAAGCATGGATTCAATACCCACGGGGTTATTTTCGATGAATTGCATACACAGCCTTATAGAAAGCTCTTTGACGTGATGACCAAAGGTAGCGGAGATGCCCGAATGCAGCCACTATATTTTTTGATTACAACTGCTGGCGACAGCACGAACTCCATCTGTTATGAAGTGCATCAAAAAGCACTGGATATTCTATCAGGACGCAAGACGGATCCAACATTTTATCCTGTAATCTTTGGGGCTGCGGAAACGGATGACTGGACGGATCCAAAGGTATGGAAAAAAGCAAACCCCTCACTTGGCATAACAGTTGGAATTGATAAGGTCAAGGCCGCCTGCGAGAGCGCAAAGCAGAACCCTGCTGAAGAAAACAGCTTCCGCCAGCTCCGTCTCAACCAATGGGTGAAGCAGGCAGTACGCTGGATGCCAATGGACAAATGGGACAAATGTGCTTTCTCGGTAGATCCGGAAATGCTGAAAGGCCGTGTATGTTATGGCGGACTAGATCTCTCCAGCACCACCGACATAACGGCCTTCGTGCTTGTGTTCCCTCCCGAGGATGAGGACGACAAATATTATATTCTGCCCTACTTCTGGATACCGGAGGACAATCTGGAACTTCGTGTTCGACGCGACCATGTCAACTACGACCTTTGGGAGAAGCAGGGTTTCCTCAAAACCACAGAGGGTAATGTGGTGCATTACGGATACATAGAAAAGTTCATCGAGGCACTTGGCGAAGAGTACAACATCCGAGAGATTGCCTTCGACCGCTGGGGAGCCATACAGATGGTCCAGAACCTTGAGGGCATGGGCTTCACAGTCGTTCCTTTCGGTCAAGGCTTCAAGGATATGAGCCCGCCGACCAAGGAGCTCATGAAGCTTACCTTAGAACAGAAGCTTGCCCACGGTGGTCACCCGGTTCTGCGCTGGATGATGGACAATATCTACATCCGCACCGACCCGGCAGGCAATATCAAAGCGGACAAAGAAAAATCCACCGAGAAAATTGACGGTGCTGTTGCCACCATTATGGCTCTTGATCGGGCGATCCGATGCGGCGGAGGTACAGGTTCATCAGTTTATGATGATAGGGGTTTGTTGATTTTTTAATTAGCATATGTTTGTTTATGGTTTTATGGTATAATGTTGTTAATGACGATAGGTCTTATTTTGCGACAATTGTTGAAGAAAATGATAGGGATAATTGCGTGATTCTTGAGAAGAACTTTGAAAGGTGCGTGGATGATATTTTTACTGAAGAAATTTCAAACAAACTTAAGACTTATGTATACCGACTTATAGATCCACGTAACGGGGAAACATTTTATGTCGGTAAAGGGAAAGGAAATCGCGTATTTTACCATATTCGTGCAGAAGAGAATCTTGACGGCGACGATATTGACAACAAAATGAAACGTATTCGAGAAATAAGACTGGCCGGTTTTGAGGTCGCTCACGTTATTCACCGCCATGGTATGGATGAAAAGACAGCCTTTGAAGTTGAAGCAGCTCTCATTGATGCTTATCCGGGTCTCACCAATATTGTTTCCGGTACAGGTGCTAATGAATATGGAGTCATGCATGCTGATGAAATTATTCGTCAATATTCTGCTGAAGAGGCAGTTTTTAAGCATAAAGCATTATTGATAAACATCAACATAAGCGCTTCGCAAACATCATTGTACGAAGCAACCCGCCGTGCTTGGAAGCTTAGTAAATCAAAAGCTGAAGAAGCAGAAATAATTCTAGCAACTGTAAAAGGTTTAATTGTAGCAGCATTTGTAGCCGATGAGTGGCTAGATGTTAAAACAGAAAACTTTCCCGATTCTGAAAATATGCCTGGACGCATTGGTTTCAATGGTAGAGAAGCATCTGAGGAAATTAAAGAATTATATGTTGGCAAGCGTGTTCCTAACAAGCTTCGCAAACGTGGTGCAGCTAACCCTGTGAGATATACTTGGTAGCTAAACCCTTCATTTTACTATTTAGAGGGGTGCGTCGCTTCTTCTTAATTCGCGCTACTAATTTATTTAAGGCTGTTATTAAACCCCTGCATCAATAAATCAGCAGGTGCTTATGCGTGTGTTCATTCATTTGGGATGCCTGAAAACATTTAAAGTTTTGGTGGTGCTTTTAGTTGAAGTGTTTAATATGTTAGCGGCATTTCAATAATATTGTTGATAGGTTGCTTAAATTATGATGGTTATGTACTTGGCTTATTATGGGGCAAATTATTTAGTGTGAAGTATTGAGCTAAGTAAACATTAGATTTGGAGGTATAATACATGCCGAAATTTAGGTTATGTGATGAGAAGGTCAGAGATATATGGATAAATGTAACCGGAGAAATAGTTGATGAGTGTTTAAATATTGTTGGTCAAGATCTAGGAGAGGGATGTAAAGCTATCTGGGGAGAGGATGAATATGAATACTATTATTCATTTGATAAAGATAACACAAAAAAGCTTTACGACATATTGCGAGTAAATAATGAGAAACTTACCTTAAAAGAGCATCTAGTTATAAATTTTTCTGGAGTTGATGGGTGTAGAAAGCTCCGAGAGCTTTGTGAAACTAATTCAATAAAATTTTTATTTTTTTCTTGTTAGCGATATAAAAGCATAAAAACACTATACCCGAAACGGCATCTGTTTTCATCAGGTGCTTTTTTCATGCCCATTTTAAGGAGAGTGATGTCTATGGGTATATTACAAGGAATTTTCAAGGCCCGTGACAAGCCTAAGGATAGTCTGGGTGGCAGCCGTTACAGTTTCTTTTTCGGCAGCACTACTGCCGGAAAACCTGTCAATGAGCATACTGCCATGCAGATGACGGCGGTCTACTCCTGCGTAAGAATACTGTCCGAAACGCTGGCGGGTCTGCCGCTTCATGTATATAAGTACAACGACAACGGCGGTAAAGAGAAGTATCTCACACACCCAATATATAAACTGCTCCACGACGAACCGAACCCTGAGATGACTTCATTCGCATTCCGGGAAACGCTGATGAGTCATCTTTTATTATGGGGCAATGCCTATGCGCAGATTATACGCAATGCTAAAGGCGAGGTTCTTTCCCTCTATCCGCTGATGCCGAACAAGATGACAGTCGACCGTGATTCGAACGGCCGGCTTTTCTATTTATATCAGCGCAGCTCGGAGGATGTACCTTCACTTGGCAAAGGCAACCAGGTCTATCTTGCCCCTGCCGATGTCCTGCATATTCCGGGCTTAGGCTTTGATGGGCTTGTTGGTTACTCGCCCATTGCAATGGCAAAGAACGCAGTGGGTCTCGCCATCGCCACAGAGGAGTACGGAGCGAAATTCTTTGCTAATGGGGCTACACCGGGCGGTGTGCTTGAACATCCCGGCACAATTAAGGACCCGCAGAAGGTCAAGGAATCCTGGAATGCCGCCTACCAAGGTTCAGCAAATTCACACCGAGTCGCTGTTTTGGAAGAAGGCATGAAGTATCAGCCGATAGGCATTTCGCCCGAACAGGCACAGTTTCTTGAAACACGGAAGTTTCAAATCAACGAAATCGCCCGCATCTTCCGTGTACCGCCACATATGCTCGCAGACCTTGAAAAATCATCATTCTCCAACATCGAGCAGCAGTCACTGGAATTCGTAAAATACACCCTCGACCCATGGGTGGTGCGCTGGGAACAGTCCATGTTCCGTGTTCTTCTTACGGAAAGCGAAAAGCCGACCGTATTCATTAAGTTTAATGTGGATGGCTTGCTTCGCGGCGATTATGTTTCCCGCATGAGCGGATACGCAACCGCAAGGCAGAACGGCTGGATGAGCGCCAACGATATCCGTGAGCTTGAAAATCTTGACCGTATCCCGGTTGAACTTGGCGGCGATCTCTATCTTATCAATGGCGCGATGACCAAATTACAGGACGCAGGTGCGTTCGCAAATACAACAGGGGTAGTGTCAAATGCTTTATGAAAGATAAGGCCAAAGAAAAAGGCTGAAATGGCACCTTGAAAATTGCAGATATTAACGATATATGTAGTAAACGCCACCCTTGACATTCAAGTTAAATCAGTGCTCAGAAAGTATTACCGACGGCAAGGAACTCAAGAACAGATTCTTCTTTATGCCGTCTTATCACAGTATTGTAGCACTGATTTGAACTCGCTATCAAGGGCAAGTCAGAACCTGAGGTTCTGATGGCTGGTGTCTTACCTCAGGCTCAGAATCTAAGAACAGATTCCTTCAGAACGTTGTTGCTCCTGTAGCCGTAAGATAGTTTGCTGTCCCAGGTAGATCAGAAGTTGCCATTTACCGGGCATGTTATCGGCCCCTTCTAACATTTCCACCTTGTTCAGTACACGATAATTCTTTTGTTTGTGTGGACGGAGGAAGTTGTAGTAAGCAACCCATAGCGCAACATTGTAGTTGGCACCGTCGAAATTGTCGTAGCCACAGCTGACCCTGTAAGAAGATTTGAAGGTACGATTCAGACGTTCAACCATCTGTTTGAAAGGCCGGAACTCAGCGGTCACCGCATCATCATTGGTAAGTCCAATCACTTGGGTGACCTGGAATTGGAAGTCTTCTTTGAACTCAAGGAAAAACTGCTGGGCTGCTAGTGGGTAAGCGCTGTAACCATCAGCAATGAAGCGGAAATTCTCGGGGAGCTTCTTGAGATGGCGGAAAGCCATTCGCATGGCTAGGATGCAAGGACCGACGCCTCGGTTATCAGAGACTTGATAGCCGAGTATGGAGCGGGATACAGCATCCATGATGAACCAGACATAACCTTTTATGCCTCGAACTTTGATATAGGTCTCATCAGCAATGAAGGTCTTAGATTTGGGATAGTGGTAATGATCCACAAAAGGCTTAACTAGAAGGGATGCGGTCCTGGCATAATTGGCGACCTGCTGATGAGAGATTTTGATACCATACAGGTCATTGAGAGCTTGGGCAGTCTTGCGCAAAGAAAGCTGGAGATTAACGTGCATAGTGAGGCACAGAGACATGATGTGAGAATTGTGTTTGGAAAACTTCAGGGAAGAGGCATTCTTGGGCAGTGAATCCAAGTCCATGCGGAAGAAGTCTACGGTAAATTCCCTGTAGATGTAGTGGAGCTTGTACTTGTTCTTCCCATACTTTTCGTCAAGGTGCTTCTTATCTACCTTTTTAAGGTTTCGTATATAGAAGGAGCATTTGGTATTAACGCATTTATGGATGCGAAAAAAAGTCCTATTCTTTTTGGCTACCAGGGAATGACCGCAGTAAGGACATAAAAAGCGTATTGGAGTAGTTACGAGATCACCAGTAATGAAGGTCTGCCCGCAGACCTTGCACAGGTATTGACCGCCTCCGCCATTGTTGTCGTACAAGTAGTGGTGTGGGGCACCACAGAGAGGGCAAAGAGTATCTTCGGGTATAGTTTTACCATTCCTACGCTGAACCGGTTTTAGAGGTTTATTGTACTTCCAAGAATAGTACTCTAAGAGAAACTGCCAGTCCTGTTTAATGAAGGTTTTGATGACTGGAAGCTTGTCCGTAGTTAATCTCTGATACTTCGGCGAGTGGGAATCATCAAAGGCCCACTGTTTAAGCGGGATATATCTGCAAATAAAACTTATCAGCCAGCAGTTTTGTTGGTAAAGCTGTTGAATGATTCTAAGTAAATGTAGTATAATGTTATCCATAAGCAATGACATCCTTTTGGGGTTTATGTTTGTGTGATGATAGACATTATACACCAAAAAGGGGGGTCATTGCTTTTTTATTTATAGATGCAGCATATCCCTTGAAATACAAGGGTTTTAATAAAAAACGTAGTGCCAGATTTGACACTACGAAATTCTCTGTGGAGGTTTCTTTTATGAAAATAAGAGTTATGGAATGTATTATTGCAACCCTAATAATAGCATGCTCAGGTTGTTCAAGTTTTGGTAATGCTGCTGTCAAGGACGAATTGCATAATTATCCCGGAGGTCATATGATACAGACTATCGGGAGTAATATTTATTTTTCTGACGGGCAGGGGGTAAAGATGTTTGACGAAAAAACCGATGAAATCAATGATGTGGTATCTCTCGATGAAAAAGAATTCGATTTTTCGAAAGACAACCTAATTAATATATATCTTCTAGACAAAAGAATAATATATTTATCAAGAAACAACAACAACACAGCATATGCATATAGTTTGAATAGTGGAGATACTACCATGCTTCCATTCCGAGCAAGGAATCTATTTGTAAGCAATGGCAACCTATATTACATGAATTATGAGAATAACGGAGGAATGCTCTTTAAATATGACTTTGGCAAGGAAGAAAGCATTGAAACTATAACATTAACACCGATTTCAGCTCATATTTGCCCTAATTCGAGAGGAATCGTTTTTGTTCCGTATAAAGAGAAGCTTATACGCTGGGTGGATAATGACGGGAAAACCATTATGGATTTTGATACAAAAAGTGTGCCGGCTCTTTTAGCGGTTAATAATTCAGTAATATGTTATACGGAATCCGATGTATTACATATTCGTGATATAAAAACCAGTATAGAAGATGAGGCTGATCTGGGGAACATAATCATGTTATGGGCAGTATATGACGACGTAGTTTATTATTCGCTGGAAGATAAGGACGGAGTATGGGCATATGATTTAAAATCACATGGAGTCAGTCAAACTTATGAAAAGAATGTTTCATCATTTCAAATATGTGACGGGTGGATGTTCATATATCAATCAGATGAATCATCACCTAAAATTATTCAGATGGATACTTAAGGCTTCTGACGTGTATAAAATCCCTTGATTATCGGTAATTGCGTAAGATCATAAGAAAGTATCAGAAGCTTCCCTGTTTATTTGGTTGCTTGCTGCGTAAAGCGGCAGGCGGTTTTTTTGATTTGATTACATCAAAATGGCTAAAATTTACATAGGCTTATCTAGATATATTTCGTTTGAGTTGTCTCCGAAATATGTGCCCCAAATCGACGAAAAGCGCACAATGGGTTGACATTTATTACCATACATAGTATGCTCAAATCATAAGAAAAAGATAGGGGTGTACGAAAAAGATGTTAGCTATCATCATGGCAATTGAAGACGAACAAGAGAGAAATAAAATAGAAGAAGTCTATAATCGCTACTACAGCACGATGCTTTACATAGCGAAAGATATACTACACGACGAAGGCCTTGCAGAAGACGCCGTCTCCGAGTCCTTTATAAAAATAATAAATAATGTCGAAAAAATAAGAGAAGTTAACTGTTACCAAACACGTGGTTTTATCGTTGTATTAGTGAGGAACGTTTCAATTGACATGCTGCGTAGCTCGAAGAAACCACAGATATTGTCCTTCGATGATGTGAAAGAACCGGTTAAGAATAACGACCCAATCTTTGAGTCTGTATCCGCAAAAGATGCCTGCGAAAAAATAATAGACTGTATAAGCAGAATGAGCAATAATAAACTATGCAGATATTCTGTACCTGAAAATTAGCTATAAGTACTCTACTAAAGAAATCAGCGAGCTTCTAAATATTACACCAGACAATGTTAAAGTTCGATTAATAGAGCCCGCAAAGCTTTGATTGAACAAATGCAGAAGGAGGAAGCGTACAATGCAAGATAAAATACACAATGAGAAGATATTTGATGCTTTGCTTAAGGTTGCTGTAGATGAAGCACTTAAGAGGGAGATGGAGAGTCTTCCTTCTGTTGAAGAACTTGACAAAATATATAAGCCGTCAGCTGCAATGGATAAGCGTATTAAGGATTTGATAAAAATGGAGTTCGAAAGAGGAAAAGAAGTGGGATTATAAAAAGAGCCGGCAAAGCAGCGGCCAGTATTGCAATTATTATTACTGTTCTTTCCACAGTTCTTCTAAGCGTAAAAGCAACAAGAAATGCAATTTTATGCCTTTATTAACTGGAAGAAAAAAGTGCTGAAATTAAATTCGACGATCCCGACAAAAACGAAATGGTATATATAAGCCCACCTATATTCCTGAAGCTTTTCTGAAGAATCAACTAGTAAGTTTGGAGATACATATACAATAATCTACAAAAACGATAACGGGGATAGTATTCTGTTTGATCAACTCCCGGCTGATGGCGGGGGCATAAAAGTAGACAATGAAAACTCGAAGTATGACATATTCAGCATTTCGGGAAAAAACAGCTTATTTATTTGAAGCAACATCTGCCGATGATAGAAGTGTTTTGATATAGGGAGGAAAACGATACAGCATTTCAAATCACAGGCAGCATTAGTAAGGATGAGCTGATACCATATATGTGAGAGTATAGAATAATTTTAAAATATTTCCCATTTTACTGTTACCAAAGCACTCCTTTTTTCGTTTATTAAGTAGAGAGGTTAAAAATGGCCTCAAACTAACGGAAAGAAGGAATTATATGAATGTAGGAATCAAAAGAAGCGTGTCATTGCTGATGGCGCTCGTAATGTGCCTGGTATTGAGTGGAGTGGCACTTGCTGCGGAGGACTTAGTAAATGATATGCAACCCGATGGAACCGTTACAATCCAATGGGATAACACGACATCTATTGTAACAAACACTGTCTTTCGATGGAAGCAGAGGAACCTGCGGTGCACGTGTTTTGGGTAAGCCCGGAACAGATTACATAACTGCAACCGTAGTGCTGGCACGAAAGAATGCGAACGGAAGCTTGACCGCGGTCAAGACGTGGAGCGGTCTCTCGGCAACCGGTGATATGTTGATTTTTGATGGTACCTATTATGTGACAACCGGATACACATATAGATTGACTATCACAGCAACAGTATATCGAGATGGTGTTGGGGAGAATGTCTCCGGGTACTTTGAAGCGTATGCCGGATAGAAATACTTTATGATAAAGAAAGGAACTATTCTTATGAAAAAGAAAATCTTAAAAAGAGTTATTGCTGTGGTTTTATCATTATCAGTGATGCTGAGCGGAGGTACGAGCGCTTTTGCTAAGCAAGCTGATGGTCCTGAATATACGCTTAAAAGATTATCTTAATGATAATGGTATTAACTTAGAAAAAGGTGATGTTGTTGAA
This sequence comes from Eubacteriales bacterium, assembly GCA_050950785.1. GTDB lineage: Bacteria > Bacillota > Clostridia > Oscillospirales > JAAYOS01 > JAAYOS01. The sequence goes on along the minus strand of JBMNIG010000003.1, from coordinate 4,208 downwards.
ATTCGTGCATCAACTTCTTTTGAAAAAAGTAAAGGACAGGCAAATACGCATAATCAAAAAAGAAATGATAGTACTGAAAATATCACTCTAATACCCCTAGGTTCCCCCTGTGTTAGGATAGTTGTCAGTAGGCTCTCAATGTAATATAGTAAGTACAATAGAGAGCAGGAGGCAACTCATAATGAGGTACAGCGCAGAAGTAAAAACAGAGGTATTAAAAAGGATTTTACCTCCCAATAATGAATCCGTCAGGAGCGTATCAAAGAGTGTCGGCATCACAGAGTTGACATTGAGAAGGTGGCGTGACCAAGCACTTGCGGAGTCAAATCGCCCTGGAGTTCCAGGAAGTAATCCTGAGAAATGGAGTTCTTCAGATAAGTTCCAAGTTGTATTAGAAACAGCTGGAATGAATGAGGTTGAGCGAGCTGCGTATTGCCGCGAAAAGGGATTGTATGTTGAACAGGTGGAGTTGTGGAGAGAAGTTTGTCAACAAGCAAACAGCTTCAACACCCGTGAAACAAAGGAGCTTAGCAGTGAGCTCAAGAGTCAGCAAAAGCGAATAAAGGAATTGGAAAAAGAGCTAGTTCGCAAGGAAAAGGCACTAGCAGAGACAGCAGCAATTCTTGTGCTAAGAAAAAAAGCAGAAGCGATTTGGGGGGACCAAGAGGTCGAATGATTAGCGCCCCAGATCGCGCATATGCCATCGAGCTAATTGGTGAAGCGGTCAATAGCGGAGCAAGACTACACATAGCTTGCGAGGAACTGAGTCTCAATGTTCGCACATATTATCGTTGGGTTAAGTTAGCTCGAGATAATGGTAATGTTGGGGATCTTCGGCCGACTGCTAAACGCCCAGAACCCGCTAATAAATTATCAGATGAAGAGCGCACCAAAATCATTCAAACTGTGAACAAACCTGAGTATGCCAGTATGCCACCGAGTCAAATAGTTCCATCTCTAGCTGACAAGGGCATATACCTTGCATCTGAGTCTACGTTCTATAGAGTCCTTCGTGAGCACAACATGCAACACCATCGTGGACATGCTTCAGATAGGAATCCACGACCACTCTCAACCCATTGCGCCACAGAGCCAAATCAAGTTTGGACTTGGGATATTACGTACTTATCTGGTCCAATCAAGGGAACATATTTCTACTTGTACATGATTTCTGATCTATTTGACCGCAGTATTGTTGGATGGGAAGTATGGCCAGAACAGTCAGCTAAGAACTCTAGTGACCTAATAAAACGAACAATAATTGCACAAGGAATCAAGCCACCACTGAAAGCACCGCTAGTACTTCACTCAGACAACGGAAGTCCAATGAAGGGTGCAACCATGCTTGAAACCTTATATAAACTAGGCCTAACACCTTCGAACAGTAGGCCAAGAGTCAGCAACGACAATCCATATGTCGAAAGCCTTTTTAAGACAATCAAATACCACTGCTCATATCCGGCAAATGGCTTCAAGTCAATCGGGGATGCGCGTGACTGGTGTAGCCGTTTTGTAAAGTGGTATAACAATGAGCATCACCACAGCGGATTGAAGTTCTTAACCCCTGCACAACGCAGGAGTCCGTTCTGGAGAGAGCATCTAGCCAATCGAAAGAAAGTATATGAAGAGGCAAAGAAACGTCACCCAGAGCGTTGGAATGGACGAGACACCCGTGACTGGACACTTCCAGCGAAGGTGTGGTTAAATCCTGAAAAGGATAAGCTTGACAAAAACTTATTGGAAAACACACAGTGTTCAGCGTGAATTTATACCAAGTGCAACGCATAAATTATTTTGAGAATTTACTGACATCTTCCTGACAAAACACCGGTCTGAAAAACAATAATAAAAGCAAACAAGACGCAAAATAATTCTTTTCATATAAAATTTTCCTTTCTTTTTACAATGGGTTAGCTTATTATGAGCAAAAAATAACCGAGCTTTTCACCTCCTTTATTATCATACTTATACAACAAATAGGCCATGGTTTCATTGGCATCCAAAAATTGTGGATATTGAATTACATAGTAATCACCCTCTCCATATACACTAACATAATCCTCTGATGATATGTTGTTTAGATCAAGTATTTGATAGATCTTACCTTCACGATATATTGAAAGGATCCTATCTTCATCAACAAAAAAACAATCCCCCATCTATAGCGCAAAGGGATTTCACTTAAGTTTTGGTCCTTTTGCGCATTGCAAAGAATGACTTTGATAAAATCATTTACTCTAAAGAACGAGAATTGGTAAAGGACCACTTTGCCTTTATCGTCGATACATGTATAGTAAAAGGTATCCCCGTCAGGTGTCACACGAACTGACCTGTGATTCTCCGAATAGAAGGCAACTCTGGTAAAAGTATCTTATCAATTTGTAAAGTCCTTTAAATTCATTGCGTATAAGGTCGGGGTTTTCATACTGTCTATATATGATGTAAAAATATAGCCATTCTTAATTGATATCCTCGGATCACCTGGAAAAGGAACAGCACCAATCTCTAGTTTCTCTATCTCTCCTCCTTCAATTGACATTCTACACACATAGAATTCTTTACCCTCTAAGAAGTACAAGTATTTGTTATCAGCATAAAGGTAACCAATTTATGCATTATGTTCATATCGATTGTTCTCTAAGGATTACTTGTTGTTCCTTGCTCTTTTTATAACTCGTGTGAAAACCGTATTTATTTGATTGCCTGCATCTATTAAATCAGTTGTGTTGTTTTTTTCTTCATATCTCAAGGTATAAACCTGGGCTCCGTATTGCGCACAACTAATAAATGATCCAGATTGGAGCAGTTCCACCTTCAATATTCGCTTCCCTTTTACTTCGACACTATAAATTCCTGGGTGTTGTGGGTCTCATTGCTGAAAAAAATGAGTGATTGAGCTCCGTTACCATCCAATACCAACGTGCCAATAATAGCCAGGATGAAAATCACGATTATGATCCCATATACGATGATACTTCGAAGTTGACGTTTCATATCATTAACCTCTTATTGTATAACTCACTAATGCGGTTGCTGGTTTCCAAGTAATACTTGCAACATTTTAAATCAATCTTTGACAAACACCGAATATCTAGGTAATGCAAAAATCAATTGGTTTTTGCATTACCCTTTGTTGTTTCTGTCTATAATCTATCATATATTCTGGATATTTCAAGCGTTGTGGGATAAAACAACATGTAACATTCCCTAAACAAACATACAACCTTCCACGAACGACATACAACCTTCCACGAACGACATATTGGAGGTGATAAAATGCGAATCGCAGTATGTGATGCAGATAACCGAACATATGATTTAATATGCTCTTACATTTCCCTTCATTCCCAACTGTAAAGAGAATTTTCTTTTTGAGCGGTTTCATATGCAAAGGAGCTCCAGAACCTCCTAGGAAAGTATAAGTAGCAGAAGTTTGACGCTGTCTTTATATTTTTTCCTAAAATTACTAGATAGAGCCTTTATCCTGGCTGATTTAACCAACACAAACAATGATAAAAGCCAGTGCAAGCAGCCAAAGCAAAGAGTTCCGCAACACTTCGTAAGCTTCGTATCTCAGGTGCTTAATAATTCCCACCTCACTTTAACTCTGCCCTTTTAAGCAGGATAACAGAGCCCAACCACGAAACAACGACTATTGTCATAGGTCATTAAAAACATAGATAAAAGCGCTTCCACAGACAAGACTTTTGACCAAAGAGCGCTACTAAGGTAAGGTTCCATGATGTTTATACTACAATCCTCTTGTTGCTCAAAAAGAGAACATTAAATAAAAGTATATGCTCATGGATTTGGCAATATCACGGAACATAAACACAAAAATGAGAGGCATAAAACATAGGCCAATATGAATAAAAGAACAGGTCGCCATACATCGCACCATATATCCAAAAACCAAGGACATTTTGACGTATCCCATGTCTACGTTCCTATAGAGTCCTTCTTGAATACAGAGCACGCTTCAAAAGAGAACTATGCGTACACTTTCAACCCTTTCAAATCTTAATCTTAAATAATATCTTTTGTGCTGACGTATGCCTTAGTCGATCAAGATCTTGAAAATGTAAATACCTCAGATGTATCACTCTTGGACCATTAATAATAAGTTTGCAACCACTTACATTGACACTAAGACTCCACTCAACCCTTTCTATGTCATTCTGGGTAAAGAAATAAGCCTTGATTCCCTG
>JBMNIG010000002.1:0-40914 GCA_050950785.1 Eubacteriales bacterium | reverse complement strand
TGACTATCGACGAAAGTACTTCAAACGAAGCAGGCGGCTGCTATTAAAAAATCCAATGTATCTTAAGCCGGAAGAAGTTGCTCAAATAACTGAAATGCTTAAAATATCCCCAAGGTTACGTGAAGCCTATTTTCTAAAGAACAAGTTTCTCGAATTTATGAGGTCAGAGAATCGTGTGCAAGCAAAAGAAAGATTGGCTAAGTGGTTGCTTCTTGCCGAATTCTCGAATCTACCTGAATTTAAGACAAGTCTTACCGCTATACATAACTGGGATCAATATATCTTGAATGCTTTCGATTGCAGATATACTAACGGTTTCACAGAAGGATGTAACAACAAAATCAAAGTATTGAAGAGAATATCATTTGGTGTTAGAAATTTTTCTCGCTTTAGAAATCGTATCCTTCACATAATGAATTCTCAGGTTGCCTAACGTATGCTTTCAATGACATAATTATTCCCCTCCCACCCAAGAGTAATATTCTGTACCACTATCGTGAAAACAAGGTAGATGGCAAAATGGGTAGGCGGAACGGGGATGATTGTCACGTGCAATCTTGCTCAATTGCGTATCTTGATGGTTTCATAGGTTGATTACATGGTTGTTTTACAAAGCAAAATCCGGTAAGCAATCATTGTTACCTGCCGGATCATATTTTTACTTATGCTCTACCCCAACAATTGACGAAGAGCCTGAAAGGTCCTGTAATAATCATCTGGGTTGGCGCGGGAAGTCAGGCGATAATAGTTGTAGCGCTTGCTATATCATTGATTGTCACTGTTCTTGAAATGCTCAACGGATTTCTGAGTACTGACAGCGAAACTATAAAAATGGCCACAACTTTCGGGGCCAACAGAAGTCAAATCTTCACAAAAATCGTATTTCCATCGAATGTGGGAACTCTGTTCAATTCTTTGAAAGTAAATATCGGACTATCTTTAGTCGGTGTAATAGCAGGTGAATTCCTTGTTTCAAAAGCCGGACTTGGTTACCTGATCGTTTACGGTGGTCAGGTGTTCCAGATGGATCTCGTAATGTGCAGTGTAATCATTTTGGCAGTTGTAGCATACCTGATGTATCAAGCAGTAGTGATGTTGGAACGTTACACAAATCGAATCATGAACTTAGGCTTAAAATAGCCGGTTTCCCTATCTACAAGTATTGATAACTAGAAACCCATGTAATCTTTAAACCAATACATAAATTTCGGAGGATACATATGAAAAAAAGGTTTCGCTTTATAACAATAATACTTGCCGCGCTACTGATCGTAGGTGTGTTCGCGGGATGTTCTAAAAAAAACGGATACGACAAAAGTTCGTTTAAGCGAAGTTACACACTCGGTCTTTTATGCCCCGCAGTATGTGGCTATAAACAAGGGCTTTTTCAAAGAGGAAGGTATTGAAATCGAGCTTACCACGGGTCAGGGAGCCGATAAGGTCATGACAGCGGTTATTTCAGGTTCTGTAGATATAGGGTTTGCAGGTCCGGAGGCCGCAATTTACGTCTACAATGAAGGCAGAGAAAACTATGCTGAAGTTTTTGCCCAACTGACACAATGTGATGGATCATTTCTCGTTGGCAGAGAACCGGCAGAAAACTTTGATTGGTCAGACCTGGAGGGATCCCTTGTTATACCCGGCCGTAAGGGCGGCGTTCCCTATATGACACTTGAGTATGTATTAAAACAAAAAGGATTGATCCCAGGGGAAAACCTCACATTTGACGACAGTATTCAGTTTGCACTGATGGCAGGTGCTTTCACTTCCGGGCATGGCGATTTTGTAACTATCTTCGAGCCCACTGCGTCAATGATAGAAAAAGAAGGTAAGGGCTACATAGTTGCTTCTATCGGCGCGGAAAGCGGAGAGATCCCATATACTGCATACTTTGCTTCAAAGAGCTATATCGAAAAGAATAAGGATATCATTCAGAAATTTGTAAACGCACTCTATAAAGCGCAGCTCTGGGTAGCTGAGCACAGCGCAAAAGAAATTGCAGAAGCTGTGTCAGAGTCATTCCCTGATACTGAACTGGATATCCTCGAATCAGCTATTGCACGCTATAAAGAAATAGGTGCGTATGCCCCTAATCCGGTAATGAAAGAGGAAGCATTTGAGATGTTGCAAACCGTTATGACCGAAGCCGGTGAATTGGAAAACAAAGCTCCATATGATAAGGTGGTCAATAATACATTTGCTGAAGAAGCAGTTAGAAAAATCAAGCCTTGATTTAAATACACTTATATAAATATAATAAGGAATATTAAAAATATTAAATTGTTGAGGTTTTATACAGTTTGTAATTAATTCCGGTTTGTAATTAATTCGCAAAAACGGCTGTAAACTAAACAGCGAACTTCGTTCGAGATAGATGTTAGCATGATATTATAATAGAGATTCACAAGCAAACAAACTATTTGATATGCTCCCATATAGTATTCAGATGTTTTATCTGTCCGCTATATTGGGAGCATATCATCATAACATGTTAATCTAAGTTTGGTACACTTTCCTCTACTTAACTCTCAGCATCATTCTTTATGATCATATCATCAGGGCAGTTTGCCATATAGTTTTTCAGGCCACCGGACAAGTTATAGACTTTTTCTATCCCATAGTTTTTTAGGATGTTCTGAACGGCATTTCCTGTTTTTCCTTCATTACAGTAGGTGATAAAAATACATTCTTTATCTTTACACACGATCACATCACGGCATGAAGTATGAGGAATGTTCTCAGATTTTTCAACATGGCACTTATTATACTGTTTAGGATCTCTCGCATCTATAAGGACGAAATTTTCTCCGGACTTTATCAGTTCTGACAGTTCTTGTGGAGTGATGAGCGGTCTGTCCCGATTTATTGCATTGTCCAATATCATTCCCGTATAAGCAACCGGGTCCCTTGTGGTTGAGAATGGTGGTGAGTATGCCAGATCAAGATGGAACAGATCCTCTGCCATTGCTCCGAAAGTAATAGCAGTTGCAAAGACATCAATTCTTTTATCCACTCCGCCATATCCTACGATTTGAGCCCCTAAAAGCCTGCCGGTATCCTTGTCGGCGACTCCCTTTATTACCATCTCTTTGCCGCCCAGATATTCCGGCCTATCAACCTTAATATCGTGGCATACTACAGTATCATATCCTGCTTGACGAGCTTCCCTCTCCGTTAGTCCGGTTTGTGCAACTGCAAGCTCAAAGACACGATATATACCACTACCCAGAATTCCTCTAAAAGTCATCCTTCCGCCTGTCAGGCTGTCACCGGCTATGCGACCCATCCTGTTTGCAGTTGAACCAAGGGGCCTATACACAGGCTTGCCGAGTACTATGTGATAGTTTTCAGCGCAGTCCCCGCAGGCGTAAATATCGGATATGTTTGTACGCAAGCGCTCATCCACTTTTATAGCGTTTGCAACTCCCAGCTCTATACCGGCTCTTTTTGCAAGATCGGTATTTGGTCTAACACCGGTAGACAATATAACTAATTCACCTTCGACTCGAGTACCATCGTCCAATTTCACTCCGCCTTCAGTTATTTCTGTAACTGCGGTCCCGGTATATACAGCAATCCCCTTTTCCTCAAGGTACTGCTGAACATAAACAGCCATGTCCTCGTCAAGGCTTGGTGAAACTTGGTTGAGCCGCTCGATCAGCGACACTTCCAATCCCCTGCGTGTCAAGTTTTCACACATCTCAAGACCGATAAATCCGGCACCGATAATTATTGCTTTCTTCGGTTGTTTTTCTTGCATGAAATCTAGTATGCGATTCAAATCACCGATCCCACGAAGTACAAACACATTTTCTCTATCTACTCCATTGATTGGCGGAACTACCGGGGTTGCACCAGTTGCAATAACGAGTTTGTCATATACATCCCAAAACACATCACCGGTAGTTAGATTTTTGACCTGTATCTTCTTGTTTTCAGGATCGATCGTCAGCACTTCATGTTCGGTCATTATGTCAATATTGTATTTCTTCTTAAAAAACTCAGGATCCCGAGGTATCAGTTCCTCGTAATCCGTCAATTCACCACCGACATAATAGGGCATACCACAACCTGAGTATGAAATAAACTTGTCCTTCTCGTAAATGACGATTTCAATATCTTCGCGATTCCTCCTGGCCTTTGCAGCGGCCGATGTGCCCGCGGCCACAGCCCCGATTACTAATAATCTCATATGCTCACCCCTTCTCCTTTGTGATTATCGATATTTCATACGCTTACCTTCATTATATGAGCTAGTTTTATTATTTCAATTATATTAGATTTTAGTTTATTGACAAGGGAAGCATCTGATGTTCACTTCATATTTTTATGACCTCATTGGGTTTTGCAATAGATAATTTTGCAATCGATACAGATGCAACGTCTCATAATCATCTCAAAACCATCGCTTTAATCGCAAATAATACTTGATTTATATTTTTCGATATTTGCTCGTTCTTATTTTCCTGCCACTTCAAATACAGAAAGGCTCCCCTTTTATAATGATCATCGTTGCAATGAGAGCACCATCAACATACATACAAATACTCATTTCATAACTTATTCCATATTTTTTGACGTGTCCCATAGGTATAGAAACCTGTTTTGAGACACGTCACTTTATATAAATGGCATAGAACTTTTCCTAAGTTGAACACTATGGATTACCATGGAGCTAGCCTAAACACACGTGCAATAGTAGCTACTGAGATACACAATATTATTCCAACAAGTGTCGGAACTGTAAAAGACAGCAAGGTCCACTTGACACTCTGTGTTTCTTTACGTATTGTGAGACAAGTTGTGCCACATGGCCAATGCATCAAAGAAAACAGCATAGTGCATAGCGCAGTAAGCCAAGTCCACCCGTTCTCAACAAATAGTGTTTTTAGTTCGACCAAGCTATCAAGTTCGACAAGAGCACCTTGTGACATATAGCTCATTATGATTATGGGAACAACGATCTCATTAGCTGGGAAACCGAGAATAAATGCAAGCAAAATATAGCCATCAAGCCCCATTAGATTCGCGAAGGGCTGCAGAAAACTTGCGCACTTAGAAAGCAAGCTTATTCCGTCAATATATACATTTGCAAGAACCCATATTACCAGTCCGGCAGGTGCTGCCACAACAACAGCGCGGCCAAGTACAAAGAGTGTTCTGTCCATGATAGACCGAACGATCACCCTTCCAATTTGAGGTCGCCTGTAAGGAGGAAGCTCCAAATAAAATGAAGAAGGCGTCCCTTTCAAAATGGTCGCAGACAATATGCGAGAGGTAATGACTGTTGCTACAACGCCAAGAACAATAACTGCTGTCAGCATAAGCGTTGAAATAGCAGATTGCAAAACACCACCCGCTACACCTGCAAAAAACATTGTAATTAGAGCAATCAGTGTGGGAAATCTTCCATTGCAGGGTACAAAGTTGTTGGTTATCGTTGCAATCAGTCGCTCCCGAGGCGAATCGATTATGCGGCAGCCTATGACACCGGCAGCATTGCACCCAAAACCCATACACATAGTTAGAGCCTGCTTTCCATGGGCGCAAGCTTTCCTAAAAAAGTTATCAAGATTGAAAGCTATCCTAGGCAGATATCCGCAATCCTCAAGCAGTGTAAACAGTGGAAAAAAGATTGCCATTGGTGGTAGCATGACCGAAACTACCCAAGCAAGTGTTCTGTAAGCACCTTCTGTTAGTAGTCGAACTACTAAGTCGTGGGCACCAATATATGCAAGAAAATCAGCCAAGGGCTGTTCAAGCGAAAACAGAACATTAGAAAGCAACGTGGAAGGATAATTTGCACCCGAAATCGTGATCCAAAACACAATAAATAGTAGCAGTATCATTACAGGTATGCCAGTAAGCTTTGATGTAAGGAATTTGTCAAACTTCCTGTCCCGCTCTGCATACTCTTTTTTATCCAACTTTACGACTTCAGCATATATGTTTTCGCAGGTCTTTACTATCCTTGTTACAACTCTATCTCTTATTTGATCTGGGCTTATACCTATTGAGCTCATATATTTATGTGCTTCTGATACTGCCTTTGAAACCTTTTCTTTACCTTTGGGACTGAGTCCCATCCAAGTACTAAGGGATTCCAACAGCCCGCTTTCACCTTCCATCAGTCTCAACGCAATCCATCTGCTATTGATCTTGCCGCCTACATTGTTCCTGATTGTAGGTTCAATGGTAGCCAAAATATTCTCCAACTCATCAAAGTATTTTACTCGAATAGGAGACAGCTGCAACTTTGCATTAGTTCCATTAGCTCCGACAGTTTCCCCGGTTCCTTCAGTTACCTTACATACTACATCCATGAGTTGCTCTAAGCCTGCACCGCTCCTTGCACTGGTACCGACAACAGGTACTCCTAGTCGTTTATGTAGTAAGTCCAGATCGATTTTTATCCCTTTCTTTTTTGCTTCATCCATCAGGTTCACACAGACCACAACTTTGTCAGTTATCTCTATGGTTTGTAGCACAAGATTCAAATTTCTCTCAAGACATGTTGCATCAACTACCACTACAACAGCATCCGCTCCACCGTAACATATGTAGTCACGCGCGATTTCTTCCTCAACGGAATTTGCCGACAGCGAATATGTACCCGGTAAATCTACGAGAATGAAACTTCTATCTCCCAGAGAATGTCTCCCTTGTGCAACTGCGACAGTTTTACCGGGCCAATTTCCCGTATGCTGCTTTAAGCCGGTAAGTCCATTGAACACTGTGCTTTTCCCAACATTCGGATTTCCGGCCAGAGCTACAATGCGCTCCTGATCAGTCTCTTTTACTATTTCCGGACCGTACCTGCTAATGTTTCTTTTTGTCGTCAGGTCCGGTAAGTTTACAGTTGTGCCCATAATTATCCCTCAAAAATCATCCGAAACTAAATATATCTAATTGGCTATTTTGAAACCAGGATTTTTTCGGTGACGTCGGTTCGCAATGCTATTACCGCTCCCCGAATCATATATGCAATCGGATTGCCGGCCGGGCTTTTATAAAGGGATTTGATCTCAGTACCCTCAATCATTCCCAGATCCATAAGCCTTCTTCTGGCAGTTCCTTCAAATAGAATGGATGAAACCCTGGCCTTTTGACCAACCGGCAACCGGTTAAGTGCAGTACATGAATCGATCATAATCACCCCCCCAAAAAGTTAGCGTAGAGCAAAATGTTTGCTCTACGCCAATATATGCTACTAAAATCAACATAGTTCGCATAGGATGAAATAGAAAACAGAAACAGTGAAACGGGTTGATTACATGAACGATGACTACTTTCGTACTGTACGTGGCTATCAGCTAGCCAACCGGCAGGAAGGCCAGCTTACCTCTGCTCTTGAAGACTATATGGAAATGACATATCGGATATGTAAAGATAAAGGATATGCGCGCATAGGCCAATTATCAGATGTTTTGCATGTCAGACCTTCATCAGTATCGAGAATGATTATGAGGCTTGCTGAATTGGGTTTTGTTAAGTATGACAGATATGGCATAATCCAATTGACTGATTCCGGGCGCGATTTGGGCGAATACCTGATTTATCGCCATGAGATCGTGGAACGTTTTCTTACATTAATAGGTTGTACCGATCCTCTGGAGGAAACCGAGTTGATTGAACATTCACTTTATCCGGCTACGGTAAAAAAACTAAAGACATTACTTGATTTTTTTAAATCTAATCCAGATATAAAGAGGGAGTTTGATGCGTTCAGAAAATCTTACCGAAACCGGTAGATTCGGTATATGACAGAGGATAGTTCTGTTGTCTGATTCAAGCAGTATATATCAATTTAACAGAACCGTCTCCAGTCTGCGTAATTGACACTCCCCATGACGGTCATGGGCTTTCGGCTAGAGTTCTTTGTTAGCAGGAGAAACACCCTAGTCCACTAAATCAAGTTCTTATATACATTGATATAAAGAAGACCGAGGTTGAACAGCGTAAAGCTATTCATCCCCGGTCGTCTTTTATGCATTCCGATATGCCAACCTTATGATTACTTTATGCATACTTTCCTACGGCAGTTTCTTTCCGCATTTATGGCAAAACTCATAGTCGTCTTCAACTCCCACTCCACAGTATGGGCAAAAGGCAGTTTCACCGCTGTGTGAAGTATCTTCTTGCGCTTGATACTCTGAGCTCCTTGCCGAATCTCTCATTTAGCGGGTCAGTTTCCTCGCTGGCATCAGTAATATCAAATGCGGAATACCGATTTTTACTAGTAGCGTTTTTAAAATTGTACACTGCCTGTGCGATGGAAATTATGATAAATACAACACCGAACAGCGCAAACAGGCCTCCGCCCATGCTGGCTGCAAGAACTGTCCATATCAAGCCGAATACGCCCATAGCTATGCTCATAAATCCGCCCATCATGGATGGGCCTCTGCCGGGTTTGATGCTTTTCATATAATATTACTCCTTGTAAATCAATGCTTTCTAATTACACTAATTAATATTTTCTTGTTTATGTATGAGAGAAATTGAAGGTTCTTCTTTTATTTAACCGAGCTTTCTAGACAATGGGAAAGTCTTCCCGTCTCATTATCCAAGACCAAGGCTGTTTACAGCTTTCAGCAGCCTTTCCATCGCACCTTCTATGACCCATTTTGGACATGCGATATTTATTCTTTCAAAGCCATATCCGCCCTTACCAAAGATATATCCTTCGTCCAAAAACAGCTGTGCTTTGTACTGCATAAACTTTTCAAGTTCTTTGTAATCCATCCCCAAAGCATTAAAATCCAACCACATAAGATAAGTTGCTTGCATCTCAAACACCTTTACCCGAGGTATATTCCGCGCCATAAATTCCTCAATGTATTTTCTGTTACCGTCAATTACCTCAATTGCCTGTTCAAGCCAGTCCTCGCAACAATTGTATGCAAGCTCGCAAGCTTTATATCCAACAGCATTCAGCGTGCCGAAACCTTTTTCTTTTGATACCCTCTCCCGAATATCCTTATTAGAAATAAATATATTCGCAGTCTGCAGTCCTGCTAGATTAAAAGTTTTGCTTGGAGCGGTACAGATAGCGCAGTTTTCAAGATACTTTTCCTCAAAAGTACCTAACGATACATGCTTGTACCCAGGCATGATAAGATCAAAGTGGATCTCGTCTGAAATTACGAACACATCATTTTCATAGCATAAGTGGCATAACAACTCTAATTCTTGTTTTGTCCATACTCGACCGATAGGGTTATGTGGACTGCAGAGGATGAAGAGCTTTACATCTTCCCTCCGAGCCTTTGCCTCGAAGTCTTCAAAGTCAATTTTATATGTATTGCCTTCAGCAATCAATTCGGTTTCTATTATATTTCGCCCCTGTGTCTCTGCAACAGACCTAAAGGGATAATATACGGGCGTCATAATAAGTACGCTGTCTCCCGGTCTTGTCAGAGCCGATACCATATGTTTCAACGCAGGTACAACACCGGGCATTTCAATAAACCATTCTTTATTCGGACTGAACCCGTGCCGTCTCTCCATCCAGCCTATAACACTTTTATAATAATCATCTGTAGCAGAAGTGTAGCCCAAAACCGACTCATCTAAAAACCTCTTAAGACCTTCCACTATCTCAGGCGCTGTCTTAAATTCCATATCAGCAACAGACAGAGGTACAATATCCTCAGCTACATCAGGATTTATTTCATACATCTGATTCCACTTTCCGCTGCCTGTGTTTTTTCTGTTTATCAACTTTTCAAAGTCATATTTTTTGATTTTGATCACTTCCTGTACTTCTCTATATGGCAAATCCTTATAAGATTGTATACTTGAATTTCACTGCTCTTTATACATTTCATTATATCACAATAAAAATAGCAAGTATATCCGGAACTATCGCCATTCTCCTGCTGGTGAGATCGTATCCTTCCTTGCTACAAGTTACGAATTCATATTCAGCTTTTGGTTATACTAAACACAACACAAATCGATCGGTTGTGGCCAAGTATACTACACAAGTCAAGGGGCGTAAAATATGAACAAAAACGCAGAGCTTCTAAATTTTGTCTATCAGAACTCTCAAATGGGAGTACACACCTTAGAACAATTGATAGATATTGCTGAAAATGATAACTTCAAGCAGCATCTCCAATCCCAATATAGAGAATACCAAGATATCCATCGTGCAGCGAAAGAGGCTCTTAATAAAAACGGATATGATGAAAAGGGAATTGGTGCCTTAGACAAGATAAAAACCTACTTGATGATAAATATGCAGACACTGACCGATAAGTCAGCATCCCACATTTCAGAAATGCTGATAATAGGAAGCAATATGGGCATCATCAATGCGGTCAAAAAGTTGAAGAGATATAAAGACGCGGAGCCGGATATAATCAATTTAATGGAAAGACTTCTCAAATTCGAAGAAAACAATGTTCAACAGCTAAAAGCATTTCTTTAAACCTAATTAAGGCAGTCAAGAGGTCTTTTGACACAGTCTGACGGTTCTGTTGTCTTGCACAATTATATATAGGTCGATTCTATCTTGCTATTACCATAAAACTCTGTGCTCGATTATCGATATGCTCCCCTTAGGGCAGACAGTAGGAACAATAAAACTGTTTACCATAAGGGGAGCATATTTTCTCTTGTGTTATATCACTTCGGATATTGCCAACAAGGCGATGCCCAGCATAACTAGTGCAATCATAAAGTACTGCGCACGCGTCAGTTTCTCTTTCAGGAAAACACGAGACAACAACACGGAGAATGTGCTGTATGATGCAACCACAGGAGCTACGATAATGGCGTTCTGCGCCATTGCGTATACATAGAAGAATTGTCCCGCCGTCTCAAATATTGCAGCAATACCCCTGTCCTTTTCTTTTACTAAGCTTATCTTTTCTTTCTTAGCAACCAAATAAATAATTGCAATAATAGCGACTATAAAGAATGTGAATTCATATGCCAACAAAGCCTGGTCTTCACCTATCAATGCAAGCTCATCCAAATATATGGCATCAGCAAAGGTTCCAAGGCCATCAATTATGCAATACAGAATTGGAAAGATAATTGCTAAAAATCCTTTTTGGTACTTGCGATCCTTTTCGTCCAAAGGTGCTGTAACATCTGATGAACGTTTTTCCAAAAAAGCAAGAGCAACAATACCAGTAGTAATTAATACGATTGATCCTACCTCAAGGTAGCTGAGTACATGTGTAAAAAATATGTATATTAGAATAGCTGTTACAGCGCCTGATGAATTCTGGATTGGGGAGGATATGGACAGCTCTATATATCTTAGTCCAAAATAGCCGATTGCCATCGACAGAATATATAACGCCGAAACAGGGAAATACGTTACAAGGTAAATCGGCGAAAATGATATATCATTTATAAGCATATATGCAAATGCGTGAATGCCCATTACAACGCCAACCATCACGACTGTTTTTATGTGGCTTGATTTGTCGTTAGGAGCGTTCCCCTTTTTATAAAACAAATCAGCAAAAGCCCAAGAAAGCGTAGTTAGTATAGAGTACATCAGCCACATAAAATTCTTTTCCTTTCTTCTAAAGAGTACGGGAGTACCGTCTTATTTTACTTGTGCACGCACTATATATTAGGATTTGTCAGTTTATTGACATGGCGCGTGACAATACTTTTCTATTATACAGATTGTTGAACAAGTTTCAAGAGCAAAATAAAAGCTCCTTGAATAATCAAAGAGCCAAATTGAAAACCAATAAAGTTCCTCTCAAAAGCTGCGCAAATCAATAATGCGCCATTTATTCTGTCTTGATTAGATTGCTGTAATATTTTATATTCCCGGAAAGCACATCGTCATAAAACTCCATCTTCCGGTCAATGTAATCGACACTGTCCTTAATACGCTTGATTTCTTCTTCCAAACACTTGCGTTTTTCGGCAAGTATGACCTTTCGTTCTGGAATACTGGCTTCTCCAACCAAACAGAGGTCAATATATTCTTTCATTTCCGAAATGCTCATTCCACAGTTTCTCAGGCAGTGCAGGCTGTTAATCCAGGCGATATCACGTTCGTCAAAGATTCTGTGGTTGTTACTATTACGCTTTACGTTTGGTACAAGTCCCTGATTGCAGTAGAACTTCAGTGTTTCATAGGATAAACCCGTTTTTTCACAGGCTTCTTTCATCGTGTAATACATAGGCACGTCTCCGATACGGGTTTATTTGCATGACCGGTAGTTGCTACCGAATCTTATGTTCACATAATAGCAGAGTGGCTGGTAGGAGTCAACACGATGATATTTGAATCAGTCATGGATCTTTCTGCCAGTGCACATTCTTACGAATTCCGGATCAAAGTGTTTAATGGCTGTTCCTTGATAACCCAAATCCAGTGAACTGATCTTACTCATCTCTTCATCAGTAAGCGAGAAATCCCAAATGTTGAAATTCTCCTCGATGCGTTCCTTGTGGACGGATTTTGGAATAACTACAACGCCTCGCTGAACGTTCCAGCGAAGGATTACCTGGGCGACAGTTTTGCCATGAGCTGAAGCGATCTCCATTAACATCTCATTGGTAAATGGGTTGTGTCTTCCTCCTCCAAGAGGTGCCCATGCTTCTGGAACCACATCATAGTATTCCATAACTTCCAAAGCAGACTCCTGTGTGAAGTATGGATGAGTTTCGATTTGGTTTACCATAGGCTTGATCTCAACCGTTTCACAGAAATTGGTAATCACATGAGGATAGAAATTTGATACGCCGATAGCTTTCAACTTGCCGGCTTTGTAGGCATCTTCCATGGCGCGCCATGCGCTGAAGTAGTCTTTCATTGCCTGGTGCAGAAGATACAGATCAAGATACTCAAGATCGAGTTTCTCGAGGGAAGCGTCGATAGCGGCTTTTGCCATGTCATAGTTCTGCATATCCTGTACCCACATTTTTGAGGTGATAAACAACTCCTCACGGGTGCATATCCCCTCTGCGATGGCTTCACGGACAGCTTCACCGACTGCGTCCTCGTTTGTGTAGGAGGCTGCAGTGTCGATTAGACGGTATCCTGCGCGAATGGCATTCAACACTGACTGCTTGCATTCTTCCTTATCGCGAATCTGAAAAACGCCAAAACCTACCATAGGCATTTTGATTCCATTAGTTAATGTCCTAAATTCCATTATGTAATTTCCTTTCTGTCATGTATCATTTATGATTCGATGTCCGCTTGCGGCAGTCCTTCTTCGTCTTGCTATTTACTCCTGGCTGTCGAGATCGATTGCAAAGTTTGCAAAGTTTTCAACTTGTTCATCAGTTGCGTTGTAGTATCGGACATTTTTGTTGATCTTTGCAATGTCATCCATTTCTTCAGCGGTCAGCTCAAAGTCGAAAATGTCAATATTCTCTCTGATATGTTCTGGATTTGTAGAGCCCGGGATAACCTGATTACCGACCTGTACATGCCAGCGGAGGATAATCTGGGCAGTGCTTTTTCCGTATTTCTCGCCAAGTCCTACGAATACGGGCTCATTAAGAAGCTCCTTGTCTCCGTGTCCAAGTGGATACCATGCCATAACACGGCAGCCACATTCTTTTAATTGGCCAATTGTATCGGTGTCCATGTAGTAAGGGTGAGCTTCCATCTGGATCACATGCGGTTTTATTTCGCATTCTGCGAGTAATTTTTCAAGCTTACTCCCTCTGAAGTTGGAGATGCCGATTGATTTGATCTTACCTTCCCGATATGCCTTTTCCAGCTTCCGATATCCTGCCATAAAATCACCGGCTGGCTGATGAATGAACATAAGATCGATATAGTCCGTTCCCAGCAGCTCCATACTTTTTTCCACAGTTCCTTCGGTCAGATACTGACTGGCCCAGATTTTTGTTGAGAGGAATATTTCCTCCCGTGGAACACCTGATTTCCTCATTCCGCGACCAACAGCACGCTCGTTCATATAAGCTTGAGCTGTATCGATCATACGATAACCACATGAAAGCGCTTCGTATACTGCTGCTTCAGCCTGTTGTGGGGTCATCATGAAGGTTCCGATCCCAACTGCAGGCATCTTAATACCATTACTCAAAGTAAATGTCATGATTATACCTCCTGTTATCTTTTAGTAATATAAGTATATCCCCCGGTAGTTGCTACCGGTAAAGATGAAAAAAATGGAATCGGGATGGCTCCTGAATCGGGTGGAACACGGGGATGGATCCCTTGTCCTACTCGTCTCGCAGGGCAAGAAACCTGTTCCCGTGTCCCACCCGTGTCCCAAGACGGAAGAACCGTCCCGGTGTTTTATTATTTATCTGTGTCTTGTTATGACTCGGTGTGAGCGAGATGATCCACAATATTATTCCCTCACCTAAAAGGTGGGGGAATAATCATTTGGTATCAAAAATATCACAAATATCGTATAACGGGATTGCGCGCAGCCAAGACCTCGTCCACGCGGCGTACCGGCGTGTTGTGGGGTGCTTCTTTTAGAAGTTCCGGAGTGG
The DNA here is from genome assembly GCA_050950785.1 of Eubacteriales bacterium. Taxonomy (GTDB): domain Bacteria; phylum Bacillota; class Clostridia; order Oscillospirales; family JAAYOS01; genus JAAYOS01. Next base: position 26,451 of record JBMNIG010000002.1, on the reverse strand, counting down.
TTTTGGCCTCCTCCGCTATTTTTAGCATTGCTGAAATAAAGGTATCAAGCGTTTCAACACTTTCTGTTTCTGTGGGCTCTATCATCATGGCTTCTTTTATTGTGAGTGGGAAGTACACTGTTGGCGGATGATAGCCATAGTCGATGAGGCGTTTTGCAATATCCAGCGTAGTAATACCGTTATCATTTTCAATTCCACCTAATACAAACTCGTGTTTGCAGATTCTGTCGATTGGAAGTTCATATGTGCCTTTAAGGGCATTCATAAGGTAGTTTGCATTAATAACAGCGTTTACGCTAACATTTTTAAGTCCATCAGCCCCCATAGACAGGATATAAGCATAAGCTTTTACGCATACTCCAAAGTGTCCGTAGAAACTCTTGACTTTACCAATCGAGCTTGGTTTAGAGTAGTTCAGGGTATATACATCACCATGCTTTTCCACAGTAGGTGTGGGCAGGAATTTCGCTAAATCCTCTCTAACACCAACAGGGCCACTGCCAGGCCCTCCGCCACCATGGGGTGTGGAAAACGTCTTGTGCAGGTTCAAATGTATAATGTCAAATCCCATATCACCGGGTCTTGTGATACCTAAAATGGCGTTTGCGTTGGCACCGTCGTAGTACATAAGGCCGCCCGCGGCATGGACAATATCACATATTTCCTTTACTTTTGGCTCAAAGAGTCCCAAAGTACTTGGGTTTGTCAGCATCATACCTGCTATATCGTCACCCATGACTTCCTTGAGCTTATCTATGTTCACGTCGCCATTCGTGTCCGACTCTATCTCAATAACTTCATATCCAAGGACGGATGCACTTGCAGGGTTTGTTCCATGGGCGGAATCTGGCACGATTATCTTGTTTCTCTTAGTGTCTCCCCGTTCCCTATGATAGGCTTTCATTATCATGAGTCCCGTCAGTTCACCGTGTGCACCGGCGGCTGGCTGGAGCGACACCTCGTACATCCCTGTAATCTCTTCCAGCGCTTTCCGCAGCTGATACATCACTTCCAGTGCCCCTTGGACGGTTTCTTCCGGCTGGAGCGGGTGTAAGTTCTTAAATCCATCGTAAGACGCCACCACTTCATTGATCTTTGGGTTATACTTCATTGTGCAGGAACCCAACGGATAAAAACCACTGTCAACACCATAGTTTTTTGTTGACAGGTTGGTGTAGTGGCGCACTATATCTACTTCACTTACTTCCGGCATATTCAGAGGTGTGGAACCTATAAGCTCCTTAGGTATCAACTCATCAATTGGCAGGGTGTCGACGTCGCATTTTGGCAAACTATATGCCTTGCGTCCTTCACGAGAGATTTCAAATATCAACTTGTTGTAAGAACTCACGCCATAACCCTCCCCTCTCTAGCCTCTGTACTTAGCATAGTGTCCACAAGCTTGTCAATTTCAGCTTTTGTACGCTTTTCAGTAACACAAATAAGTAACCCGTTGCCATACTCAGGGTAGTCTCTAGACAGCTGGTATCCACCCAGAATACCAACATCTAATAGGTCTTTGTTAACGATAACAGGGTCAGTAGCACTGGTTACAGCAAACTCCATAAAGAATGGTCTGTCAAATAAGGGTTTGTATGCGCCGCTTTCAGTAAGCTTTTTCTGTGCATAGTGGGTCTTCTGAATGCATAGTGTTGCAACTTCTTTCAGACCGCTTTCCCCCATTGTAGCCATATATATTGCAGATGCCAGTGCATTTAGTCCCTGATTTGAGCAAATGTTTGATGACGCTCTACTTCTCCTGATATGCTGCTCACGCGCCTGTAGTGTCAGAACAAAAGCGCGCTTTCCGTCAACATCCTTCGTCTGACCCACGATCCTTCCGGGCATTTTGCGCATCAACTTGTTGCGAGTGGCAAGAAAGCCAAGGTACGGTCCACCGAAGCTGAGGCTATTTCCTAAAGCCTGCCCTTCACCAACGGCAATATCCGCACCATACTCCGAAGGTTTCTTCAGGATAGCAAGGGAAATGGGATCAACATAGCTAATGAACAGAGTTTTACTACCGTCCAACGACTCCCCAATTGCGTCCATGTCCTCAATAACACCAAAGAAGTTCGGACTTTGCACGACCACAGCAGCTAAATCATTATTAAGCAGTTCCTTAAGATGAGATATATCTGTGGCACCGTTATCCATACCAATTTCAACAAGTTTAAATCCGCAGAGGTCCATGTAGGTGTCAAGCACTTTCCGGACCTCGGGGTTTACGGTTTTTGATACCGCAATCGTGTTTCTGCGTGTACTGTCCACAGCCATCCTTGCGGCTTCTGCACAGGCAGTTGCGCCGTCATACATAGATGCGTTAGTTGCATCCATGCCGGTAAGGTTGCAGATCATGGTCTGATATTCAAATATAGCTTGAAGTGTCCCCTGACTTATCTCCGGCTGGTAAGGTGTATAGGCGGTAAAGAATTCCGATCTCGATACCAACTCTCCCACAACCGCGGGAATGAAATGGTCATAAGCTCCTGCACCCAAAAAACAAGTGAGTTCGTCCACTCCACTGTTTTTCCTGCTTAAGCCCTTCATTTTTTGAACAAGCTCCTGTTCGGAAAGAGCCTCAGGGAGGTCCAATCCGGTTTTTAACAGGAGCTGGCTTGGAATGTCGCTAAATAAATCCTCTACCGAAGATAGCCCTAACCTTTCTAACATACAGGTCAGGTCGGCCTCCGTGTTTGGAATATATCTATGCATATTATTACTCCTTGCTGGTAAGTTCCTCGTAAGCAGCGGCATCCATTAGTTGCTCAAGTTCGGTCACATCCAGCATATCTACTGCAATTATCCAGCTTCCGTATGGGTCCTCGTTGATCAGCTCAGGAGAGTCCTCAAGCTCCTTGTTGATCTCAATTACAGTTCCGGATACGGGCAGATAAACGTCAGACGCCGCCTTTACCGATTCAACTACCGAGAATGTGTCCCCCGCTTCCAGCTTGTCGCCCACCTCGGGCAACTCAATAAAAACGATATCACCTAGTGCATCCTGTGCATAGTCAGTAATACCGATATACGCAGTGTTTCCCTCAACTCTGACCCACTCGTTTTCCTCGGTATAGTATAGTCCTTTTTTGATCTCCATGATAGTGCCTCCTTATTTCTTATAGCTCTTAGTATAAAATCTGCGTTTAATAACTTTTGCCTGCAAAACTTTTTTTCTTACTTGTATGCAAATTTCCGAACCTAATGCTGAGTGTTGGATATCAACCATTGCCAATCCAATATTCTTTTTTAGAGTCGGAGAGTTATATCCTGTAGTTACGAACCCAATAACCTTTCCGTCACTCAACACATCATAACCGTGTCTTGGAATGCCGTTTTCAACCATCTCAAAACCTACGATCTTACGAGTAAGACCTTCTTCTTTTTGTCTCTTTAGAGCATCCCTTCCGATAAATCCTCCTTTATCCAGCTTGACAAACATTCCAAAACCGGCCTCAAGAGGTGTGATGCGTTCGGACAGCTCGTTTCCGTAAAGGGGTAGGTTTGCCTCAAATCTCAGCGTGTCCCTAGCGCCTAGACCACAGGGCTTCAAGCCCTTTTCAGTTCCTATTTCCATGAGCTTTTCCCACACAAAAAGGGCATCCTCATTTCTTAGACAAATTTCAAATCCGTCCTCCCCGGTATACCCGGACCTTGAAATCATACATGTCTTTGATGCACATTTTACATCCTCGGAAAATTGAAAAAAACCAATGTCCTTAAGATCGACATCAACGAGCCCTCCGAGGATCTCTTCAGCCTTGGGCCCTTGTAGCGCTATAAGCGACAATTCGCCGGACCTGTCTTTGATTTCGACATCATAGGAGCCGACCTGCTCACGCATCCAATCAATATCTTTATCGATATTGGAGGCATTTATGATGGCCATATAGCTGTCCTCTTTGCGTCTGTATACAATAATGTCGTCAACAACGCCTCCGTTAGGATAACACATAAAGGTATACAGCATCTGGTTGTCATTTATAGATGAAACATCATTGGTTACGAGGTTTTGCAGGTACTCTAAAGCATCGGACCCTGTAAACTCCACCTCTCCCATGTGCGATACGTCAAACATACCTGCGCACGTGCGTACTGCTTCATGTTCCACAGATATCCCTTCATACTGGATGGGCATTTCCCACCCTGCAAAGTCAACCATTCTTGCCCCTAGTCGCATATGCGCATCATACAGTGGTGTTCTTTTTAACTCAGCCATACCCGGCCCCCTCTTCCATATATTTCTCATGCTCATTTTACATGACTAAATATCAAAAAACAAGGGAAACAACTACTGAATTGTGTGCTGAATAAAAGAAGTATGTTATAATATGCAACGGGAGGTGGAAAACTTGAAAATAACCTTTATGGGTGCCGGAAGCACAGTCTTTGCCAAAAATGTACTAGGCGACTGTCTTTGCAGCTCGGTTCTACGCGAATGCGAAATTGCACTATATGACATTGATGCAGATAGATTACGCGAAAGCAGCGTAGTCATCAACGCACTAAACAACGCAAAGGGCAACCCAGCAAAAATTCGCACATACCTTGGAGTCACAAACAGGAAAGACGCCCTAAGGGGAGCAAACTTTGTGGTCAACGCCATTCAAGTGGGTTTTTATGACCCGTGCACGATCATTGACTTTGAAGTCCCAAAAAAGTTTGGACTGAGACAGACGATTGGTGACACCCTCGGTATCGGTGGTATTTTCCGCGGACTTCGCACAATACCTGTTTTAGAGGACTTTGCCCGCGACATGGAGGAAGTCTGTCCTGATGCATGGTTCCTAAATTATACAAATCCCATGGCTATAGTCACAGGATATATGCAGCGTTATACCGGTGTAAAGACAATTGGACTTTGCCACAGCGTACAGGTATGTTCAGAGCATCTCCTCAAACAATTGGGAATGGAAGATAAACTAGAAGGTAGACGAGAATTGATCGCCGGCATCAACCACATGGCCTGGTTGCTGGATATTACCGACAGCTCAGGCAATGACCTGTACCCCGAAATCAAACGTCGTGCAGCCCAGAAAAACGCAACGGAAAAGCATCATGACATGGTCCGCTTTGACTACATAGAAAAGTTTGGCTATTACTGCACCGAGTCTAGCGAGCACAACGCAGAATATAACCCCTACTATATAAAGAATGCATATCCGGAGCTGATAGAGCGCTTCAACATCCCATTGGATGAGTACCCGAGACGGTGTGTTGAGCAGATAGCAGGCTGGGAGCGCCAGAGGGATGATCTCACAAAGCACACATCGCTAGATCACACACGGTCTAACGAGTATGCATCGCACATAATGGAAGCTCTTATAACGGGTGTGCCCTACCAAATAGGCGGAAATGTTCTCAATGGCGGAGGACTTATTTCAAATCTGCCCGTAGACGCATGCGTGGAAGTGCCTTGTCTGGTCAATAATTACGGCATACACCCATGTTACGTTGGGCCACTACCTCCTCAACTTGCAGCACTTAATATGACTAATATCAATGTACAGTTACTAACAATAGAGGCAGCAAAGACACGAAAGCGCGAACACATTTATCATGCGGCAATGCTTGATCCCCACACAGCTTCAGAACTACCTCTCGATGATATCGTCTCAATGTGTGATGCCCTCATAGAAGCTCACGGGAGCTGGCTGCCTAAGTTTGTCTAATTTTCCTGTTTATGATACAAGCCTATGAGGATGGATTCAAATAGCAAGGCGAACACTTCAGTTTCTGTAGTGCTGGTATAAAAAGTTGAGCTCTCCTTGACTTGTTAGGGAGAGCTCATAATATTATGCATGTTAAAATTTTTAGATCAAAAGTTTATTTGGTTGCGGCTATTGTCTTTGCCTCAATATAAATTATCAGGATAGATTGTGCTAAGTCGCAATCGGGATGCTCTAAAATCCAGCATAGTCAACAGGGGCTAATGCAGCCAATCTGGCTACGCAACAGGCAGTTAGGTTGTTATTCTATACCAGCAAATCTTTCCTTCTATAACTAAGCCACGCAGCGGCTGTGCATATAACAATAACAATTGATCCAACAACCCACTCTCCCACTAATATGTCTTCACTGATCAACTTTTGAGGCTTTATCCAGTCCATTGGCGAAAGCCAAATGCAAAAGTCAAGACTATCAATAATAGCTGAGCAGATTCCTATAATATATGTACCAAATACAATGCCGGTTGAAAAACCTCCCATGCCTTTACCGCCTTTTAACAGCGCTGAAATCAAGATTCCGACGGCCGAAAAAATGAAGCTGACAAATAGGATGCTACCGAAAAAGATGACCGTTTCCTTTAACGCCTCGCCAAACGTATAATCACTAACATATAAATATGCCGCTACTGTTACAATTGTAAATGCTACCATCATGAACAGCAAATATGCTACATGTGCAAGTGCTTTTTGATAAAATATTTCCCAACGCGAAACCGGCTTCGAGCTTAAATACTCTATTGTGCCTTCAGCTTCCTCTTTTGAGAGAAGTCCTGCTGCTCGTTGAGTAACCAAAATCATGATTGCAAGAGTAACAAACTGCAATACATATCCAAAGAAGTTTGTCAAAACAGTAAAGTCTATCATATGGCTTAGCCCAAGTGCTTCTAGTAACGCAGGGCTCATGCCCTCCAATTTTGCCCCGGCAAGGGCCTTCATAGACTCATTTTTCATGGAAGGGTAAAATAACAGCATCAATATGATTGCGATACATATGGATGCAGTACTTATGATCGTGCTTTTTCGATTGTTCCTTAGTTCGAGAAAGAAGATATTCATATTTTCTCCCCCATTCCGTACAAATCCCAAAACCGCTCTTCCATACTCTCTGTTTCAACTGTAAAGTCATCGGGAGAAAGCTTTGATAGTGTTGCAATAATGCTCCGACTGTCAGAAGAAGTACGAAAAACTCGGCTGTTTTGAGTCTCCTTTAGCAGCTCCCATCCCTCGGGCGAGACAGCGCTGCCCCCCACAACTTCAATAAGCTTTCTCGGTGTGGCTGCTTCCTTCAAATCTGCCACTGCTATTATGGAGCCTTCTTTGATAAATGCTACGCGGTCACAATATTCCTGTACTTCCGAAAGGTTATGACTTGAAAGAAGCACTGTAACTCCATCATCAGTCATATGTTGGAGTTCTTCGAATAAAATTTTCTGCATTATCGGATCCAAGCCACTTGTTGGTTCATCAAGAATAACGACTTTAGGTTTTGAAGCAATGGCACAAATAACAGAAACTTTTTTCTTGTTCCCGGTGGAAAGCTCATGAAACCGCTTAGTTAAGTCAAGCTCAAACAACCGGCATAGACGATCCAATTCACTCTGCTCTGTACCACGATAAAATCTCGCATTTCTTGTAAGCAGTTCACCGACACGCATGCCTCCATAGAGCCTTACATCACTTGGAACATACCCTGTAAACGACTTGATTTCCTTTGATTTTCTCGCACAGTCAAGTCCACATATGGTAGCCGTACCGCTACTTGCAAATATGAACCCCATTAGAGTTCTGATCGTTGTAGACTTCCCTGCACCGTTGGGGCCAACGAATCCAAAGATTTCTCCCTTCTCTACAGAAAAGGTAACGTCCTTTATTCCAATATTTTTGCCGTAATACTTCCGCAGGTTATTTATCTCTATAACAGGCACTATTTATCCCCCCTTAAGATTTTCAAAGGATCATAAACACTCTGCACTCATATCAATGACAAACAGTGAAGCGCAGTAGTGTCAATCTATAAAGCTAAGGATCAGTTTCAGCATGGACGGGAAGAAAAGTATCACCGATATCAAACGCGCTGTCTGCATAACAGCAATTTTGGGTGTATCACCGCCAATGTCCTCTGATAAAAGCGCCATTTCCTGAACCCCTCCCGGTGTGGAGGATAGCATACAAGTTGTGAGGTCAAGTCCTGTAATTTTGTGCTGTAGAAACGAAACAAGAAATACGAAAAAGAAAATTCCGACAACCATTATAAGCAAGGGCATTCCAAGGGCACCCATTTGCGCCAATCCTTCACGATCAAGCTGAATACCAATAAAAGCACCTGCAAAAATTTGCATGCCTAAACGAAGTGTTAATGGGAAGGGCATTCTGCCAAAAAACATGCAGCAAGCAGCCGATGCAATCATAGCGCCAATCATGGCTCCCGCAGCTATGCCTAGGAAATGTACTACGATGCCACCAACCGTGGCAGTAATCAACATCAAAATAAAGCGCTTTGCGTACAACTTTTGTTTGGTTTTGGGACTTTCACCGGCACTAGCAATATTAGTTACCTGTCCGAATGTATCGAAATTTTCTAAATTGGAATTTTCCAAAGTTATATCCGTCTGGATAATTGAGCCGAGCTCCAAATCCTTACCATCGCTCATACAATCTTTTTTTCTACTAACTTCCAGTGAACTGTACTTTACGTTTTGTTCCTTGTTGCGATTTAATTTGTTGTTTCTGTTGTTTACTATCTTGCGGAAAATCGGCGGCATAAAAATAAAAATTATAAGTAATCTGCAAAGCTGCAAAATGGCTACATATGCAGGATTTGCACCAAGGTCGGAAGATATTATCGCCATATCGGTAACTCCACCCGGTGTAGATGCAAAAAGTGCTGTAGCAGCATCCAGATCGCTAAAAATATACATCATCGTGCCAAAAGAAAGATTTAGAATTACCATGCAGAAGATGAGCAGTATTGTTGGGAAGATTATCTTCTTCATTGATATCAAATCTTCACGCCCAATTCTGCTTCCAATCATGGCTCCACCTAGAATTTGAAGTGCAATTCGCAGTTCGGAATAAAATACAGCTTTTTCAGTTGTCAAATTAAAGATAATCACGGCTATCATTGAACCAACCATGCCACCTACCGGTAGCTTCAATTTATGTCCTATTAACCCTCCAACTGTAGCTACAATCAGTGTAAGGATAAAGTACTGTATCATTCAAGACATCCGATAATCACTTTACCAAAACCCCTCTTATATGTGAAATTGTTATCATAATATAAGTTTACATTTTATGTTGATAAAATCAACTGTTCTCCCCTAATACTTTACCACATATTGTAGTTTTGTAAAAGTGTTATCTGAACCATAATCTAAAAGCTTATGAGGTCAGCTGGAGTTCTATGGCTGAAGCTCAAATCCAAAAAGACTTTGCCCTTTAAGAGTAGTCTCATAACATAAGTTTTATTTATAGCAGAGAAGAGGTTACTAATCTTGTAACCTCTTCCTTGTGATATTTATAGTTATCCCGCGTTTATCAATTATCTTGCGTTGAATCTATCAAGAGCATCTTGCTGGATCTCTATGCATCGGTCGATGTTCATGCTCTTGATTTGATCAACAAATTCGTCAAATTCCGATAAGGGTTTGTCACCGGTAATAAACAATGCTACGTTTTCCGTTACATATGTTTGGATGTCATTTAACAGTTGTGAAAAATCTGCAGAATCGTCTGCGGTAACGGAGAGACTGGCAGTAATGTTGTACTTATCTTCTCGATTATAGTCCCATATCTTCCCGGCAGTTTTCGCTTTATCAGACACAGGTGCAATTGCTACTTGATCGTAATTGGTTAGCCGTGGCTGTAGCGGCGACATTCCGTATTTAGCATTTGCAGCATTGGAATCCAAGTTGTCGGGATTGTTAGTTATAAGCTCTGAAGGAACAGCCTGACCATCAACGATATCATATGCTTCTTCGACACCGAAACTTGCCAATAGTGCGCCCTCTTCGGTGAAGAAATAACCGAACCATTTCACCATGGATACAGGATCATTGCATGCAGTAGTTATTGTCCCCGTGGAGCCCTCTAAACGATCAAATGGTTGTCCATAGTAAGATATATATCTCTTGTCACCTTTGTTGAGGGCCGGGGGTGGAACAGGAGTAAGCGAAAAGTTTTCGTCTGTTGAAACAGCTTCCATAACATCGATAAAGGTATATAGATGGAATACAACTCCAAACTCCCCTTTGATCATGTTTGACATGTCTCCGCCCAAAAAGCCCTTCCTGCTATAGAAGTTTGGATCAATAAGTCCTTCAGAGTACCATTGATTCATCAATGTGAGGTAATCTTTGAAACCGGGTTCAATCGGCCCGTATTTCACCTTACCGTCTACTTGATAAAAGCCTCTGCTGACTCCAAATCCGGCCATAAATTCTTCGTTAAGTCCTGAAACACCCGGTGCAGAGCTTAATAAATGCAGCGGCGCAACTGATGCCTTATCTTTCAGCGCGACAAGCATATCGTGGAACTCATCGTAAGTTTCAGGAGTGCCTTGGTACCCAACTTCGTCAAGCCAATCTTGACGAGCCAACAAACCCATAAATGAGGGTTCCATTACAAGTCTTACCGACTGGAAGTAGGGAACTCTACCTTTATCTGTCATACTTAGTCTTCTGATGTCGTCTGCGGATGTTCGCAGCGCTTCATATTCAGGTGCATATTTTTCGATTAGATCCCTTAGGTCAATTATGAAACCGTCTTCTATATAGCTGTCATATCCGGCATTACCAAATTGACCACCAATAAAGGCATCGGGTAAGTTGTCCGATACAAGTGTCAAATTGAAATGCTCGGCTTCTCCTCCCTCTGTAGGGATGATCCAATCTATATGGACGTTTGTTCTTCTCTCTAGCTCTTGATATGCCAGAGAATCGTTTGGTGATTGCATTCCCCACGACTGACCTGTTTTAATGGCAAGGGCCGGAATCCAAATATTGAATGTAGAGAGAGTATCCGTTATAGGAAGCGTTATTTCTTGTGGGCCCTCCGGAGTCGGAGATTCTTCAGGCTGCTGCGAAGCGTTGGGCTCAACCGTTGGTGTTGGCGATGGTGATCCTTCTTGTGTTGCACAACCTGCAAAGATTGAAAATGCAATAATCAATACCACAAGAAATGATAATACTTTTCTTGTCATAAAATCCTCCTTAGCTCGACAGTTTCAAATATCCACATATCAATAATACTTAAAAATCCACAAAACTTATATAACAGAATCTACTGCTATAATTAACAAATTCTACGCTCAGACTTAAATATGTAACTCTTAGGACTAATGTCTTATCGTTACAGGTCCTAACATACCTATCGGTTCCAAAGCAGTAAAGGTTGCAGTCGCGACAGATACAAGCATCTTCTGCCGTACATCGACAACGCGTCCTCTTGCTGGATTTGTATCAACTTCAACAATCAGCTGGTTTTCTCCTATCTTTATTGCTTCGGATATATCGTATCTATACGGCGACGAAATCCGGCATCCCAACTCCTTGCCATTCAATGTAACAATCGCACTGTCACAGACACGTCCGAGATCAAGTGCAAGAGGTAAAGGATCATCAATATTAAATGTGGCTTTATAGATCAATTTCCCACTATATCGCGGATACATGTCAGGTGCTCCCAAGTCACATAATCGATCAAGCTGAACTTCCTGTTCTTGATTGCCGTTTGGGTATATTACTACACGCAGATTTGACAGTGTGACCTCTTTTGCTCTCGGATTGCATGATTGAGGTGTAAATTCACTGCTGAAAACATAGAACACAGTTTCATATTGTCCAAGTGCCATCTTTACTTTTGCCATACCGTCTTCATAAACAACTTCAGCAAGCTCAAGTTTATTATCCATTGCATTATAAATCCGCACCGGAAGCTCCATGGGGAATGTTACAGTAGTTTCAATGCTCTTTGATGGTTCTTCATTATGGAACATATATATGTGCATGTCATCCTTGACAAAGTGATTGTATCTCAGGAAATGCTCGCGTGCTGACAGTTCAATGTCGAAAATGCCATCGCTCCTAAGTACAAACGCCAGTTCATTTAATTTTACTACCCTGCATGACAGAATTCTCTCGTCAATGCCGCCAAGTTCTTCACAGTATCCGGTTGGCAACGCGTCAACAAAGTAGACAGGTAGCCCCTTGCTACGTGCTTCAACAACAAACTTTGCAACACTTTTCGGTATACGTTCACAGTACGGTACAACAAGAGCATTGTAGTATTCTCTATTGATTTTTAGTCTCCCGTCTTCAATCCCTGAATTATAGAAACTGTCTGTCAGGGCGTCACTTGGTATCACATCATAATCGATCTGGTTTGTCGCTAGAACTTTTCCGGGCTTATGAAACGGCTGATAATCCCCCGCCCACTCAGACTCTGCATGGTACAACAAAGCAACAGGAGCAACATGTAAGCTTCCGTTCATTAATCGGCATACGCGGTTGGAATAGTCAAACAGCAACGCCGCCTGGTCTACATCAAGAGTTTCAACGCCAGTTGGAATCAGGTTGTTTATTCCGTTCACCAGCAGGTGATCTGTAATAAACTTAACATATTTTGGGGTGGCTATACTGCCGTACAACGCCATATACTCACATACGCTCTTGCCTTCCTTTTTAGGATTGATATGCCCTTCAGATGACGCAAGTTTCGCAAGCCCGTAGTGATAAAATTCGCCGTCTCCTACCGCACTTCCATACCAGCTAATACCTTCTATGTCCATACCGGGTCTGATCTGTGCTGATACCACATCAACCCCTGCCATATCTTGATATTTTTCCATCCGGAAGAAGTGCCCAGGTCCACATCCAAGTCGTGCGTGCGAACTCTCATCCTCAAGGACATGGCCTATATATTGAATCCCTCTTTCCTTGCAGAACTTATATACCTGGCCATTATAGTTTTCAGAAATCAACTTGGTGATAATGTTCATATAGTGGTAGCGGACAACTCCTGTAATATCGCCGCAATCGTACCATAAGCATGGCAGATATAATGTAAATTCACGTCCCAAACATGACTCGAAGAGCTGCGGCATCTGTCTGCTCCATGGGAGTGAAATGGGATTGTTGTTGAAAGTTGAACCGGGAAGACACCAAAAGTTATACCCGGGCGTATTGCCTACTTCAGGTTCATCATAGAAAAAGCCGTTCCACGTATTGCCTAGCTCATCTTTCAAGTTTTGAAAATGAGGCTTGTGTACCGCTTCTATCTGCACTGCGACCGACTCATCGTCCAGCAGGTTCATATAGTTGTTGCGGCCGCCTTTTTAGTTTTAAAGAACAGTGATATTCGCCAATTTCCCTCCGGCAAGTCAAATTGAAGTAATCCATCCTTCACTTGCGCCGTGAGGTCGATCGCAGTGTTTATATTGTAAGTGCCATCTTCATTTCTCATCAGTGCAACAATGTACAACAGCTCATCGTCAAAAACACGATCAAATAGTTCTGTTGTTATATCACCTTGGACCATATTATAGAAGTTCTCAACCAATATTGTTGCATTTTCGATAGGACCTTTTACATTTGTGTGGCGCTCGATGATATAGATTTTGCTTTTGTCTTTGTACTTTTCTTCCTCAAACCAACCGTTAGCCGCGCCGGTTGGAAATGGGGCAGCGTCCTGCATCCAGTAGGTCATATCAAGTTCCGAACATGCTTTGGACGCTCTTTTCAGAAGCCCCCACCATTTTTCATCAAACTTATTCATCTGTGTTAAGTTGCTTTCATACTGAAGAATCATCGAATAGATGCCCATGTTTTTTAGTCTTTGAAATCTCACTTTTAGCTCTTCATAAGTATCAGTATGTTTGACATGAATAAAGGGCTGTATATAGTTTGTGTGTTTGCCGTCCAATCCGGCAGTAAGTTTTTTTAGCATTAATGAATCTCCTTGCAATGAATAGTTGACAAAAAAAGGCGGGTTCATCCGCCCCGTTAGGGTTAAATTCTCTTTTATACCATACTATAGCTAACTTGAAATTTATATATCATATTGTTTTTTATGCATTAACATATTATATGAAGCAGTTTCTGTAACTTTTACATTGCTGACTTTTGGTACGATTAAGGCAGCTAGTATGTTGCTCAAGCTCTCACTCCATAGGAGCCAATGTCCGTTCATATAGCTTTTCACCGGTCTTTTGGTCTATCTTTACGACCCGCATGATTTCGGGAGCGATACCTTTCTCCACCCATTGCATCAGCGCCCGCATTCCATCGGATTCAGTGATTCCGGGGCCGTTTCCGTGGCAGTTACCGTGATTATCCCCGGGACCAATATAGACACGGCAGAAGGACTTTACGGCTTCCTCACCCATAATGGCCTTCATACGCTCGAAGTAGTCGATGGTTCCATCCACAGGAATTAGCGGATCATCTATACCATGGTCGATAATAAGTTTGCCCCCATGTGATGCAAAAGAGGACAAGTCAGTATTATCCGCCGTAACCTTTGAAAATACCGAAAGGCTACGATCAAAGAGTTTTTCAAATTCAGCTTTATCGATATTCTTAAAATCAGCCTTCGAATCTTCAAGTGCCCAGCGGGCATAGGTGGTACACAGTGAAAAGGGTCTTGCCCTCATAAATGGCAGAATAAAAGAAAGAGCAAAGATAGGCAGACCTGCTCGCCAATGAATCAAACCGGGACGGAAGCCATACCAGAGCCGCTCTCCGTTGGCACGATGTGGTCCTTCCCACATATCCTTGATTACTGCCGCGTCCGCTTCTGTGATTAGGCCCTGCTTTGTTTTGTGCCCCACCAAAGTGAAGGGATCAAATTCCACTTTGTCGTGAAGTTTATAATACTTTTCGGAGCCACCAACGCTGTTATGCACTGCCTTAGCCACATAGTTGAGCTTGTGGTACTTCAAGGGCGACTTGTGTTCGTTCATTACAGCAATTGGCCAGAAACCTGTGATCACGAACTTGGTCCAGTTGATGGCTGGACAGCTAGCCCAGATGCCGTCATAATCATCCGGGAACTCCTGGGCTTCCACCATGCACTGCCGACCGCCGCCTGATCCGCCGTTCATATAGGAATATTTGATTTGCCGTTCATGCAGAATTTCCGCAACGGCTTTACCGAAGATCGTCATGTTATGTGTGGAGTTGGCGCGCCAGTTTTCCACCCGCTCCCAAACCAGCTTTCCTTCATTATCCATAGCCCAATTGGAACCATATTTTGCATTACCTGCATCACAGGTGGCTGCGGTAAACCCGTTTATAACCGCGAAGGGCAGTGTCCAGCCACGCTGGCCGTTATTTGGGGCCATGATATGTGTAACACCACCGGTGGAGGTTCCGCCCCCTGCCGTTCCCGCAAAACGATCATTCCACGCCAGAGGTGACCAAACAATGATGTTTTCTGTTTCCTTTCCGGTGCTATGCTCAATAAGAACTTCGCAGTAAGGTGGCAGTCCCATTACTTTGCCGCTGTTCCACAGAAGCTTGATGAACCAATGGATCTTGGCCTTGTAGTTGCCGGATTCGTTGATGTTCACAGAGACAACCTTGAACTTTTCTTCAGGAAAACGTGCTTCCAGCGCCTTCTGAACATATTCCACCCGACACCTCTCCCGTATACCGGGAGTTTCTGTTAGAGAAGATGTATCAAAAAAGCGAATATTATCTCGTTCTCTCATATATACTCCTTACTTTCATGGTATAGGTACACAATAGCGCTTACCTAAGTTAATACTGTCTACTTAAGTGAGCCTCGCATTCTTCACGTGATATCTCACCGGCGTTGCACTTAGCCATCAACTCTACATCCTTATCCCTCAGCTTATACAAACCCATTACTATAACTCCTAGCAATGTGCCGACAAGCGGAATCAGAGCAAAAATAACCCACATGATGTTCAGTGCTTCCGGAGGCTGGGCCACACCTGCCGCCTGAAGATCCTCAAAGCTTTCAGCGACAACAGGAATGCAATTAGCCAAACCTAGGAGGAAGAGTCCCAATGAAGCAGAAACACTTGTTGTCAGTTTTGTAACAAAGGAAGATAACGCGTTGCAAATTCCGGAGCAGTCCTTGCCGGTCTTGTAACGTGTGTATTCGATGGTGTCGGGCATAAAGAAAGACTTCGCCACATTGCTCACATTGCTAAAGGGCGCCTGAATTACCAACAGCACACAGCAGATAACAAATATGGGTCCTACAAAATAGATGCTCAATTGAATCAATGCTCCTATTGTGCCGCTAATAATAAATACTTTCAGTTTACCATACTTGTTTACCAGTTTTCTGGTCTGCATTTGTGCAATCAGGACCGGTATTAAAGATATCACGATGGGAACCACCAAGACCAAACTGCTTCCAAAATGATAATAGGAAACCAGAAGTCCTACTGCGCCACCTGTCTGTAGGCAGGAAGTAATGATCGTGCTTAATAACAGGATCATCAGGTACTTATTGGTCTTGACACAGTTCCACATATCCTTCAATGTATATTTTTCATTTTCTTGGGAATCTACATTTGCAAGGGTCACATTATGTTCTTTGACCCCCTTACCCATGGGCAACATCATGAAGAAAAACACAACCGATGATACCAGTGCTACATCGCGAATGGCAATGCCTACATATTCGCTGATGGCGATGACCCAAATCATGCCTGCGCCGATTGTGGCAAAAGAGTTGACAATAGTCTTAGTCTGCAGAATGGAATTGCGCTCGTCAACATTGTCAGTCAGGGTGACAATCATAGATTGCATGGGAACCTCTACCAACGTATATGACAGGTCATAAAGCAGGTAAAATACGAAGAACCATATGATTTTGGCTCCTGCAGGCCAACCGATGGGCATACAGAAAAACAGCGCCGTAAAGATTGGGAACAGGAAATAGGTCAAGCGATACCAAGGCAGATACTTGCCCTCGCCTGCGATCTTTTTAAACGCTTTTATTTCCGCGATCCTGATGCGATCCACAAGGTAGCCGAATATTACATCATCAAACGCATCTATGATCTTTACCGCTAGCATAACACCTGCGACAGCCGTCATATCAATACCCTGAAATACCATAAAGGTGCTCATCATTGCTGTAACTATGTATCCCTCCAGGGTGCGGCCAAGATCGCCAATGATATAATTTCGACGTTCTTTTTTTGTCGTACGCCAACCTTCAGTGGTAACATGTTTTTTCCTCTTTACCATTGTATATTTTCCCCTTCTTTTGATTTGCTTGAATTATCTATATCATACTAAAACTAATTACGGCAAAATATGTCATATTGTTATTAGTTTGTTATCAGATTTTAAGAAAATAGCATTCACAAAGTAACACAAAGGGAAAAACCTTATGCCCCATCACTTGCTTTTGGTATAGAGGTTCTTCAATATTACTTTTTCTATTTCCAACCTGTGAGTTCTTATCAAATTCTTTTAAAAACTCAACATCCCGAGTTGAGACATATCAAAAGAACCTCTATGAATTTCTACCATAGAGGTTCCTTCTGTAATATATTACTTGTTTATTTCTATTTTCCAACCTGCAAGTTCCTGCGGGATAACGATTTCCGGCTCCCATCCCAGAGGAAGCCTTACATTAAGGGTAAATTTCCTTGCAGTTTTGTCCACCTTCCAATCGACGTAAATGATTCCATCCTTACAACCAGCTTTTCCACTTGCCCATTCAAGTGTGCCCGGATTTGGAGCGATACGTACTGTTTTTGTCAGTTGATGGGGTTCGCCCAGACCTAGTACATCACGCATTAGCAACACACCGGCATGACCGTTGAAGCCATGGCAACCGCTCGGCTCACCTATTCCCTCAAAAAGCGTTCCGGGACCGTTCATCATTTGTGGCAGATAAACATCCTTAAGTTCTCTGATCAGCGTGTCGATCTTGCCAAGCTGAGATAGTGCGTCATGCCGAATGCAAAGCCCGATGAACAAATTCGAACGCCCATAATAGACGTTCGCAGGCTTTACTGGGCATGTGCCCATGGTCTCCACAAACTGATTGATAAAATCAGGATCTCTTTTCTTATCCTTAAGTCCGCTCCAGACCTCCAAAGCAACGCCGGACTCCGTTGGGTAGCCTCCCGCCGGCATATATTTGCCATCCTGATAAACCAGGGCATCCGCGCATGTTGATGAGAACAAGCCTGGATCGATCGATTTGAGGATCTTCCACATGTTCTCCGATTCGGCTTTCCATTCTGCTTCGGCGTATAAATCGCCAAGCTCGCTGAACATGCGCGCTAGCAAACAGTTGATCGGCAGTGAAACCGGCTGAAGGTTGTGCTCCATGTTAGACTGCGACCAGTCCACGAACAGGTTTGGCATATTCTCATACAAGCCACCTTCTCCCTTATAGTCCATCACAGCCCTGGACAAATCTATTGATTCGTGGACGGTACTTCTCAATGAAGTCTCTATCGCCCGAGCGCTTGTAATACTCACATAATTCAATTGCAAACCAAAAAGACCAGTTTGTAATACCGTGGTCCCCGGGTTTGTTTTTGTTGCTGGGATATACCTCCGGAAATATTGCATTATTGTACGCATCAGGATCAGTTAGCAGAAAGTTTTCAATAAAGTCGGTTTCGACAGACAAATCACCGAATAGCATCCATGCCGCGCGAGCGGTAAAAGTAGAGTCGCAAAGCCATCCGCCCCGTTCACGTTCCGGACAATCCATGAAAATATCAAGAGTATTCAACCTGAGTGTCCGACGTGCGCCTTCAAAGATAAGGTTTAATTCGGGATCGCTACATATAAAGTCCCCCGTATTTTTGTCGGGATAGGTATAGTCAACTACTGCAATATTGTTCAGTTTTACGTTTCCTGAACCTCTGACTATAATTTTCAGGTAGCGAACAAGATATGGTTCGAAAGTATTTTTGCAGGTTATACCGCACTAGTGAATTTGCTTTGTTCAAACTCCCGTCAGGATTCAAGACATCATCATGGAGAATGTCAAGAACTATATCTTCGTCAGTCTCTACTTCCAGCTCTACAAAACCAACTTCCGACTTTCCAAGGTCCCACAGAAGATATGCATCCGATTTGCCCGGCTTGACAATCCATTCATCAACACCATGCAACTCCCCCGTAAAAAGGCTCTCTCTTTCCGTAGATATCTTCTCGGCAATCGATTCTCCTATCATGGAATACCAATCAGAATTAACCAGCTTCATAACTGTTTGAAGCTTTTTAACTGACTGAGACGGCTTGGCATCGCCGGCAACAATATCTCCCATTCGAATCAAGCGGTCTATCGATTTGCGTGCATAGGTCGGGTATGGAGCTCTGCGAATTAAGTAAGTAGGAATATTCTCAGTTAGCGGAATTGGCTTACTCATACCATCAAGACTCGACGTTAGCCAGTCAAAACACTCAGGATACAGGTCATAAACTTCGATGATCCCTCTGCAGTGACTGAGAAGTTCCACCATCGGCCGACGTAATCTAAGTTCGATATATTTCCACGGATATCCACCATTCCAGCCCGTTGCCGATAAGGCTTGACCGCCAATAACAACTTCAGCTGTAAGCATTCCGGGCTCCAAGGTAATATCGTTTGCATATCCGTTAGGTTTATTGTATGCCGTGACCTCAACCGCAACGCTCACTTTTCCCTTAACGGTCAACTTATACACATCCACCCTTGCGTACTTGTGTGCAGTTCGAGCAGGGCCATGACCGTACATTACTCCGTTGATATACAAACGGTAATATGATCTGGCTGCTATAGCGATCGTTGCCTCTTGTTCATCGCAAATATCAAGTTCTGTTCGAAAACCGAGAAACTGATTCCATTCATTTTTTAGCCCGCTGCCCCATACCGGTACAGCTTTTTGAATTCGTAATTCATTTAATGACCTCCTCATATATTCTTGGTTATTCGTCGATATCCTCTTGTTTTCTCAGTTTTTCTAACTTTTCAAAAAAGCAGTATGTGAATAAAGTATGCATCAAGTGCCTTCTTCCGAGAAATTGGGTACAGCAAACAAAACGTCGTCGTTTTCAGCTTTATTTGGCGATGGTATACCCACTTTACTCGCGGCAGCAAACCTCCTATATCCAACAGGGTCATGGCTAAAAAACCAGCCCTAAATTCCTTCGTTCTGCCTATCCACAAGATGGGTGTCAGAGATGCTCCATTGCCGAGTCGTTGCTCTGATGGTTAAATTATGACTGACTACCAGCTCTTTTGTAATTGCCAGGTTTACTAAGTTAACTAAGATTTGATATCGTTCCGGTGCGACGCTTTCACCGGCATTCATTGATTTGTGCTAAGCTATAGAATTTCGTTTGGTTACGCAGTCGCTCTTTCCGTTGGCCTTTGAATGTCTGTGACCAGTTTTGCAGGGTCGTACGTAACACCTTTTGTGACAATCGCGTACATTACCCGAATCAGCTTGCAGCTCAAGGCCACAATTGACTGCTTCTTCTTTAATGGGTTCTGCGATCTCGTCGTGTAATATCTGTGGATTTCTGCAAATTCAGGGTTCTTTGCAACAAGCGGCATTACGGCCTGGAAAAGGATTGCTCGTAATCGGCCTCTTCCTCGCTTGCTAATAGTTGTTTGCCCCTTGTGCTTTCCGGAGCTGTTTTCCCGTATGGCCAGCCCAGCAAGCTTCTGAATTTGCTTTGGAGACTCAAAGCGTCGTATGTCTCCTATCTCTGCGAAGAATCCGGCTATCGTTATGAGCCCTACACCTTTGATTTCAAACAGCTCTTTCACTCCGGGTATCTCCATACACAGCGATTCTAACACGGATACTATCATGTCGTATTGGTTGCTCTTGTTCAAAAAATCTTCAAGCAGTAACTGGATCTCAATTCTCGCGGCGGCTGTGCCTTCGGTGCATCCGATACTTTTTCTTGCTGCTTCACACAGGCTCTTGGCTCTCTTTATTCCCACAGCTCGTATCTTGGCTTCCCGCCACAGTTTATTTATACCGTCCTCGCCCAGTGCCAGCACGTCTGCCGGCAGCGGCGCTGCTTGTAGTACCATCAGACTCCCTACGCCGTCAAACTTTCCAAACACATCATCGTACTCCGGGAAGTATATCTTCAACCACCGCTTCACGTGATTTTTCAAAGCTGTGATCTCTTTGAGCAATCTTGCACGCGTATTTGATGCTATCCTCAGTTCGGCATAGATCCCTTCGGGAATGTATGGGATGCTGTACCTCCCTTCGATCACTAATCGGGCGATCAGCTTGGGATCCTTCCGATCCGTCTTACTAGGATGATTATCGTCCATCTCCTTGCTCTGCTTTACATGATATGGGTTCACCAGAACAAGTTTTATTCCCTCGTCCTTCAGGAACTCTGCAAGGCCAAACCAGTAGTGTCCGGTCGGTTCTGCTCCAACTATCACGCGCTGCTTTCCTACCTGCTGCCGAAGGCCCTGTGTCCACGTATGAAAGCTTTGGAACCCTTCTCTCGTATTCTCGAACTTGAACACCTTTCCGAGCTCTACGCCTCGCCAATCGAATGCTCTCGCGTAATGAAGCTCGCTTGCGATGTCCACCCCGATGACAATGGTTTCCTCTGTCACTTGACAAATCTTCGCGTCTTGTTTACAATTCATGTTGGTACTCCCTTTCTTTATGGTTGCTTATTGAATTAGGGCTTTGACCCTGTTGGCATCATTTTATGGGAGTGCCTCTTTTTTTGCAAACTTCGTTTTTGCTGATTACGGGAATGCTCCATGAAACTAAACGGAATTTATGAACTCAGCGGGATCCATGTTTAATATCTTCCATGTATTTGAGAGGCACTACCATATCGAAGTAATCGAGTGTATAGACATCACCATGTACCAGCCAAACCATATCATCGAGCCCTGCAAGGGACCAGACTTCTTCTGTCAGCGGCAACTCATCAGTAATAAGTCTAATCATGTGCTCTATGTATGATTTTGGCAGCGCACAGCGATCGTGGGCAGAGTAAATCACTTCGAAATCCATTGCCTGCAGACGCCGCAGAGAATCGCAAAACACATTGGTGGGGACGAAGTCGGTCAAGCCGTAAAGTAGCCGACGTGCACATGTGTCACCGGAAAGTAGTGTTTTAGTTTGGCGATCAAGCAAAAGAATGCTGCCGGGAGTGTGTCCGGGAACATTGATTACATCAAGAAACCGCCCACCCAGGTCAATGGTGTCGCCGTCCTGTAGAGGATGAATTGCGGGGCAGGGATTTATTGGTGGGGCACCCAACATGCCTTCACGCACAAACTTTTCATCACTCGTATGCATCCAAACATCGCTATATTGATTAAGGTGGAAGGTGTGGTCGAAGTGACCGTGACTAAGAACAAGTTGCACCGGCTTGCCTGCTGCCAACTCTCCCGTGTATTCGCGAATGCCAGGATGATTTACAGCCAAGTCAAACAGCAACGCCCTTTCTTCTCCGATAACAAGATAGCTGTTGGCTGTAGCGTTACCCGGAGCAAGTGACATTCCGTCCTCAGTAGGTCCTTGGCTATCGTTAGAAATCAAATAAATACCGTGCCTTACTTCCATGTGAAATAGGTTACCGGTCTTGTTTTCGAGATTCATAATCTTTCTCCCTTCAGGGAATTCCCCACATATTGAAGCTTAAAGATGTACTTTCATTTATGGCTAATTCAGTTGCTTTACAATTTGATATACGCATTATTACAACAACGCCTTTTTCTATTTTGTGGTTTTAATAAAACTTGAGATACAAATGCAAAATCAACCACAGAAATCAATAAACGTCATTTGCATCATTTGTTCCTAAAGACACCAAACACTAGTTCCTCTACCTTTTCTAAAAAACTGGCTCCAGTACTGTCTGTTTGAGCGCAGTTTATCATAAATACTGCTTGCACCTTATCCGCAGGAGAAATAAAGAAATGAGATCCAAAGTGTCCACTCCAGCCATATGTACCTGCAGTTGCAAAGCTCTTTGCCCGCTCAGGGTCCTGACGGATACTTACACTCAATCCCCAAACATGACCGGGTTGTGGCTCAAGGTGCTTCTCCTGTGCCTCTGTTTGCATCAACCGCACTGTTTCGGGCTTCATTATCTGCTTTCCGTTAAAAGAACCTTCATTATAAAGCATTCTTGCAAAGTTATCAAAGTCGTTGATCGTACAGAACAATCCGCCACTGCCTGAAGTATATACTCCTTGTTTACCAAGTCTGGCAATGCCATAAAGGTTTGCCTTTTTTGATTCGGTCACATCAATCAACTTTTCCCCTTTTCGTTTATATAGCCTAACAATGCGCGATCTTTGTTCTTCGTTGGGCCAGAATGTTGCATCCTTCATTTCCAAAGGTTCAAACACATTGCCTTTCAGATATTCAGAGGCACTTTCTCCTGTAACCAGTTCTATTATGTGGGCTAGTAAATCGAAACTTGCTAAAGGTGAATATCCTGTGTTCGTCCCGGGCTGGAAGTCTAGAACAAATTTAGAATACCTCTCTGCGCGTTCCGCAAGAGTATCATTTTCACCTTTCATCTTCAGCATCCCGAAAAAGCCGACCATTCCTTGCTCCAAACCGGACGCATGGGAAAGGAGGTCGCGAATAGTAATATGTCTGTCGGCGGGCACGGACTTTACCTTATCCATCCTGAAGAAGGGTAGCCTCATCAGCGCCCTTGCTATATATTTCTTATAATTTTCAGCATTGAGATTATCAAGTCTATATCGGGGGTCATTCGCAACACGCATATCCGAAAAAGACGAGATAAATTTAGAAACAGGATCATCCAAACTGATTTTTCCTTGCTCGACAAGCTGCATAATACCAACTGCAGTAACGCACTTAGTCATTGAGGCTATTCGGAAGATGCTGCTGTCTGTGATTGGCTTCTTTTCATCAATGTTACTATATCCCCATTTACAATTGTAGACTATCTCGTCGTTTTTGCGAACAATCAATGCTGCTCCGGGAAGCTCTCGATCTTCAATGTAACGCTCCATAACTCTTGAAATTTCCTGCTCCATCATTTTGACCACCCTTTCCTACCGACCTAATTACTATTAACGTCGTTGTAATAATGTGAAAATGATATAACTCACTACATCATCTATAAACAATGAATCTGTTTGATCTGCAAAATTCTTTTATATCATCCATATTATACTAAAAATGACTTAAGTTCTATAATATCATATTTTATCGAGTATTTATCAATCCCTACGATAACACAAGATGTTCTTTGTAAAGTATAAAGTAATAAGCCGTGCGGATTTACCCGTACGGCAATAAATTATTTTCCGAAAAGGTCGTTATGCGTTCCTGTCCAAGTGAGCGTCAGTACAAGAACATTGCTCTCTATTCTATAAATCAGCAACCAGTCTGTCTGAATATAATCAGGATTTTTTCTTTTTCTCCCTGAAATCAGCAGGAGTTAATCCAAAGCTCTTACGAAAAATGGTATAGAAGTGTGTAATGTTTGAAAATCCGACACTTTGTGCCACATCAATCACAGACATGTCTGTGTTTAGCAGCATTAGAGATGCTTGATTCATACATTCCTTATGCTTTATCTCAGTAAATGAACTGCCGGTTGCCTTTGATATTAAAGTACTTAAATAGTTTGGTGAATATCCAAATCTATGCGCGGTAGTTGTAAGTGTTGCTTCTGCACAGTTTGTCTGTATATAACGAAGGATCTTCCATATGCTTTTCGATTCATCAGGTTCACGAAGGATTTTCTTTCCTCCCTTTAATCTCCAGACCCTAAAAAGCTCGTTAAACAGTGCTGGAATAAGGCTTTCTATCGTCCCGTCAGAACAGAGATCGGGATCAAAATACTCACACATAATCATCTCAGCATAGTTGCGAACTTGGGGAGCATCGCCGGTATCAAGAAATATATATCTGGGGAATGAGCTATTATGATGGATTGAGTTAGCAAAGAATTCAGAAAACAGGCTGTTGTTCTTTGTATGAGAAAAAAATGCGGCGTCAAGAAATTCCTTCTGCATAATAAAGTTCATTCCAATGTCGTTTTCCCCGCACTCCTCAATACTATGCTTGGCATCCAGATCCAGAAGGCACACCGCACCCCTATTCATCTTCAACTTTTCACCTTCCACAGTCTGCGTGATGCACCCGTCATAAATATACATCATTTCGAAATAGTCGTGACTGTGTTCAGGTACCGAAGTATATCTACCGTGTGGATATATTTTGATACTTTCCCCGGGTGTATCAGTGAAGATTTTTAAGTCGAAAGTTAGTTTGTCGCTGTGAAAATTTTTTGATAGTTCTTGAAAAGCAGGATCTTCATTTATTTTTGGTTTTCTCAAGTAGACATCCAGTTCTTCTCTGTTCAATGCTTCATTCCCCCTTTCAGAAATAGTTAAGCTGCCGGCAAATGAGTATTAGTGTTTTAGCGTAGCCTCTTCAAAGCATGCTCTCAGTTCATTCATAAGATGCTTTTCACAGTCTTTAGTCATTTCCAACTGTTCGGGAGAGCGTCTGGGATCACCCTCATATTCCTTGCGGTTCGCCTCAAGAAAACCATGGAGTGCTTCGGGATATTCCTTATATTTAACCGCTACACCAACATCAATAAGCCGCTTAGCATATGCAACTCCATGCGGTTTAAGCTCGTCCTTGCCGCATACTATTATTATTGCAGGAGCTACCCCTTCAAGCTCATTATCCTTTGCCTGCAGCGGAGAGAGCCAACGATGAGTAAGGTCACCATCAGGGAACAAACTTGTGATCAGCTGCTTGAGATAACGTGTACCTTCTTCGCCGCTACTCATTGTAAAATCAACAAACGGGTAGACAAGCATCTGGCAAGCAAGTTTGAAGCCGCGCTCCTTTAACATTATTGCAGCTCCCGATGATATATGGGCACCCGCACTATGCCCGCCAATAGCGAATTTAGACTTATCTATGTTATATTCATCGGCATGCTCCGCAAAGTACAGGACCGCATCACACAGTTCAGCTTGCGGGTATGGAAATGTATGTACATCCAGCTTTTTGTAGTTTACATTTACAATCATTGCAGGAATTTCATCCGCAAGAAGTGAACAGAAGGAGTCCATCAGGACGGCGTCACCACCAACCCAGGCACCACCATGTAGGTTGAAAAGCACCGGCAACGGGCCCTGTGTTACTTTCGCAGGACGATACAAAATTGTATCCACGCCATCGAGACCCTCTCTAGGAACAGTAAATCGCTCGCCGCTGACCGGCATTTGGGCAAACTTCTTTCTCTGCTCGTTCAATTGTGCAAAGGCCTCTTCTGAATCAAATTGAACGGCTTTGTTTTCATTATCAGACATTTATTTCTCCTCCTGTTTAATATTCTTATTTATCTGCGCTGTTTTTGCGTTATTTTATAGTTCATAGTTGTGTCCGTAATCATCTATAATTGATAAATTGGTATATATGTATTATACTTGTATCGATTTACATTGTAAAGTAGGGCAACTGAGACAGGAAGGTCGATTCTTCTGTCTTTCAGTGGTCTCTAAATTAAAATTTGAGACAGGGGGACGGGTCTTCTGTTTTGAAGCGGACTTTAAGCAAGCAGCTAAGACAACGGGATGGTCCCCTTATTTTAGAGTGGTCCTAAGGCTAAAAACAGTCCACACAAAAATTTATGGAGGTAGTTTCATGGATAGGATAGACCCCAAAAAACTGCAAGAATTCAAGAAACTTCGTGACCGCCAGTGGGCGAAAATGTGGGAT
>JBMNIG010000001.1:0-87609 GCA_050950785.1 Eubacteriales bacterium | reverse complement strand
TTCAACGTTCTCAGATTGGAAGCGGCGGATCCATAGCTCGTCCGGTTCGCTGTCGGTAACTATCATGTCAGCTTCATTTATATCAGCGATTTTTACAAATGATGCCTTGTCAAATTTGCTGCTATCCACCGCGATGATTCTTTTACTTGCCGAGTTCAAAAGGGCCTTTTTAATCTGGGCATCTTTTTCATTTGAATCTGTTATGCCCCTTTCAAGATCCAGTCCCTTGCACGAACAGATTGCGATATCGACATGGAAAGAAGAAATCATTTTCTCTGCCTGATAGCCAACAAGGGAAAGGCCGCCCTCCTTAAGTGCTCCTCCGGTGGACAGGATGTTCCAGTTTGTCCTGTTTGCCACCTCGAGTAGAACTTCGATAGAATTGGTTATCAATGTAATATTCTTCCGCGTAAGTATTTTCTTGATCACGTAGAGTGCTGTCCGTGCTGGCATCTACAGCTATATAGTCCCCATCATTTATAAGCTCTGCAATAATTGATGCAATTTTCTGCTTTCCGGGTACATTGGACTGTTTTCGGATATTATATGGTAGATCGGTGTTTAAACTGTTACTCCTAACAGCTCCGCCGTATGTCTTTTTTGCAAGACCCTCTTTTTCCAGCTTCTCCAAGTCCCTACGGATCGTCTCTTCGGTGACATTGTAGATCTTGCTAAGATCACTGACTATTTCTTTCCCCTCCGCATAAAGGCGCGCTAAGATGTCGTTTCTTCTCTCTATTGCTAACACGTAATTCTTCCTTTCAGTTATATATTTCAATTCCAAAGGGAAACCAATTAATTCAACATGCTATGTTATTGATTTTACCGAAATAAGAGTGGTTTGTCAATATTATTACTAATGATCCTAGCTGCGGCTGATGCAAATTGTAGCTTCATACCAAAGTATATTTTATAAGAATATATTATCAAAAAAAGATAAAGATAAATTCAAATTGTCATATTTGGAATTATTGTCTTGTCTGATTGCCTGTTTTGTTGTATAATTGTTGTCAATGTCAAAACTTTGATAAGGGGGGTATTCTCATAGATACCGCTGTAAAAAAACAACTTGTTGAAATGGCTCGTCGGGTGCGCGTCGGCATTATCGAGAGCACATAACGGTGCAAAAGCCGGACATCCGGAGGAAGCCTTTCCTCAGCCGAAGTGTTTACCTACCTGTACTTCAGGGAAATGAATATCGATCCCGAAAACCCAAAAATGGATAATAGAGACCGATTTGTACTGAGCAAGGGGCACTGCTCGCCCGGACTTTACTCAGTTCTTGCCAATCGTGGCTTTTTCCCTGTTGAAGATCTTCCACGTTCCGCCACATTGACAGCTATCTGCAGGGGCATCCAAGCATGACATCGGTCCCCGGTGTCGATATGTCGACCGGCAGCCTCGGTCAAGGCGTTAGCACAGCTTGTGGTATGGCACTCGGCCTAAAAAAACGAGGAGGCCCTGAACGCGTTTACGCACTGTTGGGCGATGGAGAACTGCAGGAAGGTCAAGTCTGGGAAGCTCTTATGTTCGGAGCCCACTACAGTCTTGACAACCTCTGCATAATAATTGACAACAACAATCTCAAATAGATGGTGCAATAACAGATGTCATGAACCCATATCCCAATCAGAGAAAAGTTAGAGGCATTTGGATACGCCGTGTTTGAAGTAGACGGTCACAGCTTCGAAGAGCTTGAACAAGCGTTTAACACAGCCCGAAATACAAAGGGTAATCCAAGTGCAATCCTAATGAAGACCATAAAGGGCAAGGCATCAGTTATATGGAAAACAAAGCAGCCTGGCACGGCAAAGCTCCAAACGATGATGAGTATAAGACGGCCATAGATGAACTTAGTCAGGCAGCCGCAGCGGAGGTGTTGAAATGAGCGAAGTCAAGAAGATAGCAACACGGAAAGTTACGGCTCCGCCCTTGTGGAACTAGGACGAAAACATTCCAATTTAATTGTCTTAGATGCGGATCTAGCGGGTGCAACTAAGACCGGGACTTTCAAAAAGGAATTCCCTGATCGCCATATTAACTGCGGTATAGCCGAAGCCAACATGATGTGCGTTGCAGGTGGGCTCTCAACCGTCGGTTATGTGCCCTTTGCCAGCACCTTTGCTATGTTTGCAGCAGGCAGGGCTTTTGAACAGATACGTAACACAATTGGTTACCCCCATCTCAATGTTAAAATTGGCGCCACACACGGCGGAATAAGCGTCGGTGAAGACGGCGCAAGCCACCAGTGTAACGAAGACTTTGCTACCATGCGCTCAATTCCCGGGATGGTCGTTATTTGCCCAAGTGATGATGTTGAAGCCCGTGCAGCAGTAAAAGCTGCTTACGAATATGTTGGTCCTGTATATATGAGGTTTGGCCGAATGCAGCACCAGTTATCAATGACAATCCCGACTACAAATTTGAGTTGGGCAAAGGCATTGTACTAAGAGACGGCACCGATATAACCATTGTCGCTACTGGCCTTATGGTGTCCGAAGCACTTGATGCTGCTGAGATGTTGGCAAAGCAGGATATTAGTGCTCAGGTTATAAACATCCATACTATCAAGCCAATCGATGCCGATCTAATTATTAGCGCAGCAAAGAAAACGGGCAAAGTACTGACTGTAGAAGAGCACAGCATTATTGGCGGGTTGGCGAAGCAGTTTGCTCAGTACTTTCCGAAAATTATCCTGTGCCTGTAAAGCGCATAGGCGTAAACGATGTATTTGGACACTCAGGTCCTGCAGCAGCACTGCTTAAGCAGTTTGGCCTCTGTGCTGAAAACATCGAAAAAACCGCAAGAGAAATGTTAAACAAAAAGCTGCAGCTCTTAAACATGAATTAATTTGATAAACATAAAATCAGGATCACTCACTTATGATGTGGGCGGTCCTGATTTTTCAACTTTTTGAAGACGTTACAGAAAAAGCATCATTGACAAGCGATTTAGGTGTTTAATGTTCTCGGATTTTGACCTCGTTTAATAGCAGATCTAGACAGTAACGTTGTATGTAATCTCAGTTTTTATAAAAGTTTCGTCCAATCTCATTTACAGCCTTAAAAAAGCATACCGTTCTTTCGTATTACCTCGGGGTCATCAAGTGGACCTAGGAATCCTCCGCAAAATGCGTAACCACCGCCAGGAGCCAGGCGATCCATCACTTCCTGTACAGAATCTCGGATCTGCTCTTCGGTGACATCTGGGGATGCAAGAACACCGCGGGCATCCCAACCCCCTGCTATAACCAGTTTGTTGCCGTACTTCTTTTTGACACCATCCAAATCATTGCATGTTTGAGCAGGGTCCCACATACAAACCCCTATAGAAAGCCAATCCTCAATAAAGCACTCACTTTTCCCACAGTTGTGCATCGTTATTGGAATTCCAAGATCGCGACCAAATTTAGCTTGCCTATCATGGAAGGGCAATACAAGGTCATGATACATCTTCGGAGATATAAAAGGACTGTTCCAGGCTGCGGTGTCATCCATTAGCACGAGAACATCAGGTTGGTAATACGGTAGTGTTTTTTCAGCGATCGTGCAGTAGAAGGTGCATAGATGATCAAAAAGCTCATAAACCTCTTCTGGCTCTTCATACATCGCACACAGACCTTCGTTGAACCCCATAAAAGCCATTAGCTGTTGGAAGTAACCAAAGTGCATATTGAATGCGATTGCTGTCTGCGAGCGATCCACATTCAGCTCCTCCATTTGCTTTTTGATCATCGTTTCCCAGTCGATACCTGAAATATCGGGTGCTTTTATCACATCCCTCCACTTACGGATATCCTTAAGTATAAAATCCCCCGGTTTGGGTATCAGAGCGTTGCCAGTCTCTTTAGTAGGAAACGAACTCAACACCCCAGACGTCCTTTCCTCCGCCTTTACTTCGAAATTCGCTTAGGATGGGAGGTTCAACCATCTGGTTTGGCACTATAATGTTCGAACCAGGAGGAGCACCAAAAGTGTACATAGGAACCCATTCAGGCTGTTCGCCTCTTAAGAGCATCAAATAATTATCTTTCTCTGTTAACATAACCGATCGCCCCCTTCATTTGTTGTCCTTTTGCTAATTTATTCTAATTATATTCCTGTAATTTATCTATTTCAACCAGTTATGAAGGTTTTTTACTGTGTTTAACATTAAGCGACCATTATGCAATTAATCATGTCCTTGAATAAACCTACGACTCCAATATCAATCTTTTTATTTCGGCTTTTATATTGGAAATTTTAGAGTTAGTCTCCCTTTCCATTGTTTCAAGCTTTCTCAATACACTGTTTACCGTTCCTGCTGCATTGCTGACACTCCACTGTGATTGGGCTATTCTGTTCTGCAATCGACCAGTCGGCAATAAGCCCATCGAAGAAAAAGTCAGCAAAACTTTGCAAACCCATCGGTTTCAATGCGTATGTCCTGGGATATATCTATATCGGCTAGCTCAGTTTTGAATTTGCGAAGCTTAGACTGTGCAGCTTCAACGGCAGACTTTGCATCATCGATATGAGAGTGCTTAGCAATGTCTGCTAACAAACCTCCGCCAAGCATATCCCACACACCATAACTTCTGGCACTACCAAGATGTTCACCTGCCCTGTCTAAATATGCTAGAGCTGATTTTCCCGCATCAATCGCTTCCCGGACCTCCTTGAGCATATTTTCTTCGGACCGAAGTTGCGCCTCAAGGTCAAGAATGTCCTCAGACGCTTTGGTGCCGGATTTCTTCACCATTTCCTTCTTCTGCGAGTATAAGGTATTGTAAATATTGTGACTATCCTTATACTTCATCTTTTCTGTCCTTAGCTTATCAATCTCTGCAGTTACCTCATCCAACTCTTTGACCGACTGATCATATTTGAGTTTTGCCGCAAGCGCTTCGGATTTTTCTTTCTCCAATTTTTCACCATGCTTTCCCAGCACCATGTAAAACAACCCTACAAGCCCGTTGTTTTCCAACTTGTCAACATCAAGCTGTTCCTTTTCCATTTCCCTTTGTAAATGATGCTTTTTTCGCTCCAGTTCCATTTTGTCAGCTCTCAAGCTTTCAAGCATGGCTTCGATTTTATCAAGTCGATGAGCATTTTGCTCCGCTTCTTTGAGCTTTGCGTCAATTTCATTCAACATGACTATCTCGCTCCTTATGATAATTTTGCAGTTTTTCAATAAATGTTGTTTATGACAGGGAGATGATCGAAAATTTAATTTACAATAATCTGGCAATGATTGGTTGATTGGTCTTATTATACCATATTTGTTTTAGTTAGCATATAATTCAACAAAAAAGGAAGGAAAGGTAGTGCAGTATAAAACTGTACTACCCTTCTTTTCGCTAAAACTGACTTACTGTACAACTGTTACATTAGTCGCCCTGACTTTTCCGTTTCGTGTATCTGTCTCGATATTATATGTCACTTTCTGACCATCTGCCAGAGTTTTATATCCCTGTGAAACAATATCTGAGTAATGAACAAATACATCTTCGCCTCCATCGTCATTTGAGATGAAGCCATAGCCTTTTTCTGCATTAAACCATTTGACAGTTCCTGTGTTCATTTGCGCACCTCCGATAATTATTATTACCGGCCTGTTATTTTTTAAAACAGAAATATCTGAAATTTTATTTTTAAGACAGATGGACGGTTCTGTTGCTTTGGAGTTGGTGCCAATATGATAAAAGGTCTGCTCTGTTGCCTTGGAGTTAGCGTTAATAAGGCGAAGGACCGTTCTATTGCCTTGGAGATAATGCTAATATAACGAACCGGACGGCTCTACTGTCTTGGAGTTTAACTAAGACAGTAAAACCGTCCCCATAATTTCTTATGATTTAGTCATCGACTCAATATATTCCAGTACCTGCTCAGGTTCAATTTTCAAGACATAAGCAAACTCACTAAAGAGAACCTTCTCCGCTTCCTTCCTTACACGATCCTCCCACATCGGCAGCTTCTTGCCACCCTCTTCTGCTTCGAGCCTCTGATAGTGCAAGGTCTTTACCAGTCTTGTCAACTCACGATAATCGCAGGTTTGCAGGATCTGTTGATAAGTTTGCTTTCGAGCCCGTGTATCGGCTATATCAATGGAGTCGATATTTGCAAACTCTCGTATCAGCTCGTTTACCTCATATAATGTGAGAACATTACGCATTCTAGAAGTCAATTTTTTACTGTTTTTCGGAACGTATACTACTGCCCTGTTTTGATATAGCGGTTTAAGTACATAATACTCCATCGTCTTATCATCTATACGCTTTTCAGAAATATCATCAATTTTACATACTCCCTCAGTCCCGTAAATAATAATATCATTGATTTGAAACATATCTTATCCTTTCCCAAAAACTGCCTAATGAACTAATCATCGAAAATCTCTAAAAACATTAGAAAATCCTGTGTAACCAGGATTTCCATCCAATCGTCAAAAACTATACTATGCACGGTCGTAATATTACACTTATAAGCCGCTATCAACTATCTGCATTCTTCCAAGGCATTCTTCCGCTGTAGTATACACTTGCAATCCTAAGTTGATTTTCTTCCGACATGGCATTCATGGCATCAAGCCATTTTTTATGTGCCTTTCCCCGCTCATATGCGGTCTGACAAAATGTACACATGTGACCCAGACAATGCTTGACCTGAAGCAGATTACATTTGTAGCGCTCTGTTAGGTGGACACAGTCAGGTTCATCCGGCATTATCGGATTGGTTTTTGAATATATAGATTTCTTTTTGACGTTTTTATCCAATGACTTCCTCCAGTGCCGGATATTCAGCATTAAATAGATTTTGTTGATTTTAATAATTCAAACATCTGCAAATATCCATAAATAAATATCACATATACTATTTTAGTACATTTTCGTCTAAAAAGACATAGGCAAATTAAACGAAATTAATGAAAAGGCGGCCCCAATTGATGTTTGGGACCGTCTTTTCTAAGATTTGGAAGGAGAGGTGTTTGAATCACACACCGAATTTAGCTTTGCGAATCTGCTCAGAATCGGTAAAACTTACGGTTGGAACATGCCCCTTCAAAGGCAGGATCTTCTCGTTGATCGCGTCAAGGATCCAGGACGCCTGCGGGAAAAACTCCTCGTCGAACTCAAAGGGAGGTGTGATCCAGTTTTGGGCTCCTACCACTACCGGCGGTGCATCCAGATAGTCGAAGCATAGTTCACTAATACTCTGAGCAACGTCCTTTAGGAATGAGCCGCGTGCAACTGCGTCAGACGTCAAAACTACTCTGCCGGTCTTCTTTACCGACTCGATGATCTTCGTATAATCAAGAGGCACCAAGCTGTGAAGATTGATTACCTCAGCCTCTAGCCCATACTTCTCTTTTAGCTCATCAGCAGCTTCTATAGCTCTATACAAGGTTGCACCAATAGTCAGGATCGTAATGTCATTTCCTGTCCGTACAACATTTGTATCTCCGAATCGAATTTCGTATGGCTCTGTCGGCACTCCGCCTTCATGGAACTGCTCGCCCATATCATAGATGCGCTGACTTTCGAAGAAGACAACAGGGTCGGTGCCATTCAAAGCGGCTGTCATCAGACCTTTTGCCTCATAAGGTGTTGCCGGGAAGCATACCTTGAGACCCGGGATATGCGCACAAAGTGCAACCCAATCCTGCGAGTGCTGTGCACCGTATTTGGAGCCGACTGATACTCTGAGCACCACAGGCATTTTCAATATCCCCGCACTCATGGCCTGCCATTTGGACAGCTGGTTGAAGATTTCATCTCCGGCTCTGCCTATAAAGTCGGCGTACATAAGCTCTACGATCGCGCGTCCTCCACACATTCCGTATCCCACCGCCGAGCCGACAATGGCAGCCTCAGAGATAGGTGCGTTGAAAAGTCTTGAATACGGGATAACATCTGCAAGTCCACGATAGACAGCAAACGCTCCGCCCCAGTCACGAACATCCTCACCGTATGAGATAAGGGTCGAGTCCTCATAGTACTTGTCAATAATGGGCTCAAATATAGCATCACGGATATTGTACTGTCTCATCTTGCTAACTGCTTTTCCATCCACGACGGCAGCGCGCTCTTTTTTCTGATTCTGTACATATCTTGAGCAGTCTGTTTTCGGTCCATTGACCGCGGGCTCTTGGTCACCAAAGGATTCTACTCTCTCATTGGAGAACATTATTCTCTCAATTGCAGCAGGATCTTTCTTGAAATCTACATAAGGTGATATCTCAAAGTCTGAGGCCCACTTGCATACGCGGGTCATGCGCTCAACTGTCTCCTGTAAAATGTCTTCAAACTTGCTATCGGCAGCGATGTCAGCCTTTACAAGCTGCTCACGATATGTGACTATTGGATCGACGCCGCGCCATGCATCAATTTCTTCCTTAGTTCTATAGGCATTCTGATCGGATGTTGAGTGGCCTACAAGACGATAGGTTATGACGTCAAGGAGAACTGGTCCATCGCCCTCGCGAAGTACTTTTAGCTTCCGCTCCATAGCGTCAATAACTGCCAACGGATTGTATCCATCGACGCGCTCAGCGTGTAGCTGAGTGGGGCTGATACCGGCACCAATTCTGGCAAGCATATCATATGCCATGGTTTCACCGCGTGTTTGTCCACCCATGCCGTATCCGTTGTTGAATATATTGAAGAGTATCGGCATTCCGCCGCGCTTGCTCTCTTCCCAAAGAGTTCTGTACTGATCCATAGCAGCAAAGTTCAGCGCTTCCCAAACAGGTCCGCAGCCAAGAGATCCATCGCCTATATTAGCGATCACGATTCCGTTCTTGTCGTTGACCTTCTTGTAAAGTGCAGCGCCTGCTGCGATGGTAGCGGATCCACCTACGATAGCGTTGTTTGGATAGACTCCGAAGGGCAGGAAGAACGCGTGCATCGATCCGCCCATACCCATATGGAAACCATTTTCACGTGCAAATATTTCCGTTAACGTTCCATAGAGAATAAACTCAATGGCAAGCTCTTTTACATTGTCAGCCTTACTTACCTTTTGGACGGCGCGTAATGTCTTTCCTTCAAGGAAATTCTCCATTATGTTCATAAGCTCGCTATCAGATAGTTTATGGATTGCCGAAAGCGACTTAGCCAAAATCTCACTGTGGCTTCTGTGACTGCCAAAGATGAAATCATCTGTGCCAAGCAGATATGCCTGACCAACTGCTGCCGCTTCCTGTCCCAAAGACAGGTGAGCAGGACCAGGATATGTGGTCTCAACTCCGTTATATACGCCCTGGGTCTTAATCTGAGTCAGCATGGACTCAAACTCACGGAGTATTGCTATGTCGCGGAAAATCCTCACAAAGTCCTCGTTAGTATAGCGGGATTTTTCCTCCTCGATTGTTTTGTTATAACTGTTTACCGGAATGTCGTTAAATGTGATTTTTCCAGGTTTTCGAACTTCCTCCGGGCTAATATATAGGGATTTAGGCATTTTTTAAGACCTCCTCTATTTATGCGTGAAACAGTGCTTCACGTATGATTTCACTGACGGTGGGATGCGGGAATATTAGCTTTTTCAGCTGCTCCGCGGGAAGCTCTGTCTCAAGCATAAGCGCGGCTCCGTATATTATTTCCGATGCATAGCTTCCGATCATGTGGACACCAACCAACTTATTTGTCTTATTGTCCAGCACCAACTTGCAGAAGCCATCTCCATTATTCACCTCGGCAACATACCGACCGGAATATGCCAGCGGGAGACGAACTGATCTTACGTCCATTCCCTTTTCTTTTGCACTCTCATCAGTCTCTCCAACTGACGCGACCTCGGGATTTGTGTAGATTACAGAAGGCACAGCATCGTAACGCATCCTGTCCTTTTTACCTAAAATATGGTTAACGGCGACATCGGCCTCACGATACGCAGTATGAGCAAGCAATGACTTTCCGTTAACGTCGCCCACAGCGTAAACGCCTGCAACATTCGTGCGCATATACTCATCGGTGACAATGGCACCCCGTTCGGTGTAAACTCCGATCGTCTCAAGGCCAATATCATCGATCCTTGGCCTTCTTCCTGCTGAAAGGAGGACTGCGTCAGCTACAACGGTCTGTTCTTTACCTTCCTGCTCAAATGTCACACTGTTCTCCCCTACAGAAGTTACTCTGCTGGAAAGATAGAAATCCATACCTTCTTTTTGATAGGTTTTCATCAATGT
This sequence comes from Eubacteriales bacterium, assembly GCA_050950785.1. GTDB lineage: Bacteria > Bacillota > Clostridia > Oscillospirales > JAAYOS01 > JAAYOS01. The sequence continues at coordinate 77,442 of JBMNIG010000001.1, read as the reverse complement.
CCTGCTTATATCTAAGTCTGTATTTCCGGCGATTCTGTCAAGCATCTCGATTACGGTCACTTTGACGCCAACCGTAGCAAAATAGCAGGCCATTTCAAGTCCGATCACACCGCCACCGATGACGATCAGGCTCTTTGGCAGCTTTTCAATATCAAGGATCTCCCGGCTCGTCATGACAAAACCGCTCTCGAGCCCTTCCTTCAAACCCTTGATTGGGGGTACAGCAGGAACCGAACCAGTTGCTATGATCAGCTTTGGAGCTGCATACACTTCACCGTCGGCTTCAACAGTGATTGCGTCATCTGTTTTTCCGGTGATCGTTGCTTTCTTAGAGACCACTGTGACTTTGTTCTGCCTCATCTTCATTCTGACTCCGGAAACCAGAGTCTTTACGACCTTTTGCTTTCTTTTGACCACCTTAGCATGGTCAAATGAAACATCTTTGGCGATCACTCCGTAGCTGTCGCCACGGAGTGCATAGCTGTATATCTTGGCGGAGTTTAGGAACGTCTTTGTGGGTATGCATCCCTCATTGAGACACACGCCACCAAGTGCACGCTTCTCGAAAATTACGACTTTTAGTCCGTTTTCGCCCGCACGTTCTGCTGCATCATAGCCACCCGGACCGCCGCCTATTACCATTAAGTCATATTTTTGCATGGCTTTCTCCTTTCACTTCTGTAGACAGTATTGGTCTATCTTGCCAACAGCAGTGTGAAATTCTCTAGGTTTTTAACAAGCTCTGTCATAAAGCGAGCAGCCGGCGCACCGTCCACAGCCCTGTGGTCATAGGTTAGTGACATACCCATTGCAGGATATGTTGTGATGTTGCCGTCAACTTCTCTAATTCGCTTTACAATGTTGCAGACACCGAGAATTCCTGTCTGAGGCGGATTTATGACCGGTGTAAACATTTCAACACCAAGTGATCCAAGATTTGATACAGTAAAAGTGCCGCCCTGTAGAAGATCAGGGTTTATGCTGCCTGAACGCGCTGCTTCCGCAAGCACTTTAGCTTCTTTTGATATCTCAAGCAGAGACTTCAAATCTGCATTGAATATAGTCGGCACGATAAGTCCGCGCGGGGTGTCAACTGCAAGACCCAAGTGAACATGGTCAAACTGTCTTATAGTGTTTTCATCGATCATGTTTGCGTTGAGATCAGGATGATTGACAAGGGTTCTGGATACCGCATAAAGAATCATATCTGTAAGAGTAATGCCGGCCAATTCCCCACCGACGCTCTTTATTTTCTTGCGATATTCCATAATCTCAGTGGCGTCAAAGGTATGATGGTGTGTAAGCTGTGCCATGGTCGAAAGAGACTTGTGCATAGCCTTGGATATCGAACGGCGTATTCCGCTGAATTTAACATCCTTGTAACCGATGCTCTCGGGTACTGTAAGCTCTGTGTCTGCCAAACCGGATGCTACTGCCTGTTGGCCAGACTTCATTTCACCGGCAGCCAATGTTTCGCCCGACTCAAGTAGAGTCCTAATATCTCGTTCAATTATACGTCCATGAGGACCTGACGGTGTAGCGAGCCTGGCATCGGCTCCGCTGCGTTCAGCAAGGTTCTTCGCCCTTGGTGATATTTTCATTTCACCCGAATCCAGTGTCGGAACAGATGTCTGCCCAGAAATATGCTCTACGGTAGTAGCGGCTGTGGTTGCTACGACAGAATCAGCCACAGGTGTGGAGCCTTCAGCAGTCGCGGTTTTGTCGGCAGTCGTATCAGGCTGCCCGGCTGCATCGGGACGCAGAGAAGATACATCTTCACCCTTCTCACCCACTGCGCACACGTTGACTAATACCGGAACCTCGTCTCCCTCCTGGAAGAAAATTTCCAGCAATTCCCCTTCCGCGGTGGATTCGCACTCAAATGTTGCCTTATCTGTTTCATATGTGAAAAGAATGTCGCCCACCTCAACACGGTCGCCTACTTTCTTTTCCCATTTACCAATGATGCATGTCTCAACCGTAATTCCTGCCTTTGGCATCACGACTGCTGAAGCCATCCATATTCACCCTTTCATTTAGATAGATTTCCCATTCTCAAGAAGGTATTTTTCTGCTTCCGCATTCCACATTCCGTTATTTGCTGCCGTTATCTCGTGCAGCTTAGCGAAAAGCGGATCCGACTTACCCAGCTCAGCAAATTCGCTTATTGCTGTAAGTGGCATCGATATATTAGTATATATAAGCTTTTTCGCGCCCGGCAGATTAGGCAGATTTTTAGTTGTTTCCGCCACTGCGTCCAATCCCCCAATGTGAGTTATCAACATGGAGGGATTGAGAAGGCCTCGGCTTATCATGTCGAGAACTTCGCGCATATCATCGGTATTCCCACCCGATGTGCCGACAATATGTGTTCCGGCGTAGTGTACATTATAGAAATTAAACTTAGCAGTAAAGTTGGGATCTGACGGTCCTGCAAAGAAGTTGAGGCACCCATCCTGAGCAAGGATTTGGTCTCCTTGCTCTACGACCGAAGCCACTGGTGCAAATACAAGCACATCGTCGTATCCATCGCCGCCAGACAATTCCTTCAACTGTTGGAGCGGATTTTCTATATTCCCGGTATTGAGATAAATGAGTTTTATGCCGCTCTGTGCAGCTTTTTCAGGGGATAGGATTTCCTGAGCTCTGTCAAGCCTTGCCTGGTCTATGTCTGTGACAACCAGAAGTGATGGTCGAAGGTCCGCATTCAAGATGTAGTCGATAGCTGCCAAGCCCATGGGACCCACTCCGGCGAGGATCGCCATCTTTCCGCCACTCTTTATGCCCATCTTGTGCTCATAAGAGCCTCTGGTGGTGTGGTACATCGCGTGGAATGTGCCCGCGACGCATGAGAGAGGTTCAGCTAAAGCACCACCATAGTAACTATCACCTGTAAAGGTGAGAAGGCAATCCATCTCCATAACCTCATTGGGGATCACTATATAAGTAGCGTCTCCGCCGATATAAGCATATGAGTAACCAGGAGCATCAAGGCTTCCTTTATAGTTTAGCGCAGGTTGTACAGTAAACTTCTGTCCGGGCTTGAATTTGTCAGCCCACTTAGCCCCGACCTCGAGGAGTTCACCGGAAAACTCATGTCCGATTATTGTTGGATTCTCTGCCACATTGTCAGGCACTCGTTTATGGTCTTCTCCCTGGATCAGCGCCTTATAAGACGACATGCAGAGGCTGTCGGCAACGACCCTGGCAAGAATTTCATCTTCCTTTATGGGAGGCAGATCGAACTCTTCTAGCCTTAGGTCATTTTTTCCGTACAATCTTACAGCTTTGGTCTTCATAGCACACCTCTTTTCAAAATATTGCTTTCAATATAGTTTAGTGATCATAGTGCATATAATCATTTAACTTGTTAGGTAAATAATCGCTAATTTGTTAGGTAAACAATCGCCAATATGATCATCCGCCGTTTTAGATATTGACTATTTTAGATTTCTCTCACGCTCGATGAGTTTCCAGGTGGCGTCAATAAGATGTGAAAACTGTGGTTTGGCGAGCTGTTCACAAATAAAGCCTTGTCTCGGTGAATTTATGTCCTCTCCCGAGATTTCAATAAATCCCCGTTCGCGGCACAGCTTCTGTAATCGAGCAAGCTGCTGCTCTGTGTTTCTTGACGGCATGTATGTAATGCCTGCTACTCCTAGTGACTTTAGCTCGTCAAGCAGCTCCTCAAGGTAATCGTCTTCGAACTTCGCCGCCTTTTTATCTCCGGTAACCGAATCGCCCACGTCACCCAAATATGCGTAGCAGATTATTGCGTCCACCTCACGACCAAGGCGAACCAGTTCAGCTATTGAAATACACTCTTCATCAGCAGGTATATATATCTTCTCTACAAGCTCAGCCTTTAGAACACCCAATAGATCGTACTTAAAATGGGGATTATCTTGATCAGATAACTGTGCGCGCTGTTTTTCCCCGACCTTAATGTTAAGGACCTGTTCTAAGAAAGAAACTGTTCCATCAAATCCCACAGTCTCAATTATCTTTTCACCCAGTGCATAGAGAAGATGTCTTTCAGTTATAGCCCCACCATCTTCATATTGGGAAATCGGAATTACATCCTTATCAAAATCAAGGACCACTCCGTGCGGAGATACGATTGAGTTGATCTTGTCGACCATTTGGCGGTTGCGTTTATTTCTGTGATCCCGAAGGGGTGCAAAAAACTCTTGAAGCTTTTTACGACCTGACTGCGGAACGCCATGTATGGCCATATACGCAACCCCACCCTGATCGGGATTGTTGAGTTTCCTGTCTTCAAAATCCGTACCCTTAAAGCTTACCCGGCATTCCATGCCCGATGTCGTTGCAATTGAGGCTATCTCGCCGGCTTTCTCAAACTCATCTGCTCCTGCAATGGTGTCATGATCCATTATCCCGGCTGTCGTAAGACCTGCTTGTCTCGCAAACCAAATCGCAGCTGTGGGGGAGTAAGGTGAGAAAGAATAAAATGTATGGATGTGGTTGTTGGCGTATTGAGGTTTCTCCTCAGGTTTGTTTTTCTCGCTTAAAACAAGTGTTTTTAAATTTTCAAGTCTCTTATCGACCGTATCAGCGTTGAGTAACTTCAAAATTTCTTCTTTGTTCATATCTCATACCGTTCCGTTATAAATTGTTCCGTACCGCAATAAATCGTTGAAAATCTCAGTTCAACATTACCTGACCACCGGTGACGGGAATTGCCTGCCCAGTTTCATATAGCTGCTCTACGCAGTAGAACAACGCCTTGGCCACGTCTTCAGGATAGCAACCACGTTTTATAGGGGATTTTGAGAGATAAAACTCCTTTACATCCTGAACGTTTTTCGCTCCCGGAACCTTGCCCGCACGCAGGTACTGTACAAACAATCCGTTTTCCGGATCTGACCACAGTGGACCATCGTAGAAGTTGCCGGGGCATATTGCATTGACCTTGATCTGCCATGGTGCAAGCTCAAGCGCGAAGCTCTGCGTAAGTCCGATCCCGCCAAACTTGCCACCGGCATATGCGAAGTTTGCCTTGCTGCCCTCCAGACCTGATTTTGAGTTGATCTGAATGATGTCACTCCACATGCTGTTGTCGGCCTCATACTGTGCCTTCATAATCTCTGAAGCATACTTGGCACACAGGAAAAAGCCTGTGTAATTAACTTTTGTGACAAATTCAAAGCTCTCCTGAGTCATTTCGGCAAGGGATCCGGCCTTTAGCACTCCTGCATTTGAGACCATAATGTCCAAGCCTCCAAAACGTACCACGGTTTCAATAACCATACGCTCGACCGACTGTGTATTTGAGACGTCGACCTTGATCCCTATGGCCCGATCTCCAAATTCAGCTGCAGCAGTTTTTGCAAGTTCCTCGTTGAGGTCTGCAAGAACCACGGTAGCACCTTCACGCACCATCTCTTTGGCTATACCCAATCCAAATCCCTGGGCACCGCCGGTAACAATAGCAATCTTTCCGGCAAGCCTACCGGTCGTTTGCGGTCTGTTATTTACATTTTCACGCGCATAGTGCACTGCGTCTTCAAGACTCATGTTTTGATAATTTGTGCTGTGTTCCATCGGAAAACCATACCTCCTGACTACTTGTTTTGACTCTGGCGGTATGACTCTGCTTCCCAGTTTGTTATGAAGTTGACCATATCTTCCGCCATGTGCCGTTGACCTCCGAAGCTTTCGCTGTAGACTGCTATTTTCATCGCGTCATCAAATAGCATTTTTGCTGTCTTTGCATCCTTTTCGCTTGTGCCAAGTGCGAAATAACCCATTCCTTTAACAATTACTATCTTTGGATCGTATCCGTTTTTGCTGCGAAAATCCTTATAGTCTTCAGACATATTTTCAATATTATCAATATAAAGCGGGTGCGCCTTGCAATATACTATATGATCCGGAGTGAAAGGCTCCAGCAGTGGTGCAACACTTTGGGCATCGGCTGAAAATTTCATTGCGTCTGCGTGCGCCCCATGTATGACTATAGATCCATTTAGGGCCGATAGTCTTTTTCCCATTTCTTTCACAACGGCCCCATCAACAGCAACGGAAGACAAATCAGGCTCTCTAACAATTTTATCTTTAAGCCTGCTCATAACCTTGTTTAGAAGCTCATCGATCTGCTCAAGAGTATCCCCTGCAAAAAAAACTCCATGATTTTGAAGCAATAGGACCCTTACATGCTTTCCGAATTTTTGAAAGTAATCGTTCATCCTATCATTACAAAGTTTAGCCAGGGTATATCCGGGACGGCACTCCTCCACCCAGAGTGCTTCATCTGAGAAAAGAGCCTTCGCAATCTCTTCCCCGTTCACGCCACACGTAAGACCGTTGACAAGGGCAGGGTGAAGATGAAGAACGAATCGATGGGGAAAAAGGTTATGGAGAAGGGCTTCAACACTTGGACGCTTCGTATCTGCAGGGTTGCTTTTGGCTGCCAAAACATCTTCAAGGAAAGCGGCTTCCCTTTCCTTATCATTTGAGGGGTATTCTTTTTTCAATATCCCCTCCAGCTGCCCTCTGTCCATAGCAACAAAACCATCTTCTGTGATGGTAGCAAGCGAGGTGCCGGATGCTTTAACATAGAGCGTTTCACTGTCCTTAGCAGAGGTATTACCTCCACCGGCGAGCACCAGGTCAGGGTCGCTTCCATATCTGTTTGACATAACTATTAGTTCTTTTAGCAATTCTGTCTGCTTATTTTGAGGCATTGCATGCATCACCCAATCTTTGTTTTTGTATGATTTAATCAGATTATACAATGACAATCAACAATTGTCAATGAAAGTAAACGCTATTTATATTTGTTTTTGTTTGAATGGAGGGAAATTTTGGGCATCATCAAAAGACTTTCCTGCATTATACAAAATCCCATGGTTTTCTAACGATTTTTCTACAAAGTATTCAATGATCCTGTAATACTTAACCTCAATATAATGCATTTCTTGTATCATCCCTCTCGATGTTTACAAGCAAACTTTGAGTGGCTTACATACAAACTTCCTATCGCTCAGCTAACAGCTTCCTCGTTGCTCAACTTACAGATTCCAGATTCCCTGCTACTCAACTTAACGATTCCTTGCTACTCAACTTACAGATTCCCTGCTACTCAACTTAACGATTCCTTGCTACTTAACAAAAAGTCTCGCTGATCCCTCCATTTTTTGAAAGAATCAGCGAGACAGTTTGCGTACTTTGATACATTTTTGATTTGATTTTCATAACACATATTCACAATGCATTATACAGTTTAATATTAAGCATCCTTCCCAGCGATCGATCGATCAATGCAAACGATTATTGCATATGCTGTTGTGGTCAGTCGTTAGAATAAGTTACAGACTTTTACAGCCTTAACCCACGTAAATACTCTGCCAGTTGATGGATTTGCGTATCCTCAGTTGCCGCTCTGAGGCTATCAGCCATATCATCCGATCTAAATAAAACCCCGGTTAGAGCATCTCCCACAATTTGAGGAATCTGGGTGTTCAGCGCATCGGTATAGACTTGGACCCCGCGAATCGTCCCGTTTTCCATTGACATATATAATTGAACACCACCCCATTCAAAACGGGTATCGACCTCATAGTCGAATACAGGTGCACTGCCCATCCTCCATTCCCATGAGCTGTGCTTTTTATAGAGGTCATTTATTTTTTCCTTATCAAGCAGATCTTCACTAAGGGTTTCGAATTCACCGTAATGTTCCCGGTAAACTTTCTTGAGTGCTTCTACCGCCATTTCAACCGTAAGCGCAGGATTTATGTCCGTGAGGTTGCAAACCCGGGCACGCACAGATTCCACACCCTTTGCGCGGATCTTCTGCTCAGGGACGTTGAGATAGTCCGAAAGCCTGGACAAGTCGGCATTTATAAGCAGCGTACCGTGGTGTTGTCTGTTTTGCCTGCGCATAGCGAAAGCGTTCCCGGAGAACTTACGCCCGTTAACAGTGATGTCATTTCGTCCTGAAAACTCGGCTTCGATACCCAAATGCCGAACAGCGGCAAGGATCATTTCAGTCTGACGCTCCAGATCATAATGCTGCTCCCCTGTTATAAAGGAAAAATTCAAATTCCCAATATCATGATAAACAGCGCCCCCGCCCGATACTCGCCGGACAAGCCTTACGCCGTCAGCTTCCATCTTCGCGATGTTGCATTCCTTCCAGGCATTCTGGTTTCTTCCGATTATTACATCGTTTTCATTTATATATAAATATAGAATAAAATCATCAGGGCTAAGAGTATCAAGGAGATATTCGTCTACAGACAAATTGAGATGTCCGTCGCTGCGTGGCGACATATAAAATAATCTTTTCAAATCGAGAACCTCTTCCTTTTTCTTTTTCTTCTACACTGTCAATTCTGCAAATAAAGAGTTGTCCCATTAGATAATACACACATTCTAAATTTATTGCTTCTGCCTGTCAAGTTGCATATTGCATAGTTGTGATTGCGAATAGAGCACGAGCAACTGAAGATAATAAAATACTGTCGAGCTTTGATCAACATTATGGTCGTGGCGGAGGAGACACAAAAACAGAAGCATACCGGAAGCAATTATAATGATAGTAAAAGGACAAATGATTGATGATTAGACTGAAAAAAATAACAAACGGGGCAAAAAGAGTCCTGCTCATGATCAACCCATCAGCCGGTAACATACGAAATGATTCCGACAAGATAAATGATATCACCTGCAGGATGAAGGACCGAAAGATCGAGCCCACTGTGCATCTCTTGAGCCCCGATTCGAACATTCACTCATTTGTTGAAAGAGCGATCAAAAGTGGAATACGGACAGTAATAGCTTGTGGCGGTGACGGGACCGTATCCGCAGTGTCAAAAGCAATAGCAGGGCTTCCTGTAACACTTGGTATCCTTCCCCTTGGAACGCAAAACAACATTGCCCTTAGCCTCGGTATACCGTCTCTTCTCTCGGATGCCATCGATTTGCTCGTATCAGGCAAATATAAAAAAATCGATCTCGGGAAGCTGACCTTTCAAGGAAAACGATCCTATTTTATTGAGGTCTGCAGCATAGGGCTGACTTCCGCAGTATTCACTTCGGCGGACAAGATACAGCATGGACAGTTCGGTAAGATACCTGATTTAATGGCCACTCTAATAACATCAGCACCGTCGGATATCACAATGCTTATAAATGGTAAGCAATCAATATCCTGCAGAGGGCATGTCGTTGCGGTAACCAATATGCCATACGCTGGTCGAAACTTTCAAATAGGAAGCAGAGATTCATACATGGATGGCTATTTAGATGTGCTGTATATGGGAGATATGTCAAAACTAAAGTTGCTGGGTTACGCGGTGTCAAAGCGGGCAACAAGTCACATCAAAGATGCCAGGATCCAGTGTTTCAGAGCCAAAAACATAATTATTGAGACAAATCCACCTATGCCAGTCATGGCTGACGGGAGAGTATTAGGCAAAGGTCCTGTTGAAATAGAGGTTAAAAAGAGAGCGCTAAAAGTCATAGCACCGCCTCGGGTCATAGTACAGCCTCACATTTAAGTTGACATAATAAATATGGGTGGTGAACACCATAGGTTCTATATCAAATCAGCCACATGATCCACAACAACCAAAGCCCATGCCTGCACTCTTATTAAAACTCAAAGAGAATAGGCAATGCGCTTGTTGCTATAGGATTCTACAAAAAATTCGAAGCATACGTCCAATACATTGGGTGCTTATAATATCGGCAGCACTTTTAGTCTTTGCATCGTTGATGCCACCAAGCTTTTGGAACAACCTTCGTTCAATGGCACTGGAGCATATCACTGAACTAATTTTGATTATGCTTTTTGGTGCTGTCACAGTATCACTGTTATGGGCTTCCGGACAGAAAATCGATGCTGCGATCTTCCGTTTTTTCAATACTCAAGGAACACGCACACCTTGGCTGGACAGTATCATGCAAACCTTGACCGAACTTGGAAATGGCTTTGTCACCGGTGCTGTTGCCCTCTTCTTTTTCGCCCGTGTCAGCCCGCAGGTTTCCTACGTCTTCGTACTATCGTCACTTTTGCTGTGGCTGCTTGTCGAAACGATAAAGGCGATCCTTCGGAGAGAAAGGCCCTTTACCGGACTAAAAGATGTACGTGTCGTGGGCCAAAAGGCAAGGGGCAAGTCATTTCCCAGCGGACACACCTCGCAGGCCTTTTATACAGCCACTCTTCTGCTTGCATATATGGACGGTAATGTGTTGGCACATATAATAATCTATGTGATCGCACTAGTAGTTGGAATCACCAGAATGTATTTGGGCATGCACTATCCAAGAGATGTAATAGCAGGTGCAGTGCTTGGCACCTTTTGGGGAGGGATTGGCATAATAGTCAATACCCATATTGCTGGATCGGTTGCAGGGTTTCTATAAACGCTGCAACAAATACTGCAAGTCCCTTGTGGTTATATATCGAACAAATGTGATATAGAGCAATATTCTTGCTGCCTTACTCATTTGATCCCATCAACTGAGTTTCAGTTCGGATGCTGTTACCCAATGAGTCCGAATGCTGTTACCCAATTTACGCTGGATAGCAAATACAACTACTTCCAAAAATCACTTACAATTTGCTGTAATTGTTCGATACTTCGTACATGTGAGTAACCATGCCAATGTTCTGGCATAAGATCGCGGTATGCTTTTGTGGAAAAACGATCGTCTATCAGCACAACCACGCCCCGGTCGTCTTCGCTTCGAATTACACGACCAGCTGCCTGAAGCACCTTGTTCATACCGGGATACATGTATGCGAAAGCATAGCCCATTCTATTTTTCTTGTCATAATACTCGCGAATAATATCCGTAACTGGCGCAATCTGAGGAAGTCCAACTCCCACTACGATCACACCGATAAGACGGTCGCCCTGTAGATCGATACCCTCTGAGTAAATCCCACCCAAAACACAAAATCCCACAAGAGTCTCGTCATTGCCAATACTGAATCGTTCTAAAAATTCCTCCCTTTCTTGCTCGTTCATATTAGCTGATTGGATCATTGTTTTAATGTGAGGATATTTCTCACAGAAAACGCTATATACCGATTTCATATATGCGTAAGATGGAAAATATACAATATAGTTTCCGGTTTTCACCTCTACAGTTGCAGCAATCGTGTCAGCGATGTCAGGCAAAGTCCGCTCACGATCCCGATACCTTGTGCTTATTCGGTCATTGACTATCAGACAGAAATTTTCCCGTGGAAAAGGTGACGAAACTCGCTGTATCATTGAGTCAGAGTTCCCGCCAAGCACACTGCAAAAATACTCCAAGGGTGTCAAGGTAGCCGAAAACAGCACAGAAGCTCTACCTTGAGACATCCTGTCTCTAAGAAGCTTTGATGGATCAAGACATAGTAGACGTATGATCACTTCTGTCCCATCCGTCTCAATCAGCGTGGTATAACGTTCATCATACAATTCAGATATTTTTATAAAAGACAAAACCTCGAAATACAGTGTAAGCAAAGCTTCTTCATGCTCCGAATTCGGGTGCTGATTCATCCACTTCTCGCACTCTGCAATAAATGTATAAAGATGTTTTAGAAACTCGCTGTCCGGCTCCTGCTTTTTCAGTGTCCTGTCGGTACCGCACTCTTTTCGCATCGCAAGCATTTCCGAGTTTAGGCTCGATAATATCTTTCTCAGCTTGTCCTTTTTATCAAGGGGTCTTCGCATCTGCAAGAAAGCCATTTTACTAAGTCCTGCCGAAAACATCTCACGGGCGCGATCTGTAAGGTTGTGAGCCTCATCTATCAAGAATACATAATCCCGTCTTTCGCCCATTGCGAAAAAACGTCTAAGATATACTTGAGGGTCAAACACATAGTTGTAGTCGGCAATAATGCAATCGCACCACTCTGCGATGTCCAAACTCAACTCATATGGGCACAGAGTGTTCTTTTCCGCATAGCGTTCAATGGTGGCTCTGTCAAATAAATCTTCATTTCGCAGCATTTTATACAGCGCCTCGTTGACTCTATCGTAATGCCCTTTAGCATATTGGCAAGCCTCCGGATTGCATTCACGCTTTTCTAAAAAACAGATCTTGTCCTTTGCTGTAAGCGTTACAGCTTTTAAGCGCAGTCCCGTATCACACATTTCCTTACAGGCGTTTTCGGCCACCTGCCTTGTAATCGTTTTTGCAGTCAAGTAAAAGATCCTTTCAGCGATGCCCTCACCAATCGCCTTGACCGCCGGAAAAAGGGAAGATATCGTTTTGCCGATACCGGTCGGCGCCTGGGCAAATAGCATTTTTTCGTCTCTGATCGTTTTGTATATAGATACCGCAAGCCTACGTTGCCCTTTTCGGTATGATGGATAAGGAAACTGCAGGGCTTTGATGGATCTATCTCTGACCTCGGACCAATCACTGCGCAGTTCTGCCCATTTTCGAAAACGTTCAACCATGTCCGAATAGAAATTTTCAAGTTCATCATAAGTATAGGTGCGAACAAAGCGAATGATTTCGTCGGTTTCAATTTGGTAGTAGGTAAGCCTGACACGTATGCGATCAAGCTGATTTTCAACGCAATACATGTAACCATAGCACTTGGCTTGAGCCCAATACCCGGGATGCAGATTCTCTTCGATCATTTCCGTCGGAACACCTGTGGATTTTATTTCATCTATCATTGCACCTTCCGAATCGATTATCACGCCATCAGCGCGCCCTGAAACTCTAAGCACAAATTCGCCGCAAGATCTTTCCAGCGACAGGAAGACCTCCGAACTGTAGTCGTCCCCCTCAGATTTCTGAAGTTTACGGTGGATGCGCGATCCTTCAAGCGCTCTGTCAACACCACCAAAGCGTGTATCGATACTGCCGCCTCGCATTAGAAATTCGACGATCTCCCGCACCCCTATGTTTATGACTTGCTCCATCGCGCATCCTCCAAAAGCTCCGACTTTGTTGCTTGATTATACGATTATATCATAATTTATTGCACTGTTATATTGCGTTTTAAAAGCATAATCCTTCAAACGAAACACTTTGTCAGGTTCAATGCAATAGCGTAAATATTAGTGTTTTGCAAAACTGTGTCAACACACAGTATGTGGCATTTTATAGATTATATATTTGTTAAATGCGCTGTCGGTGCTTTTTGTTGTTTGTCTAATATTACACATCATATATCTAATTATATTTTTTTTGTTGCATTTTAACTTAAAGTGTGGTATATAATGGTTGGGCGCCACTCTAGTAACGTTACATTCGTATTGACATCAGCACTGATTATCAAATCTTGCAAACAAACAAGGCAATCGGCATAGAGTTGATACTACATAAATACATATTATATAGCCGACCTTAGGACCTTCAAAACGTCTCATTGATGGGCCCAGCCCATTATGAAGTTATTAACATCACAGGAGGAGAAGTTATGAAAAGACGCGCTATTAAAATCCTAGCTTTGTCAATCGCCATGCTGATGTTATTTACCACCATGGCAGCCTGTGACAAAGATGATCAACCCACACCTGAAGACACAGGTAAAGAAGTGACTGCCACCCCAACACCCCAAGGCGATGACGAGGGTGGAGACGAAAAAGACACCCAGTCGGGAGGCGACACGGTAGGTGACCTTCCGAGAAACGAAACCCTTTACTTTGCTGGATTGCAATGGGGCCCAACCAACGGCTGGAACCCGGTATCAAGCGACATGAACAACGCCCTTGCAATCACCACTTCCGCTGGCGGATCCCGCCTGACGGTATTTGAAACACTCTATATGTACAATATGCTGGACGGCGAAATGTATCCATTGCTTGCTGACGGCGACTATAAGTGGAACGACGATATGACCGAGATAACCGTGAAACTAAAAAGCGCTGCCAAGTGGAGCGACGGAACTCCTGTTACAGCAGAAGACGTAGCCTATTCTCATGAGTTTGCCATGAAATACAGTACAAACCACGCCCTTGCATTTGGTCCCTACATAGACACCATTGAAGCCAAAGACGATCGCACAGTTCTGATCAAGGCAAAATTAAACGCTGATGGCATGCCTGAAAATCCGCTTATGGTTGTTCAGTACCTTGGACAGTCATATATGCTTCAGAAAGCATGGCTCCAAAAACTTGAAGAGCGCTGCAACTACGATGAAGCTGAAATCAAGAGAGATCCCGCAGAAGATGTAGTATTTTCCGGACCCTATGGACCCTATTATGCAGACGACCAGAAAGTCGTTCTGATTCGTAACGAAAACTACTGGGGTCAGGATGCATCTATGTGGGGCAAGCTGCCTGCACCAAAGTACCTTGCACATGCAATGTATGCTGACAACCCTGCAGGCGAAGTTGCATTCAAAGCCGGTGAAGTGGACGTTTGCCAGCAGTTCATTCCAAACATTCAGGACCTGTGGCTCAAAGACGGCCTTCCAATATCCACATATATTGACGAGGCACCCTACCATGTCAGCGCAAGCCTACCCACCGCATGGTACAACACCTCTTCCCACGGCCTCGACAATCCCATAATCAGAAAAGCCATAGCAATAGCTGTGGACTATGATGCAATTATTGCAAACGCGATGACAAACCAGTCTCCGACATTTGATGCTGTTCCGCGTTCAATCATGAACCCGACCGACGGCGAGCAGGCAATGTATAATCGAGACGCTGTTTCTCACCTCCAATGGACGGGTAATGATATCGAAGGTGCCAAGAAGATGCTAGACGATGCCGGCATTGTTGACACCGATGGCGACGGATGGCGCGAATACAACGGCCAAAAACTTTCCTATAACGCATGCTGCCCCAATGGCTGGACCGACTGGATGGCTGCGATGGAAATCGTTGCTGCCGCAGGTGAAAAAATCGGTATAGAAATCACGACCGAGTTCCCAGAGTGGTCGGTTTACCAGACTGTTGTCACAGCTGCAAATCAGGATCAGTATGATATCTTTATGATGGGTACCGACGGCTCAGCCCCGACAATGCCTTGGGGACGTCTCCGTCAGCTGATGAGCTCCGAGTTTATCGGTGTTGAGGGTAACTGGTCAGGAAACTACGGACATTACAGCAACCCACGTATCGATGAGCTTATCAAGCTTATTCCAACTGAGACGGATCCTGCTAAGCTCAGAGAGTACTATACCGAAGCTGTGGAAATCTATCTGACCGATGTTCCTTCTTTCACACTCATGTATAGACCGGCTCTGTTCGACTCGGCCAACGAGTCTGTATGGACAAATTATCCCGAGAAGGATGACGGTTACAATATACCGCCAACAAACCTTGTCAACGGCTACGGTATTGCCGGACTCTACAAAATTGAGCTAGTCAATCCGTAACATTTAGACCTGATAGGCAGCCATGTTTCTGACTAGTTTTTGAAGCATGGCTGCCTTCTTACTAATTGAGGTGTTTCAATGAAAGGTTATCGCAAGTATTTTGGTAAAAAAATTTTTTGGTTTGTTATCACCTTTGTTGCCGCGGTCATACTAAATTTCATACTGCCGCGTCTTATGCCAAATGATCCTGTGGCAGCAATTACTGCCCGTCACGCAGAAGGCCTCTCCGAGGTTTCCGCGGTAAAAAGGATCTATGAAACCTATGCGGAGCAATTCGGCACAAACAAGCCACTACATGTACAATTTGGATTATTTGTAAAAAACGCATTAAAGGGCGATTTTGGACTTTCATTCAGCCAATATCCACGTCCGGTTTCGGATATCATCAGCTCATCAATATGGTGGACAGTCTGCCTGCAGTTCCCTGCAATCATTGTCGGTTGGCTTCTCGGGAATCTGCTCGGGGCTCTTGCCGCTTATATAAGAAAAGGATTTGACAAAGTTGTAATGCCCGCATGTCTGTTGGCAAGCAGCACCCCGGCTTTCGGTATGGCGGTGATCCTATTGGTGATTTTCGCCATCGAATTGAAAATCTTCCCAACCGCCGGAGGATATGCCCATACTATGCTCCCCAACATGAGCTGGAGCTTTATTGCCTCGGTGATAAGGCATTATCAACTGCCTTTCTGGTCGATTGTAGTAATAGCAATCGGAGGACAGGCCATAGGTATGCGTTCCATGTCGATCTATGAGCTCAATGCCGACTACGTAAAGTACAGCAGATTCTTAGGCATAAAGGACAGGAGGATCGTCCGATATGTCTTCCGCAACGCCATGCTACCACAAATAACAGGACTAGCCTTATCATTGGGTACAATGGTTGGCGGCGCCCTGGTCGCGGAAATAATTTTTAGTTATCCCGGTCTTGGAACTTCTATGCTTGAAGCGGTAACTATGGCTGACTACCCATTACTTTCAGCCACGACGCTGATTATTACACTGATGGTGTTGGCCGCAACTTTCATAATTGACATTGTCTACGGCTTTATAGATCCTAGGGTCAAAGCCGCGCAATTCGACAGCTGAGGAGGGATGAGTCTATGAAACACACACTAAGACAGGTATTCCGCTCTCCAAAGTTTGTTGCGGGCTTTATAATCTTTTCCTTCATTCTTTCGCTAATAATCATCTATCCTCTGATCGTACCCGGAAATCCGTTGGAAATGATAGGGCTTGGCACCTTTTTCAAGCCAGGCATCTATGTCTCTGTTTATGACGGCTTGAACACAGAGCGTCACACACTAAAGCTTTCCGATGCGGCTCAAAAAAGAATCGATAATGTTTTAGGCGATGAAGACAGAGTATCCATGATGAACTGGCTTGTAGCCGTGGGGATTCCGGAAGAGGACATTGATATAAATGACACCGCCGGACTTCTCGCCTTGTGGTGGGAGAACTACGACTCCTCCATCCGTCCACAAGGTATGACAAAAGCACTACGCAACTACTACGAGCGACTTGACAGAAAGCTTGATTCTATCAAGAACTCTGAGGACATTATTATCGCCGACATTAGTGACGAAGACGGCGGGCTTGTAGCAAGAACCACTATTTCCGATACGGATTTTATCAACATTGGCGATGTGCCGAATGTCAGGATCCTTCCGCTGGGAACCGACAATTTCGGCAGAGACGTTCTTAAGGAGCTTGTATCAGCCGCGAAGACTTCCATCATAATCGGATTGATTGCCGGCAGTATAGCCACTTTCATAGGGCTTACGCTTGGTCTACTAGCAGGATACATAGGCGGAATCGTTGATGACATCATCATGTTTTTCACCAATATTTTTACATCTATTCCTTCCTTTGTTATTCTAATTCTGATCTCCTACAGTATAAGCCAAGATCAAAGAGGTGCTACAACTGTCGCGATCGTCATTGGTTGCACTGCCTGGATATGGACTTGCCGTTCTGTGCGTTCTCAGGTGATTTCACTCCGCAACCGGGATCATGTAAACCTGAGCCGCCTATCGGGTCATAGCCTTTTCAGGATAATCATTACCGACATATTGCCGTACATCGCTTCCTATGTTGTCATGGCACTGATTCTCCAGATATCTTCCGCAATACTTGCCGAGGCGCAGCTTTCACTGCTCGGACTCGGTCCCAAGACCACCGAAGTCCCGACACTGGGACTCATGATGAACTGGGCAATGCTCTACTCCGCTCACATCAAAGGCTCCTGGTGGGCTTATTTCCCGGTCATTTTCATGATTGCGCTGATATCATTCTCACTCAATCTGATGAATACCGGACTCGACCAGGTGTTCAATCCAACACTCAGGGATTAGGAGGGCGGATATGGGAAAAACGATGCTTGAGGTAAGAAACCTCTCAACAAAATATATCACAAGATACAGGGAGGACGTGTACGCCGTTGACGGAGTCTCCCTGACGGTGGAGGAAGGCAAATCCCTTGGCATAGCGGGCGAATCCGGATGCGGCAAATCAACGCTCGCACTGAGCCTTATGGGCTATTACTTCCCACCTCTGCACTACATATCCGGGGACATCATAATCGACGGGAAGAACATTTCGTTGCTTGACCCGGAGACAATACGCAAGACGGTACTTGGCACGGAAATCGCATACATTCCACAAACTGCAATGAATGCGCTAAATCCAACGCGGAAAATAATCCGCTTCATTGAAGACGTAATCCGGGCTCACGACCATAAAGCAAGAAAAAAGGATATATATGACCTTGCAAGAAAGCGTTTTGAGGAGTTGGGGTTACCTGCTTCTGTACTGAATCGCTATCCCGTTGAGCTATCAGGCGGAATGAAGCAGAGGACGGTAATAGCAGTTTCCACCATCCTCTCACCGAAAGTGCTAATAGCGGATGAGCCATCCAGTGCCCTGGACGTAACCAGCCAAAAGATGGTCATCAAGATGCTTAGGGACATGATGGAAAGTGGTATTATCAAGTCCATGATATTTATCACACATGAGCTGCCACTCCTTTACAACGTAACGGACGATATAATGGTAATGTACGCCGGACAGATCGTTGAAAAAGGCACTTCTCACGAAGTCGTCTTCGATCCACTGCATCCATATTCCAAGGGCCTCATGGGCTCGATCATTGTACCTGAAGAGGGCGTCCGGGACGTAAAGCTTGCTTCAATCCCGGGCACACCACCAAACTTAAAGAAGCCTCCTGCAGGCTGCAGATTTGCCGAAAGGTGCAAGTATGCAAAACCGGAATGCAGCTATGCGAATGTTGGACTCCGTGGTAACGGAGACGGTCGCAGTTACCGCTGTATCCTTGATGTAGAGAACCTAAGGGAGGTGTATACTAATGCCTGAAAATCCAAAAGCATTGTGCCTTAGTGGAAAAGGCGTAACCAAAATCTTTGGAACAGGTGCCAAACGAGTTGTCGCTGTTGACCACGTTGATTTTGAATTTTGCCAGGGAGAATTGATTTCGATCGTTGGGGAATCCGGAAGCGGCAAGACAACACTTGCAAAAATGCTATTAGGGCTTACCAGCGTCACCGAAGGACAGATCTTTTTTCAGGGGAAGCCCCGTGACATAAGTACCCATAAAAAGAGAAAGGAATATTGGAAGGGGATCCAAGCCATCTTCCAAGACCCGTTCTCCTCATACAATATCTTCACTAAAATCGACACCGTCTTGCTTGATTGCATACATATGCGAGGCGGAAGGCACCTCTCCAAGGATAAGAAAATTGAGCTGATGCGAGAAGCATGCAGTTTTGTAAACTTGAAATTTGACGAGCTTACCAATAAATATCCATTCGAGCTTTCGGGAGGGCAGCAGCAACGGCTTATGATCGCCCGTATATTCTTGCTAAAGCCACAAATCCTTCTCGCCGACGAGCCCACCTCCATGATAGATGCATGCTCCAGGGCAACCATTTTGGACATGCTGCTCAATCTGCGCAACGAGACCGGTATGACCATAATTTTTATAACCCACGACATAGGCCTTGCTTATTACATATCGGATACTGTCTACATAATGGAAAAAGGAAAGTTCGTTGAATTCGGGACTGCCGACGAAGTGATACTCAATCCAAAGGCAGACTATACAAAGCGCTTGATAAGCGATGTCCCGAAAATCTACGAAGAGTGGGATCTGTCAACTGTGGGTTAAATCCGTGGGAACGGGTCACAACAGCTCACATAACATGCCAATCAATGCAAAACGCTTTGTCTGTTGTTACAGACAAAGCGTTTTTGTTTCCTTCGTTAGTTTCTTTTTGTCCCCTGCACGGCCAACTCATTTTTTTCGGTATCAGACTCGCTCAACTCCGCATACATCAATTCGCGCTTGTCTTTTTTTAGCGGGTATGCCAGCAAAATAAGTGCAGTCGCTATACTAAGAACTACTGGTATGATGCAGAACACCAACTCTAATCCCTTAAGCAGTTCCGGAGGAATAGTGCCGCCTGAAGCGATAAATTCCTCTGACTCATACAATGCCGCGTCATATTTTACAGCGATGAGTACGACACCTGTTGCCAGTCCCGCAAGAGCTACCTGAGCCTTTCCGATAAAGCTGCCCACAGCCTGTACCATACCTTGCATGCCTTTTCCCAGTTTCCAGCGATTATAGTCCATGCATTCCATATTCATCAAGCTGCCGGGAATGTAACTCATGCCGCTAAAGACCATCATAATGAATATAAGCGCAAAGAAGAAAGCAGGAGGCAACTTTATAAAAAAGCCAAGGATGAAGATCAATGCAAGGGGTGTTGCTTGAGCAAGATTGCAGAAAATCGCTCCTGTTACGGGTATCAGTTTTTTCAGCAGTCTTGGCGCTAAAACAGTTCCGGCGATAATACCCAGAAGGATTGCAGCTCCCCAAACCGCGGAATAGGTTCCGAAGTTCTCAGGTCCGTATGCCCATTTGACATAATATGGGACGGCTGCAACGACAAATGTGAAAACGCATCCCCCTATTAAACCGGAAAGCTGGCTTATCCATAAAGGTTTATTGGCCTTGAACATTGCAATTACATCTTTTATACCTATCCTTTCTTCCGACTGAGAGACATATGGCCCTTCTTTGATACATAATGCCCCAACAAATGCAACCAACGCAATCGGCAAAACAAATATCAACGTCGCCAAACTGAACCCTTTATGGTTGTCACCATTGAACATGCTTCCAAACACCAGGGCGATAGAAAGGTAGAACGAAAAAGGAACTGCGATTATCTGTTCAAAGATACGAGGCGTAACAAGCAACTTCTCCCGAACCTTTGGGTCATTGGTCATTGTTGCCTTTATGGCGTAATCGGGCTGAAAAGATACTCCTACCTCATAAAATATGTAACCAAGGGCAAGCAATACGATCTTGATCCATTCCGCGACATTTACAGGAATGTTGAACATCATCAACAAAGCAAGGGTCGTAAGCGCTATACCACCAAGGAAAAAAGGCTTGTACTTGCCGATGCGCGTGACCGGAGAACGGTCCATTATAAATCCCTGTAGCGGATCGTCTACCGCATCAAGAACACGTCCAAAAGCCAACAGCACTGTTGAAACTACGGCTGCATTCGCCATTTTGGAATAATCTGTCAGATAGATCGTAAACGCCGAAGTCATAAGTGAACTTCCTACAACCGTTGTCCAACGCATGGTGGATAGTCCAAACATGTTTTTTGCGTTAAGCGGATATTGCCTTTTCTTTTTCTTTTCTTCCATGTCCATCTCCCTCTTTTCAATCTACGTTCTCAATCATTGTGCCGCTCTTTATACAATTGTCAATAAATGTATCGGATTATCGATGCCCAGCAATCCTGCTACAAAGCGCAATGATTTTCTTGTTGCCGTCCTTCCTGGGGAGCCCTTTGGTGAGGAAGCTGAAATCGCCGGAATAGGTCCAAACGGCGTGTCCAACTCCCATCTCCTCAAACTCGGATGTTACGTCTTCAAACCAGCGTTCGGCACTTTCCTTGTCGCAATATTCATTTGTCCCGAACTCTCCACAGTATAGCTCCTTCCCTGTATCCTGCATGAAGCGACGGGCAGGCTCTAGGTCATCATGTATAAATTCCCGATCAAATACTTCTCTACGGTAAACATCGGGCACTAGTCCCATTTTGTCATAAGCCTCGAAGAAAGCTTGATGGTCCTTTTTGAAAAATGGGTATGTAACCGGAATAGGATAATCCTTAAGAGGCTTTATAAACGGTGAACGCTGGTGAGTAAACATACCGGGCTCGTAAAAATGGAAGGTGTAAACAATACCAGGATCATCTGTCACTGTTAAATATTGAAGCTGATTGCACTCATTGTTTTTATTTCCTCCAATGATAATAGTTCTGTCATCGTCAATCTTTCGGACCTCTTCCACAGTCTTTATCCAAAGCTTGTTCCATGGTTCAGTGGAATCGCTAATAAGCTCATTCATAAGCTCAAAAACCAGGTTTCTCCCCTCTGAGCGATAACGTTTGGCAAACATTTTCCAGATATCAACAAAGCGCTCCTGCTTTTCGCGGTTTTCAAAAAGATCATTTTTCACTCCGGAATCCCAGATAGATGCATCTGCGTTATAAAAACTGAAACCCGGAGCGGCGTGCAGGTCGATGATCATATTGAGTCCAAGACTCTTGCACCATTCAAGACAGTTATCGATATACTGTAGCCTATCCTCAATATACACGCCCGGTGCATTGTCACACTCAAAAAAGAAGTAGTCCACAGGCAAACGGATATGATCCATTCCCCATGAAGCAACGCGCTCCACATCAGCTTTAGTGATAAAGTTGTCGAAGTGCTCCTTTCCGGCACTTCCGTACTGGGAAATCCAAAGTCCAAAGTTTACACCGGCTTTATAATTCTCCATTCGCCCCATAGCTTACCTCCACTTACTTTTGATAGTCATATAAACTTATCTGCTTATCGGTAAAACGCGAAAGTATTGAACCAACTCTCATTCTGCTTACCGGCAGATAAAATCATTTAACGGGAAATTTCCAAACCCGCTCTTCCTTTTTTTGTCTAAGATACTCACCAAACAGTCCACATATCTAAATTTTGCAGTGAATTGAATGCTTTCCAGCACCGACAGTCAACTCCAAACCGTCAGGCATTACGATTTTCGCTTCTGTACCGCACGGTATTATCACCTCAAGCCGGAATCGATCGCCATCGACCCTCCAGTGTGTCTCCACCTTGCCATATACACTTTGATACTCAGTATCAGCATAAGTGAGAGACCCTCCAGGTACTGGGCATATCAAGAAGCGATTCTCACCTGTAACATTGATCCCGCCCACTGTAGTAAACAGCCATTCACAGACGGCACCAAAACTGTAATGGTTTTGCGAGGCTGCCGGTTTACCCTCCGAGTCGATATTGACCCAGTTTTCACAAATCGTAGTAGCGCCATGAAGTATTTGCCACAGCCATCCAGGTGCTTCGGTGTTCTCAAGGGTTTTATATGCAATATCAATGTAACCGGAATCAGTGAGAACAGGTAACAAAAACGGTGTTGAAAGAAAACCGGTGCCGATCTTGTAATCGTTCTTTTCAAGCAGGTCCGCAAGTCTTGAGGCTACATTTTGCTTTGCATCCCCGTCTAACAGTCCCAACGCTATAGGGCGCACAAGTTTTGCCTGGCGATCGGTTATTATTTCCCCGTTTTTCACAAACAGATAATTATAGGCCTTTTTGGCACCTTCCGCGTATTCATTCCAGAGCTTCTCATCCTCATACTCACCTAATTGATGCGCAATTTCCCTCATCAACGACATAACATAGGACAGGTATGCTGTTGCCTCCTCCGGCTTTGGTAGTATTATGTTAACTATAAAATTACCCGGTTCGACTCCGGGCGGCTCCAGCCACTCACCAAAGTGCTGAAAGCAATCATATGTATACTTGCGGTACGGATTGCGCTTAAATAATCGGGTTATAAATGTGTGGCGCGCTCTCCTTATACAAAACTTTGCATAAGATCGCATAGAGGGATAGAAACGACTAAGCAAATTCAAGTCACCAAACAGTTTCCAGCATACATATGGCACTATTACCGCAGCATCAGACCAACCGACACTACCGTCCATGGCAGCTATGTAAGCTTCATTACCGACTGTCGGGACAATACAGTGTACTTTTCCTTGGCTTGTCTGTCTGTCAGATAAGTCGAGAAGCCATTTACGGAAGAACGGAACTGTGTCCATCAAGTATCCCGCAGTTTTGCAGAATATCTGTGCATCTCCGGTCCATCCAGCCATCTCTCTTGTTGGACAATCGGTTGGAACATCTGCAAAATTTGACTTCATCGCCCAGCGAGTATTAGACACAAGTTTATTTACATACTCATTTGAGCACGAAAAGCTTCCAGTCTCCTCCATTGCAGAATACACTGCTATCGACTCAAAGTCCTGGGGTGACAGTTCTCCAGGCCAGTTCTCCACAAGAACATATCTGAATCCGAATAGTGAAAATCGGGTTTCATACGAGTCATCCCCGCCACTGCAGATAATCTCTATCTTTTGAGCTATATACTCCTTAGAGTTACACTGGAAGTTTTCCTGCGTAAACTCACCATTGGCAAGCGCTTCACCCATGCGCAGTATTACCTTGTGGCCTTTATCTCCCTTTACTCTAAAGGATAAAAAGCCCGCAAGGTTTTGACCAAAATCCAGTATTGTTTTACCCGAAGGCGAAGTAATAAGAGTCGGTGTAAATCGCTCCATTCGTTGTATCTGCACATTATTTGATGCTGTCGGAAAAACATCGTGTGAGGTTTGGCAAGCCTTATCTGAGTATGTTTGACTTAACCTGAAATCAACAATTTCACCGTTTTTCAGGTCTGCATAACGCAACGGACCGTCGTTTGACCACTTAAAAGAACTATCCGAAAGGATCAAATCTTTGCTTCCGTCTTCATAAGAAATTTCAAGTTGGCATAGCATCTTAGTCTCAGTTCCAAAAACATTGCGATAACTCAGGGCACCAATACAGCCTCTGTACCAACCATCTGCCAATGAAACTTCCAAGATATTGTTTCCGACATCGATCATTTCTGTTACATCATACGTCTGGTACTGTACTCTTTTTCGATAGTCTGTATAACCAGGTGCCAAAACGAAATCACCAACACGCTTTTTATTAATTGTAGCTTCATATAGGCCACATGCGGTCATATACAGTCGGGCACATGTTATTTTCTTTGAAACCTCAAAAGACTTCTGAAAATAATCGACAGGGTACCTTTTCTTTTTCTTCGGTTTGTAGTTACCTGTTATCCAGTTGCCCTTCCAATCATTCTCTTCAAGCAAGCCCATTTCAAAAAAAGCGGGTTCTGAAAACTCTCCTGCTTCCCCATACTCATCCCATAATTTGACCTGCCATATAACCCCCATGCGACTTAAAAGCTCTGACCCACAATAAATCGACTTCATAGAATCTGATTCTACTTTACCGCTATCCCAGAGAATGACGCCTTCAGGCGTTCTTGCAAGGATCCGATAAGCCGTTTGTCTTCCTGCTCCTTTGATGTTCCAGTGCAATACAGGATTTCTCAGATCGATTCCTATCGGATCTATCAAATGCTCCGTCCGAAGCCTGTAAGCTTCAATCATGCTATCAATCTCCTTACATGAATGAATCACTGAACTTAATGTTTATCATACATACTTTTCACTTCATATTTCAATAATATATGGTCAGTTTTATATATAATATAATATTTTGGCAATATTTATAATTATCTGGCACTTTGGTTTTAGCATAAAGGTGCATATTCCAAAAAGAAAAGACTTAATACTTTTATCAACAGCTTGAACATGAACAACAATACAAAGAGTTGATTATCCTGATTTACTTCTCACCCAAACAACAAAGCATTCTGCCAAAAGAGGATGCCTCTATATGAAGATTGCCTCTTGTTACAGAATGCTATCAAAGTTGTTCGTTGTGCGATTGTGAAAACTTATACTCTATACCTTTGTAATATTTAAGAATTCACTAGCTGTCCTTCTGTATTTGCCAGGTGACATATTGCAATGTTTTTTGAAAACCTTTGAAAAATAGCTCTGACTGCAAAACTGTAGAGAAACAGCAATCTCAGCAATAGTTGCATTGCTATATCTCAGCATGTATTTGGATTCCTCTACTCTTCGCATTTCCACAAAAGCCATAGGTGAAAGTCCCGTATCACTGCGGAAGTATTTAGTAAGACTGCGTATACTCATACCTCCCGCTTGAGCAATTTGCTTGACATTGAGTGGCTCATGCAGATGGGAATTAATAAAATCTATGCATTTTCTCAAATGAGGGTAGCCTGCAGAACCGCGTGCTCGTTTTACACCTCTGCATAGACTTATAGCCAAGTTGTATGTATAACTAATAATGTCTTTTATGTTTTGAGAGCCATCCATCAGCAGGCTATAACGGCGGCAAACCTCAAATGCCAAACCGGATGGCATACCCCCGTGTATTGCCGCACGTACGGCAATGGTCATAAATGCAATAAAAAGATACTTTTGCTGCCGCACAGGATCCGGTGACATAATATCGATCGCTATATTTGAGGGCGATCCCAATGTAGCTTCAAGCCTGTCAATATCACCGCGTTCAATCAGTTCATAAATCCTCTGTTCGTACTCCTCTCCTGAGTGCAACTGACCGGAACCGTTGGACGAATCTATAACTTGGCTTTCATAGTATAAATCTGAAAAAGGCGCTTCTACTGTTACAACATCTTCGACAAGAGCAGGTTTACCAGTGCACAGCTCACATAACAAGGTAATAGAGCTTATAAATCTGTCTGTCGGTACTTCCGGGCAAAGTCGTTGGCCCTCTGCGGATGCATAAATAGATGCTGGGGGCTGCCCCCTGGATACTGTGAATACTGGCCCGACAATCAGTTTGAATTCATCGCATATTATCACAGCAAGCGCGGCTCCGCCCTGTGTCATTAGGAGATGTAACTTATTAGAGCCTGTGGCACCAGCCCTTTGAAGGCACTCATCACAATACCTTTCCGAGAGCGGACAAGCCCATTCAGGAATTGTCTTAATATTGAGGTTGCTAGAAGCTCCCTGTTGTTTTTTTACCTTCGGAAATGACCAAATACAATTAACAGGTATTTGAGTAGCATCATAGAACCTTGCGCATTGCTGCAACAATCTTTCCATACGACTCTGCATTGCTATCCCCGGCACTTGTTGTTCATTCATAAATATTATCTCCTGCTTAGCTATTTCATGTCAGTAACTGGTCAATCAAACATCCGCGCCAGCGAAACATTACCAGTTTATATATTCTGGTGGTATATATAGTGTGTAAGGTTCACCGTAAGCATCTCCGCTTTTTTGAAATACTAGGGTAATGTAGGCATTGTCAAAACTGATATCTATTAGTGCCATGTCCTTTAATTTCCCTGTTTTCTCTTTGTTGTCCTCAAGCCAGCTTCTGTCTACCAGCGTCCGCCAATCCAAATAATCGCCGGTTTGCAAGTCGAAGAATAACGGTTGGTTATAATACGGATATAAATAGATCTTTCCGTCATGATGTAATGAATTGAGCCAATTAGCATATTTAACAAACTTACCGGCGTATTCTTCCATCTTCCAAACATTGTCAAGAAAATAGATCTCCTCTTCAGGAATGCCCTGATCTATAAAATAGCCAAACACTTTATCTCTGGAGAAATACTCCTCAGACAGTGCGATTATTTTTGAGTTTATCGCCTTTGCCATAGGATATGAGTCCTCAGCCAAAAACTCACATGCTATGAAATTATCACAAATAAATCTATAATCAACATTCTTATAGGTTTTTCGGAAGAAACGTTTCACCGGCACTTTTACAGTATCAAAGCAGTCGGACATATCCCGCGGCTGTTCACATACAAGATATCCATCCGGAAGATCGAGCTCAAAGGCCGCACCATAATGAAAATATGGGTTGTCCGGCAAAACATATATGGTGTCCGCAGTCATTGTCCAACCGGTCATGGTGAGTCCGGCAAAGTCCCTCTTCATTTCGTGATAGGTACCAAAGGCGTCAAGGGGCTCCTGAGACGCCCTTCTCAAATATTCATTTAGCACTTTTGCTATGTCAACATTACTGTAAAAAAGATCAGTGATTTCTAATTTATCACCTGTAATGATATCCCAAACACCGGTTTCAATGTGGTAGTGTCGTTGATACCCGTCCATTGCTCCCAAAGTATATGTCATCGCAACCGTGACCGACAGGTATCCGTTTCTCGCAGTCGCAATACAGCTCGCCGACGGATGATAGTCCTCTTTTCTAATCATTGAATATCTGTCACTAATGTCGGAGTAAAAATACCATTCTCGTTGCGAGTTCCCATTTAAATTATCAATGTACTCCTCAAACTCGTCCGCCATTTCATCGGCTCTCGCCATGCCCTCTGCTATCCACCCGTTGATTTCAGCCTGGAGCTCCAAATTTGTAA
The DNA here is from genome assembly GCA_050950785.1 of Eubacteriales bacterium. Lineage (GTDB taxonomy): Bacteria > Bacillota > Clostridia > Oscillospirales > JAAYOS01 > JAAYOS01. The sequence continues at coordinate 49,651 of JBMNIG010000001.1, read as the reverse complement.
GGCAATCAAGTTCAAATCTAACACCCTTGGTTAGACCCGTTGCGTTTTCGGGCTTGATTTCGTTTAGCGGCACTTTGTATCTTTCATTGATGTTCCAGTACCAGTACGAATCTACCTTACCAAGGAATGGTGCATATTCATTGGTCGGAACTCTGTAGTCTTTGGGTTTTGCGGCTCCTGTACCTTTCCCGGACCACAACTTTAGGGTCATTTCTTCATAATCATAGCCTATGTCCTTAACGGTGATATATCCTGCTTTTGCTATTGCGAGCTGCCCTTCGTATGAAGTCATCCAATCTGCAAGCCTCCTAACTGGCGAATCTTCCGGCTCGTCAGCATTGAATATGGCATAGTTGTAACTCATCAGCGGATACTCACCGGATGCCATGGTTTGCTTATTTGGTTCAACACCGTCAACCTTGATAAACTTGACATCCTTTCCTGTGCCGTACATATCTGCTGCATATGCATATACTGAGTATCCTATTGAGTTTTCCGCGTTTTCATTTATCGCAATTACATTCATCAAGCCAACCATTGAATCGGGCCTCAGTTCTGTAGGTGCGTCTATTAACGGTGTGTCACCCATAAACGTTATCATAAAATTCTGGCTGCCCGACGTCCAATCCCGCTGATAGGCGATTATCTCTTCATCCCATCCCCCGACCTCTTTCCAATTTGTGATCTTGCCGGAATAGATATCGCGAAGTTGCTGCTGAGTCAATGTGTCGACGGGATTGTTGTAGTTTACGACAAACACAAAACCTTCCTTTGCTATTGGCACTTCTTCAAGTTTGATCCCCCTTTCCTGAGCATGATTATATTGCTCCTCTGAAAGAGGTACACTCAGGATCATGTCACAACCTCCGTCCAGGAGGTTATAAAATGAGCCGTATGTAGTTGTGTGGTATACCATCTTTTCACCCTCGGACTGAGAAACGTCAAAGATGGTCGCTTTGATTCCACCTTCCAATGGAATCAGGGATGTCGAACCATCAATAACCGGCATGTTCTGACGGAGATAACCTATAGGGTCATCATAATAATCAATGGTGTCTATAGGTTCTCCATGACTTTCGTCGGGAGATGTCGTCGGTTCAAGATCGTCCGTTATTTCAGGACTGGTTGAAGTAGATGGGATAATATCTGCCCTTGTGGTGATTTCCGGATCGCCGGAATCATTGGTTACATTGGCGTTACAGGAACTTAGCAGAATCGTAGCTATAACCAACAAAATAGATAGCGCTCTCTTCATACAAATCGCCCTCCATGTTAAATTACAGCGCGCATTGTTCCAACCATTCACCCCAACCCTATAGTTAAAATCTTGCCTTTACTGTCTCTATAAGTTTGACACCAGATCCGTCAAATGGGATGTACCAAAAATTTAGGCAGTCTTCTTTACTTCCTGTAAGGTCCTCCCTTACTACCATACCCTCCGTACCAAACCACATATGTGGAAAATACATAATGCAATAATACATCTCGTACATCACTTCAGTATTGCCCTTTAAATCTGTGCGGCAAAGATTGCATACGGTGCATTCATCGTCAAACCAGTAAAACCATCCATCATTGAATCTGATTTGGCCGGGAAACTGTAAGTCCGCTTTTCGCAAGTTGTCACCGTCTAAATCCATGTACCAAAGCTCTCCTGCGAAGTAATCTTCTTCATTGGCCTCGACTTGAAACCAAATTTTATCATCATGTATCCGGAAAATACCCGGCCTGTGCCTTATTTCAATTTCGGAAAGAACTTCTAGAGTTCCTCTTTCTATAGAAACACGACAAGGAATGGCTCTATTGCTTTTTTGCTTCAATCAGTTCCTTCGGCTCAACCGACTTTTCTTTTGTTGTTTCTTCGCTCGGCAATATCTCGTCTGTCAATTTCTTTGTTGGCATCCTAATCTCACCTCCGGCAGAGCAAGCGCAAATGCAGGTCAACCTGTGATAAGCACATATAACAAAAACAGGTTAACTAATTTGTTTAGTATAACTAAATTATATAACAAACACATAATTTGTGCAACATAATAGAATCAACCTTTCGATGTTTGTGTTTATTGTATATTTCGACTCCTGTAATGGTACTATGTTCCTTCATTAAATAGTAAATAGCATTACCTGTATCTAATGTTGCGTCTCAAACTATTAATCTAAAAACCTAACAGAAAGCCTAAAAGCAAAATTTAACGAAACACTTCACTTATTCTCTGACAAGCTATACACTATATTTGAACCGATCTGTTAACTAAGTCCATAAATCACGATAAAGGAGCAGCATAATGCTAATTTACGAATACGGAAGACAAGAGATAAATTATCTAAAAAGCAGGGATCAGTTGCTTGGTGAAGCGATTGACCGTATTGGTATGATTGAGCGAGAAATCAATCCTGATCCATTTGCTTCACTGGTGTCGAGCATTGTCAGTCAGCAAATCTCAGGCAAAGCCGCAGAAACCGTTTGGAACAGACTCTGCGAGATGGTTGGTGAAATAACGCCGGAGAGTGTTGCAAAAATAAATGAGCCTGACTTGCAAAGCTGTGGTATGAGCTTTCGCAAAGCAGGCTATATAAAGGGTATTGCAGAAGCTGCTATTAAAAAAATTGTTGATTTTGACAAGCTGCACTCCATGCCGGATGATGAAGTAATAAGGGAGCTGACAAAATTAAAAGGAGTTGGCGAATGGACAGCCGAAATGATTCTTATTTTCTCACTTGGCCGACCTGATATTGTCAGCTACAAAGACTTTGGTATACGCAAAGGTATGATGAAGCTATACGGCATCAGTGAACTAACTCCCAGTACTTTTGAACACTACAGAAAAGTATATTCTCCATATGGAACAGTTGCTTCTTTATATCTATGGGAGATAGCGTCGCAGAATTTTACTTAACGTACCTTGTCCCAGCCGGAAGATATCTTTGCCGACAATTCTTCGAATGTTTTCAAACCACTTAGCGCATCATATGCGGTAACACAGCAATACCGTCGCTACGACGGTATTTTTGCTCCCACAAACAAAAAAGCCAGAAACCCTGCAGGTTGCTGACTTTATGTAATGCGCGATGGTGGACGATATGAGGATCGAACTCACGACCTCTGCGTTGCGAACGCAGCGCTCTCCCAGCTGAGCTAATCGCCCGTATGATAGGAGATTTTAATTATCTTTAAACTTGTTGGAACGAAAGTATTATAGCAAATGCTTAGTAAAAAGTAAACCTTTTTTCATGGGCTTGATCCACCATTTCCATTCAAACTAAACTTTTTGGATCACATCGCACGATTCTTCTTCTGTCACATCACCCGACTCCTCGTGCTCCCCTTCAAGCACTTCCTCCTTGAGCTTAAGCAAAAATCTCTCAGCTACTCTCCCCTTCTTGTTGCCCTTCAAATAGAACCATCCAAAGACGGAAAATACCAATGCTCCAACAAAGTTGACGAGCAGGTCGACCATAGTGTCGATAAGGCCGATATCGATATAACCGCCATAGTTCCACTCTTCACCGTTTACCACAATGCTTTCGATTCCTTTTGTAATCGAAATATTCTTGCCTTCAGGGTGGAATACTACAGAACTTATTGAGGTCAATATAGTATCTTTTTGCATATCTGTGCGGAATATAACATCCATACCAAACTCGAAAAATTCCCAAACCACGCCTATCGTCATAGAAAAACAAAACGCAACCAATAGCACAAAGAATGGTGACAACGATATTGCAAAACGTTTGCTTCGATTTAGAATGTCAACAAGCGAAAAGCCTATGGCAGCACATAAAAAACCATTGACCGTATGCAGAGCAGTGTCCCAAAATGGAACAGTCAAATAATACGATCTCAGTTCACCAAGGATTTCAGCCGCAAAGATAAAGAGTAATATGACGATCTCCATCGTGTCGGGTACATCTATTTTGATTTTCTTTTCAATAAAGGAAGGGATCATAAATAGAACAAGTGTCAGGGCGCAATAGAAGACATCGATCCAGTTTTGGTTGAATATCTGCGCGATCATGATGCTTATAACTATCACTCTGAGTATCAAATAGACCGAAAACAAGACTTTGTTTTGACGTATTTGCCGTTTTATGTCCTCATGTACCGCTTTCCAAATGCGTTTTTTATTATGTTTTCTCTGTCTGGATTTCATCTTTTGTCACCCCTACATGCATAGAAACTTAGTTATTTGTATTGTAGCATATAATATACTTCGTTTCATTAAATATTTATAATATTACTGCTATTAAGTGCTGATTATGCTATAATTAAGTTACACGATATGCAATAAGGGATTTGATAAACATATGAAAAGGGCTGAAAATATGGCAATCAACAACAAGGAAAGCGCTCCTCTAAAATACTATGCAAAAATATACGCTCAGTTGGATCCACATGAAATATCAAGCAGATGTAATATTCCATATGATGAAAAAACGTGCCGCTTTTCTCTCCGGCTTATGGGTGAAAACCTGTTTGTTCGACATCCGGACTTTGCAATTTACTACGGTGACGAAACTCAAATGGAGAACAACCCAATAAGTATACTTCTTATTCGATATCTAATAGAAGGGAAAATAGTTCTCGCAACAGACTACAACCTTACCTACCGCGATATTCCAAATGGTCAAGCTTATTACACAAATTTTCTCGGAAGGTGCATCAAGCGACTCGCTGGCACATGCGGCTCCAAGCTAAAGTACTTTTCGAAAGTGATGGATGATATAGGCGCGAAAAGGATCAACATGGGTGATTGCGCTTACCGATTCGAATTTCTAAATAACCTTTTTATGACGTTTATTCTCTGGGAAGGGGACGATGAATTCCCGCCGTCTGCGCAAATCCTCTTCGATAACAATTTCCCGTTAGCTTTCTCTGCGGAAGATGTTGCTGTTGTCGGCGACATTTCTATCGATTATTTAAGCAAGCGCATAAAACAGTTAAATGACCAACTCTGAAACCGACCTGCACGAAAGCCACGAATACATAAATGTTTTGAGGGCGGGGGATTTATTTGCGCCGAGAATTCTATATCAAGAAGGTACTCGCCACAATAGTTGTAATAACTTTACTACAGTCAATAGGCATCACAGTATCGGTTATCCTGGCAATGGTCTCTCCTAATATCCATCTTAACCGTCCTGCCCTGATACTGCTTATAATTCTTGCGTTCATCTCCATAGTCGATAGCCTTATAACTTTATCGTCGGTACGTCCGTTTCGTCAAATACAATTCAGACTCAGCCAATCGGAAGACTCAATTGGAGATTTGAGCCGCCTGAATATGACTCTTAGAGAACAGCGTCATGACTTTCTCAATCAACTGCAAGTGGTCTACAGCCTGATTGAGATGGAAGAATATCGTGAGGCGGCTGAATATATGGAAAAACTATATACTGATATCCAGAAGGTCAACAGCTATCTGAAAACTTCCATACCTGCTGTCAACGCTATACTTCAGGCTAAGGCCCAGATGTGTGAAAGCAGGCAGATTCGTTGTGAAATACAGATAAACTCTTCTCTTTCAGATATCGCAATGCCAGCATGGGAGCTTTGTCGCGTTCTGGGCAATATAATTGACAATTCGATAAACGCTTTGTTAGAAAGAGAAGAAGATGGCGAAAGAGTCCTCAAAATTGAGATTTTCGAAGACATAAGGTATCATGGATTTCGAATATATAATAATGGCCCTGAAATACCCCGCAGTCACATTGACCCGGATCTTCGAACCCGGGTTCACGACACGGGCCAATATCGGTGACGGAATGGGCCTAGCTATTTGCAAAAGACTCATGGAATCATGTGGTGGCAGTATTATGGTTTTTTCAAGCAAGGAATCCACATGTTTTAGCGGTAAAATACCCCGCAGTCAAAGTGTCTGATCCACATAATAATATTGAAGCTTTTACGTGTTACCAAAACGACAGTTAAGGTGTCGTTACGTATTTTTCGGACGGTAAGTATTGATGCGATGTTGTCCGGTATGTATTATATAGTTGTGCAAACATAAACGGAGGTGATACGTGTGGAACTATTGGAGTTTCTAAGCAATGTGTCAACATGGTCCATTATAATATTCGTCATCGGAATAATTCTTATCGTTTTTGAAATGTTCAATCCTGGTTTTGGTGTTGCCGGAGGAATTGGTATCTTTCTATTAGTTGTAGATATTCTGATTACAGCAAAAACATTTGTCCAGGGTTTGATCATGGCAGCAGTTCTGGCTTCCCTATTGGTTGTTCTACTATCCCTTTCGATTTACCTTGCATCAAAGGGTTATCTTCCCAGAAAGCTGATCCTTAGTGACTCTACAAGCTCTGAAACCGGCTTTTCCGCCGCCGAGGATATGCAGTACCTCCTTGGTAAAACCGGGACAGCAATCACTACTCTTCGTCCTTCAGGAAACGTGGATTTTGACGGAGTGAGACTTGACGTTGTCTCCCGCGGCGAGTTCATCAGCCCGGGTGCTGAAGTGGAAGTGGTTGAAGTTGAAGGAAATCGAATCGTGGTGCGTGAAAAAGATTAGTGTCCCAATAGTATCTCGTTTATACTTATAGTCACTTATTGATATAATTTCTTATACCTAAATCTTTAAAGGAGTGTGTTAAATGCAATATTGGGTTATTGGATTGATTATTACCGCTAGCGTCCTTTTTCTGAGCCTTTTCTTTAGTTTCGTACCTGTAACACTCTGGATTAGTGCAATAGCGGCAAATGTTCGTGTCAGCATCACTACCCTGATCGGCATGAGACTTCGCCGCGTTGTTCCAAGCCGCATTGTCAACCCACTGATCAAAGCGGAGAAAGCCGGCCTCAATCTAAATATTAATAAGTTGGAGGCACACTACCTAGCAGGCGGAAATGTTGACCGCGTGGTAAACTCGCTTATTGCTGCGCAGCGCGCCAACATATCCCTTGAATTTGAGCGTGCCGCTGCCATCGACCTTGCAGGTCGAGATGTGCTTGAAGCAGTCCAAATGAGCGTAAATCCCAAAGTTATTGAAACTCCCATTGTAGCAGCCATTGCCAAGGACGGAATCGAGCTTAAAGCGAAGGCAAAAATAACGGTGCGTGCCAACATCGACAGACTCGTAGGCGGAGCGGGTGAACCAACCGTTGTCGCCCGTGTCGGCGAGGGTATCGTCACCACAATAGGCAGCTCCGAATCTCACAAAGAGGTCCTTGAAAACCCCGACGCGATCTCAAGGACTGTCCTTAATAAGGGACTTGAATCGGGTACTGCCTTTGAAATCCTATCGATTGATATAGCCGACGTAGACGTTGGCAGAAACGTTGGAGCCCAGCTGCAAACCGATCAGGCCGAAGCCGATAAAAGAATTGCACAGGCTAAGGCAGAGGAGAGACGAGCCATGGCGGTCGCCCGCGAACAGGAAATGGTTGCTGCCGTGCAGGAGATGCGTGCAAAAGTTGTAGAAGCGGAAGCCGAAATCCCGATCGCAATGGCAACAGCACTGCGCGAAGGGAAACTTGGCGTTATGGATTATTACAATATGCAAAACATCATATCCGATACAAAGATGAGAAATGCCATATCCTCCTCCGATCCCAACCCGCCAGTAAAGTAAGACGAGCTTAACAGCGCGTTCCGGATTCGAAAGGAGTAAAACATGGCGAGCATGGAAAACAAGCCAAATGCTATCGATGATCTAGATTTGACAAAGACTAAAGCCGTTCAGCATCAATCAGAAAATGCTTACAGTTTAACTGCAAAGTCGCGTTTCATCCCTTCTCTTAACGTATCAAAAGCAAGATATGGAATTTTGCTTGCTGAAGTTCTGGGACCTCCTTTAGCACGGAGGCGGAGATACGGAAGATGGCTCTAAAAGTATTGATTGCAGATGACGATGCCGGTATGCGTCTTGTCCTGCGAAAGCTGATTGAGAGCATGGAAGGTTTCGAACTTGCCGGCGAAGTGGCGGATGGCCAAGAGGCTGTCCGCCTCTGCGCCGAGTCAAAACCCGACATAGTCTTCATAGATGTGGAGATGCCCGTACTTTCAGGCGACGAAGCCGCAAAACAGATCTATGCATCTCATCCCAACACTGCAATTATTTTTGTAACAGCCTACAGCGAATACATGCCGCAGGCCTTTGAAGTGTATGCGTTTGATTACCTTCTAAAGCCATTTAAAACAGATCGCGTTCGACAGACATTACGCAGACTCCAAAGACGTCAGTCACAGTTCCGCGTCTCAACACCAAAATCCCTGATGATCAAGAGCAGAGAGCAGATGGTGTTTGTACCGGTTGAAGAGATCATAATGATCTATCGCGAAAACCGCACAACTCTCATAGTCACAAAGGAGGAAACCTTCACCACCTCAGAAAGCCTCAATTCGCTTTTGAGCAGACTAAACAACAGCACTTTCTTCCGAAGCCATAGGGCATACATCCTTAATATATCATTCATCTCAAAAATATACCCCTATGGCAGGTGGACTTACATTGTGAAAATGAAAGGCACTACAAAAGACGCCCTTATCACAAATGAAAAGCTTCAAGAACTGGAAAACCACATGCTAAGCGGTTAACTTTCGTTCATCTTGACTTATAAGTCAAGCTTAGAAAGGAGCATCGGCGATGAAAAGACGGCTATCACCATTTGTTGTGGCCATTCCAGCCTTTATTCTGGTAGCCTTTTTTAAGGTCTGGCCGATTATCTATACATTCGTTTTCTCGCTTTTCAACATCAATCTTAGGAAGAGTATTTTCAGTGGTGTGTTTGCAGGATTGGCAAATTTTTCGGAGTTATTTGGTAGCCATTATGCAATGCGAATAGCTAGGAACACATTTGTGTTGACAGTGTTTCCGGCAATCATTACGGCTCTGGTAGCTTTTCTTGCAATACTGTTCATATTGAAGCTGCCTAACCGGTGGACACGTTGCATTGCGTTAACCGTTCTAGCTATCCCAGCGTTTGTGCCATTACAGGTTCTATGCGGCTTTATTATTGACTTTACCTCTCACGATTTTTTCTTAAGCAAATTGCTTTCAAGCTCTAATCTCATAGATCCACAATACTTTATAGAATCCACGGGGACTGCCAATCTTTTGTCTATACCCTCCCTATATCCGCTCATATATACCGCCGCCGAAACCCTCAGATACATGTTCTATCCTACTGCCTTAGGCGTTCTCGCGGCTGGTAATATAACTAACTCCAGAAGCAATGTACATACTGCGTCACGAGTTGCATTAGGATACATTTTAGTGCGCTTGGCGTTCTTTATGTTTTCAAACAGGTACTTGGGGATTTACTTATACAACCCATTTGTATATCAAACAGCTGATACATTTACGCAATTTACTTATAGAAAGGGACTTTTGGAAACCAATTTTGGCTTTTCTAACGCAACTGACAGCTTTAGATTGGTATTTCAACTTCTGTTAAATCTGTTTATTTTCCTTGGATTGAAGAAAATTCTGACTACATTTGACGATGCAGATTTTACTATGCCCGTACAAAAGAATAATAAACCTTCATGGATTGTTGCAGTCATTGGCTGTATACTTGTCGGAATTGGCGGCATAGCAATAGCAATAAATCTAATTACGGGCGTTACAGGATCAGAGGCATCACTTGCCGACGTACTTTCTAATCAGGAAATAGCCCAATCTATTTTCAATAGCTTTATATATTCGACTTTTTCGGCAATTCTGTTTTCTTTTCTCTCTGTGTTACTTGCATATCCCCTTACTACCGAAAACAAAGTCTATCCTTTAGTTCTGTTCTTGTTGATGGGAACAGGATTTGTAATTTCTGAATATATACTGTTTCGTCAGTATGGATTGCTCGACAAGGGCATTGCAGTTGTGCTTTCAAGTGGTATCCAGGTTTGGGGAGCATTTATTATTCACTTATTTACGCGCAACCGTGTAAAGGGCAGAAATAGTTTCGGTGAATATATAAGGAAAGTAGCACCACTGATCCCGGTCGTGTTCGTTTTGAACTTTGTTGTCACATGGAGCAGCGGAGATGCCATGATTTACCTTATGACACGGGCAAACTTCCCAATTTCCATAATACTAAGAGAAGCTGTAATCCAAAACTTAATCCCTGGTAATTTGTCAGGGGCTAATGATAGTTTCGTTCATGGCTACAAAAGCTTAATAGGAATTGTAGGTTCTCTTCCTCCCATTATCTTGGGATGGCTAATGCTATGGTTTAGCAGAAATACTTACAGAGACGATGAAAGGTCTGACAAGGATAATCAGGGCGTCGTTTAAACGCTTCAGAGAAAGATAAACGCTTTACCGGTTAACATTGAAAACATGCTAATCGGTAAAGCGTTTCTGTTTGCTTGCACTCTTTTTACCTTATCTTATTTGTGATACAAGTTGTTTGACTGATAATGAGGTTCGGTCGTCAAATTAACACCTATTTTTCTAAAAGTATTTTCATCAACCTGAGATAGGATCACAGTTGAGTGTACTTCACAACCGCTGAGTTCAGATAGCTTATTCATAGCCCTCTTGGCTATAGGATCGGTGACAGCACATATCGAGAGTGCGATAAGGAGCTCGTCCGTATGAAGTCGAGGGTTTTTGTTTCCCAAGTGGTTAACTTTCAAATCCTGTACCGGTTCGATAACCGCAGGTGAAATAAGCTGAACATCGTCCGGAATCCCCGCTATATGCTTTAGCGCATTTAGAAGCATTGCTGAAGAGGCTCCCAGTAATTCAGATGTCTTTCCAGTGACAACTGAGCCATCCCTAAGTTCAATGGCTGCAGCCGGCGCTCCGGTCTCTTCCGCCTTCCTCAGAGCCGGTTTCACACACTTCCTGTCACTGATACTGATATTTGCCTGCTTCATTAGCATTTCAATTTTGTTGACTTCAGTCTCGCTTCCCAAACCTTTGCGTAAATTGCATAGCGCATTATAATATCTTCGAATTATCTCGTCACTTGCTGCTTTCCGAACTGCCGCATCGTCCTCTATACAAAATCCTACCATGTTGACACCCATATCGGTAGGTGATTTATATGGGCATTCTCCCAAAATCCGTTCCAACATTGCTCTGAGCACAGGGAATATCTCAACGTCCCGGTTATAGTTTACAGTCGTGACATTATAGGCTTCCAAATGAAAAGGATCGATAACATTGACATCGTTTAGATCGGCGGTGGCTGCCTCGTATGCCAAGTTGATAGGATGTTTCAAAGGAAGGTTCCAAATTGGAAAGGTCTCGAACTTAGCATACCCGGACTTTATGCCGCGCTTGTGATCGTGGTAAATCTGAGACAGGCAGGTCGCCATCTTCCCACTTCCGGGTCCCGGAGCAGTCACGACCACCAAGGGACGCGATGTCTCAATATATTCATTTTGCCCATATCCATCATCGCTGAATATCAAAGGCAAGTCGTAAGGATAACTCGGTATGGTGTAATGTCTATACACCTTTATGTTAAGGGCTTCCAAACGCTTTTGAAAGGCAATAGCAACAGGCTGTGAGCTGTAAAATGTTATGACAACGCTCCCTACATAAAGCCCATAATCCCTAAACGCATCAATAAGGCGAAGCACATCCAGATCATAAGTGATACCGAGATCTCCACGGATCTTGCTTTTCTCAATATCCGATGCATTGATCGCGATAACGATTTCCGCCTGGTCCTTCATATGTTTGAGCATCCGTATTTTGTTGTCGGGCGCAAATCCGGGCAATACTCTCGCCGCATGAAAGTCATCAAACAGTTTTCCGCCAAACTCCAAATAGAGCTTTCCACCAAAGCGTTTTATACGATCTATGATCCTTTCGGACTGCATTCGAAAATATTTATCGCTGTCAAAACCTGCTTGCTCCATTGCCTATCCCACCCCAAGTTTCTAATAAAGTATTTAATAATAAAAATATGCGAAATAAGTTACAGATTTACTTATTCCGCTAAAAGAGTATACCACATATGCACCTTAAATACAAGTATTTCTAAAACTAAGGCTGAGCATCATGGGCTCCACTCAGCACAGATTCCCCAAACGCGTTATATAATGAGTGTAGATGAACAGTTCGGAGTGATTAAATTGGGGCAATGTTAAGAGTTAAGCATGTAAGCAAGACTTATCAAGCACACAACGGAGAAGTTGAAGCACTTAAGGACATTAGTTTTGAAGTACAGGAAGGCGAATACATAGGCATCGTAGGTCCAAGCGGCAGTGGAAAATCAACACTACTTTCAATAATAGCCGGTTTAATAGAGCCAACCAGCGGCGAAATGTATATAAACGGCACGCAAATCAGCGGGATTTCAAACGACATTGGATACATGCTGCAAAGCGACAATCTCCTTGAATGGCGAACTATTACCAAGAATGTGTTATTTGGTCTGGAAATACGTAAAATGCTCACAAAGGAAAATGCCGAATACGCAGAGCAGTTGCTCAAAAATTATGGTCTATATGAATTCAGGGATAAACATCCCTCACAGCTTTCCGGAGGAATGCGACAACGTGTTGCACTTATACGCACACTTGCTGTAAAACCGAAGATCCTGATTTTGGATGAAGCTTTTTCAGCACTGGATTACCAAACGAGACTTGCACTTACCGACGACGTGCATCAAATACTAAAGCGGGAAAACATGACAACGATAATGGTAACTCATGATATCCCGGAAAGTATAAGCATGTGTGACCGCGTCATCGTATTAAGCAAACGCCCTGCGGTCATAAAACGCATCCATACACTAGAATTTCCGGAGGATGTCAAAACACCGCTCCAGCGGCGGAACAATCCAAAATTCGGTCAATATTTCAACGAGATATGGAGAGAGCTCGATGTCCACTTATGAAGGCTTGTCTAAAGCGCGTGCGGCGTATCTGCGCAAACTCAAACGTCAAAAAATCTGTGTAGCCGCCACACAGTTTATTATATTAGTAGGCTTCATAGCACTATGGGAGCTCCTAGCTCGACTAAAAATTATCGATAGCTTCATCATGAGCCAACCGTCACGCATTGTCAGGACATTCGTACATATGTTGAGCAACGATCTACTATTACATATAGCAGTAACATGTTTTGAGACCTTTATCGGTTTTCTCTTAGGAACAATAATCGGGACACTTATAGCAGTGATTCTCTGGAGAAGCAGCTTCATATCAAGAGTAATGGAGCCTTTCTTAGTGGTGCTCAATAGTCTGCCAAAAATCGCCCTTGGTCCTGTAATAATCATCTGGGTTGGCGCGGGAAGTCAGGCGATAATAGTTGTAGCGCTTGCTATATCATTGATTGTCACTGTTCTTGAAATGCTCAACGGATTTCTGAGTACTGACAGCGAAACTATAAAAATGGCCACAACTTTCGGGGCCAACAGAAGTCAAATCTTCACAAAAATCGTATTTCCATCGAATGTGGGAACTCTGTTCAATTCTTTGAAAGTAAATATCGGACTATCTTTAGTCGGTGTAATAGCAGGTGAATTCCTTGTTTCAAAAGCCGGACTTGGTTACCTGATCGTTTACGGTGGTCAGGTGTTCCAGATGGATCTCGTAATGTGCAGTGTAATCATTTTGGCAGTTGTAGCATACCTGATGTATCAAGCAGTAGTGATGTTGGAACGTTACACAAATCGAATCATGAACTTAGGCTTAAAATAGTTGGTTTCCCTATCTACAAGTATTGATAACTATAAACCCATGTAATCTTTAAACCAATACATAAATTTCGGAGGATACATATGAAAAAAAGGTTTCGCTTTATAACAATAATACTTGCCGCGCTACTGATCGTAGGTGTGTTCGCGGGATGTTCTAAAAAAACGGATACGACAAAAGTTCGTTTAAGTGAAGTTACACACTCGGTCTTTTATGCCCCGCAGTATGTGGCTATAAACAAGGGCTTTTTCAAAGAGGAAGGTATTGAAATCGAGCTTACCACGGGTCAGGGAGCCGATAAGGTCATGACAGCGGTTATTTCAGGTTCTGTAGATATAGGGTTTGCAGGTCCGGAGGCCGCAATTTACGTCTACAATGAAGGCAGAGAAAACTATGCTGAAGTTTTTGCCCAACTGACACAATGTGATGGATCATTTCTCGTTGGCAGAGAACCGGCAGAAAACTTTGATTGGTCAGACCTGGAAGGATCCCTTGTTATACCCGGCCGTAAGGGCGGCGTTCCCTATATGACACTTGAGTATGTATTAAAACAAAAAGGATTGATCCCAGGGGAAAACCTCACATTTGACGACAGTATTCAGTTTGCACTGATGGCAGGTGCTTTCACTTCCGGGCATGGCGATTTTGTAACTATCTTCGAGCCCACTGCGTCAATGATAGAAAAAGAAGGTAAGGGCTACATAGTTGCTTCTATCGGCGCGGAAAGCGGAGAGATCCCATATACTGCATACTTTGCTTCAAAGAGCTATATCGAAAAGAATAAGGATATCATTCAGAAATTTGTAAACGCACTCTATAAAGCGCAGCTCTGGGTAGCTGAGCACAGCGCAAAAGAAATTGCAGAAGCTGTGTCAGAGTCATTCCCTGATACTGAACTGGATATCCTCGAATCAGCTATTGCACGCTATAAAGAAATAGGTGCGTATGCCCCTAATCCGGTAATGAAAGAGGAAGCATTTGAGATGTTGCAAACCGTTATGACCGAAGCCGGTGAATTGGAAAACAAAGCTCCATATGATAAGGTGGTCAATAATACATTTGCTGAAGAAGCAGTTAGAAAAATTAAGCCTTGATTTAAATACACTTATATAAATATAATAAGGAATATTAAAAATATTAAATTGTTGAGGTTTTATACAGTTTGTAATTAATTCCGGTTTGTAATTAATTCGCAAAAACGACTGTAAACTAAACAGCGAACTTCGTTCGAGATAGATGTTAGCATGATATTATAATAGAGATTCACAAGCAAACAAACTATTTGATATGCTCCCATATAGTATTCAGATGTTTTATCTGTCCGCTATATTGGGAGCATATCATCATAACATGTTAATCTAAGTTTGGTACACTTTCCTCTACTTAACTCTCAGCATCATTCTTTATGATCATATCATCAGGGCAGTTTGCCATATAGTTTTTCAGGCCACCGGACAAGTTATAGACTTTTTCTATCCCATAGTTTTTTAGGATGTTCTGAACGGCATTTCCTGTTTTTCCTTCATTACAGTAGGTGATAAAAATACATTCTTTATCTTTACACACGATCACATCACGGCATGAAGTATGAGGAATGTTCTCAGATTTTTCAACATGGCACTTATTATACTGTTTAGGATCTCTCGCATCTATAAGGACGAAATTTTCTCCGGACTTTATCAGTTCTGACAGTTCTTGTGGAGTGATGAGCGGTCTGTCCCGATTTATTGCATTGTCCAATATCATTCCCGTATAAGCAACCGGGTCCCTTGTGGTTGAGAATGGTGGTGAGTATGCCAGATCAAGATGGAACAGATCCTCTGCCATTGCTCCGAAAGTAATAGCAGTTGCAAAGACATCAATTCTTTTATCCACTCCGCCATATCCTACGATTTGAGCCCCTAAAAGCCTGCCGGTATCCTTGTCGGCGACTCCCTTTATTACCATCTCTTTGCCGCCCAGATATTCCGGCCTATCAACCTTAATATCGTGGCATACTACAGTATCATATCCTGCTTGACGAGCTTCCCTCTCCGTTAGTCCGGTTTGTGCAACTGCAAGCTCAAAGACACGATATATACCACTACCCAGAATTCCTCTAAAAGTCATCCTTCCGCCTGTCAGGCTGTCACCGGCTATGCGACCCATCCTGTTTGCAGTTGAACCAAGGGGCCTATACACAGGCTTGCCGAGTACTATGTGATAGTTTTCAGCGCAGTCCCCGCAGGCGTAAATATCGGATATGTTTGTACGCAAGCGCTCATCCACTTTTATAGCGTTTGCAACTCCCAGCTCTATACCGGCTCTTTTTGCAAGATCGGTATTTGGTCTAACACCGGTAGACAATATAACTAATTCACCTTCGACTCGAGTACCATCGTCCAATTTCACTCCGCCTTCAGTTATTTCTGTAACTGCGGTCCCGGTATATACAGCAATCCCCTTTTCCTCAAGGTACTGCTGAACATAAACAGCCATGTCCTCGTCAAGGCTTGGTGAAACTTGGTTGAGCCGCTCGATCAGCGACACTTCCAATCCCCTGCGTGTCAAGTTTTCACACATCTCAAGACCGATAAATCCGGCACCGATAATTATTGCTTTCTTCGGTTGTTTTTCTTGCATGAAATCTAGTATGCGATTCAAATCACCGATCCCACGAAGTACAAACACATTTTCTCTATCTACTCCATTGATTGGCGGAACTACCGGGGTTGCACCAGTTGCAATAACGAGTTTGTCATATACATCCCAAAACACATCACCGGTAGTTAGATTTTTGACCTGTATCTTCTTGTTTTCAGGATCGATCGTCAGCACTTCATGTTCGGTCATTATGTCAATATTGTATTTCTTCTTAAAAAACTCAGGATCCCGAGGTATCAGTTCCTCGTAATCCGTCAATTCACCACCGACATAATAGGGCATACCACAACCTGAGTATGAAATAAACTTGTCCTTCTCGTAAATGACGATTTCAATATCTTCGCGATTCCTCCTGGCCTTTGCAGCGGCCGATGTGCCCGCGGCCACAGCCCCGATTACTAATAATCTCATATGCTCACCCCTTCTCCTTTGTGATTATCGATATTTCATACGCTTACCTTCATTATATGAGCTAGTTTTATTATTTCAATTATATTAGATTTTAGTTTATTGACAAGGGAAGCAGATTAAGTCTATATAATGGTGTAAAAAGGAGTTGAGCCAAAGCTCATACCTCGGTAAAATATAGTTGCTAAACAAATACCAAACCGAGGAGGATGAACCATGGCTCAGTTTAATATTACTATAACCGAAGAACTTTTGCACGGATTATTTTTATCAAATGGTAGGGATGAAGCATTCTCCAAATTGTTGGAGGAAATCTTCAACCAGATACTTTTAGCTCAATCTACAGAGCAAATAGGTGCTGAACCCTATGAGCGCACTGAAGAAAGAGCCGCATACCGCAATGGGTTTCGAGATAGACAAATGACTACGCGAGTTGGCACACTCACATTACGGGTTCCCAGGCATCGCAATGGACAGTTCTCTACAGAGCTTTTTGCCCGATACCAGCGCAGTGAACAAGCGTTGGTGCTGGCTATGATGGAGATGGTCATCAATGGTGTTTCCACTCGAAAGGTTGAGCTAATTACTGAAGAGCTATGTGGAAAAAAGTTTTCAAAATCGACCATCTCAGAACTTTGTAAGAACTTAGATCCAATAGTAGAAGCATTCCGTACAAGGCCTCTGCAAAGCCATTATCCCTTTCTCATGGTGGATGCCATCTATGTAAAGGTGCGGGAAAATGGACGTGTACAGTCAAGAGGTATGCTGATCGCCATTGCCGTTAACGAAGATGGCTATCGTGAAATCATCGGGTTTCAATTAGCCAACAGCGAATCAGAAAGCAGTTGGGGTGAGTTCTTTTCTTCACTCAAGGATCGTGGGCTAAAGGATGTTCGCCTGGTTACCTCTGATGACCATAAAGGGCTGGTTAATGCTGTTAGAAAGCATTTTCAAGGTGCTAGCTGGCAGCGTTGTCAAACCCATTTTTCCAGGAACATACTGGATCATACGCCTAAAGCATTACAGACGGAAATCAAGGAAGAGCTGCGCCAGCTTTATGAGGCTGTTGACCTTGAGAGTGCTCGTAAAATCAGAGACCACATTATCCAAACATATGAAGTCAAAGCACCAAAAGCCACAGCTCTCCTGGATGAAGCATTTGATGATATTACTGCTGTTCTTGCGTTGCCCCTGAAGTATCGGAAACGGCTTCGTACTACAAACGGTGTGGAAAGGTTGAATGAGGAAATTCGTCGTCGAGAGCGAGTCATTAGAATCTTTCCCAATGCTGCATCCGTCATCCGGCTCATGGGGGCTCTATTAATAGAGCAGCATGAGAAATGGCAGACCGGTCGTAAATACCTTGATATGCAGCTGTACTATCAAGTGCAGGATAAGGAATCAAAGTCTGGCACTGCTGCATAGAAGACGCATTTATTCCACGGTCTGTTGACAATGAGCCTCCCATGGCATGTTTTCAGGCATCAGGGCCATCCCCCTTATCTTTGAGGAGAAGTCTTGCGCTAGTATGGTGATGCCCGGCCAACAGCCTAACATGCCATGTACTCATCGTCAACAGCTTTCGCGGCATAAACGCTTAGGCTATTGTCTCATTAGCTACCGTTTGATGACCGAGGTAATTTACACACTAATTTGGACTTGACTGGGAAGCATCTGATGTTCACTTCATATTTTTATGACCTCATTGGGTTTTGCAATAGATAATTTTGCAAAGACCAAAATAGTTACATTATTATCTGGATTTTTAACATATATCCCTTTTGTGCGCCGAAACAAACCACTATAGCTAAAATAAAGGTTAAATTGGCTGCCATGAACTATGTCATGACAGCCATTAATTGTTAATATTCCCTAAACAATGCAATATTTAGTTTAGTCTTGGAGGAAATCTACAGTGATGGCTCCGCCAGCAGCACTCAGGGTTACTATAATCTCGCCATCTTCTTCTCTAAATGAATACTCATGTTCTGAGCCGACTACCTTCAGCTTCTCGCCATCTATTGAATATGTACCTTTGTCGTTTCCAATACCCGGAACGTTGAGGTCAAATGTTCCATCGGCTCCGAGGAAAATCGTTGAACCTGGGAATGAGCTCTCAGGATCGGCAGTAAGTGAGATATCTCTGTCGAAATAATTCCCTTCTTCTGGGGTTGGAGTTGGGGTCGGAGTTAGCGTTGGTGTGGGTTCAGGAGTTTCACTTACCTCAGGAGATTCTGTTGGAGTCTCGGAGACCTCGGGTGAGGTTTCTACTCCATTGTCAGAGTTACAGGCGGCTAAAGCGATAATCATAACCGCAACTACAAGAATTGATAAAACTTTTTTAAGTGTAGTTGATTTCATTTGTATCCTCCTAACAAAAATTTGCATTTTAAGCGTCTGTAAAAACGCTAAACACACTAATTAACTAACCATTCTATAGAACCAAACTACTTAAATAATTATATAAAATAAACACTACAGCCCGCTATATCATAACCTTATAAAATCTTTAACATATTCTCCGAAAATGAGTTTTACTTTGTTGAATCATAGCTTAGTGCTAGATGTAACTTTAAATTTTTCTAAGTCGAAGTTGATTTCACTCCTGCAAAAAGGAGCGCAATCTTCTCCCCGTTTATAATTTTAGTACTCAGCCTACTAGTTAATCGATACACAAAGTCCTCTACTAAGAATAACAAACGAAATAATAATCAGCAAATAAATATCCAATATGACGCAATTATGATACAAATAAGCAGTTTTGTATCATTTTTTATGCATGTGTGTTTATTGGATTCAACTGCAAAAATTACAACTTTATACTAACTAAATATTCATATTCACCGCTACCAAGAGTATGTTCGTCCCCGTTCGGCAATACCAAATTCGCTGTAGTATTGACAGGAACTGTGCAGCAATATCTGAGTTTGCCATCAACTATCTCCCAACCGGAAATTATAGCTCCATACAGGCTCTCGTATTTAGCTTCAGCATATGTAAAGGTCCCGCCAATTGTCGGTTTTAGCTCAAATTCTTTATAACCCGGTGCCTCAAAAAGCGGCGTAATGCCTGCAACAGTTCCAAACATGAAGTCGCAGACCGCACCGTAGCTGTAGTGGTTATATGACGCTTGATGCTCTTCCATGCCGTTCCATTCTTCAAGTATTGTAGTGCTTCCAAGCATGACATTGCGAAGCCAACTTGGGCTTTCAGTCTGCTCTAGGAGCCTGAAAGCAAGCTCAGTTTGCCCATTCTCCACCAACACTTGCAAAATAAATGGTGTAGAGAGAAACCCTGTATTTAAGCGATAACCGTTATTTTCAATTTCCTTAATTAACTGCTGCAATACCTTTTCCTTCTTTTCTTCTGAGCAAAGGTTCATTGCCAGCACTCGTACATAGGCAGCTTGATGCCCGGGCTCAATAACGCCGTCATCGCCAATCAGGTACTTGTCATAAATCCTGCGGATCTTTTCAGCTATTGCGGAATATTTTCGATAATCCTCTTCTTTACCGAGTATTTTTGCCATATGAGCAACATTTTCTGTAGAACGGCACATATAGGCTGTTGCTACTAAGGGCTTTCCTAATTTGAAAGAATGCAGTATTCTTTCCTGTATTGAAGCGGCTGATTCGCCAGGTTTTGTCTTAACTTGAATCGGTTCATTCCATTCACCAAAATGAAAACGGGTATCAAAAATATAGTCCGCATCCAGTTCTCCATCAGTATAGGTATGATACTGAGGCTCATCCGCATACAGGGGATTATGCTCCTTAGCACAGGTCAGCATAAACTCCACCCATTTTCTAGCTGTCTCGTACTGGTTTATGAGAATCTGCTCATCTCCATAACACAAATAAATCATGTAAGGATTCCAAACGGCTGCATCGCCCCAGCCCGCACTATCCTCACCAAAGTTGCCATTGCCTGTGGGTCCCGCAAGTGCGTAACTGGGATTAGTTTTCTGTGCTGCCAGAAGTGCATCAGGATTGTGGACGCTGCTGGTTGATGGGAAAGTAATTCCCACTTTGCCGCTAGCGTATTGCTCGATCGTCTGATCCTGAAGCCATTTTTCATAAAACGTATAGACGTTCATAAAGTCGGTCGCCGTGCGGGTGTAGACTTGACTGTCTCCTGTCCAGGCATTGCGTTCACGAGTTGGACAGTCTGTTGCCACATCCATGAAGTTGCCCTTCTGACTCCACATGCTGTTTTGTACCAGCTTGTTTATCAGTGGATTGGAGCATTTGAACGTTCCTGTCTCTTCCATATCAGAGTAAACTGCTATAGAAACAAAATCACCGTCCTGAATCTCTCCATCATAACCTTCAACCAAAACATAGCGGAAGCCAAAAACAGCAAACAAGGGGCAATATTCTTCAATTGGAGCACCGGAACAAATATATGTAATCTCCTGAAAACTATCTACAGGCATAGGAGTCTTATCTATATTGGCAACGGAAAAACAACCGTTAGCGTCGATGTCCTCACCATGTACTAGTCTAATCTTCTGCCCTTTCTGGCAACCGCGTAGCTTCATGCGAACATAGCCTGCAATGTTCTGCCCAAAGTCCAAAACCAGGCTGCCGTTTGCATCGCGGAAAGGTTTCGCCATAAACACTTCTTTTTCCCGAACCGGCACACTGCGGCTGGGTATCAGTGCGGCATCGGTATGCTCCGTTGCTAAATGGACGTGTTTCCAATCAGAATCGTCAAAGCCTGCCTCTTTCCATCCATCTGGCTCTTTTCCGGCATCAAAAATCTCGCCCATCAGCATATCGGATGCAATCATACCACCCGTCGAAGTTTTAAACTGCTCGTCCGTGCCGATAATCTCTCTGCTACCATCTGCATAGTTTAGCTCTATCTGTCCGAAAAAGTGAAGTTTGTAGCCGAAGTTGTTTATTACCGTACCGCCTGTAACACCACGCCACCAACCATCACCAAGCATTACCGACCAACAGTTTTCGCCCTCGCGTATGAGGTCTGTAATATCATAGGTTTGATACTGAATCCGGTAATAATAACTCGTCAATCCGGGCTTGAATTTGTCTTCCGCACCTAGTTTTCCGTTAATCCAGAACTCATACAGGCCATGTGCTGTCTGATAGATACGGGCTGATTTCAATCCCGGTTTAACTGTGAACACCCTGCGAAGATACGGTGCAGGCTTTCTTGCTTCTTTGTCTACTTCATCCTCCGGCTCTATCCATTTGCACTTCCAGTCGCCTGTGTCGATGAGACCCATTTCAAACCATGCTGTTTCACTCTGTGCTGTTTCCTCTGCATCACCTTCATCCGTAACTGCTACCTGCACATGCCAGTTAACCTGCTGTCTGCTGACAAGCGGCATCCCTGCATAACGTACACGCTGACTGGCGTCACTTTCTACTACGCCACTATCCCAGATTACTTTTCCGTCAGATTCCGCTACAATGCGGTAGGTTTTTTGCATAACCCCTATGCGGTCGCTTCGCAGTTTCCATGAAAAGCGCGGGTTAGCTGCATCAATACCAAGTGGATTTGAAAGATATTCTGTTTTTAAATCATAGATTTGAAGCATGTTTGTCCTCCAACGCAATTATATGTAGATACTACCGAATCTCTATGTTTTAAGGTACAACTTGAGCCAGAGATGGAAAAACTCTGGCTCAAATATTAGAATATAGATACTAAAATTACCTTGCGTTGTATCTTTCCAAAGCGTTCTGATGGATCTCAACCACTTCATCAATACCCATAGTTTTGATTCTATCTATGAATGCATCATAGTTATCAAAGGACTCTTCACCAGTGATAAACTTCAAGATCATCTCAGAAACATAGGTGTCAATATCAGCTTTGAGAACGGAGGATCTTTCTCCCTCTTCAGTGGTTAGTGAAATGGCCGGCATTCCATAATCGCGATCGGCATCGCCCCAAACATCGGTAAGCTTAACTTGAACTTCGCTCAACATGCTGTACTCAGCGTCAAAGTCCCAGATACAAGGGCTTCCATTGCCCATCAAATATTTTCCGGATATTTCACTAAATGGCTGTTCCTCAATAATGTCAAAATATTTAGGATGTCCGTCCACCATCTCATAAGTCACACCTTCTAGACCATAGGTAGTGAGAAGGTATCCATCAGGCGAATATTGATAATCTGCCCATCTGGTTGCCAACTCAGGATCGCTGCAAGTTGTTGAAATAGCCACGCTGAAAGAAGCAGTGTCGCCCATTCCTGCCGGCCCCATGAAATGCACCCTGTCTCCAACATTCTTTACGGGATATGGAACGGCGGAAAGTTTATAATCCGGGTTTCCAGACATCATTGCCAAGTGTTCAACCATATATACGTTCCAGAATATTCCGGATTTTCCTGTTGTTGTGTATGCAGTGTCTGGCATATAAAATGGGCTTTGATTAGTCATGAAATCAGGTGCTATTAGACCTTCACTGTACCATTTATTCATAAGCATAAGGTATTCTTTGAATCCGGGCTCAATGGGACCATATTTTACAGTACCATCAACTTGATAAATGTCAGCACCAACATCATATGCCGAAAGGATTTCTCCACCGCCAATCATAATACCGGTTTTGTACATAAACAGTGGTGCAGTTGCTCCCTTTTGATCCTTAAAAGCTGTCAGTGTAGAGTACCAATCATCTAGCGTAATCGGCATGTTCATTCCCAATTCGTTAAGCCAATCCTGGCGAATAAGCAATCCGCCCCAGGGTCTTGGCTTTCCCTCTAACTTCATTAAGGAATAGAATCCGGGCATATTCCCGCTATCCGTCATGGATCCCTTTCTGTAGCCCTCACTGCTTTCGCGCAGTTGTTTATAATTAGGAGCAAACTTGTCCACAAGTTCATTAATGCGCAGGAACACTTGATCTTCAATCGCTTTGTCAAAACCGCCGGGATATGTGCCGCGGGAATCCGGGCTTATGAGATCTGTATAATCACCTGAGTTGATCATCATATTAAAAGGTTCAACATCGGCTCCATAAACCGGGCTCACAAATTTAATTGTGATTCCTGTTCTTTTTGCCAGCTCCTTATAGCCCTCGTTTTCTTCGAAACCGCCGTATTTGCTGAAATTTTCCTGGGCGATCGGACGGAACCATTCAAAAGTGATCGGTTCGTCTGCCAATGGCAGCTTTGGATTTCCCGGTTCCGGTGCAGGCTCTTCGCTTGGTTGTGTGCTGGGTTCTTCGCTGGGTGTTGTTGTTGGCGTTTGCGATGGCGTTGGCTCTTCGGTTGTTCCGCATGAAGCCATCTGTGCAAAAACAAGCAGCATAGCCAAAGCAAGAGCACATAGTTTTGTTGACTTTTTCATAAATACCTCCTAATTACTTTTTTTAAACACGTGAATCGATTTGTTTCACTATTATTATAATTTTAATATCAAACAATGTCTATAATCATTATTTAACATTATCAAAATCGGTCAGTTTCCAAGATTAGTTTTCCACTAGATGTGTTTGAGCAAAGCAATTTAACAAATGATACCATACAACATCTGTTGGCGATTCCAGTACAAGATAAAAGGCTTTTAAGGATTCTTAGTTATGCTACGGAAATTTACCGTACCATTACCCTAAAAGCGCTAGCAGATCATTTTCATTATAATCCATGTACCTCAGCAACCTTTTTAGCCGCAATTAGGCATGCCCTTTTCTCATATCCTTAGAAACTATAAGCTGGACACGGCAGCAAAACTGCTGGAGCAGACGGAGCAAAATCTAAACAGTATCTGCGATGCCATTGGCTATAAAGATTCCACCCAATTTATCCGCAGCTTTAAAAACGCTTTGGCTCGTCCCCTGCCAAATACTGAATACGGATACCAAAGTCCATTCAATATGTACGTTCGTCTTCTGTTCTATCAGCTGATTGCATACCAGGTCGTTTGCGTCAGTGACAAGAGTGTTGAACCATGGGCGCCAGACTGTAAGTGTGGCGGGCTCGTCAACCAGCGGAAATTTCACACCAACATCGTCACCAGGAGTGACTTCTGAGGGAGTCTCTGACGGAGTGGTCTCCGACGGGGAAGTTGACTCTGCCGGAGTGACACTGGGTTGATCATTTCCACCGCAGGAAGCCAGCATCGAGACCAGCAGAGTGACCAGCAATGCTACGCACAGAAGTTTTGTCTTATTTCTCATACATTCTTCCATCCTTTTTATTAATTTTGCAGCCGTGAATCGTTTCATTTTTGACTTTGATAGGGATAACGACTATAACAACTTCCATTGGTATCAATAAATACTATCATATCTACCTAAAAGTTGTTCACAATATAATTATAGCGAACAAAATTTCTCCAAACAATCTTGTATAATGCCATCTTACTTACATAGAGTGACAGGAGCAATGTCTGTCGTTAAGATAGTACTTCAATTAGAAAACCTGGTCAATTACCTGCGGACACCCCCAGCTTTGCAGCGTCTTCTGGGTTCAAAATAAATGAGCATTCCATGAGCGTATCTCCGGTGTCTACATGCAATCCTATAAATGCAATATGCATTTCATCTCCTTCAGTAAAAGAAGTATACTGCATATCCAAATCATAGGAAAGCTCCAGCTTCAGCAGCATTGCAAGTCCTTCCATCTCCTCTAGGCATTCTGCGGTAGCCCCTTGCTCATCATTTATATGGAGCTCGCCGTCAACCGACCATTCCGTAGTATACTCCCATTTATACATTTTGGCGATCAAGCCTGATACAAAACAGGTATTGTCGTCATAGAATGTTATCGTTGCAGTCGATTGCACATCATCCTCTGACTTTTTCTCTGAAATATATTCAAGAGTAAGAAGTTCCCGTCCCTCGCTTGCAGGCTTGGGCATATTTTTCATGACATTTGACTTAGCGATGATGACCGCACCTACTATTGCAATCGCCATAAGGGCCGTAAAACCGATAATACCTAATGCAATCTTAACCTTTTTCATCAATTTCGCCCCCCTATCTCATGCCTGGTTGCCAGCTACCAATGCCGGACGTTTGCGATTCATCATCTTTTCAAGATAATTGCCCGTTTGCTTAATAATTTGAGCCGGAGATCCTTCTGCTTCAATCTCGCCATTATTGAGAACGATAATATGATCTGCATTGCGGATAGTAGAAAGCGAATGTGCGATTATGACAGTCGTCTTTTCTTTCATAAGTTCAAGCATTGCTTCCATGACATCTCTTTCACGCTTTGCATCGAGGTTACTGGTGCTCTCGTCAAGTAGAAGGTACTCAGCTCCGCTCATCATGGCTCGCGCTATCGCGATACACTGTCTTTGGCCACCTGAGAAGTTTCCTCCTCCTGCAGTCACTTCCGAATCAAAGCCGTCAGGAAGATCCTTTACAAAATGATATACATGGGCAAGCGTTGCAATACAAATAAGCTCTTCTTCACTAACATCGTCATCTCTGCCATAGCAGATATTATCACGTATCGTTCCAGCCATCATTGGGCTCCCTTGCGCCACAAGGCAGATTTTCTTTCTCCATGAATGTAACGTGTATGTAGCGACGTCGTTTTCGCCAAAGCAAATTGTCCCGTCATCGGGCTCATATAGACGTGTCAATAACTTGAATACTGTAGATTTACCTGAGCCGTTCCTACCTATGATTGCGGTAACTTTGCCCCTCGGTATACTTGTTGAGAAGTTCTTAAGAACTTTCTCATTGGTATATCCAAACTCGACCCGGTCAAAAATTATATCTTCCTGGCTCTCTTCCTCCAAGATAATACCGTCTTCGAAGTGCTCCTCTTCTTCTTCAAAGAAATGCACAATCCTTGTCAGTGCACCGTTTGCCTCTTTGAAATCACCGGATTTGAGAATCAGTTCTCCAAATACTCCAGTGATGCTTCCAAATAGTGTATTTACAGTTACCAAAATGCCTACAGTGATTTCGCCGTTTGCAACAATAACCGCACCGATGGCAAATGGTATGACTTTGCCGATAACCTCCATCACAGTACCTATAACGGTTTGAAACATCGATGTATACCCTACTCTGAGCTGTGCTTTATACTGCTCCCTAAAGTACTCTCTACCCTTAGCAAGCTCCTGCTCCTGCGCATTGCATGTTTTTATCAAATTCATATCCTTCGTGCGCTCAGCAAGATATGCAGTAGAATCGGCCAGTTTTGACTGAGTTCTTAATGCGACGGCAAAACGCGCCATGGAATATACGAAGCCAAGAATAGAGCTGATAGGAATAAAAATCAGTACCCACGTAGTGATTCTCTTGTTAATAAAATACAGCTGTACAAAGTACATGACAGATCCTATTACAACTTTGATGATTTCACTCACTGTCGAGAAAAACTTACTGGCAAACTCACAGTCGGACGTTACCCGACTGACAAGCGATTCACCGCCGTCCAAATCATAGCTTTTCTGCTTTGTTACTATTATTTTATGCCAGAGCTTGTTACGAAGCAGATATTGGATTTTTACATGCGCCAACCCATTGCAAATACCACTGGTTACTGCAAATGCCAGCGCCGTAAAGGTTGCGACCAAATATTTAACAAGCTCTGCAGTCGGAATTTCACCGGACGCATCAACGGCATCTCCGGCAAAAGTTACTGTTGTAAGTGAAGCCCACGCGCTGAAAATGGTAAAAACAAGCCCGATAACAAGCAAGGTCCACGGCAGCTTTATGTTGTTGAAAATACTAAGACACTTAATTAGGGATACCTTATTATGTTGCGTGTTTGGCTTTATCTTTTCATTTTGCTTTTTCATACTCCAAACACCTCCCGATAGGATTGTTCTTCTACAAGCTCACGGTATACACCGCAATTGGTCATTAGGAAGGGATGCTCCCCGTTTGCCTCAATCTTGCCATTATTAATAACAACAATGTTGTCTGCAGCTGCGATGTAATTGAGCTCATGAGAGATAACAATAATCGTCTTGTCGCGGAACTTTTCCAGAATCATTTCACTGATTACATTTGCGGTTTCCGGGTCCAGGGCACTGGTGGGCTCGTCAAATATGAGAATATCCGCGTTCTGGAGCAGAGCTCTGGCGATAACTATACGCTGTCTCTGGCCGCCGGAAATTGTACCACCCCAGCTCCCAAGCACCGTATCAAGCTTTTTGGGAAGGGATTTCACAAAATCGACAAGCCCGACCTGCTCCACAATTTGCATAAGCCGTTCTTCCGGCACATCACCGTTTGAACCGTAACAAATCGCTTCCCTCAAGGTCCCTCCAAAAATGCCGGCATCCTGTACGACATAAGCAAGTTTTCCGCGCCATGCTTTCAAATTAAGGCTGTTGATATCGACATCGCCGATAGTTATCACACCGCTTGTGGGGAGATATAGCCTCTCAAGTAGCTTGACAAGTGTCGTCTTTCCGCTACCCGAAGGCCCTACGATAGCCGTCACCTTGCCTCGCGGGGCAGTGAAACTGATATCTGTAAGAACACTGTTTTCTTGATTTGGATATGTAAATGAAACACCCCTTATTTCGATATCCCCATCGGGAATTTCAGTAGCGCTTTTATCCTTGTCGAATTCCTCTCTTGGCGCTTCGATCAGTCTCGCGAGGCGATATGCGCGTCCCTGGAAATCTTTGATGAAGGTCCAGACTATCGAAATAAGCACCATTGCGACATTTACAAGACCCACATACATATTGAAGCCTAGAAAAGCGGGAACATCGATTTCTCCTCTCCTTAGCAGGAAACTGCCCCACAGAACCGTCACTACAGTGCCTATGGCTCCGCTGACCGAAGCAAAGGAGCCCATGACAACTCCAAGCCATGTGTATCTTTTGCCTACTCCATAGAGTTTTCCGGAAACCTCGATCCCTCTTTCGTATTCCTTTTTTTCTGCTACAAAGCTTTTTATCATTGTGAGGTTCCTGATACGCTCGGCAAGATACCCTGTAAGGTTACCGATTTCTGTACTGAATCCCTTGCCAATTTTCTGTTGCCAACGTCCTACAAAATACATGTAAATAATATTGATTATAATAATGAACCCGACAATCGGGAGCAGCTTTACGCTGTATCCGGCGAGCATGAGCGCCGACATGCCGAACATTGTAACGAGTTGGGGAATGAAAATGAACATCTGAACCAGACCGTTTGCAAGTGTCTGCGCATCGACAGTCACCAGACTTAGCAGGCTGCCCGAATCATGCTTGTCATAATATTCCGAGCGGGTGGTTATCATATACTCCCAAGCGCAATTGCGTGCCGCCAGCGTGGATCTCGTCTCCGCAATCAGCCTAAACGTGAAGGAGACAAGCCCGATTCCTGTTGTCAATAGCCCCATCGTTATTACATCCCACAGCCGCGACATTTGAAAGTTGCCGTCAAACAGCTGCGCCGTGGCATCCGGGATCTTAGAGGCGAGAGAAGTGCCTGTAACGGTTGCGATTACCGCAAGAATTATAAAGAACCAACTGAACTTAACGTGTCTTAGCAAAAACAAAAAATCGTTTTGCCGTTTCTTTTTTGTCCTTTTTTGTTTTCTCACATTTGATTCCCCCTATCCATATTTACTAATGTACAGAGTTCTGCGCTACTTGCAAACCCATGCTATACAGTGCGTCGCTTATATCCGCACACCGTGATTTTTTTATTAGATCAAATACTTTTTTGATACTTTCTCTATAATTTCCTCCCCAAAAAGTGTATCGATTTATATAAACGGTGACAAATGCAGTTTGTATACCTCAGAAAAGCAGTTTTAATAAACGCTGATAGATATTGGCTTAGATTTTAAATCTTGCTCTTCGCTTACTACAAATCCCCGATTTCGCACGCAAAATCAGGGATTAAAGCGTAAACTTTCCTTCTATTATTCATTAAAATATTTATCATTTTGTATATTAAAAGTCAATATACTGAACACTAAATGAAACATTATGCACAAATTGTATCATCTGTTATACTCTTGCCCAAAATCTGCACCTGGTTAACCACCGTGCTCTTGATGTACGATGTGGAAATCCTAGATAATGAAACTATGCCCATGCCGCTCGTCTTCGGTTTAGCTTATGGTTCAGTGTTACATTGAGTTGCATAATCTAGAAAAAATGCTAATGGATGCATTTTTTTGACAGACAGATAAAAAACCGCCTTCTCCCGAAATGAAGCTAGCTCAGCTTCGGAAAAGACGGTATATTTTTCAGGAACGCTTTACATATTAACTACGCATTAACTACGCATTCATATTCCGGTTTTTAAGTAGGATCGTCATTTCTTCACCAGACTCTTGCATACCTCTAATAAACCATTCTTCGATCCAACCATAGATGCCATTTGCAACAAAGGCTGCAGTATATGCGTCAAAATTACGATGATCCGGTTTTGGACCGAAGGTTTCCATGATGATATCTTTAAGAAGATATAGAAGGTTTCTTCTACTAAGCAGCAGATAAATGTCCTTATACTCGGTTAGATATGCAAATATGTTCCCAAGACTTTCGTCCCCAGAACTATCTTGCTTATTATTATCGTTCATCCAATTAGTCAATTGCCTTTTTATATACTCCCTTAAAATGTCTTCTTTCTCTTTGTAATTGCGGTAAAAGGAAACTCGACTCACTTCCGCAGCAGAGGTGACTTCACTGATTGAAATATCTTTGAGCTCTTTGGATTTTAGTAAACTCAACAAAGCATTTGTAATTTGCTTCTTTACATAGGTGTTTTTTTCAATATTGTTCACGACGTTACACTCCCCTTGGTTTGTACCATTTTTCTATATACACTTGACGACCTGCAATTTTGATGTTACATTCGTTACAATATGAAGATACAACTGTTGCATTGCAATGTCAAGAAAAACTTTGCTGAAGAGGACGGGGATAAAATGCCGATTTTAGCAATGCGTTTACTTATTTTGATAGCTATTATATTGTTCGCAACCATTCTTGGGCGGTTCTCGGTACGCGTCTTTCTAAACAAACTATTGGGTGGTTCAGTTTGGTGGGGTAGTTTTCTATGAATGAGAATGTAATTTGGGGCATCATTTATATCCTGACATTTGTTGTTGTCTTCGCATGTTCTGTAATTTTCACTCTTAAGTTCCCGGCTGGGCTGAAAAATGCAACAAAAGTGAAGTGGAGCGAATCTGTAGGTCTCTGCTACACCGACATCCCTTATGGCGATGGTGAACTGAACAAGTTTGATCTTTACTTCCCTGCCGATAGCTCAAAGGAATCATATGGCCTGGTGGTTTACATCCATGCAGGTGGTTTTCGCGGAGGAGATAAAAAAGAAGATGCCAGCATGTGTCATTTTTTCGTTTCCAAGGGCTACGTGGCCGCTGCAGTAAACTATACATTACATATGGACGAAAAGCCTTGCAGCGTGTACACAATGTCTAGAGAAATTGAGAAAAGTATACCTGTAATAAAAGAGGAAGCCGCAAAACTCGGATACAATATTGACAGGATGGCTATGATGGGCGGATCCGCCGGCGGCTGCCTTGCATTGATTTACGCTTACCGGGATGCTAGTGGGTCTCCGATTCCGGTCAAATGCGCAATCGAAGCTGTTGGACCCGCTTGCTTCGAGCCTGCCGCATGGTTTGGTGAAAGCATCGATGATGATGCGTCAGCTGCTTTCTGCAAGATTTTGACAGGTGAAGATATCACTCCCGAAATGATTCGCAACGGAGAATACAAAAAGATTCTAAAGCAAATCTCACCATATGCTCTTGTGACCAAAAATACTATTCCAACATTGTTTGCTCACGGCACTCACGACAAGTTGGTACCGATTAGTACGACAAAGTATCTTGTCCGTGCGCTAGAGGAAAACAACGTTCCCTTTGACTTTATCGAGTTTCCGCATTCCGGCCACGGTTTACATAACGACAGAAAACAGTTTAAACTTTACTCCGCAAAGCTCGAAGAATACCTAGAAAAGTACTTAGCAAGCAATTAGGTCTTCATAACTCCTTCTTTTCTTCCATAAGGACATGGGTTGCGTGTTGCAACCCATGTCCTTATTAATGTCGTTCAGGTATTCTTCACGCATTTCTTCATAAAAGCAACCTGTTTTGCGAAATAATCACCCGAAACCTCATTTGAGGCAAAGTTTGATACGAACCCGTGCTGAAATACGCCGAGTGATGGGTCGGGATAAACGAACTCATTATAAACGCCTATCCTATTGAGCACTTCGTTCAGCTCTTTACAATGTTCATAAAAGAACGGTTCCGCGTTGCTCGCTATAATAAAGGACGGTATGAATTCGTCTTTGATATGCTTAGGCACATCAAGAAGCTTGGAGTACTTTCCGTTTACAACATCCTCTTCACCGGTCCAGCCCTCAAACATCGCATACATGTTTTCATTATTAAAGGTTGTGATGGACAGTGCTGGCTCGTCAAGGACAAGACCTTTTACCTGTTCTTTTGTCACTGCGCAATTGATACCGATAGCAGAGGCATATTCCTCATCTACCAGCATCATGCCATAGATCTCCGACATATCCGCACCGGCCGAGCCGCCCCCGATGATGATATTTCGGTCATCTATTCCCCATTGTTCCTTATGGTCTATCATAAACTCGATTGCGTCATTCATCTGAATGAGCTGGACAGGGAACCTGTAATCCGGTGTAAGAGCGTAGTCTACGTTTACCACATTAAAACCGTTCTCTACAAGAACGCTGATGAAAGAGAGGTTATCAGCCGTTTTTATCGCGATCGGATCTCCAATGTGTTTGTGACCCATAAAGAACCCACCGCCGTGGAAGTAAAAATAGGTCGGACGGGGAGTATCACTCTCTTTATAGTAAACATCTAAATAGCTGTTTGGGAATTGCTCGCCGTACTTTATGTCGTTCTCGATAATGATGCCGTCGTCACGCACAGTTTTCTGAGGAGGAAATGCGGGATCAAAGGAATTGACATACATCGACCCGTTTGATTTTTCAAACAGCATTTTCTGAATAAACTTCAGTTTTTCGTCTGCCTCTGCTAAAGGCATCGTACCTACAGGATTGATACTCTTAGACATATAACATCTAGCTCCTTCTTTTTGTTACTGATTGTCAGTCAAGGCTTCTCGCAATGCCTTGAGTGGATCGGACTCAACTTGCCAAGGCTCATCAATAACCATGGTTTTTCTGCTTTCTGTCGTAAATTCGGGCCACTCGATTTTCTCAGTAGATGGATTTCCTGTGCGTATAAATGCAGCCCATGAGTGTGCAAACATTCTTGACATATAGTCACACTCTGGATGGTAGACCATCCGCATCTGCAAAGCTAAATCTGCAGTATGCCATGAATAATGTGTACCTTCCACCAACGGGTTTGGAGCATCATAGGATATGACGTAGTGGAAGACGGGAGCTCCGCCTTGTTCTGCCTTGGCCATAGCTTGGTAGAATGCACCGCCCCCAAGGAAGTTTGAAAGTGAGGCTATTTTTATATAGGTGTGTAGTGCAGAATCATTCTTTTTGTTAGCTTTCTTAAATGCTTCTATAACAGCATCAACATTGTCCTCACTGCATATTTCTACCACCCTACCAGCAAGGTCCACAGTAGGTTCGAGTAGCTTTTCACGCAAATTATCCCACGTAATATCAGTTCCTATCATTGATAATGGCATAGCAAGCTCATCTTCAGAAGCACCTACCAAAAGTGGAATGTCTTTTGATATTTCTGGAGCATCAAAGGTTTCTGATGTGTTGAAAGGAAGATTGATTCCATCTCCTACTGGAGCAAACCCAAGTGCACCTTGGACTTCGGAAATCGACATAGCTGCATCATAAATAGCTCTTGCAGGGATTTCAGTAACTTTGTCAAGCTCAGAAGGCTTCAGTCCAAGCTTTTCAAGCACAAGTCTTGCAACTTCAGCCGCCTTTTCTTTAGAGATCGTACCTACTGGAGCGGAACCACTTTCAACTATTGCATGTCTAAATAGTCCCTGTGCTTTTTCCATTGCCATAAGGGTGCTAACCTTCATACCCCCGCCTGATTCGCCCATAATTGTGACTTTATCAGGATCACCACCGAATCGTTCAATGTTGTCTCTGACCCATTCCAGTGCCAAAACTAAATCAAGCATACCAGCGGTTCCAGATTCTGCGTACTTTTCATTAAATGCACCGAGATACAAATATCCGAAAACATTAAGACGATGGTTCACACCAACTAGAACCAGGTCCTCCTCTTTTGCCAGTTCATCTGCCCCTAAAACTAATGAGCCAGATCCAGAAGCATAGCCTCCGCCATGTATGTACACAAGAACAGGTCTTTTTTTATGGTCTATCCCTGGAGTTAGTACATTAAGAACTAGGCAGTCCTCACTCTGTGTTTGGTCCTCAAAACGTATCCTCTCTGGTTTACCGCCACAAAAATACATTCCAGCAGGACTGGTTGCCGGTATTGTATTGGTCAGCTGAACTGCAATATTTATATCTTTTGTACAATCACGTATTCCGTCCCATTTCTCCGCAGGAAGAGGAGGAAGCCAGCGACGTGCACCACCGCAGTTAGCACCATACGGAATGCCTCTAAAAATCGCAACGCCATCGCGACTCTCACCAAGAACCAAGCCATGCCTAGTTGTTACTACAGGATTGAGCTCTGTGACTGTACCATAAATAGGTTTGCCATATTTACTCATGTTTTCACCTCTTTAGAGATTTCTACTTCCTTGCATACTGATTATCTTAATAGCCTCTGTTGATTGGCAAAACAAGTTTTGATGGGTACTCTGTACCACAGTAAATTGTTTGCTTAGCTGTAACACGTTCGGTAGCTACAGCCCAGTTTTCTTCTGTATTTGGATGTGCATGATAGAGGGGATGCAAGGACGATGATATGTCAATTCTCAAGCGTGATCCCTTTTTCAGCATCCATGTAATATCCGAAACATCTATCTTTAGCTTAACAATAGAGTTTGGCGTGTATGGGACCTGCTCTCTCTCACCCCTCCATCGAATATCTGTTATATCCTCAATGATGTTTACACTTTTTCCATCCTCAAACGTTTCAAGAATATTAATTGCAAAAGCTGTTGCTGAAGCACTAGAACTTACATAGAGCTCTGCTTGTATCTTTCCTGCCAAATATAATTCCTCAGTCAATGGGTCGGAAATAAAACTCACTACACCTTCACGTGTGCCTGGTTCTGGATGAAATACGCTTCCCTTTGCCAGTCCAAATGAAAGGACCTTGGTAGGATTTTGAGGATCATAAGTAAAACTAATTTCGCCATCAGACACTGAAGAATTAGTGAGTTTGTTATCTGGAGTGAGGTAGTATACTTCTTCAGTTTCAGGACAGATGTCATTTTCCCAAACCTTCCATTGGTTGTCCCCTATACTGTAGGCTTCAATTACACCTAGTTTGCTCTGATATGGTTTTCCTTTTAACTGGAAGTCAAACCATTCTAGCGCCTCTCGTATTTGTAGCAGGCCAAAACGTGCTTCGTTTGGGTAGTCCAAGTCACCAGATGGAGCGCCACCATGATGCCATGGTCCAACCACAAACCTACTTTTACGCCGAGTCTCCTCTGGGAGGGCACGCCATGATTCAATTTGTGTCCGGATAAACACATCAAACCATCCGCCATGTAAAAATAAAGGTATTTCAATGTTGCTTAGTGACTCTGTGAGCTCACCCCAAAATCCCGAAGCCCAGTAGGGGTCAGTTTCCGAGATGTTTGTTATCCACGTGTTATACCAGTCACAGTCATCACCTGTGAGCTGTTTACCAAGCTCAGCCTGCGGAAAAACCTCAAGTCCCTTTCTGACCTGCTCTGCCTTCTCTTCATGGCTCTTATAGCGATTGGCCTCCATCATCTGGCACGCCCACTCTGTCCATGGGTCCTGCCTAAACATCCCGCGGCGGTAGAATGTATTGTAGGAGTTGATACCAAATACCGATATAAACAATGTCTTTAGGGCAGGATGATGATAGTCTGCTATAGACCACTGCACATGTCCCAAGTAGGAAGCACCATAGCAGCCGATGTTTCCATCACACCAGTCCTGTTTTGCTACCCAGTCAATAGTGTCGCGCCCGTCAGTTCTTTCGTTAACAAATGGAAGGAAATCTCCCTCCGATCTCGCAATACCACGCACATGACAATATAAAAAGGCATAGCCATATTGAGCAAATCTTCTGCCTAGAAGCTGCGAATTTCCATTATCAGCTGGGTCATTTGACTGATATGGATTTCGCATAATTATGACTGGCCACTTTCCACTGCCCTCTGGTAGACAAAGATTTGCAAACAGCTTTACACCGTCTGACATTTCAATCCAAACATCCTTGACTGATGTCTCAGAATAAATTGGCTCTGGAAGTTCCAGTCGAAGCCGTTGATTTACCAACTCTAACAGCTGCTCTGTAGTAGGATGAGCTGTATTTTCGTTGTTTTGACTCATGTCATTGTCCTCCATATATTATGAATCGATTTACAATCGGGTCAAGAGGATGTTGTGCTCCTCATATAAGACTATGGATTCTGCTCTAGGTAACTTTATATTGCTCCCTTTATATAATCAGTATAATCTAAATATATCACAAGTTTGGTCTCTTGTGTATTGTCACTATTTTTGATTATCATTTACGGTCATGTAGGCCGATAATTATCGTATAATAAAGAACTGTATTACGAAGATATAATAAAATCCTTAATAAAGAGGCTTCTCAACACACTTGCTTCATCTTGATTCATATTACAATCATCTATTAATTTGACACGCGTAAAACCTTCAGTGATTTCGCGGGCTATGAGCTATGAGTCACTAAGGGAACGGTTCCTGTGGCAAATTAGAGGGACAGTGCTTACTTTTGCTTTCCTAAATGGAAGAAGCAAGCATTGTCCCCCTTTGTTAACCACAGTAGACAGTGGAACCGTCCCCCTGGCCCGTCTTGTGTTGTAAGTGCCGATTACGTCTAAACTACCGGAATTTCAACCGTTACGCTATCCATACCCTCGGCAGACACGGTAAGCTTAGCCGTGCCTTTCTCAATTCCCGCACGAACTATGGCAAGCATGCGCCCATAGAAGGTCTCGTGCGTGTTTTCATAATAATACTCCTCCATCCGCGGATTTCCCGAACCGCTCGCCTGAAGGATTCCCGCTCCCTCAAGAGAGACGGTTACACTTTTTTTAACCGCGGTATTCAGTATCCCGTTATCGTCCACAAGCTCAATGTTGACATAGCAGAGGTCATTTGTACCCGCCCGAATACTATCACGTTCCTTCTTAACGCTCAGCTTCGGTACTCCAGCTGTCACAAGGCTATACCAGCCGACCTCGTTTCCACCGGTATAGGCAACGGCTTCGACCTGTCCTGCCTCATATATTGTATCGAACTTACAGTAGAATTTCTTGAACTCGTCGCCCACAGGCTTCTTTCCTTTAGATTTTCCATTGATAAAAAGCTCAATCTCCTCAGCGTCTGAGTAGACCTCTACGACTATGTTCTTGCCCTCGAAGCCCGGCCATGTCCAGCTGGATATAGAGTCCGTCCAGCCCCAAGAGCTCGGATACGTCTTCTGCCCATAGCGCTCAGGACGCTGCACCGCTATATATGGCTTGTGATTTCTGCCACCCCAGATAATCTCCCGCCAGTAGGAAATTGGGCGGCGATAGCCTGTTATGTCAAAGTCTGCACAGTACGCAGTTATCCACGGATAATCACCGTAGAAAACCTTGTTTCTGTCGTCGTCATAGCCAACATGCCCGATTCCGACCTCACCGAGATAATCCCACGATGTCCAAGAATAGTCTCCAAGAATGTAGCCATGCTTTGTGACAAGCTCCCAGTTTACGTCCAGTGCCGAAGGGAATGTTTCAGCTCCAACGACTATGCGGTTCGGGGATATCTTTGGCTCATTTTCATAACGCGAGGTTGCGTAGTTGTAGCCAATCACATCTAGCATCCCGCAGGATTCCTCAATATAAGCGTTCAGCTGCGGACTTTCCACGAACTTGTTCATCGCTTCACGCATATCGGCCATAATCTGGTTTATCTCGCCACTTTCCAGACCTTTACCCTTTATCTCAATGCCCATCGACTTCAAAATCTCGTTTCGCCTGTTTGCAATAGCGTTCATGACGTTAATTCCGTTTGTTATGAAGCGCGTTGAGTCGAGAGAGCGTATTTTCTCAGCTATTTTTCTCCCCCAAATGACACTTCTGTCCGAACCTACCTCGGAAATTTCGTTGCCGATGGAATAGAATACAACGCATGGGTGGTTGAAATCCTTTTTCACCATCAGCTCGACGTCTTCCTCCCAAGAATCTGGGAAGCTCAAACTATAATCGAAATCGTTCTTTGCTTGCGTCCACACGTCCGAAAACTCTTCCATAACGAGCAGACCCAGTTTATCGCATGCATCAAGCATCGCCTTTGACATGGGGTGGTGAGCGGAACGGAGGGAGTTGTATCCCGCTTCCTTATGTAATTTTGCCCTACGAAATTCCGCGTCTTCGAATGTTGTAGCGCCAAGAATTCCGTTGTCGTGGTGTATGCAGCCTCCCTTTAGTTTAACAGTTTTGCCGTTTAACTGGAGTCCGCTCACTGGATCGAGTGTGAGGCTACGGATACCAAAAGTATTCTTGTCCTCGTCGATAATCTTTCCGTCCAGCTCAATACGGGTCTCGCATGTGTAAAGATACGGGTTATCCAAGTCCCATAGTATCGGCTTCTTAACGTAAATCCGCTGACGCACAGTGACTTCACTGCCCGAGAAACAGGTAAATCCAGTCTTCTCCTTGGCAACTACTCTGCCTTTTGCATCCTTGATTTCGGTGACCACATGGCCTGATTTGAAGCCAACACCCTCGTTTACTACTTCTGTAGCAGTCTCAACCACAGCCACTTCCGCACGAATATCCGGTGTAGAGATCATAACTCCGTCAATGTTGATGTGCAACGGATCAGCAATCATCAGCTTTACGTTGCGGTAAATTCCTGTTCCAGAATACCAGCGTGCGTTAGGTTGTGAACCATTTTTTGCCAAAACCTTGATTGTGTTTTCCTCACCGTAACGCAAAAAATCGTTGATTTTTACGTAGAAATTTGAGTAGCCGTAGGTGTGCTTTCCAGCAAAATCCTCGTTAACCCAGACTGACGCGTTCATGTATACGCCCTCAAACTCGATGTAGATAATCTTGCCTTCGTCTTCCGCTGGGACGAAAAAAGTTTTAGTGTACACAACATTACCCGTTTCGAAATACGCGATTCCTCCCGCGGTGGGTTTGTCCGGGTAGCGCTTACCCATTATCATGGCATCGTGCGGCAGCGTCACTTCCTTCGGTGCGGCAGCCGCGCCCATTATAAGTCTCTCAAAAGGACTCATGTCCTTGTCAACAGTCCAGCCGAAGTTAAAGTTTTGTCTCAGCATTTTCGCCTTTCCTTTCTGGCCTGCTTTCCATTCGGGAAGCAGGTCGTTTCCTCCTTTCACTCATTACCATCGATCATAAGTATCCCAACCCAATTCGCTCAACCCTGACATCAATGGCATTCAGTATCCACTCGCAAGGAGTTTTTCCCTCTTCCCTGTGATCAAACATGTGAGGTGAATCCAGAACACAGTGCTTGGTTAGGTTTGAACTTTGATATTCCTCATTGTCTATAGGGCTCTCGAAAATGTACAGTCCCACAGTGGGAATCTGTTCTATAAGCTGCATACCTCATCTTCCCTCCTTGTAGATTGCCTATGAAACACAGTACGCTATTCGTATATCATGTAAGCCAATTCTGAACCACTTCCACCGGATGCTTGTGATTCAAAAGTTCTCCACTTTTTAATCGGCAGCCACCTCAATGACATCACCTTTTGTAATTCCTGCTTCGTTAAAGCTGTCAACACAGACATAGTAGTCCTTCCCAGCAACAATGGTCGTCAACATCAGTTCATTCTGTTCATACACTAACCAACTGTGGTACAACTTGTCAGGAGCGATTCCGTACCGAATATTGTACCCAACAGCTCCCGGAACCTTGTTCCACTGAACGAGGACATCCGTATCTCCTGTAAAAATAGCCTTTGTGACTTCTGCCTTGGCAGGTTTATCTCCTTGACCTATTCCAAATACACGCAATCCTGATAATGCCATCCTCTGATTTAGTGGCATTCCATATCCGGTAATCCGTATGAAACGAATCGACTTTTTCCGATCAAGTACAATCAAATCGTGGGAAAGATCCGTCTCCGCTTCCCTCTTGTCAGCCAGGACCTCCCATTCCTCGCCATCCACGCTTCCTTCCAGGAGATAACGTGTAAAACCGGGGTTTGTATCAATTGCCTTTCTATATATGTATTGTTCCTCCGGGTAAGGTTTGGCCGGTACACCCTCTTCCGCGAAATTTACCTGTACCGCATATACATCTTGAATGCTTTGCAAATCCACGGTTAGAAATTCGCCATTTTCTTTTCCTGCAGCACACCACCAAGTCTTTACGTTCTCGTCAACAGCACAGGAAGCTGGATGTCCTCCGACATAGGAGGAGCTTTTGACAGGCTTTTTATAGGAAAGAAGCATCCAACGGGGCTCAATGCTCCACGGATCAAAGGGGCCTTCCGGAATCTCCAGAGGATAATCGGCAAAATTCTGATTGCAGAACATGTTTCCTTCAGCATCGAATCCGGCTGGAAACATACCTATTCTTCTCTCGAACAGATGGTGCATTGATATTGTCATCGTTCCTACATACCACCAATTGCCGGACTTGTCCTTGAATGTGCTACCATGACCGGAACCGCAAATAAAGCCACCGGGTTTTAGAGAAAACGGATTGCTTTCTTGCGCCTTGTAAGGACCAAGCGGTTTGTCGGCAACATAGACTCCGTCACAATAAGTATTAAATTCAGTTCCCGGGCAGGAGTATTGAAGATAGTATTTTCCCTGATACTTGTTGACATAGGCACCTTCAATAAAAGGCGGATCATTTATTAGTCTTCCATTCTTATAAATCCGCTCAAACCCATGAATTTCAGGACAGCCTTGAACAAGGTCTACTGGATCAGAAATAGGGAGCATAGTCTCCGGATCCATTTCAACACCACGAATAGGCTCTTCGTTTGAGCAACCCCAGTAAAAGTAAACTCTTCCGTCATCATCCTGAAACATATGGGGGTCCCAAAATGGAAACGGCGATGAAACAACTTCGTACTGCTCCTGGAACGGGTCTTTGGTTCTATAAAATGTACTGGGTTCGTGCATCCGGGATGCGCAAAAGTACAAATAATCCCCTATTTGGCGTACATCCGGTGCATAGTCGCATATAGGAAGATTCCTGTTTTCATGAAAATTCCAATTAAAAAGATCATCGCTGTACCAGAAGCCAGCCGACATAGACGGGAAGATGTAATACTTCCCCTTAAACAATATTGCGGTAGGATCGGCACACTCCCTGAATGCTGCATGTCCTGATTTGATGTGCTGGAATTTATAGTCGATGTTAAGAGGATTGCATAAAATGTTCATAAGTGTTCTCCTTTTTGTACATGTTGAGTGCTTGTTGTACGCTTAATATATATGCATCTTAAACTGGGTATCAATCTATCACTTCAAAGACTATTTTCTGCTCATCAGGAATATCAGGTATGATGTGTGCCTGCATAGAAGTATCCAACATAAGCATGTTTGCCGGGAGAGATTCTATATAGCAGACAAGCTCTTTCCCACTAAATACAAAGATGTACCGCGATGAATACAAACTATTCTCAGGCAAACGCAGTTCCAACTCAAAAACATTTAAAGCACGCCATTGGCCGATACTGTAATAGTTCACACCATCACATTCAGTCCGCGCAAAGCTGCCATCCATACCAATATTAATATCAAAAGAGTATTTGTTCGCTTTGTTATCTGTCTCTGTTACACGGAATACTCCGCCGTTGTCATCAAATGTAAAGGAAATATCTACGTTAACAACTTCTGGTGCACTTTTCAATATCGATAAATGATTTGCTTTCTGAGCTAAATCAAAGCTTTGACCATAAGTGCGGCGGTATGTTTTTCCATTGATCAGGGAGGAAAATGCAGATTTTGTAGCTCCGTATCGGGCCAGGGTGGCGTACTTCATCACAGTCTTTAATTCAGCATATCCCTCCGGATCGGGCGGAAGCGGTTCATCGCTCATCTCATCGAGAACAGCATACAGCTCCTCAAGAAACGGGATAGCCACAATCGAGCTTTCAGTAAACACTGCCGCGACGTCTTTATCCGGAACAATCACTCCAAACTGCCCGCCGGCACCGTCAGCTCTATATGCACCAGGCCATGCACAGCGCCAGAACTGATATCCGTAGCCACTGCGTTGGTCGATAAATGGTGAAGGAAAATTTTCATTTGATATCTGCTTTGCACTTGCCATGTCAAACCATTCAGAGTTCAGGAGCTGTTTGCCATCCCACATTCCCTTTTGCAAGCAAAATTGAATGAATGCAAACATGTCGTGTGGGGTCATTTTGCCCCCTCCACCACCAAATTCAACTCCGGGGATGATCTCCATTCTGCACAAGTGAAGCTTGTTATACCAAGCGGGTCGAGCAACCGTGGCTTCAGATATTCGGTAAGACTCAACCCGGTTTTGCGGAGAATTATGTCACATAATACTGTGGTACCCACTGAGTTATAAGCATAGTGCGTTC
Organism: Eubacteriales bacterium; assembly: GCA_050950785.1. GTDB lineage: Bacteria > Bacillota > Clostridia > Oscillospirales > JAAYOS01 > JAAYOS01. The sequence goes on along the minus strand of JBMNIG010000001.1, from coordinate 7,396 downwards.
CCGGTCTGTGTTTAAACGGATGTGCTAAAAACTCCTTTTGCCAATTTATATTACCTTTCAAGGGCGCATCGCTTTCTTGTCCGCACCCCATGCACAAAAGGTCGTGGACAGTTGCAAGACTTAGATTTTCGGACACTTCATCCGGCAGAATATCTGCATAAATGTCAACTAATTTCTCATCAAGCCGGACTATCCCCTCTTGCCATGCAAATCCTATTGCGGTCGAGGTAAGACTTTTTGTAAAGGAAAACAGCGGGTGAGGCTTATCCAGGGAATACGGTTCCCACGCTCCCTCCAGAAATACCTTTCCGTGACGAGCAATGATAATGGCACGAGGCTCTAAACGTCTCTTTGAAAGATTCATGATCATTTGGATCAATCTGCGTGAGGATATTCCCGCCTCTTCCGGTGTGCATTTTGTAGATTCTCTCATATGTTTACCTCAATTCTATTATGTATTTTGAATTTTTTTAATTATGCAAAGGTAGAGTAAGCTATTTATATCACTTCTTCTCGAATATGTTGTCTTCTTTATACACAATTGCAATCTGTCCGTAGGTCGCTACCGTGAGCTCAGTCTTCGGAGGAAATATCTTTACTTCCTTTTTGACTGTGCCATCCATAATGCCTTCCATGCATGCAATGCAGTCGTCAAGAATACCATCCGGAAGTGGTTTGCCGTCACTTATGTGACCGTTAAAATTGTAATCAAACTCACCTTCCCATTCCTTGAGACGCAGCAGTCCACGATAGCCGGTCTGTATTGGTGCAAAATCATATTCCGTATCACTTATTTGAGTAAATGCATATAACAAACATGGATTTGCGGCATCTCCCGAGAACAAGACACGGCTTTTGTCGTCAATGAAAACCACCGAACCATAAGTGTGTCCAGGCACATGAATAAGCGAGACTTTCCGACCACCAAGGTCAAAAACCTGACCGTCGGAAAGCGAAAGCAGTTTCGGTAGCGGTCTGCCGTAATTTGTAATGTCAGCTTCGGTAAATGGACGCTCAGTATCCTGGAGAATTTGCGAATTTGCACGCATAGAACCTGCGCATTTCGATACTAAGTGTTTCGACCATACTCAAAGTCTGCAGGGATGCACCCACACCTCATCCCATTGGCGAACGCCGCCTGCATGATCGACATGCCCATGCGTAATTGCAACATCATAGGGTTTTGTTGCGATGCCGTCGACGACAGCTTTAAGGTCGCCGACACCGGTGCCGGTATCGATAAGGAGGCCCCGCTCAGTACCCTCAATATAAAACATTGCATTTAGGCCAAACTCGTTGATTGTCCAGACGCCATCACTAAATTTTATTACTTCGTGAGCCTTAGTAAGTGCCATTTACACTTCCTCCTCTTGTTTAACTTTTTTTGGGGACTTGACTATTAGTAATACGTCATTGCCTAGCATTACCGTAATGTGATATTATTGAAGTCCTATTCTTAATGAGCGCAATCAACGGCGGAAATAAATAAAACAATTGTCGCATGCTTATCGATATTCGACTATTTTTCTATATTTGTATGACAATTCAGCTTATTTCAAGATATATTATAAAATTAATAAACTTATATGGTAAGATAGATGTAGTACCTTTACAAATTAGTTAAGGTATATAATAGTATCACACGGAATTTAAGGAGTGTGCCTTATGGAGAAGCAACAAAATCTCTATCTCCGAAGAAGCTGACTACAAAACTCCTGAGAATTGATAGAGGGCGAATTTCAAGCAAAATTGGTCAAGGAGTGGAGAACAGAATTTCGGAGGTAGAAATAATGTACACTCAGTGGCTTATTTAAGCCCAGAGATCAGAAATCTTCTTACTGAGAAAAATATACCTGATTTTAGATAGTGCCATTTTTTAGTGAAGGTGAGGTAATGGGTAGATTTAATTTTGACGACTTAAACAGGCTGACCGCTTTAGAACAACTCTGCAAAGAATGGTGCCTGCTATCATTGAAGAATCTTGGAGAGAATGCCGCAGGCTTAAACATTCTAGCTGACCCAACGAGCACTACCGCATCCCTGATGCGATGGGAACTTGCTCCGCACATCTGGCTCAAACAAGCGCCATAAATTCAGAATATGCAACTGAAATCCCACCATCTGACACTGAGAAAGGCAAGTCCTCATCAGGTGGTTAGAGAACGCTTGGCAGCAACTACGCGGTCCAAACATCTGTTGCGATTGGAACGAATTTTTTGCAGAAAGTATAGACACTTGCGTTAGATATCACGACCGCTATTATCCTATAGCTCGTCACAGCCACAGCTTCTTTGAAATAGTCTTTTTAGTTAGGGGAAACTGTACCCACCACGTTGGTAATGACATGATAGAAATGCAACAGGGAGACGTTGTGATTGTCCCTCCCGGAACCCTACACGCCTTGTATTCTTTTAGTGACGAAAACGTTATCTTCAACATGCACATCAGCTCAGAGACCTTTCGAACAAAATTTCCTGTCCCTTCTCATCTCACAAAACATATTGGGGGAATTCTTCAGGAAAGACCCTCTATTCGAAGGAGGAGCGGAAATCATACTTCATAATCCGCACGGGCGACTATTTTGTAGGTGAGAATATTCTGGCCGACATCTGGCAGGAGATGAATTCAGAGTTGCCCTATCAGCGGGAGATGCTGAACACGCAGGTCAAATTGCTGTTTCTCCATCTGCTCAGATACTACTCTGACAGCATGTTTATGGCCATGATAGCCTCCGACGACTCCGAGACCATTATTGAAATGATGTCATACATACAGGAGAATTTCCGTGATATTACGGTGGAGAAGCTGTGCGAAAAGTATAAATACAGCAAAAGGCAAATATTCAGGCTTATAAAGCGATATGCTGGTACAACGCTGGGGAAGCTTCAAAAGGACTTGCGGATGAAGCACGCTGCAAGACTTCTCACCAGTAGTGGACTAACTGTGGAACAGATCGCCGCCGATTGCGGATACAAAAGCGCAAACCACTTTTACTCCGTATTCAAGGAGACGTATGGCTTCACGCCTCTCGAATACCGCAAGAACCACAGGCACTAAAAATTCTGTTTGTCAGCATGTGCCTCCTCGGTAGCGCAACTCCTTGTGTTTACCGCATACCCGTTTGTGATAGCATTAGTCCCCGTCAGTCCGACGGGGGCTAATGCTGTCTACTTGTGCGTTTTCCGCGGTTGAGATCAGTGGTTAATACATGTCAATGAGAATTTTTGGCTTTAGTAGCGTTGACAATATCTGTTTATAATTATAATTAAAAGCAATCCCTCAAACAATCTCGAATAGTGCCATCTTTATTACATGGAGCGACCGCGGAAATGGTTGACCGAAATTGATATGTACTGTTTTTTAGCCTGTGGCGGTTATGATGCGTTCATCAAACAAGGTACCTTTTTGCAGGTGTGGAAACATTCTTTGGGATATAGGTTCCCCGGCTGTAACTCTCCGGCCTGTTCGGGTCACCAGAGTGATAGACCGCTTCCTTAGGGGTACGCATAGACAGGCCTTTCAAAGGCAATTTCCTTCAACATGGACCCTTCCTTAAACGCCACAGCCATTAGCTTGTCCGGCTCAATACCCTCTTCAACCCAAGCAGCGAGGGCCATCAGAACATCATGCTCTCTATCCCTAAGTTCCGGTACGATCCCCAACATGCCTACTTCCTGAAGCCCGGGTCCTCCGAAGATGTGCGCATTGCCTGGTATCAGGAAATAGCGGAAAAATTCCAGAGTGTTTATCGAGGCCTTCTTGTGCCTCAATTACTCTTTCATAATAGTGCAGCGAATCAGTGTATGGAATAATCGGATCCGCTGTTCCGTGGATCATAAGGAGCTTTCCTCCTGCCTTTTTGAACGCACTTAAATCGGTACTGTTTGCGTTTAGAATTGGTGCAAGCTTCTCGTTGATGATGTCCACGTGACGGTCAAAATCGAATGTAGTAAAGTCAAAATCCTTGCCAAAAATCCAACGGAAGAGATAGAAGAAATCCTTTGCAAACTTCTCCTTATCGCTCTGCTCTGCAAAGCCCAACGAAGAATTCTCACTGCCTGGTACAACTAGCGGAAAATAGATACGCTCCCCCGTTACAGGGTTCACCGGCCCCTCAAAGTTCTTAACCAAGGCGTTGATTTGCTCGGTATTCAGACCAAGCTTTCCCGCATTCTCCTTGAAGATATTAAAATCTAGCGTAATGCGGTCCGGATATGAAAGAAAATGGTCTTCGGGTGCGCCTCCGGATGCTTTTGCGTAATTTTCCACGATTAGTTTTGTTATTTCATCCGCCTGTTTTTTGTTTATTGAGGCATCCGGATTTAGCGTCAGCGCCAGCCAGTTCCATATAAAGGCAATGTGTAGATGTGTTCGGTTGTTTGCCGGAGCTGCTGCGAGAATCCCATCGTAGTCCTCCGGGTATCGCTGAGCTTCCATCAAAGCCTGCTGTCCCCCAGTTGAGCCACCCTTAAAATAGGAGTATTTGGGCATCCTTCCATAAAACGCTTCGATGAGCTGCTTAGCTGTTACAGTCATTAAATGCGTTGACCGATGACCGAAATCCGCCCATCTTTCAGGTTCTCCAATCAGATTGTCCGGATCGGGCGCAGTTCCCATGTCGGTATTCGCGACGGCATATCTGCGGGTCAAACCGTTCATAAGTGAAAACTTATCAATTTGTCCTGCATATCCACCATTTCCTGTCCCGAGAAAGTTGCCGTTCCAGTCACTGACAGGCAGCCATACTTCAACTAAAATATTAGATTTGCTCGATGGCTTCAAAGTTACGCAGACACGACAGTGCTCTGGCAATTGACCCAGAGGAGTATTTAAGACTGACTCGGGTGTGCCCGCTGGCACAAAATCAATTGCAGTTATTTCTCCATTTTCTATTTTGACTGCCTCAAGTCTTTTCTTAGCATCTTCATATTGGTACATAACTTTCTCCTTCTGAATGATTGATATTACTGCCCTTAGCATAATTTTATCGTTCATTGAATCTTTACAACCCTTTGAATGTCAATGCACTTTTGTTACAGTTCCGACTCCGGAACTGCAACTTGCCGTAAGCCGTAAATTTAGTAATTTATGACTTGGAGTCAGTTTTTATTTTTTATAACCTTCGCACTTCATCGAACATTTCCGCAAATCCTTTTAGGAAGGCTGGTTGCGCATATCCCTTCTGCACCGGAGTTCCATTGGCTTCAAAAGTATGGTTTTCATAACCCCAGTCATCAGGAACATAACCATAATAAGTGCTTGCGTTAGTTACTATCATTGTTTCTCATATGGTGAAGCCGATTTGAGCGCAATTCCTATACTCGTCACGACTTCGGCCGATATCCCCTCGAAGGCTATGTCTCCGACTGTGAGCAATCTGAGAGTATAACTGACCGGAATAGACGCTCCTCCATCACCAAGAGGACGACCCGGGCATTGAACGATTCGCTCGGTCGCAAATATTTCAGCTTCAGACTTATCACAAACAAGTGATTTGCTGACGGTTAGTATGTCCCGGACATGCTCTTCGGCAAGAGATTTCAAAATGATGTATCCGGATTGGCCCAGGTTCTCAACAATCGTTTTCCCCGTTATCCTTCGTGAATACATATTGGGTCATTATCCGCGGGTTTTTGATCCCCGGCCGCTCCCGGGGTCCACAGTGCAACGGCTCCCTCAAACATCCCTTCCAGTATGGCCGAAGTTCTTCCAGGCAAATCGCCGCACACTCCGATCGAACCGTCAACAAGGCATCCGTTCATAACAACGGCGTGCACTGCATAGTTGACTATAAAAGCTATTGGATCCCGGCTTCATCCTCTATTCTTACAAGGGCGAGTGTCTTGTCGCTTGGACGCTCAAAGTTGCTTCCAATAGTCGCTTTTCCATCGATCACAACATCACGGTTTACATTTATATATGATTTTCCGGTGCCGTATCCTATCCTTGCGGGTCTTTTTGCCGCTTCCGCACGCTTTATGGTTTCTTTGAGCGTGTTCAGGATCTCGGAATACCAAAGTTCAAGCTTTTCATTTTTCCCCTGTTTTGTTGCCCGATGAACCCTAAAAGCGGTACTTCATGGTGTGAGTGGCGGACATGAATATATATTCTTTACTGAGTCCTGTTAAGTCACATATGAATTTCATCGTTTCATCCGGGTTTGGGACTATAAGCAAATCGAAAGTTATGAACAGTGCCCTGTGCTGACCGTCGTCAATATCGAGGACACGGACATAAATAGGGTCTTCAACACGGTTCATTTCAATCGAAAGGAAATAAGGAATCGGTAAGATATTTTCACCGGGCGTTATATCGCCCCTGACAGCACCAGCGCTCAATGGAAACTTGCTCATTATTACACCTCAATATAATTGAATGGTAAATATAATTGTACCGTTCATTTAGTTTTCTTACAGTGAATAATCAAAAACTGAACATTTCGGCCAAATCGTCACAACACATAAAATCATTAGCCGAGGATCGTTTCAAGCCAGTTCTGTGCCATCTCCCACCACAAACTTGCCGATTTATTCAACTTGGCTGTGTAATCTTCAACCATACCGCTCTTCATTTTTTCCCTGACTGCATCAAGGTCTATCTTCAAACGGTAAACCAGAGTTTTCCATAACTTCTCTGAATACGACCTGTGCAAACTCGTCATATTCCATATTCTTGCGCAATGGGCTGAGTAAGTTGGCATACCCGGCAAACTCATCGTCACTCATAGCGTTTATGGTGTGATACAGTTGTTCATATACATACAATGATGACATCGCGCCCTCAGTCGGGAGTCCGGCGACTGAAATCCGTGTGGACATCCCAGGAAAATGTGGACTTCATGGGGGACATTATGGTCAGAGCATGCACGGGCAAGAAGATCTGCATTCTGGACAGGGACCAGGTCGTCTGCGGTCCCGTGTACAATAAACATGGGGACAGTATTCTCGTTGACCTGAAGTTCAAGTGAGTGGGCGTCGATTTCCTCCTGCGTGGCATCCGGTCCAAGCAAAGTGGAATATCCAAGTCCCGGAGCGGTATATTTCCCTCCGGTAATTAGCGCATAATTCAGAATAGCCGCATCCAGACGGTTCGATATTCCTTTGTACTCATCGTCGGTGTGAAGGTATGGCAGTTCATGCAATACCGCTAAGCTGCCTATCATATGTCCACCGCCGGAGAAACCGCAGCCCGCGATTTTGTTTGGATGCACATGCAACTCGGCACTATTCTTTCGGATTATCTGGACCGCTCTTGAAGCATCTCTCAGCGCCTGATGGATCATTGGTTTGTCGAGGGTGACGTTATTTGTATATACAAGCACAAAAGTATTGTAACCTATATCGAAGAAGCGTTTTGCAACTCCTTCCGCTTCTCCAGGCGAAAGGATAATGAATCC